>CABYHU010000001.1 GCA_902518715.1 uncultured SAR86 cluster bacterium
TTGTCAACAACACAAATATATACTCATATTGCAAAACAGCGCTTAAGTGAGCTTGTTAAAAAGCATCATCCACGAGGATAAATATGAAAAAGGTTTTAATTTGTTTATTTTTCTGTTCATCATTATTATCTCAAGATCTTATTTTGGTAAAAGAAAAGATTAATAAAATCTTACCTGAGGGCGTTTCAGTAAAAGAAATAACTTACTCTCAAGAGAGAGACATTTTCATAGTTGATATTGGAGATATACAACCTATCTATGTCCTTCCAAATACTGAATATATTATTCTTGGAGATATATTCTCTCTCAAAGGCGACAGACCAGAGAGTGAAACTGAAAAAGATAAAGGAAGGCTTAGGCTAAAAATACTTGCTGACCTAGATCAAGATAGTTTTATTAAATTTAAATCAAATAATGAAAAGTCTGTTTTAACTGTTTTTACAGATGTTGAATGCACTTATTGCAGAAAATTTCATTCAGAAATTGATGAGTATTTAAAAAATGGAGTTTCAATTAATTATTTAGCTTTTCCTAGGACAGGGATCGACTCAAGCTCCTACGAGAAGATGGTTGCAGCATGGTGTTCTAATGAAAAAAAAGAATCAATAACGAATCTTAAAAATGATATCGATATCGAATTGAATAATTGTGAAAATCCTGTAGAAAATCATTTTGAGATTGGAAGACGCATTGGTGTTACTGGAACACCTGCAATTATTACTCAAACTGGATTATTGCTACCAGGATATATTCCAGCAAATGAGCTAATTGGTATCATTAAATAATGAAGAAGATAAAAATAGGCATCTGTGGGTGGGGTACAGTAGCTACAGCATTGCATAGGTCTATTCTCGAAAATAAAAACCAAATAAAGAGAACTCATCAAGTTGATCTTGAGATTGTTGCTATAGGAGCTCGAAGAGATAATCCTAAATACAATGCTGGTGAAACAAAGATTTTAAGAAATATTTTTGATGTTTTAGACGAAGATATAGATGTTTTAGTTGAGTTAATTGGTGGAACAGATGACGCAAAAACACTGATTTCTTCTGCCTTTGAGAAAAAAATTCCAGTTGTTACAGCCAATAAGGCAGTTATTTATGAGTATGGCGATATTCTTTTTAGAGAGGCATCTAACAATGGTGTTGATTTTCTTTTTGAAGCTTCAGTCTGTGCTGGAACTCCAACAATTAATTTGCTTAAAAATGACCTTGCTGGAAATAAATTTTTGTCTATCAAAGGCATGCTTAATGGAACATCTAACTTTATTATTTCTCAAATGGAAGATGGAATGAGTTTTGAAGATAGTTTATCTTTCGCTCAAGAAAATGGTTATGCTGAGGCAGATCCAACATTTGATATAGAGGGAATTGATGCTGCACATAAAATATCAATCTTATCAAATATAGTTTTTGGATCGCCATTACCACCAAATGAATTCTTAATAGAAGGAATCTCAAATATTACTAAACAAGATATTTATATAGCTGAAAAATTAAATTTCACAGTAAAGCATGTCTCATCAGCTGATATAAAGGATGGAAAACTTCTTTTGAGATCTAATCCAGCACTAGTTAAAAAATCTGATTACCTTTCCAGCCTTAAGAATGTAAGAAATGGTTTAGTAATTGATACTGACTTAATAGGGAAGATTCATATTTCAGGATCTGGAGCAGGAGGAGAGGCTACAGCAGCAGGAGTAATATCAGATATTGTGCGTCTAGCCTCTGAGTCAAGTAATCATAATGCTTCATCAAAAGAAGATCTTAAATATAGACAAATCTTAGATGAGTTATTTTCATTTTTGATAATCGTAAATTCTTCAAGTGAAAATATAAATAGTGATGTTCTAGACATGCTAGCAGAACACAATATATCTATTAGAAACTCAGGCTTAATAAATGATGGAAATAAGTCTGATATAACTTGCTTCTTCGAGACAGAGGAAATTACATCTATTAACTTGCAAGAATTTTTAAATGGTCTCAACAATCTTTCTAGTAATTTTAAAACGTTAAGAATTGAAAAATAATAATGTTATTTGAGAGTACAAGGGGTGGAGATAAAGCTAAAACATTTGAAGAAGTTCTTTTAAAAGGACTTGCAGATGATGGAGGTTTATATATTCCAACAGAATGGCCTAAAGCAGATATTAGAAAGCTTCAAGAATGTAACTCATTTATTGATATAGCCAAATTAATAGTCCCACTTTTTACAGAATCTTCCTATAAAAAAGAAGAAGTAATAACTCTTCTTGAAAACACTTGGCATGATTTTGAAAAGAGTGATCTTGTTGGAATTAAAGAAGTTAATGAGGATATCTTTATTGGTGAGTTATTCCATGGACCTACAGCAGCTTTTAAGGATTTTGGTCTTCAGTTATGCGCAGCTTTTTTTAATAAGGCTCTAGAAAAGAATAATCAGACTGCAATAATACTTGGTGCTACATCAGGTGATACAGGGTCTGCTGCAATTGATGCATGTAAAGAATATAAAAACATTAAAACATTTATGTTGCTCCCAGAAGGAAATATGACTGATATTCAAAGAAAGCAAATGACAACAGTAAATCAAGAAAATGTATTCGTCTTAAATATCAATGGTACTTTTGATGATTGTCAGGATATTGTTAAATCAGCTTTTAAAGACAAATCTTTTTTAAAGCATGATCAAGTCCTTTTAGCTGTAAATTCTATAAATTGGACAAGAATCATAGGGCAGATATGTTATTACTTTTATCTGTGCATGAAGATAAATAACTTTTCTAAACAACTTTGTTTCTCAGTTCCTACAGGCAATTTCGGTAACGTTTTTGCATGTTACTCAGCAATGAAATTAGGATTACCAGTTAAAAAAATAGCTGTTGCAGTTAATGAAAATGATATTTTACATCGTTTTTTTTCAAAAAATCTTTATAAAAAAGAATTAGTAAATGAGACACTTTCACCCAGCATGGATATAACTGTTGCAAGTAACTTTGAAAGATTGATTTATGATTTTTATTTAGAAAGGGATGCAGAAACATGTAAAAACTTTTTTGATAACTTCCCAAATAGTCCTATTTCGCTTAGTGAAGATGTATGGAAAAAAACTTATGATTTATTCTGCAGTTCAAGTATTGGAGATGTGGAAACAACTGAGATTATGAAAAAAATATATAAAGATTTTAATTATGTTGTTGATCCACATACTGCAGTTGGATTATGTGTTTCAAAAATATTTGGAGGACCAATTAGTTCAGACCTTGTTGTGCTTTCTACAGCTCATCCAGGAAAGTTCTTAGACTCATTAAAATTAGCAGAAATCCCAACTTTTGAAAAACACCACACTTTAAGTGAGGTATTAAATAAAGAAGAATACTCTTATTCTTTGGAAGCCGACCAAGACCAAGTCTTTAATTTTATAAAAAGAAACAATCATTAATGAAAATAGAAGTTTTTGAGTACAATTCTTTTTGTTCAGACACTTTCCTTGGGAATCCAGCGGGAGTTTGCATGGATGTAGGCTTGAGTAAAAAAGAAAAGCAAAATATTGCCTACAAAAATGGATTTTCTGAAACAGCTTTTTTGTTTGAAGAAGATTCATGCTTCAAGATTAGTTTTTTTACGCCAACATCTGAAATAGATTTATGTGGGCATGCCACTGTTGCAAGTGCCGCTCATCTGTCTAATAAAATGGGAATAAAAAAAATAACCTTTAAGGCAAATCATGATGTTTTATATTGTGATGTCGATAATGAATTTGTCTCATTAATACTTCCTGATCAAAATATTAAAAAAAAAGAACCAAATGAAGTTATAAAAGAAATTTTAGGAACTTCATGTATTGATTATTATGAATCTAAGATACATTTCATTGGAGTGTTAGATTCATTTGATAATTTAATGAAATGGGATAATGATTTCTTTAGTCATGACAATCTAGGTAAAGATCAATTGATACTCACATCAACTTATGAAAACAGCAATTATGACTATGCCCTCAGAATGTTTGGAACAAAAAATCTTGGAGTAAGGGAGGACCCTGTTACAGGAAGTGCTCAGCCACCGATATTTTCATATTGGTCTAAGATACTAAAAAAGGAAGATGTTTTAGTTTATCAGTCCTCAGAGAGAGGCGGTTTGATGAGGGTCAAAAGAGATTTAAGAGGTATTGATGTTAATGGTAGGGTAAAATTAGTAAAACATTTTAATCAAGAAATCTAAATGGATGCTTCAGAACTAAAAATTGAAATTTCTAATCTTCTGTCTCAACTTGATGAGATTAGGGGGTACCTTTGACGTTGATAGTAAAGAAAAAGAAATCTTAGAAATCGAAAATCAACTTCTTGAAAAAGAAATTTGGTCAGATATTGAGAAATCTACTGATCTTAATAAAAGAAAGACCTTTCTTGAAAAATCCCTAGCAACTTATAAAGACTCACTTAATAAGCTTAGCGACAACAAGTTGCTCCTAGATATGGCACTTGAAGAAGATGATCAGATAACCATTAAACAAATTATTGATGAAATATTGGAAATAAAGCCGTCTATTGAGAATCTTGAATTCACAAAGATGTTTAGCGGTAAAATGGATTCATCAAATGCATTCGTTGACATTCAATCAGGATCAGGCGGGACAGAAGCTCAGGATTGGGCTGACATGTTATTAAGGATGTATTTGAAGTGGGCTGAAAGTAAGGGATTTTCAGCAACCATCACTGAATCCTCACCTGGCGAAGTCGCTGGCATTAAATCATCTTCAATTTTAATAGAGGGAGACTATGCTTATGGATGGCTTAGGTCTGAGACGGGCGTTCATAGGCTAGTAAGAAAATCACCATTTGATTCAGGTAATAGAAGACATACCTCTTTTGCATCAGTTTTTATTTCTCCTGAAATAAATGATGATATTGAGATAGAGATAAACAATGCTGATATAAGAGTTGATACTTACAGGGCTTCTGGAGCAGGAGGCCAGCACGTTAATAAAACAGACTCTGCTGTGAGGTTAACTCACATACCGACAGGAACAGTTTCTCAGTGTCAAAATGGAAGATCACAACATAAAAATAAAGAAAATGCATTAAAACAATTAAAATCTAAGCTATACGAGTTAGAATTACAAAAACAAAAAGAGGAACAGCAAAAGTTGGAGGATAGTAAGGCCGATATTGGTTGGGGAAGTCAGATTAGATCTTATGTTTTAGATCAATCAAGAATTAAAGATTTAAGAACCAACTATGAAACAGGTAACACATCCGCAGTTCTTGATGGCAATATTGATGAATTTATGCGAGCATCACTTAAAGCAGGAATATAAATGAGTGAAGATAAAATAGGCGGCGAAAAAGCTATTCTTGAAGAAAGAAGAAAAAAACTTGAAAACTTAAGGGACAAAGGCGTTGCTTATGCTAATTCTTTTCGACCAAAGAATAATGCAAATGAAATTCATAAATTATATGGCGAAACCTCTAAAGATGATTTAGCCAAAAAAAACATTAAGAACATTTCAATTGCAGGAAGAATTGTTCTCAAGAGAGTAATGGGGAATGCGAGCTTTGCCACTTTACGAGATGCCAGCGGAGATATTCAGATATATGTAACCAAAAACAATATTGATGAAAGCGTATACGATGATTTTAAAACATGGGATTTGGGGGATATTGTCGGAGTTTCTGGATCGCTATTCAGGACAAAAACAGATGAACTCACGATTGAGGTTTGGGACTTAGAAATGATTACTAAATCTTTACGACCGATGCCAGAAAAATTTAAAGGCTTAACAGATGTTGAGGCTAGATATAGGCAAAGATATCTAGATTTAATGACAAATACCCAAACTAAAGAAATTTTTATAAAAAGGACAAGAATTATTGACTCAGCAAGAAAAAAGATGAATGAAAGAGGTTATTTAGAAGTAGAGACTCCAATGATGCATCCTTTGGCAGGAGGAGCTGTAGCAAGACCTTTTGTAACTCAACACAATGCTTTAGGAAGAGACTTATACTTACGAATAGCTCCAGAGCTTTACCTCAAAAGACTTTTGGTTGGTGGTTTTGATAAAGTTTATGAAATAAATAGAAGCTTTAGAAATGAAGGACTTTCTACTAAACATAATCCTGAATTTACTATGATGGAGTGGTATGAAGCATATGCAACAATGCAAAATCAGATGGATTTAACCAAAGATATCATTGTGAATGCCGCTAAAGCTATAGATTGTGGTGAGAGGATTCAGTGGGATGAGTTAGAGATTGATCTTGGAAAGTTCTCTCAGGAGAAGTTATCAGACCTTGTTTTAAGTTATAACAAAGATCTAAGTAAAAAAGATTTAAATGACAGGTCAGCACTCGAGAAATATTTTAAAGGACTAGGAAAGGAAACAGATAAAAGTTGGGGAACAGGTAGATTATTACTGGAAATATTTGAAGAAACCGTTGAGGAAAGACTTGTTAATCCTACATTTGTTACAGAATACCCAGTTGAAGTTTCTCCTCTTTCAAGAAGAAACCCTGATAACCCAGATTTTGCAGATAGATTTGAATTATTTATTGGTGGAAAAGAGTTTGCAAATGGTTTTTGCGAGCTTAATGATCCTGATGATCAGGCTTCAAGATTTGAGGCACAGGTCGCTGCTAAGGATTCTGGAGATAAGGAAGCAATGGATTTTGATAAGGATTATATTACAGCACTGGAGCATGGAATGCCGCCAGCAGTTGGAGTAGGGCTTGGAATAGATAGATTAGTAATGCTTCTAACAAATCAATCATCTATAAGAGATGTTTTGCTATTCCCGCAATTAAAAAATTAATTTAGATTAATCTTAAATTCTAAAATGTTGAAGCCATGATTTGCTTCGAATAGATCATCGTTATAAATTGAAGGGTACTCGAAATTTTCATAATTTCTTGTGAAAGCATTAACTGAGATATATCTTTTATTATCATAGATTTTTATCCCATTGGGGCGATTCTGACTATCAAAATTTATATATGATAGAGAGCTCTGATCTGATCCTGAATTCATGGTTACGGCAAGAATTAGACCAACCCCAAGATAGGGAAGAAGATCTTTAGCTACTTCATCACCAGTATCTTTAAAGTGTTCTAGAGCGGGGCATGCTCCACCATCACAGTGGTCACCCGTTACTAATGAAGGCAAGAATAAAAAACCGAGGATTAACTTTTTCATATTATTGTAGACAGAGGAAAATATAAAAAGTTCCTTGATCTCGCTCTAAAAATTAATTATAAAAGTTAGAAATATCTCTAGGTGAATAGTTTTTATCTGCAAATTACCATCTATATTTATTAAAGTTTTCAGGATTAGCCCATCCTTTTGGATTATTCCAATCTCTTTTAATATTATAGGTTTTTAAATTATAGCTATGACAGTGCAAATCTTTCTCAGAAAATTCTTTAACCAACCCAAGCTTTAAAAGATCTTCATTTATATTTTTAAAGCTAAAAATAATTAGCTTTTGAGAAAGAGCATTCTTAACAAGACCAATCTCTTCAAGGGTAAAATTTACATCTGGAAAAATAAAATAAATCTCTGCACTTCCACAAAAACCATTAATTTTGTTATAAACATTCAAAGAATCAAAATTTCCTGAAAGATTGTCGACAAATTTAGAAATATTAGCGGTTGTTATAATTGCTATTTCGCTAAGTTTCTCATCGATTACAATACTTTGAATATAATTAATGAACTTTGAGGTTAAAAAGCTTTTCACAAAAGATCTTTTACGGCTTCTCTTTCAGAAAGCAACTCATCAACTGACAAACTCAATCTAGATCTTGCATTATCAGAAAGTGTTAAATCCCTAATGATTTCAATCTCTCCACTAGGAGTTGTCATTAAAGGAAAGCCGCACATAATTCCTTCAGGAACATCATATGCTCCATCACTATAAACTGCTGCACTAAAGCAATCATCTGTTGAAGTTACATTTTCACAAGCAATCACTGTATCTAGTGCAGCCTTTGCGGCAGAAGTTGCTGAAGAAGCTCCCCTTGCATCAATCACTGCTTTTCCTCTTTGCTGAACATTTGGTATAAAGTGAGAATCTATCCAATTTGTATCCTCAATTAAGTTTGCTACAGACTGATTGTCTTTTAATGCATTTTCAAAATCTGGATACATAGTAGGGCTATGATTACCCCAGATGATCATCTTCTTAATTTCCGAAACGTTGCATGAAAGTTTTTTTGCTAACATCGATTTAGCTCTATTGGAATCAAGCATAGTCATGGCCATCCAGGTTTGAGATGAATTATTTGCAGCCTTTCTCCCTATCAAAGCATTTGTATTTGCTGGATTCCCAACAACAAGAATTTTTGCATTTTCATTACCAAATTCTCCAATCGCTTTTCCTTGATCCACAAAGATCCCCCCATTAATTTGAAGTAAGTCTGAACGCTCTTCAATCTTTTTTCCGTTGTAAACAATGCCTCTCGGAATACTTCCTACAAGCAAAAACCAATCAGCGCCATCTGCGGCATCTGAGAAGTTATCCGTGTAATCAATAGTTCCGAGATTTGGAAAGTATGAATCATCGAGCTCCATAGCTAATCCTTCAAGTTTTGATACAACTTGAGGAATTTCTACTAACGAAAGATTAACAGTCTTATCTCCAAAAGTATTTCCATCAATTAATCTAGGAATCAACGAATAGCCGATCTGACCAGCTGCCCCAGTAACCACCACTTTAATTTCATTTTTCATTTTTTCTAGTAGAGATTTAAATTACCTTATTATAAATCTTTAAAATTTAATACCAACAAAAACTACTCATTATTGATAAAATAATCCTACAGGGGGGTTCATATTGAAGCAATTCGATAAGAAAAAAAATAGGAAGAATTCAAATAGCAAGAAGTGGGATAGATACCAATCAAGGGATATTTTACCAATGTGGGTTGCAGATATGGATTTTGAATCTCCTGCTTGTATAAAAAGCGCGCTAAGGAAATATGTAGATAATGGTATTTTTGGTTATCACTCAGAACCAAAAGGATTAAGAGATATACTTAAAAAGTACCTTAAGAATAAAGGCTGGAACATTAAAAAAGAATGGATTGTTTTAACTCCATCAGTCGGAGCTCCTATTTATAGTATCTACAATCTCATTCCTAAAAATACACAAGTAATTATTCCTACTCCTATATACTTAAATTTTCTTAAAGCGCCTAAGCATCTTGGAAGAAAGATTCAGAAAATTCCAATGGTAAAAAGTAGAGGAAGACTTGTAATTGATTTTGACAAGCTTTCATTAATAGCAAAAAAGAATTCGTGGTTAATGTTCGTAAATCCGCAGAATCCAGGAGGCACCGTTTATTCAAAAAAAGAAATAAAAGACCTTACAAAAATTATCAAAGAGAAAAATATTACAGTTTTTTCAGACGAGCTTCATTGTGATCTTATTTTGCAGAATAGTCTTAAACACACTCCGTTAGGTTCTATGAAGACTATTGAAAAAAATGTTATTGCTTTTTATTCAGCATCTAAAACATTTAATGTTCCTGGTTTGAACTGCGCTTTTGCCGTAATACCTTGTGATAAGTTAAGAAAAGCTTTTAAAAAGAATGCGGAAGGCATAACTGATGATGCCAATATAACTGGTCTTATTGCTCTTTCTGCTGCTTTCAAAAAAGGATGGAAATGGAGAGATGACCTTATAAGATATCTAAATAAGAATTTGGAAACTTTATTGAATGCCATAGAAAATCATAAAAACGCATCTCCTGTTGTTCCTGAAGCAACATATCTTTTATGGGTAAGTTTGAAAAACCCAAAACGCAAAAATCTTCAATCTCATTTTGAGAAATATGGAGTAGGGATTAATGATGGAATAGAATTTGGTAAAAAAAATAATATTAGAATAAATTTTGCTACCAATCATCAAAACATAAAAAAAGCATCAAAAAGAATAGAAGAAGCACTAATTAATTTATAATTCAAATATGAAAAGCGACCTTACTTTAGATAAAAATCCAAAAAGGGGTTTCTTGCCTGATCATTCTCCATTAAAAAGCGTAAGATCAGACTCACAGTCTAGATATTTAACTGATCTTTCAGCGGAAGTACCTAAATTGCTTTTAACCAGCTCTTTACCTCAAGTCATTGAATCATTACCTGGTACTTTTTTTAATTTTAGTGAAATGATTGGAAATGATGAAGAAAAGAAGTTGAGATGTATTAATTCACAGTTATCTTTTTTAGCACATGCTTATGTTTATTCTGATAATAAACCTAGAAAAAAGTTACCAAAATCTATAGCTTCTCCATGGATTAAAGTATCTAAATACTTAGGAAGACCTCCGGTACTTAGTTACGCAAGCTACTGCCTAGATAATTGGTATTTAATTGATAAAAATAAAAAGATTTCCTTAGATAACGTAGCGCTTATAAATAACTTTCTTGGAGGCGTTGATGAGGACTGGTTTGTCACAATACATGTTTGTATTGAAGATGCTGCTTCCGAAGCAGTTAGCTCAACAATTGCTTTAGTCGAAGAGACTGCAGAATCAGAAATAGAAATGCATCTAAAGAATATTCTTGGCTCGCTTGAAAAAGTTAATAGTATTTTTAAAAGAATGCCTGAAAAATGCGATCCCTATATTTATTATCACAGAGTCAGGCCCTATATATTTGGGTGGAAAAATAACCCTGATCTTCCAAAGGGCTTAATTTACGAAGGCTTCTATAAAAATAAACCCCAACAGTTTAGGGGTGAGACAGGTGCCCAAAGCTCAATAATTCCTCTCTTAGATGCTTTGTTTGATGTTAAGCACAAAAAAGATTCTTTAAGAGATTACCTAGAGGAAATGCTCTTGTATATGCCTCCCGCTCATAGGGAGTTAATTTCCCAAACAAAGAAAAATTCAAAAGTAAAAATTTATGCAAATGATTCTATCAAGATAAGAAGGTTGGTTAATAAGTGTTTAGACCAGATGACACAATTTAGATCCCAACACATAAGATATGCAAATGATTACATTCATAGCCAATCAAGGAATCCATCAGACTTTACTTCTGGTGGATCAACCATTAGAGGAACTGGCGGTACACCCTTTATGCGATATTTAAGAAAACATAGAGATGAGACTAAAAGTTCAATTAAAAAATAAGGAATATTATGTCTATTAGGTTTGATGAAAAAGTTGTAATAGTAACTGGAGCAGGAGGAGGTCTTGGAAGGGAGCATGCTTTAGAGTTTGCTAGAAGAGGAGCAAAAGTTGTTGTAAATGATTTAGGTGGCTCTGTTGATGGAAATGGCGCCAGTGATTCAGCGAATGAGGTTGTAGAGCAGATTGAATCTGAGGGCGGTGATGCTATAGCAAATGGAGCTAGTGTTACTGATCTAGATGCTGTAAAAAGAATGGTTGATGAGACCATGGAGAAGTGGGGAAGAGTAGATGTCCTAGTAAATAATGCAGGAATCTTAAGAGATAAAAGTTTCCATAAAATATCTATTGAAGATTTCAATTTAGTTATGTCTGTTCATTTTCAAGGTACTTTGAATTGCACACATACAGTTTTTCCAATAATGAGAGAGCAAAATTATGGGAGAATAATCTTTACTAGTTCCTCTAGTGGTGTATTTGGAAACTTTGGTCAATCTAACTATGGATCAGCAAAAATGGCTATGGTTGGCTTAATGAATACGCTTAAGATAGAAGGACAAAAATATAATATTCACACAAATTCAATAACCCCTGTTGCTTACACAAGAATGACAGATGGATTGCTACCGGATGAGGTTGGAGAGAGCCTTCAGCCAAGATATGTAACGCCGGCTGTTATTTACCTTTCAGGTGATGAAGCTCCTAATGGAGCTATTGTTTCGGCTGGTGCTGGAGTTTACTCGCGAATATTTATTCATGAAACAGATGGAGTATCGCTTGGAATGGGTGAAGAAATGACTCCTGAAAACATTGCTGCAAGTTGGGACTCAATATCCGATATGAAGGGCGCTAAGGCCCTTCAAAGTGGGCCAGAGCAATCGATAAAGATTTTTGAAAAATTAAACCAAAAAGATTAGTTTATTCATCAAAATTAAGCGCACCACCAGTTTGATATTCGATTACTCTGGTTTCAAAGAAATTCTTTTCTTTTCTTAGATCCATAATTTCGGACATCCAAGGAAAAGGATTTGTTGCGCCAACAAACTCTTCCTCTAATCCAATTTGAACAAGACGTCTATTTGCAATAAATTGTAAATACTCTTCCATCATATTTGCATTCATTCCAAGTATTCCACGTGGCATTGTTGCTCGTGCATATTGAACTTCTAGCTCAGTACCTTCTAATATCATTTGAGCTGCTTCATGTCTCATTTCATCATCCCAAAGGTGTGGATTTTCTATCTTGATCTGATTGATCATGTCAATTCCAAAATTAACGTGCATCGATTCATCTCTAAGTATGTATTGGAACTGTTCTGCTGTTCCTGTCATCTTATTTCTTCTTCCCATAGATAATATTTGTGTAAACCCACAATAAAAGAAGATCCCTTCTAAAACACAATAGAATGCAATCAAATTTTTAAGGAGAGCTTTATCTGCCTCTTCTGTTCCAGTTTGGAAAGAGGGGTCAGACATTTCTTTTGTATACTTTAAGCCCCAAGATGCTTTCTTTGCAACACTTGGTATTTCTCTATACATATTGAATATTTCTCCTTCATCCATGGCAAGAGATTCAATACAGTATTGATAGGCGTGAGTGTGAATAGCCTCTTCAAGACTTTGTCTTAAAATGTATTGTCTACATTCCGGATTTGTAATTAATCTATATATAGCTAAAACTAGATTATTGGCAACCAACGAATCGGCGGTTGAGAAAAACCCAAGATTTCTTTTTACAATTTTTCTTTCATCCTCAGTTAAACCATCTTCTGATTTCCATAGAGCTATATCAGCTGTCATATTTATTTCTTGAGGCATCCAATGGTTTGCACTTCCATCGAGATATTTTTGCCACGCCCAATCATATTTAAACGGTACAAGCTGATTTAGATCTGCTCTGCAGTTAATCATTGCTTTGTCATCAACCTGAACACGACCTGATTGACCTTCAAGCTCTTCTTCACCTTCAGTCGCATCAAGATTTTCAATTGCTTCTTTAGCAAGTTGGGCCCTATCTCCAGTCTGAACTGAGCTTACTGCTTCTTTTGAAACTGGCTCTTCTGCTTCTTGAGCAGTTTGCTTTGCTGCTTCCTTAACAACTTCCTGGGGAACTTGTTTTGTTTTTTCTGTATTTTCTACTTCGTTGAATTCATCCCAATTTAACATTTTATTCTCCTATTTTATTGGCAAGCTTCACAGTCAGGATCGTCTATAGAGCATGCATCCGGTACAGGTGCCGGTTCACCTAATTCTTGCGAATTTGTTGTTTCTGTTGAAGCACTAACAGCATTTAGCGCTCCTTGTTTAACTGTTGATTTCTCTGTTGTTGTAGCAGCTAAAGATCTCAGATAGTAGGTAGTCTTTAGCCCAAGCAACCATGCCATTCTGTATGTTACATCAAGTTTTTTGCCACTTGCATTTGCGATATAGAGATTTAAGGATTGGGCTTGGTCAATCCACTTCTGTCTTCTGCTTGCTGATTCCACTATATAGCGGGGCTCAACTTCGAAGGCTGTCATGAATAAATTCTTTACTTCATCAGGAATTCTTCCTATTTGAGCAAGGCTTCCCTCATAATACTTGAGGTCATTAATCATCACATCATCCCAAAGTTCAAGTTCCTTGAGTTTTTCCACGAGGTGGGGATTTATTATTGTAAATTCTCCTGAGAGATTAGATTTAACATAAAGATTCTGATAGGTGGGTTCGATCGACTGCGTTACGCCTGTTATGTTAGAAATCGTTGCTGTGGGAGCAATAGCCATAACATTAGAATTTCTCATCCCTTGTTTTTTTACTTTTTTTCTAAGCTCTTCCCAGTCTAACGTCTCTGTTTCATCAACATTAATATAATCTTCGCCTCTATTTTCCTTTAGGATCTTTATTGAGTCTTTTGGGAAGATACCTTGACTCCATAGTGAGCCTTCATATGTCTTGTAGGTACCTCTTTCTTTTGCAAGATCGGATGATGCATTTATTGCATAGTAGCTTATAAGTTCCATACTTCTATCAGCAAAATCTACAGCTTCCTGTGAATTATATGAAATATTCTGCATGTATAGAGTATCTTGGAATCCCATCAGGCCAAGACCTATTGGTCTATGCTTCATGTTCGAGTTCTCCGAGGTCTCCACTGAGTAATAATTAATATTGATAACGTTATCGAGCATCCTGATTGCGGTTGTAACTGTTTGTTTTACTTTTTCCTCATCAAGTTTTCCATCTTTCATATGCTGCTTTAAATTAACAGACCCCAAATTACACACTGCAATTTCTTCACTCGCTTTTGTGTTGAGTGTTATTTCGGTACAGAGGTTAGATGAGTGAACAACTCCCTCGTGTTGCTGGGGTGATCTTAGATTGCATGAATCCTTGAAAGTTATCCACGGATGACCTGTTTCAAAGAGCATTGTAAGCATTTTTCTCCATAACTCTTTTGCTTTTATTTTTTTGAATTGTCTAAGCTCTCCTTTTTCGCCCATTTCCTCATACTCGGCATATCTTTCTTCAAATTCTTTACCAATTAAGTCATGAAGATCAGGTGTTTCACCTGGCGAGAAAAGTGACCAGTCTTCATCATTTTGAACCCTTTTCATGAAAAGATCTGGCACCCAGTTGGCCGTATTCATATCGTGTGTTCTTCTTCTATCGTCTCCTGTGTTTTTTCTCAGTTCTAGGAACTCTTCAATATCCATATGCCATGTTTCTAAATAAGAACACATAGCACCCTTTCTCTTACCACCTTGATTGACTGCGACAGCTGTATCATTTGCAACTTTGAGGAAAGGAACTACACCTTGGCTTTTTCCGTTTGTTCCTTTTATGTAAGATCCAAGAGATCTCACCGGTGTCCAATCATAGCCTAGCCCTCCAGCCCATTTAGAGAGTAGAGCCATATCTTGGTATGCAGTGAAGATGCCTTTCAAGTCATCTGGTACAGTTGATAAATAGCAAGACGAAAGCTGTGGTCTTACGGTTCCAGAGTTAAAAAGGGTGGGTGTTGAACTCATGTAATCGAAGCTTGATATTAAGTTGTAAAACTCTATTGCTCTTTCTTCTCTATTTTCTTCTTCCATTGCAAGACCCATAGCAACTCTCATGAAGAAAACTTGTGGTAACTCATACCTTGTATCATCTGAATGGATAAAATATCTGTCATAGAGCGTTTGCAGTCCAAGATATGTAAATTGGTTATCTCTTGTATGATCTATTGCTTGACCTATTTTTTCTAAATCAAATGTTTTTAGTTCTGGATTAAGAATGTCTAGTTCAATACCCTTATCGATGTAGCTTAAGAGGGCTTTTGGATAATATTCTTGCATATCTCCGAATGTTGCATCTTCTGCAATACCTAAAAATTCAAGTGCTTCGTTTCTTATTTGATCCATTAAAATTCTAGCTGTCACAAATGAATAGTTTGGTTCTTTTTCAACTTTTGTTCTTGCTGTCATGATTAGGCTGGCTCTCATATCTGCAACAGACACGCCATCGTAAAGATTGCCAATTGATTCTTCTAGAACTACCTTTGGATCTACATCATCTAGCCCTTCGCATGCATCGGTAATGATTGATGAAAGTCTTGCAACATCAAGTGGCACCGTTTCACCATTTATCTTTGTTACGCTTATGTTTACTTCTTTGTCGAGTTCTATAGTCTTTTTCTCTGGTTTTCCTCTTTTCTTTGCTCTTTCTTCCCGGTATAAAATGTAGCTTCTTGCTACTTGATATTCTTCCTTTCGCATTAATTGGAGTTCAACCTGGTCTTGTATTTCTTCAATGTGCAAAGTTCCACCAGAAGGCATTCTTCTGGTAAAGATATCCATAATCTCAGATGTTATCACTTCAACTTTCTCATGTATTCTCTCACTTGCAGCGGCATTGCCACCCTCATTGGCAAGGAAAGCCTTTGTTACAGCTACTTGTATTTTTTCATTTTCGAAAGCAACAACTTTTCCATTTCTTTTTATGACTCTAAGTTTGCCGGGCGCAGCCAGATTTATGTCTTCTTGTATTTTTGGCGGCGTTGCCTTTATTTCTTTTTCAGTTATTTCGTTTTTTTGCATTTCTTTTTCCCAAAAAATCCCCTACAAAATCTATTTATATTTATTCGGGTGAGGCAAGAATTTTTATGTTTTTTGTATGCGCTTTTTAGATTTTCCTTAGCCTTCGTACATATAATCAAATTGTGGATAAGAAATCAACCCCAAAAACACAATATATTGTGAATTTTTTACCTTTATTTACTATATAGTGTGTATATGGTGTAAAAGTAATGTAAAAAAGTAGTTGATAAGATGTGGATAAATGTAAGAATATCAAAATGAAATACGTACTTTCCATAGATCAAGGAACAACAAGCTCACGTGCAATAGTTTTTGATGAAAATCAAAAAATAATTGCAGAAAGTCAGAAAGAATATGAACTTCAATATCCAAATGATGGTTGGGTTGAGGCAAACCCAGATGAAATACTGAGTAGTGTAAAAGAAACAATAAAAAAAGCGTTGGAAAGTGCTGATGTTGATATTGCCGCTTGCGGAATCACGAACCAAAGAGAAACAGTGATTGTTTGGGATAGGTTGACAGGTAAGCCAATATATCCGGCAATTATATGGCAGGACAGAAGAACCTCAGATTTATGTAATGATCTTAAAAAGAAGAAAAATTTAGAAAGTGAAATTAGAAAAAAAACTGGACTTCTGCTAGATCCATATTTTTCCGCTACAAAAATTAAGTGGATTCTTGATAACGTGGAGAGTGCTAGGAGTATGGCAGAAAATGGCGAGCTTTGTTTTGGAACAATAGAAACTTATCTAATTTGGAATCTCACAGAAGAAAAAAACCATAAAACAGATGCAACAAATGCCTCGAGAACAATGTTAATGAATCTTGAAACTTTAGGGTGGGATGACTCGCTTCTTGAAATATTTAATATACCAAAAAATATTCTTCCTGAAATTTGTTCCTGTGATGATAATTTTGGTTCAATCGGTGCTTGTGATCAAAAGTTTCCAATAACTGGAGTAATAGGCGATCAACAATCAGCACTTTTTGGACAAAATTGCTTCGAGTTCGGCGAAATGAAAAGCACTTACGGAACGGGCTGTTTTTTAATGGTTAATACGAAAGAAAAAATCTATGAATCTCAAGCAAGATTGCTTTCAACAGTAGGGTGTATGCTTGGCAAAAGTGTCTCCTATGCTCTTGAGGGTAGTATATTTTCTGCCGGTACCTCAATTCAGTGGCTGAGAGATGAAATGCAGTTCTTTGATGATTCTTCTAAAAGTGAGGAACTTATTAACGAAGACTTTGACTCAAAGGGTGTTAACTTTATTCCTGCATTTACTGGTCTTGGAGCTCCGCATTGGAATTCTGAAATAAGAGGAAGTATTCATGGCATTCAGAGAGATAGTAGTAAAGAAGATATAATCACAGCAGTATTTAAAGCTATTTGTTTCCAAACCCTTGAAATCGTTGAGGCTTTGGAACTTGACGGTGTTTCAGTGCGTTCTTTAAAGGTTGATGGTGGGATGGTAAAAAATAGGAAGTTTCTTCAGCTATTAAGCAATACTTTATCGACAAATGTAAAAAAACCTGACCAAATTGAGTCAACCGCAGTAGGTGCTTTTAAGATTGCCATGCTGGGATCTGGCATTAAAGATATAGATGAAATCCAAGAAATTGGTTTATATGATGAAGTTAAATCAAAACAATCTCAACAATTAAGTGATGATTATCAAATCTGGAAGAACTACTTAACAAAAAATCTTTAGTCTAAGAAAGGGTATAAGATCTTGTCTCAACCTGAGCAATATTATTTATTTCTTCGTGAGAAACCAAAATACATACAATTTCTTTATCTTTAATAAAATCTGAAATAATTTTTATTATTTCAATTTTATTATTTTTATCTTGATTTGAAATAGGCTCATCAATTAAAAGGATTTTTGGTTCTGAGTATATTGCTCTTGCTATTGAAGTCCTTTGTTGTTGCCCTCCTGATAGCTCATGAGGGTATTTAGAAAGATGGTTTTTAATAGAAAGATTATCAATTAATGTATCAAATAATTCTTTATTTCCATTTTCTGAGAATTCAATATTTTGTTTAACATTTAAATGCGGAAATAAAGCAAAATCTTGAAAAACAAAGCCGATATTTCTTTTTTCAGGTTCAACAAATTTATCGATACTTGATTGAATATTATCATCAAGCATTATTAAACCAGACGAGGGTTTTTCTAACCCAGCGATTAGATTTAACAATGTAGTTTTTCCAGAGCCGCTGGGTCCTGAGACTAGATTTAAGATTCCAGAATTAAAATTGAGATTTAAATCTTTGAAAACATCTTCACTATGATAAGAAAAATTTAGTGACTTAATAATTAAATTCATTTTTTTATATGCCTTAATAAGTGTATATATTAAACTAGCTTACTTTCCACAAAAAGTTTTTATGTATAAATATAAAATATTCAATAACATAGCTCATGAAGGGACTGATTACTTAGTCAATGAGAATCTCATATTAAATGAAGAAGAGCCTGAAGCTCTTTTATTAAGAAGTAAAGTTTTGCATGAAAATGACCTCAATGATGAGTTACTTTGCATCGGCAGAGCTGGAGCTGGAGTTAACAATATTCCAATTGATATTGCCTCAAAAAAAGGAGTTGTTGTATTTAATACACCGGGAGCCAATGCAAATGCTGTAAAGGAATTAGTTTTGTGTGGGTTACTTCTATCCTCAAGAGGGATAATTCAAGGAAACTCTTTTGCTAAGAGTCTGACAATTGATGAAGCCAATGAATTTAATTCAAAAATTGAGAATGAAAAAAAGAATTTTAAAGGAAGCGAGCTTTATGGAAAGACACTGGGTGTAGTCGGGCTTGGAGCTATTGGATCAATGGTAGCCCAATCTGCTGATGCATTGGGAATGAAGCTGGTCGGTTACGATCCATATATTTCTATAGATGCTGCATGGCGCTTACCAAAAGAGGTGGAAAAGGCAAATTTAATTGAAGAGCTTGTTGAGAGCTCAGACTTTATTTCTATTCATGTTCCTCTTGTTGATAGCACAAAAAACCTAATTTCTAAGGAACTATTAAAGCATTTTAAGCGGGGATCAAAACTCATTAACCTTTCAAGGGGCGGCATCGTAAATAATAATGATGTTATTGAGGCTCTCCAAAATGAGACTTTGAGTGCCTTTGTTACAGATTTCCCTTCAATAGAGTTAGCACAAAGAGCAAATGATTCTGGCGATGTCATTTTATTGCCTCATATTGGTGCAAGTACTAAGGAAGCTGAAGTGAATTGTGCTGTTATGGCTGCTGAGCAGGTTGTTGACTTCCTAAAGAATGGCAACATCATTAATTCTGTTAATTTTCCAAGAATAAAACTTAGCAGGTCAACGGATCATAGGTTAATTGTTATCAATAAGAACGAACCAGGCATGATAGGAAAGATTGCAGAATTTATTGCAAATAAAAAATTAAATATTAGTGATATGGTTAATAAGAGTAGGGATGATATTGCAATAAATTTAATAGATCTCGATAGCGAACCACCCAAAGAATTAATTGAATCTCTTAAAAAAATTGAGCATGTACTATCAGTGAGAGTATGCTAAAAACTGCATTCCTTTAATCTTTGACATTAAATAAAAAATATTTTTAATCCGTAACATTTGTTTATATTTGCCCACAAGGTATGCGGTATTAATATATCTTTTATTTAATTTTAATTAATAAGATAAAATTCTGATACCAAATTTATGTAAACTACTGATATAAGGTACTTTTTTATAAAACTGATCAATTTTTGATCAATCTTGTCAAGACCCTTATTTAATAATGTTTTTTAATATAATATTAAAGTTATCCATAAAGTTATCCACAGAATCTGTGGATAAAATTTTATAGTTTTATGAGTGATCTTTTCAAAGGAGTAGATATTAGCTGGAAGCCATTCTTAGAGGGCGAGTTCCAAAAAGATTATATGAAAAAAATTAAAAACTTTCTTGTTAATTGTTCTAAAAATAATCAAACAATCTACCCTCATCCAAAAGACATTTTTAGATCCTTAGAATTAACATCTTATGAAAATGTAAAAGTGGTAATTTTAGGTCAAGATCCTTACCATGGACCAAATCAAGCGCATGGCTTAGCTTTTTCTGTTCAGGAAAATGTCCCCATCCCACCCTCACTAAAAAACATTTTTAAGGAAATTTCCGAAGATCTGGAAATTGAAAAAAGACTTTCAGGTGATCTTACAAATTGGGCAAATCAGGGAGTGCTTTTATTAAATACATGTTTGACTGTTTTTCCTGGGAGACCGGGGTCTCATTCTAATTTAGGATGGCAAGAATTTACCGACTCAGTCATCAGATCAGTCGATACCAGGGACAGAATAGTATTTATACTTTGGGGCTCCTATGCTAGAAAAAAGAAAGAACTTCTTTGTAACAATAAAAATTTAATTCTGGAGGCTCCTCATCCTTCACCCTTATCAGCTCATAGGGGTTTCTTTGGGTGTAAACATTTTTCAAAAACTAATCAGTTTCTTAATGAACATAATATTAAAAAAATTGATTGGGCTAGTCTGGAATAAAGCTTACAAGCTTAAAAGTACTGCCTTCAAAGTGTACTTCTTTTAAAGTTTTAATTTTTTTTGATTTAATATTTGCTTCATCTTCAGCTTTAATAGAAATAATTTCTTTTTTCTTTTTGCTTAGATGCTCCGTCCTTGCAATAACCTCTTGTCCTCTGAAACAGCCTTTCGAAAAAGAGACATGACTCCCATTCATTCCGACATCATGCGGTCTATGCTTGCCAACATCCTGATAATTGAATAAAAATTGCCCCATAAGTAAAATATTCAAATCAAACTCTGCTTCTGTAAGCAATTTTTCATGACCATTTTCTTTGAACTCAATTTCGCAAAAGAGCATATTGTTAGAAAATATATGCCTCGCAGAATTACGTCTTTTAAAAAATTTATATAGGACTTCTCTTGAGTTTATCTCCATTTCAAGATTATAGAACTTGATAAATTTACTTAATTCTTCAAATAAAATACTTAAACATGATTCATCAACCAGAATCTCCAAACCATTTTCATTTGATAATAGGAATTCAGCCTTTATAAAACCTTTTTCATCACAAAGACATGATTGAATAAAATTTTTTGATTCAAGATCTTTTAAATCTGCAGTAACTTGGCCTTGAAGAAGTTCAAAAACATTCTCTTTGCTGCCTACAAAGGAAATAACCTTTTTATTGATAGCAAAAGTTCCAGGTTTGAAATATGATTCTAGTTTTTTGATAATTAAGAGTATATTGTTTTAAATTATTTTATCCGATGAAAGCTGAAATAAATAGAATTAAATGGAAATCTAGAAGGGGCATGCGTGAACTTGATCTTTTGTTTGAAAATTTTTTTAAATTTCATGCAGATAAAATATCAGAAAGCGAACTCGAGACACTCCGAGAACTTTTAGTTTATGATGATCAGTCATTATTTGATTTTATATTTAAGGATATAAAGCTTGGAAATTCTGATCATGAAGTTTTCATTAAAAAATATTTAAAAAAATATGAAAAATAAAAGAACTTTTTATACTTTTGAATGTCTTAAAGTTTGAGGTATGAGTAATGAGTATTCCTCAGAAAAATGAAGCCTCACTTTTAAAAAAGGCAAAAAATGGAGATAAAGATGCTTTTAACCTTATGGTTATCAAATATCAGCCACGTATTATGAGTGTTTTATATGGCTTTTTAAAAACTCACTCAGATGCTGAAGATCTTACTCAGCAAACATTCATTAAGGCATGGACTAATCTAGAAAAATTTAGAGGTGATAGCAGTTTTTATACTTGGATATACAGAATAGCAATTAATTTAGCGAAGAATTTTGTTAAAAAACCATCAACACAAATTGAAAAAACATCTATATCAATTGATGAGCATCAATATGACTTGCCAGAAGACTTGGACCCGTTGTCATTTATTTCTAATGAACAACTGAAAACCGGCCTTGATTCTTTCATTAGCTCAATGCCCGAAAAATTAAAAACTGCATTTATTCTCAGGGAGTACGAAGGAAAGTCCTATGAGGAAATAGCTATGGTTACAAATTGTCCAGTAGGAACTGTTAGGTCTAGAATATTTAGAGCTCGAGAGGAAATAATTAATTATTTTAAAGAAGAAGTGAATGAAAGAGATTGATATAAACCAATTGATATCGGCTTATTATGACAATGAGTTGACCGAAAGTGAGTTAGAGCTTTTATTGGAGGAAACAAAAAGAGATCCCGATCTTTTGGCTAAGCTAAATAATTACGCACTCATTAGTGCTATTTCTGAAAAACAAGACAAGGTGGTCTCGATTTTTGAAAACATTTCAGGTTTTGTTCAAAAAAGATGGGTTGGCAACGGTCTTACTGCAGCAGCAGCAGTTCTTTTAACAGTTATGTTCATAAATAATCCTTTTGAATCTAGATTTTCTGAGTCAGATGTTATCAACTCTCAAATTAGGGATGCTATCGAAAGTGATGAGGCTGCAAAAACCTTCAGCATTATTGAGAAAGATCTTATACCTCATGTAATGTCTTTAATTGAAAGCAATGGAAAATCATATGGAGATGATCTTGCAATTGATCTATCTCCGGTTGGCTTCAATCGTATAGATAACAATCCGGGCCATTTTATTAAAGATAAGAAAAAGATTCATGTAAGAGTTGAGCCAAATAGGATTGGATTAAATGAAAACAAGTATTGGAAGTCTGGTAACAAGCTTATCTATTTACACCCAACGGTTGATGGCAAAATAATTTCCATATATGGAGATTTATCAATTCAAGAGGTTGAAAAAATAATACCAGTCCTAATTAAGTAACAAATGAAAAAACTTTTAGTATTACCTTTGTTTTTCTTTTCACTTACTGAAGCATTTGATCAAAATATTCCTGAACTTGTTGTTGATACATCACCAGCCGTTGTAAACATCACATCCAAAAGAGAAGTAACTTATTCAAATCAGGATTATTTTAGAGGTATGCCTGAAGAGTTTGAAAGGTTTTTTGGTATTCCTAGAGACTTTGGACAGCAACCCCAAACAAGAGAGTCTGTTGCTTACGGATCAGGCTTCTTTTTTAAAGAAAACTATTTGCTAACCAATTACCATGTAGTAAATGATGCGACTGAAGTTATTGTTTCACTTACTGATAGAAGAGAATTTAAAGCTGAAGTTATTGGTGTAGACATGCTATCTGATTTAGCTGTTCTTAAAATCGATGGAAAAGATCTTCCCAGCTTGCAGATGGGTAGCAGCGAAGAACTTAAAGTTGGTGATTGGGTTGTGGCAATTGGCTCACCATTCAGTTTCGATTTTTCAGTAACTGCAGGAATCGTAAGCGCTAAGGGTAGGAGCATTCAAAATCAAAACATTGGTGGATATGTACCCTTTATTCAAACAGATGTAGCAATAAATCCAGGTAACTCTGGCGGACCTTTATTTAACCTTGATGGTGAGGTGGTTGGAATCAATTCTCAAATATATTCAAGAAGTGGCGGCTATCAAGGGGTTTCTTTCTCCATTCCTATTGATGTAGCAATAGAAGTTGCAGATCAAATAATTGCATCTGGTGAAGTTGCTAGAGGCTACCTTGGTGTCAGAATGGGTGATGTTGATTCTGATCTTGCTCAAGCACTTGGAATGAAAAAACCATATGGAGCATTGATAAATAGTATTGAAAAAGATGGAGCCGCCGATAACGGAGGCTTAAAGACCGGAGATGTAATTATTGAATTCGCTGGCGAAGAAGTTAAATTTGCTGGAGATTTGCCACATATTGTTGGGAGAAAATTACCGGGAACTAAGTCAACTGCAAAAGTTGTAAGAAATGGTAAGACAATTAAATTAGATTTTATTCTTGGTAAATTAGAAAGCTCTAATAGCACCTTTGTTCCTGCTTCTTCAACAGAGAATGAATATCCTCTTGGTATCAAGGTTGAGGACCTACCAGATGATTATGAAGCAGCTGATGAAGGAGTAATGGTTTCAAAAGTAGATAATTCTTCAAATTCAGCAACAAAGATATTAGAGGGAGACGTTATTACAGATATACAATCAGGTTTTCAAAGATACTCTGTTAAAGATTCTGATAGCTTTAACGATATTGTCTCTAAGTTCCAAAGCGGGGATAAAATAGCAATCTTTGGTCTCAGAGAAAATTCAAGGTTTATTGTGCCAATTACAGTTGATTAAATTTATCTCAAAATAAGTAAGCTTTTTCATTTAAAATACCTGTACTTATGGAACACATACGTAACTTTTCTATAATTGCACATATTGATCACGGCAAGTCTACACTTTCTGATAGATTAATTGAGTTCTGTGGCGGCCTATCTGCTAGGGAAATGTCTAGTCAAATCCTTGATTCCATGGAAATAGAGCAAGAAAGAGGTATTACGATCAAGGCACAGGCGGTTTCCTTAGAGTATACCCATAAAGATAAAACATACTTATTAAACTTTATTGATACACCTGGACATGTAGACTTTTCATATGAAGTTTCTAGATCTCTATCAGCATGTGAAGGAGCTCTCTTATTGGTTGATGGCTCTCAAGGTGTAGAGGCACAAACACTTGCAAATTGTTATACAGCAGTTGATCAAGGTTTAGAGGTAATTCCTGTTATAAATAAAATTGATCTTGATCAAGCTGATCCTGACAGAGTGAAGCAAGAAATTGAGGATATGATAGGCCTTGATTCAACAACAGCACCTTTAGTAAGTGCCAAATCAGGACTTGGAGTAGAGGAGCTTCTAGAAAACCTTATTGAAAAGGTACCCCCACCAGTTGGAAATATAGCAGATGAATTGAAAGCGCTTATTATTGATTCATGGTTTGATCCCTACCTAGGAGTTGTATCACTTATTAGGATCGTTAATGGGGAAATTAGAGTAGGTGAAAAAATTAAAGTCTTTTCAACTAATCAAACATATAAAGTTGAAGATGTAGGAATATTTTCACCAAAAAAAATTAAAAAAGAAAAACTCTCTGCAGGAGAAGTTGGTTATTTAGTGTCTGGAATCAAAGATATAAAAGGCGCTCCAGTCGGAGATACTCTTACCTCTAATTTAAAAGATGAGATAAAACCACTTCCCGGTTTTAAAACAGTTACACCTAATGTTTTCTCTTCACTTTTCACTATAGACTCTGATGATTATGAAAGGTTTAGAGATGCATTATCTAAGCTTGCACTTAATGATTCCTCATTAGTTTATGAGCCAGAGGTTTCAGATGCTCTTGGCTTTGGTTTTAGATGTGGATTTTTGGGTACCTTGCATATGGAGGTTGTGCGCGAAAGATTAGAGAGAGAATATGATTTAGATCTTATTTCAACTGCTCCATCAGTTCAGTATGAAGTTCTTAAAACAGATGGAGAGACTATTATTTGTGATAATCCATCGCAACTCCCTGAACCAAATTATATTGAAGAAATTAGAGAGCCAATTGTAAGAACAAATATTCTTACTCCAAATGAGTATGTAGGTTCAGTTATCACCTTATGCAATAACAATAGAGGTGTACAAAAAAATATGGAATATTTTGGTAATCAGGTATCCATTGTCTTTGAGCTACCCCTTGGGGGAGTAATTATTGATTTTTTTGATCAAATTAAATCTATTACTAAGGGTTTTGCATCTGTAGAACATTCACTGATTGGATTTGTAAAATCTGATCTTACCAAAATTGATGTATTAATAAATAATAATAAAGTTGATGCACTTTCAATGATTGTTCATAAATCATTTTCTAATAGAAAGGCTCGGGAAATTGCAAAAAATCTTCAAAAGCTTATTCCAAGGCAGATGTTCGATGTTCCAATACAAGTTACACTTGGATCGAAAATTATCTCTAGAGAGACTGTTAAAGCATATAGAAAGAACGTTACTGCAAAGTTGTATGGCGGCGATGTAACAAGAAAAAAGAAGCTATTAGAGAAACAAAAAGAAGGTAAGAAAAAAATGAAACAACTTGGAAGTGTCTCCATACCCCAGGAGGCGTTCTTAAATTATTTTAACTCAGGTGATTAATGTTTGGATTAGATAAAGATACTGGAAACTTAATAATTATAATTTCAGTTTTAGGTATTCTTACTTGCCTTTGTTTATGGCTATTAAGAAGTTTAAATATTATTTTAAAGAACCATGACATTAAAAAGGTTGAAGATTATCTAAGTTGGATTGGAGTCTCCTTGGCGTTTCTAATTCTCTTGATGATTTTTGTGACGGCAGGTGACCTCGGTATCTTATTGCTTGTCGGATCGATAGTAAGTTTTTTATTAATGGTGGTAGGTTTAATTGCGAAAAATACTGAAATCGCAAAAACTGGAAGAGGTTGGTTCGCGCCATTCTTTTTAATATTTATTTTGAGAACTTTTCTTTTTGAGCCTTATCAAATCCCTTCTGGCTCAATGTTACCCGGACTTAAAGTAGGAGATTTCATTCTTGTAAAGAAATTTACTTATGGCATCAAAGTTAAAAGAACAGGTCCGCCAATAGCTTTTGGAAAAGATCCTGAGCTTGGTGATGTAGTTGTTTTTATTCCTCCTCATGACCATAGGCCATTCGTCAAAAGATTGATTGGCAAACCTGGAGATAGAATTACCTACATAAATAAGAAAATATATGTAAACGGAAAACCAATTAATCAAAAGCTTTTAAGTGAAAAAGATAATCTAAGAATTTATGAAGAATTGTTGAACGATAGAACTATTCAGATTCAACAAATCACTTCCCGCATTAATTATCCAGAGGAATGGGCAGTTCCAAAGGATATGTATTTTGTTGTTGGCGATAATAGAGATAATTCAAATGACAGCAGATATTGGGGTTTTGTGCCAAGAGAAAATTTTATGGGAACAGCAGATTATATTTGGATGTCTTGGGAGTGCTGGACATGCGCACCATCATTTAAGCGAGCAGGAAAAATTAATTAATGTACAAACAGCTATATGAGAAAATTAATTATTCTTTTAGGGATGAGAATATTTTAGATCTAGTATTTACTCATAAAAGTTCTGGAGAAAAAAATAATGAGAGATTGGAGTTCCTTGGAGATGCGATTCTTGGAGCTGTAATATCAGAGGAATTATATAATCGATTCACAAATATCAATGAAGGAGACTTAACAAGAATAAGATCAGCCCTTGTTAAAGGTACAACTTTAATAAAGAAAGGAAAAGAGCTTGATCTTTTAGCTCTGGCAAAGCTTTCAAAGGCTGCAAAGAATTTATCAGATTTAGAGGATTCATCAATTCTAGGAACTATTTTTGAGGCACTAGTTGGTGGAATTTATTTAGACTCTTCATGGAGTGAAACCAAAGCAGTAATTTTATCTTTATATCGCAATGATCTTGAATCAATTGATATTCAAAATTCATTTAAAGATCCTAAGTCTGAATTACAAGAATATCTTCAGTCACTTGGCGAGGAGCCACTTGAGTATATTTGCGAAAAATCTCACAGTGATTCAAAAGACATTTTTGTATGTTATGTAGTTTTTAATGGAAATAAATTCACGGATTCAGGAAAATCTAAAAAGAAGGCGCAAATGAAAGTTGCAGATAAAATTCTTAGATCAATAAAATGAAAGATTTTTGTGGCTTGATTTCTATTGTCGGAAGACCAAATGTAGGTAAATCAACTTTACTAAATAGATTAATAGAACAAAAGGTATCAATAACTTCAAGAAAGTCTCAAACTACAAGGAATAATATTTTAGGCATCAAAACAAAAGACAATCATCAAATGGTATTTATTGATACACCTGGAGTTCATATAAATGCATCCAAAGTTATGAACAAAGTCTTAAATCAGAGCGCTCTTGGTGCAATTGAGGACGCTGATTTAATAATCTTCATGCTTCAAAGAAATAAAATAAATACTCTCGATGAGCTTATTCTTGAGAGACTTAAAGGAGTAGAAACCAAAAAGATTTGTGTAATTAATAAGTTAGATCAAGTTGCATCTATAAATAGCCTATTACCTGTTGTTGAAAAACTAGGAAGTGAGAATGATTTTGCCGAAATAATTCCTGTTTCAGCTAAAACAGGTAAAAACATAAATGAACTAGAGAATATGATCTGTCAAAATCTACCTGAAAATAATCATCTTTATGACAGCGAAACTAAGTTCCTCGCCAAAGAGTCATTTATGATCTCAGAAATCATAAGAGAAAAAATAATAAGATTCTTAGGAGAAGAGCTTCCACATGAAACTTATGTTCAATTGCAAAAGCTTGAGGATAAAGAGAGCATTATTAATATTGATGCTGAAATAATTGTAGCTAGAGAGTCACAGAAAGGAATTGTAGTCGGCAAAAACGGAGCAAAGCTAAAAAAAATTGGCGAGAAAGCTAGGATAGATCTTGAAAAATTCTTTAATAAGAAAGTTTTCCTAAAAACATGGGTAAAAACTAAAAAAAATTGGAACAATGATTCAGACTTTATCTCCAGCCTTGGTATAGGCAGTTTATATGACTGAATTGTGGCATGATGCTTTTCTTTTACATCAGAGGCCATATGGCAATACGAGCGTTATAGCAGAGATGTTTACACTGGAAAATGGTCGTATATCTGTAATTGCACGTGGCGCAAAAAAACCAAAATCTAAGTTTTTCGGTGTTCTATCTCCTTTTTCAAAATTAAGGATTACTTATCGAGGTAGGTCAGAACTAAAAACTTTAACTAATGTGGACAAAGAAGATTTTTTTTCAGATAGTTTTTCAAAGCTCTCTTATACACTTCTGTATATAAATGAGCTTTTAATAAAAATCCTTCCTCAAGGCGCTCCACAAAGTGAATTATTCAATCTCTACGATAAGTTCTTAATTGAAGTAAAATCTAGCGAAGAAATTGATATAGTTCTAAGGAAATTTGAATTAGATTTATTAGAAATGCTCGGTTATGGAATTAACTTTATAACTGAGGTTGATTCTGGACAAAGCATTGAATCGAATAAATCTTATGATTTTGTTCCTGAGCTAGGCTTCAAAGAGTCTCCTAATGGACTTTTTGAAGGTAATGAAATTATCTCAATATCAAAACTAAATTTTAAGGATATTAACAAAAAGAAATTTAAATCATTAACAACAATGGCGATAGGCTATAGTCTTGACGGCGGTGATTTAAAAAGCAGAAAAATTTTTAAGACTTTAAAAAAATGATAATAGGAACAGGCATAGATATTGTTGAAATTGATCGCTTTAAGAAAATTAAAGATCTTAAAGGAATAGCAAAAAAAATCCTTCACACTAATGAACTTGAAGAATTTAATAAAAAAGCTAAAGGTCAAACTATATTTCTTGCAAAAAAATTTGCGTTTAAAGAGGCTTTTGTCAAAGCGCTTGGAACTGGCTTTAGAGAGCCTTATTACTTAGATAGAATTGAGATTATTAAGGATAATTTAGGTAAGCCATCTGTTATTACGCATGAAGAAGCAAAAAAAGAATTTAAGAATTTGGGGATAACAAAAGCGCATGTTAGTCTTTCAGATACAGAAAACTATGTTGTTGCATTTGTAGTATTAGAAACATGAATACCTTCATACTATTAGGACCACCTGGTGCAGGAAAGGGCACTCAAGCAGATCTTATTTCAGCTAATCTAGGTATCCCAAAAATAAGTACTGGCGATATGTTACGATCTGCTGTAGCCTCTAAAAGTGATTTAGGTAATAGAGTTGAAGATATTCTTAACTCCGGCAAGCTCGTCTCAGATGATATTATTATTGAATTAATAAATGATCGCATCAATCAATCAGATTGTAAGTCTGGTTACTTATTCGATGGAGTGCCAAGAACTCTTGGGCAAGCCAATCTTTTTTTACAAAATGATATAGAGGTAAAAAAGGTTATAGATATATCACTTGATGATGAACTAATTATAAAAAGGATGTCTGGCAGAAGATTTCATATAGCATCTGGCAGAAGCTATCATATTGAATTCAATCCGCCAAAAGCTGAAGGCTTAGATGACGAGACAGGAGAGCCATTAATTCAAAGAGAGGATGATTTCCCTGAGACCGTTAAAAAAAGGCTTGAGGTTTATCATTCTCAAACCAAACCATTAACAGATTTTTACAAATCAAAGGCTTCAGAAGGCATTATTAGTTTTATTTCTATTAACGGTAATCAGTCAGTTGATGAAGTTTTTAGTGAAATTAAATATTATTTATAAAAATGAAAATAATTTCTTATGACGGCTCTATGCAAGAAAAATCGTCAATGTCAGTCCTCCTAGAAAATGATATTAAGACAGAAATTATAGAGCACGGAAAAAAAACTAGACCTTCTTGGGAAACATTTTTTAAAAAATTACATCTTCGTCATAAAGATTTATCAAACATTGATCTTTTTCTTATTTGCACAGGTCCAGGATCTTCCTATACCGCCGTTCGGTCATCAGTGAGTTTTTTTAAAGCTTTATGCACTGGGTTAAATAAGCCACTAGCTGGCATTAGCTGTAATGAAATAAGAGATTTTAGACAAAAAAATAAAGGTACTGGCAAAGCTAACTCGATTGAAATGATAAATCTCGTTAGGCTTAGCGTTGATGATTATTTAGACTCAGCCCCTTCTTCTGTTAATCCAATACATGATGAGGAGCATAGCTTTAGAGAGATGAATGTCTGATATTTTTTTAAGCCTTATTCTTGGGCTTATTCAAGGCCTTACAGAATTTCTTCCTATATCAAGCTCAGCTCATCTTCTTATCCCTTCTCTTGTATTTGGTGCAAATGATTTAGGGTTAGGCTTTGATATTGCAGTTCATGCAGGAACTCTGTGTGCTGTTATCTATTTCTTTAAAAATGATATAAAAGTTTACACATTATCTATATTTAATTCTTCCAACAGGTATCAAAATGAAAGAAGGGTTGCTATTAATTTATTGATTGCGACAATACCGATTGTCTTTGCAGGAATATTATTTAATGACTTAATTTCACAAAGACTAGTAACTAAAGAACTTATTGCATGGTCAAATATTTTCTTTGCATCTCTGCTTCTATTGAGTTTTTATTTATCTAAAAAAAATAAGGATATATTTCATTTATCTATACTAATGAGCATTTTTATAGGCTGTGTTCAAGTCTTTGCATTAATTCCAGGTGCCTCAAGGTCAGGAGTGGTAATAATGGCTTGTCTATTTCTAGGATTAAATTTAAAAGATTCCTCCAGGTTTGCATTTCTTTTAGCCATCCCAACTATTTTGGGAGCATTAATCTTTTTGGTTGCTGATTCAATTGCTACTAATTTGGATATTTTCAATGCACAGCTTTTCGTTGGATTTATTACCTCTGCATTGGTAGCTTTTTTTACTATTAAGTATTTTCTACAATTTGTTGAGCGGATTGGCATGATGCCTTTTTTTGTATACAGAATCTTTTTAGGCCTACTATTGATAATTTTGTGAAAGAAGAAGATTTCTTTTATAAAAATAATATTCTTCACTATAAGATAAGTGATAAAGAAAGTTTAAGTTTTGATTTCCTAAAAGGTCGATTATTTAGCCGATTGAAGAGAATTGAGCATGAATCACTAATTAAAAAAGCTATAGGTAAAAATAGAGCTCATTTAAAAATTTTTGATGCAACTGCAGGATCGTTGATTGATACTATAATTCTTTTAAAGCTAGGTCATGAAGTTATTGCATGCGAGCAAAGTAAAATACTATACAAGCTTTTAGATGATGCTATTTTACGAGCAAAGAATGAATACAATTTTTTTGAAAATCTTTCATTTATTAATTCAGATTCAGCAAAAATTATAGATTCGCATTCAGATTCAGATATTTTCTATTTTGACCCAATGTTCAAAGACATAAAACAAAACACAAAACGATCCGGAACGCTTCAAAAAATTGGTAACGTACTCAGTCTTGAGAGATTGGAAGATACAAGCGAACAAATTTTTAATCAAATGTTAGAAAAGAAATATAAAAAGATTATTGTTAAAAGACCAATTAAAAGTAATCCACTTTATGAAAAAATAAATTATCAAGTTAAAGGAAAAGCAATTAGATATGATGTTTATATTAAAACTTAATTATGGTGCCCCATATCTGAGTCGAACAGATACTCCCGAAGGAACGCGATTTTGAGTCGCGCGCGTCTACCAATTCCGCCAATGGGGCAAGTGGCTAATTGTAGCTAACTATTCATTCTTTTAAAATTAGTGAGTAATGAAAACAATAGAATTTGACTATAACTTGCCGGAAGAGTTAATTGCATCTTATCCAAGTAAAGATAGAACTAAAAGCAGGCTTCTAATTGATGCAAATCCTGAAGAGCACAGAATCTTTTCAGAGATAGATAAGTTTATAAACAAAGATGATTTATTAATTCTTAATAACACCTCAGTTTTGCCTGCAAGATTGTTTGGAAAAAAAGAAACTGGTGGAGAAGTTGAAGTTTTTCTCGAGAGAATTATTGGCGAGACGACAGCACTTGTTCAAATTCGCTCTTCAAGATCTCCCAAGCCAGGCACACTTATAATCGTTGAAAAAAATGAGCATCGACATAAATTGTTATGTAAGGATCGCAAAGAGGGATTCTTTATTGTTGATTTTCAAGAAGATCCAAAAAAGATTTTTAATTCTCTAGGAAATACACCTTTACCACCTTATATAAAAAGAAAGATTGAGATCAAAGATAGACACAGATATCAAACGGTATACGAAAACAAAGATTATCAAGAATCAGTAGCAGCCCCGACAGCTGGGCTTCATTTTGATAACTTATTATTAAGAAATATAGAAAAGATTGGCGCAAAAATTAGGTATATAAATTTAACAGTTGGTGCAGGAACTTTTCAGCCAGTAAAAGCAGAAAATATAAAGGATCATAAGATTCATAGTGAATATATAAGTGTTTCAAAGGAGCTTATTACTGAAATAATCAATACCAAGAAGATCGGTGGAAATATAATCGCAGTTGGGACGACATCTTTAAGAGCCATAGAAACTGTTTTTTCAAAGAAATTAGATCAATTCGAAGGGTTAACAGATATATTTATTTATCCAGGATATGAATTTAAGGCTGTAGATAAGTTAATTACAAATTTTCACTTGCCAAAATCAACCTTGTTGATGCTTGTGGCTGCATTTATAGGTTTTGATAGAATGAAAAAACTATATGAAATAGCAATAAAAAAGAGATATAGATTTCTTTCTTATGGAGATGCAATGTTTCTTACTAGAAAATGAAATATAAACTTTTAAAAAAAGATGGATACGCAAGAAGGGGTTTCTTAGAACTCCAACATGGCAATATTCAAACACCAGTATTTATGCCTGTTGGAACAAATGCAACAGTCAAGGGCTTAACTGTTGAGGATCTTGAAGAAACAGGCTCACAAATAATCCTTTCAAATACTTATCACTTAATGCTCCGTCCAGGAGATGAGATTATAAAGCAGCTTGGTGGCCTTCATAATTTTTGTAATTGGCAGAAACCTATTCTTACAGATTCAGGTGGCTTTCAGGTATGGAGTTTAGGCGATCTAGCAAAAGTTTCAGAGAAAGGGGTAAGTTTTAAATCACCTTATGATGGAAAGAATATATTTATGAGTCCAGAAGATTCAATTCAAATTCAAGAAAATCTTGGTTCGGATATTGTGATGGTATTCGATGAATGTACAAACTATCCATCCAATAAGAAAGAAGCGCAAAAATCTATGGAGCTGTCAGCAAGATGGGCAGCTAGATCAAAAGAAGCTCATAAATCAGAATCAGCATTATTTGGAATTGTGCAGGGAGGAATGTATGAAGATTTAAGAGAAGAATCACTAAATCTTACCTTGGCATGTGAATTTGATGGCATTGCGATTGGAGGGTTAAGTGTTGGCGAGCCCAAAGAAGAAAAAACAAAAGTGCTTAAACATTTATCAAATATTCTTCCAGATGATAAGCCAAGGTATCTTATGGGAGTAGGGAAGCCTGAAGATATTGTTGAAGCAGTCTTCTATGGTGTTGAAATGTTTGACTGTGTCTTGCCTACAAGGAATGCAAGGAATGGACAGCTTATAACTAGCACAGGAGTGATAAATATTAGGAATGCGAAATATAAAAATGATGATTCACCGATAGATGAAAATTCAGATTCTAAGGTTTGTAAAAATTATTCAAAAGCCTATTTACATCATCTAGATAAAACTAATGAAATGCTAGGATCAATGCTTGCCAGCTATCACAATATTTATTATTACCATGAGCTAATGAAGCAAATTAGACAATCAATTGATGACGATATATTCGTAAACTTTGCAAAAGACTTTTATAATAGTCGAAATTTACCAATTCCAGATTATTTGGAGGGCTTATAAATGGAATTTTTCCCACTATTATTTTTACTTTTTTTATTTGCTTTGTTGTACTTCACAACAATTAGGCCTCAACAAAAACGTCAAAAAGAAATCAATGCAATGCTTGATGCACTTGAAAAGGGTGATGAAATATCAACTGCAGGCGGAATTCTTGGAAAGGTAAGAAATATTAAAGGCCCTTATGTAGCAATTGAAGTTAGCGAAAATGTAACTTTCAAGATTCAAAAGACTGCAATTGCAAATACTTTACCGAAAGGAACTATAGATTCCATAAATAGTTAGTTTATGAATAAATTTCCGACATGGCGCTACTTTGTAATTATCGCAGTGCTTATGCTTGGGATACTTTATGCTTTACCTAATCTTTATCCTGCTCAACCAGCAATCCAGGTAGCTTATACAGATTCATCTAAATCAGCAGATCAATCTTTGCTTAACACAATCCGCGAGGAGATCGCTAAGCAAGATATAGAAATATCAGAAATTAATCTTAAGAATAACAATATAGTTGCTCAGTTTTCTTCTGTAGAAGATCAACTTATTGCCAAAACAGCTCTGCAAAAAGCTTTACTTGATAGAGTTATTGTTGCACTAAAGCTTGAACCTACAACTCCAGATTGGTTGGCATCAATTGGCGGACGACCCCTTAAACTTGGTCTTGATTTATCAGGCGGTGTTCATTTCTTATTAGAGGTAGATGTAGAAACTGCTTTGGGTGATAAAGTTGATGGCCTTTTAAACTCTTATAGAAAGAAATTTAGGACTGAGAACATAAACTATATTTCTTCATCAATTTCAGATGATCAGGTCTCATTCAAATTTAAATCAAGTGAGGATTATGAAAAAGCATTAGATATATTCCTAACGGATACCCTTACTCCTACCGGATTTCAATTTGATTTAGTCGAGCAAAGCAATATCTCAACTTTAAAGGTAAGTTATTCAGAGATTGCAATTAAAGAGCTAAGGGATTATGCAGTTAAGCAAAACCTAATGACACTTAGAAATAGAGTTAACGAGCTAGGAGTATCAGAGCCTGTTGTTCAACGACAAGGGGCGAATAGAATTGTAGTTGAATTACCCGGTGTACAAGATACTGCAGCTGCAAAAAAGATTATTGGTAAGACAGCAAATCTAGAATTTAGACTTGAAGCAAAATCTAATGCATCACGCCTTAGAAAAACTGAGTTTGATTATAAAGATGAAAGGTACGGGACAGCATTTTTAGAAAATGATGTGATTGTTACTGGAGACCGAGTAACAAATGCAAATACAGGTTTTGATGAGAGTGGTTTTGCACAAGTCAATATTACTCTAGACATGCAAGGTGGAAGAGCTATGCAACGAGCAACCAATGGAAATGTTGGCAGAAGGCTTGGTGTTTTATTTGTTGAGCAGAAGAGTAAATCTACTCTTGTTGAAGATGAGTTTGGCAATGAGGTCATTGAGCAAACTTCATACATTGAAAAAAATATAATTAATCTTGCAACAGTTCAAGCTGTATTAGGAACTAACTTCAGAATTACTGGCGTTGGCTCACCACAAGAGGCAAGCGAGCTTGCATTACTATTAAGGGCTGGTGCTTTGGCTGCCCCAATGAAGTTTGTTGAGGAAAGAACTGTTGGGCCAAGTCTTGGAAAAGAAAATATTGAACTGGGAATGAGATCAGTAATGATTGGGTTTTTAATGGTTATTCTTTTTATGGGTTTTTATTATCGATTGTTTGGTCTGGCAGCAAATGTTGCTCTAACATCAAATCTAGTCCTTATTACCGGGATTATGTCATTGCTTGGAGCTACATTAACTTTACCTGGAATTGCAGGTATTGTATTAACAGTTGGTATGGCCGTTGATGCTAATGTTTTAATATTTTCAAGAATCAGAGAAGAGCTTAAAGGAGGCAAAAATCCGCATCAAGCAATCCAAGATGGGTTCTCGAGAGCATTTGTTACAATTTTTGATGCAAACATCACAACTTTGATTGCAGCTTTAATTTTGTATGCAATTGGTACAGGACCAATTAAAGGGTTTGCCGTAACACTCTCTATAGGGATTATTACATCAATGTTTACAGCAATAATGGGTACTAGAGCAATCGTTCAATTAATGTATGGTTCAAGAAACATACAGGAGCTTAAAATCTAATGAATATTAATTTCATGCGCTTTAGAAAGATTGCAATTACTATTTCATTGATTTTATTTGTAGGCTCAATTGGATCTATTTTTACAAAAGGTCTTAGTCTTGGCTTAGATTTTAGCGGTGGCACTCTTGTTGAGATTCAGTATGAGGACTCCGTAGATCTTCAAGAAATTAGAGGCGTACTAAGTGATAATGGCTATGAGGATTTTCAAGTTGTTAATTTTGGTTCAAGCTTAGATGTGCTAATTAAGATTGCTGATCAGCCTGGAAATAGTTCTCTTGGTGATCAAATATTTACTTTACTGTCATCAAATGATTTCGAAGGTGAACTTAAACGAATTGAATTTGTTGGTCCTCAGATTGGTTCAGAATTGAGAGATCAAGGTGGTTTAGGAATGCTTGTAGCTCTTGGAATGATTTTGCTTTATGTTGCTTTTAGATTTCAGTATAAATTTGCTTTAGGAGCTGTAGCTGCACTAGGACATGATGTAGTAATTATCTTAGGCTTATTTTCAATTTTTGCCTGGGACTTTGATCTTTCTGTTCTAGCTGCTCTTTTAGCGGTAATAGGTTATTCACTCAACGACTCAATAGTTGTATCCGATAGGATTAGAGAAAACTTTAGATCAGAAAGGGCTTTGGGTTCTGAAGATTTAATAAACCTCTCCCTTAATCAAACCCTTAGTCGAACAGTAATTACATCTTTAACCACATTGCTTGTTTTGTTTGCACTATTTTTCTTTGGTGGCGAAGCAGTTAGGGGATTTAGTTTAGGTCTTATTATAGGAGTTCTCATTGGAACATACTCATCACTTTATATTGTTACAACAATACTTATTTCATTAAATTTATCTCAAGAAGATATGGCTGTACCTGATGTTGAGGGTGCAGAATTTGATGATATGCCCTAAGTTTTACTTTCTAAATTTGATTCAACAGCCTGGAGTATTGGCTTAAAACATTTTGGTGAACAGCAAACAATATTTTCGCTGCCATGATACTTTGGGTTTCCATTAAAGTCAGAGAGAAGAGCTCCAGCTTCTTCGGCAATGATTATTCCTGCAGCAACATCCCATGGTTTGAGGCCATTACCCCAGAAACCATCCAGTCTTCCAGCAGCAATATAAGCTAAATCTAAAGCAGAGCATCCTGTTCTTCGAATAGTTATTTCATTTTTATAAAGCTCCATAAATGTTCCAAGCAAGTTATATTTATAATTTTGTTCCGGAGTACTTCGTGAGCTACAACTTAACAAAGCATCTGTAAGATTTTTTTGATCACTTACTCTAATTCTTTCTCCATTTAACTGAGCACCTTTGCCCTTAGATGCAGAAAATTCTTCTCTTCTTGTTGGATCTATTATGACTCCATGAGTAGGGACTCCATCCACAGAGGCACATAAAGAAATACAATAATGAGGAAATCCATTAATGAAATTTGTAGTTCCGTCTATTGGATCAAGTATCCAGGTAACATTTGAGTTATTAATTTCCTTACCTGACTCCTCGCCTAAAAAATTATGCTCAGGATAGTAAGATTTTATATCCTCAAATATTATTTGCTCAACTCTTCTATCAACTTCCGTCACGTAATCAGTAGATCCTTTTTTCTCTACTTTAAGCTTATGAAGTTTTTTAACGGCAAATTCTAACTCTACCGCTCCCTTTCGAGCAGCCATAAGTCCAATATTTAATAATGCTGGTTGATTCATCTCGCATATTGTAATGGAAATATTCATAATAACGATATGAATGACATAAAAAACCAGATTGATATAGTTTTAGTAGAGACCTCTCATCCAGGGAACATCGGCTCAGTTGCCAGAGCGATGAAAACAATGGGACTTAAAAACCTCATATTGGTTAACCCAAAAGAATTCCCAAGCAAAGAAGCATTTATACTTTCTGGTAATGCGCAAGATGTAATTGAGGAAGCTATTGTAGTGGATACTCTTGATGATGCCATTAGAGACAGTACTAATATTTATGCAACTTCTGCAAGAACTCGAACCATTTCTTGGCCTATCATTTCAGCAGATCAGGCGGGAAAAGAGATAAATAAGAATGTTAAAAAAAATTCAAAAACATCAATAATTTTTGGCAGAGAGGATAGGGGCCTAACTAATGATGAATTGCAAAAGGCTAACAAGCATATCCTGATTCCATCAAGTGAAGAGTATCCAGTTCTAAATATTGCAATGTCAGTTCAAGTTATTGCATATGAGATTTTTAAAAATTCTAATATTGAAATTGATACTGAGTGGCAAGATTATCCAGAACTTAATTCTGAGGAATTAACAATGTTGATAGATCACTTTGTTGATACAAGTTATAAACTTAATTTGTTTGATGAAGAGAATGCAAAAAAAATTCTTGTAAGAATTAAAAGAATGTTTACCAGACTAAAACCTGACAAGATGGAAGGAAATTTCCTTCGTGGATTTCTTACAAGAATTAACAAAAAAATTAAGTAATCAATATTTGAAAGAAGCTTTTAAATGATTATAATTACGGCTCCTGTCCCGTTCGTCTAGAGGCCTAGGACACCGGGTTTTCATCCCGGCAACAGGGGTTCGACTCCCCTACGGGATGCCAATTTCTTAAAAAGCCCTTTAATTAGGGCTTTTTTATTACTTATTCCTAAAAAATATATATTATTAGAACTTACCTTTTTTTCGACAAAATGAATAAGTTTTTATTTATATTAATTTGTTTAGCCTTAAATGCTTATACAACTGATTTTGATACCAATAACTCTCTAATTGACTTCTATGGAAAATCTGAAACCAAGATCAACATTGTCATTAAAGATAATATCGATATTCAGGGAAAAGTTACTTCTGCTGGTTCGTTAGCTCTCAAAGATAATGCAGCCTATAAAAATGCTTTCATAATTCAAAGACTAATTGATTCTAATTTTTATATTTCTGGAAAAGCAAATCTTTCAGAGTGGGCAAATTTTAGAAGCGAAAATTCTGTTAGCGGCTGGTCAAGTATAGGTGGCCAAACTACACATGTTTTAGATAGTAAATACAATCCATGTGGATCAAGTTCAGGATCTGCCGTAGCCGTTGCTTCAGGATTGGTTGATATTGCGATTGGAACTGAGACAAATGGATCTATTTCTTGCCCATCATCTATTAATGGCATTATCGGATTTAAGCCTACAGTGGGTTTAGTTAGTAGGTCAGGAATAATTCCAATTTCTTCGTCACAAGATACTGCAGGTCCAATGGGTAAAACTTTGGAGATTGTTGCTAAGACATTGGAAGTAATTTCTGGTTATGATCCAAATGATAAGGCGACCGCATCTATTCCAGAAGATTTTAATTACAATTTTGTGGATGCAACAAATAATAGGAGACTTTATGGCATTCGATTTGGATTACTTAATGCAGATAATCAACACCCCCAAGTGATTGAGTTTCATAATGAAATCAAAGCGATAGTAAAAAAACTCGGTGGCGAGCTCATAGATATCAAAGATGATCGAATTTATCCAGATGAAGCTGAATATTTTATTCTTTTGTATGAATTTAGAGTTGGTCTAGAGAAATATTTACAAAGCTCATCATCCAAAATGCAAAATCTCAATGATTTGATCATGTTTAATGAAGAAAATAAGAATACCGTTATGCCTCACTTTGGCCAGGATATTTTTTTTAAATCTCTAGAAAGTGATAGTTACATAAGATATATGTGGTCAAAATATAAAGTAAGTAATTCATACAAAGAGACCTTGCGACTTCTTGAGGAATATGAAATAGATGCTTTTATTGGCCTTACAAGAGGACCAGCATGGAGAATAAATTATGATGGCGGCGATTGGCCAGCAATGCAGGAAACTCTAAGATTTAGTAGTGGTGGATTCGCAGCACATAATGGAATGCCTCATATTACAATTCCATTTTTTAACATAGATAATTTTCCAGTGGGGATTTCTATTATTGGCAAGCGTTGGGATGATAGAGAAATATTAAAGTTTGCTTCTGCAATTGATAGTCAAAAACCTAAAATCATAATGGGCGATTAAAAATGGAAACAACTTTACTTTTTAAAACAACACTTATTCTTACATTTGAGCTCAGTATTGCATTTGGGTTGTGTATTTATTTTCTTAAAGCTGCAAAAAAAGCAGCATTAAGTGGGAAAGATTTTTTTGGAATACATTTTACCCATGCAGTAAACATGAATAATGAACTTGATTTGATTCCTGATCCAACAAGATCAATTGAATATCCCAGGAAAATGTCAAAGTTAGTCGATAAACCAAAGCAAAAATGGAAAAACCCAAATAAGAAGGAAACCGAATGGTCGGTAGAGTTTGCCGCAAACAGAGAAGAAGCTATTGCATATCTTAAAGATGGATATGAAGATGAGATGGATATGCCTAAGCCGCTGGCAATAACTTTCTATCTTTGGATTTTATCTTCGACCGCCTTACTAATTTCATCAATTGTTCCACCATATGAATATTATCTTTTAGTTGGCATGCTTCTATTTACATTTACAAATATTTGTCTAGGCCCTGTGCTCGCAGGGATGATGCTTTGGATTGATGAGAATGATGGAATGAGAGCTTTGAAGATTACTTTAATTGTGACTTTTCTAGCTGGCTTTATTGGCTACTCAGATTTTTATAGCTTTGCCCAAAATGAGTATCTGATTTTAGTCATGTTTCTATTGTTGTTAGGCCTTGTTGTTTTTAGTCTTGTTAATCTTTTTAGAGGATTTTCAAGGAGTGTCTCTAGAGCGGTGGCAATAGGAGGAGCAACGCTATTTTCATTATATATAATAGTGGATTTTAATAGACTTATTTATATGGAAGATTTAAATATCAATGACTGGAATACAGCTTTTTATATGTCTTATACCATTTATTTAGATATTATTAATTTACTTTTACAGATACTTGATGCTATGAGTAATTCATAATGCACATACAAAATTTCAACTTAGTAAGGATATATGCTCTGGCAACTTTATTGTTATCATCGATAGTATTTTCTGATGAACCTCTTGTTATAGATGTAAGATCGTTTGAGGAAGTCAAAACTGGGATTATTCAAGATGCAATTCACATTGAATGGACGCAGATAGATAAAGAAATAAACAATATAGATATCACTAAAGATCAACCAATATACTTGTATTGCAGGAGTGGAAATAGATCTGGAAAAGCTGCAGTTATGCTTGAAAAAATAGGATTCACAAATGTTATAAATGCAGGTGGCATAGACGAGGCAGCAAAGAAGTTAAAAAAGAAAATAGTTAAATATTCAGAATAAATAAGATCAATAAGTGGTAAAATCATTATATGAAATCTGGCAAAGATTTCGATCCTATAGAAACAAGAGAGTGGATCGAATCACTTGATGATGTAATTGATGATCAGGGTACTGATAGAGCATCATTCCTTCTAAATGAGTTAGCTAAACACCTCATGGATAAGGGGGCTGTACCTTCTTATAACTTAACAACGCCATTCAAAAATACTATTTCTCCTGAAAATGAGGCAATGATGCCAGGTGATCTTTTTATGGAAAGAAGAATTAGATCACTAATAAGATGGAATGCTCTTGTTACTGTATTAAGAGCAAACAAAAATGATGATGAACTTGGCGGACATATTGCTACTTTTTCATCGGCAGCAATGCTCTATGACATTGGTTTTAATTATTTCTTTAGAGGGCAAGAAAGCGAAAATGATGATTTAGTTTATTTCCAAGGACACTCTTCGCCAGGTATTTATGCAAGAAGTTTTCTTGAGGGGCGCTTAAATGAAGAGGATTTGGATAATTTTAGAAGAGAAGTTGATAAACCTGGGCTTTCTTCATATCCGCATCCATGGCTGATGCCTGACTATTGGCAATTCCCAGTCGTTTCAATGGGTCTTGGACCTATTTCTGCTATCTATCAAGCTCATGTGATGAAGTATCTTCATGCGAGGGGATTAAAAGATTTAGGCGATAGAAAAATTTGGGGATTTTGGGGTGATGGTGAAATGGATGAACCAGAGTCCTTGGGAGCTATTGGTTTAGCTGCAAGAGAAAAATTAGATAATTTGATCTTTGTTATAAATTGCAATCTACAAAGACTCGATGGTCCAGTAAGAGGAAACGGAAAAGTAATTCAGGAATTAGAAAGACAATTCAGAGGATCTGGTTGGAATGTTATTAAAGTTGTTTGGGGCCGACTTTGGGATCCTATTATTGCAAAAGATAGAGGAGGACATCTTCAAAAAATAATGGATGAAGTCGTAGACGGTGAAATGCAAAATTTTAAAGCTAAAGGAGGAGCATATACTCGTGAAAACTTCTTTGGTAAACATCCCGAAGCACTCAAATTAGTAAAAGGTCTGTCCGATGAAGAGATCTATAAATTAAATAGAGGTGGCCACGATCCTTATAAGGTTTATGCTGCCTATCATGAAGCAGTGAACCATAAAGGAGCACCTACAGTTATTCTTGCACTCACAACAAAGGGTTATGGTGTTGGGTCAAGAGAAGCAGATAATACCACTCACCAAGTAAAGAAACTCTCGCTAGACAATATAAAGATTTTTAGAGATCGATTTGATATACCTGTATCTGATAGTGAGATAGAGGATCTTCCATATGTAAGGCCAAAAGAAGATTCTCCTGAAATAAAATATCTCAAGGAGACAAGAGAAAAACTTGGTGGACCAGTCCCAAAAAGAAGAGAGCACTCTGAAACTCTTAAATTAAAAAATAAAGATGCCTTCAAAGTTCTTCATGAAGGCAGTGGTGAAAGAAAGGTATCAACTACAACAAACTGTGTTCGAATTATGAATAACCTTATCAAGGATGAAAACCTTGGAGAGAGAGTGGTGCCAATAGTTCCTGATGAGGCAAGGACATTTGGTATGGAAGGCATGTTTAAGCAAATAGGTATTTATTCCTCAGAAGGGCAGCTATATGAACCAGAAGATGCTGATCAAGTTATGTGGTACAAAGAATCTGAGACTGGAGTAATGCTCGAAGAGGGAATCACTGAAGCTGGTTCATTTGCTGCTTGGACAGCATTGGCAACCTCTTACTCTAATCATAATTTGACCATGATTCCCTTCTATGTCTTTTATTCAATGTTTGGTTTTCAAAGAATACATGACTTAGCATGGGCTGCAGGGGACGCTCAGGCTAAAGGTTTTTTAATAGGAGCAACATCAGGAAGAACAACATTAAATGGTGAAGGACTTCAGCATCAAGATGGTCACAGCCATATCCTTTCATCAACTATTCCAAACTGCAAATCTTATGATCCAGCATATGGTTATGAGCTAGCTGTAATTATCGAACATGGTTTGAAGGAGATGTACAAAGATAAAAAGAATTATTTTTACTATTTAACTGTTACTAATGAGAGATATGTTCAACCACCTAAACCAAAAGGTAAGGATGTTGATAGCAATATCATTAAAGGAATGCATAGAATTTCTGAAACTAAAAAGCCTCAGATAAGGCTGCTTGGGTCTGGAGCAATCTTAAATGAGAGTTCAAAAGCAGCTGACATATTAAGTCGTTTTAACATTGAAAGTGAGGTTTGGAGTGTAACCAGCTTTAATATGCTCAGAAAAGATGGAATGGAAGTTGAGAATGAGAATATTAAAAATCCTTCAAACAAAGCAAAAGAATCTTTTGTTGCAGAATCCTTTAAAGAACATGATATACCAACTGTGGCATCAACAGATTATATGAGAGCCTATTCTGAGCAAATAAGACCATATATAAATTCTTCTTATTACACACTTGGAACTGATGGTTTCGGCAGAAGTGATAGCAGAGCAAAGTTACGAGAGTTTTTTGAGGTAGATGCAAACAGTATTGTTATGACTGCAGCTTATGCACTTCACAAAGAAGGCCAACTTAATAAAAAAGAACTTCAAAAGATTTATAAAGAAATCAAAGTAAATAAAAATAAGATTTCACCTTGGAATACATAAATGAAGCAAGTAATTAAAATTCCAAGCCTAGGTGATGCAGAAAACACCGAAGTTATAGAAATCTGCGTTAATCCTGGTGATAGTGTTGGTTCAGAGGATTCAATTGTTGTTCTTGAATCTGAAAAAGCTGCAATGGATGTACCCGCCTCTAAAAATGGAGTTGTAAAAAAGGTTCTTGTAAAAATTGGAGATGAAGTAAAGGAGGGAGATGACTTCTTAGAGATTGAAATTACTGAAGAAGAAATCAAAGTGGATGATTCCCATAAAGAACTTAAAAATGATACTCAAGAAGATGATCATGCCGAAGTAGAAGAAATTATCGAAGAGAAAAAAGTAGAAGAGATTATTGAAGAACCAAAATATGAATCTTCTGCATCTGGAATTTATGCTGGTCCTGCAGTAAGAAAGCTAGCACGTGAATTTGGAATTGACCTAAATAAGGTAATTGCTACAGGTCCAAGAAATAGAATTCTCAAAGAAGATCTTCATAAATTTGTTAAATCAAAACTTGAAGGTTCCTCAGTTGGAATACCTAAGATGCCTAGCATCGATTTCTCTGAGTTTGGGAATGTCGAAGAAATTGATTTAACTAAATTCCAAAAAACTTCAGCACTTAATCTTCAACAGTCTTGGATAACAATACCTCATGTCACTCAGCATGATGAAACTTCGATAGATGAACTCTTAACTGTCAGAAAATCTCTGATGAAGAAACACAAGGTCAAGGTTTCACCTTTGGCTTTTTTTGCTAAAGGGGTCTGTAAGCTTCTTGAGGAGTTTCCATTATTTAATGCATCTATAGACATGAATACCATGAAAATTATAAAAAAAGATTTTATTAATCTTGGTATTGCTGTTGATACATCCCAAGGCTTAATTGTTCCAAATATTAAATCAGCGAATAAGATGTCTATTAGAGAAATATCTGATGAAATTTCCAGACTTGCTGATCTATCTAAATCAAGGAAGATTAAAGTGGATGATTTGAAGGGATCAACTTTTACAATTAGCTCACTTGGGAGTTTTGGCGGTAAATTTTTTACACCAATTATCAATCCACCAGAAGTAGCTATATTGGGTATTTCAAAGAGTTATGATTCAGTTTTGCTAAAAGATAAAAAACCAGTAAGTACAACCAATCTTCCAATATCTCTTTCCTATGATCACAGAATTATAAATGGAGTGGAGGGCGTAAAGTTTACAACAAGATTTTGTGAAATTCTCTCAGATATTAGTTACTTTGAGGAGAATTTTTGATTTTTGCTTCCATAGTTCCATCATCTTTAATTTTAATCACGAGAGGTTGCCATTCCTCGCCTCTGCAGAAGGAACGTAAGCATCCCTCCACCTTTAAATTCCCACTTGGTTTGTAATATAAATTTGAGTTATATATTCTTCCACTTCTAGGGTCATATATTTTTCCACCTTTAAAAGTTTTCTGTTCTTGACTGTTGATTTGAAACTCGCTTAGCAAATCAACACCAACTAATGTTCTATCTCTTAGAGATTTATTTTTATTATTTTTATCAAGTATGGAGTTCGGATCAATTCCATCCTCAACAAAAACTGTAATAATTTTTCCACAAACTAAATTGTTGCAATTCTCAATCTTTACTATGGATCCTGATGTAAGCCAGTATCCAAATATATTTGTATCTGCAAACATATTTGAATTAAAAAACGATAAAATTATAAATAAAATATACTTTTTCATATTAATTAATTATTTGAATTTATGAATAATTTTGTCACACATTTAGAATGTTCGGAAGCTGGAGATCATTACAATTTCGCAGAAATAAATAATTTATCTAAAATTAACAAACCTCTACTTGTGAAATATGATTTAGAAAAACTAAAGAATAGTTTTTCAAAAGAAGATTTCATAAATGATTTTGCATCTCTTCCTGGTTTTTGGAAGTATCAATACCTTCTTCCACTTTCAAAAAAAAGTTCAGTTATTGATTTAGGTGAAGTTATAACGCCTCTCGTCAGAATAAGTAAATCTAACAATCTATTTATTAAAGATGAGGGCAGATTACCAACAGGTTCTTTCAAAGCAAGGGGACTTGCACTTGGTGTTGCAAGAGCAAAAGAGTTGGGAATAAAAAAGATAGCTATTCCAACAAACGGTAATGCTGGCGCTGCACTTGCTGCCTACGCAACAGCTGCTGGTATTGAATCGTTTGTTTTTTGTCCAGAAGATACACCCTCAATCAATATAAGGGAAGCGGAAATACAGGGCGCAAAAACCTTTACTATTGACGGTCTTATCAATGACTGTGGATCAATTATTGCAAAGCATAAAGAAAAAGAAGGTTGGTTTGATATTTCCACTTTGAAAGAACCTTACAGATTAGAAGGAAAGAAAACTATGGGATTTGAGCTTGCTGAGCAACTTAACTGGGAATTACCTAAAAATATTTTTTATCCTACTGGAGGCGGAACTGGATTGATAGGCATGTGGAAAGCATTTAATGAATTAAAAAAACTAAATTGGATTGATTGCGATCTTCCAAAAATGTTTGCTATTCAATCTTCCTCTTGCGCACCAATAGTAACAGCATTTGAAAAAGGTAAAGATTATGCAGATCCATGGCCAAATGCTCATACATTAGCTTCAGGGATCAGGGTTCCTGTAGCAGTTGGTGATTTTTTAATATTACGGACTATTAGAGAATCAAATGGTCATGCTCTAGCAGTTGATGATCATGAAATAATTACAGAGAGAGATAATTTAGCAAACAGATATGGATTTTTAGCATGTCCTGAGGGTGCCGCAACACTTGCAGGATACAAAAAAGCCCTTCAGCTCGGGTTGGTAGATGCAAACGAAAAAACGGTTTTATTTAACTGTGCTACAGGTCTTAAATATCCAATGCCAGAAGTAAATAATAAATTTCATGACAAATAAATTAAATTTTTTAAATCCATTTTCAAAAAAATATAAAAAAGTTTTAGCCTTTGATGGTGGAGGTGTTAGAGCCATAATGGGTATCTATTTTTTAAGAAAACTGGAAGAAGAATCATCAAAAAGTATTTTTGAATCTTTTGATTTATTTATAGGTACAAGCGCTGGGGCTACTAATGCATTAATGCTTGGAATGAATGGTTCTAAAATTAAAGATCTAGAGAAATTTTGGACTGTAGATAACTTAAAAAAAATCATGAATCAGTCCTTCATTGATAAAACCTCAATATTTCAAACGAGACCTAAATACTCAAATGAAGGAAAGAAAGAAATACTACACAATTTTTTTGAGAATAAAAAAATAGGACAGTCATTAAAGCCAGTTGTTGTTACCGCCTATGATCTTGAGGCGAGAAAACCAATTCTTCTATCAAGTTATGGTGATCCAGAAGTAACAGCAGTGCAAGCTGCAAATGCATCAAGCGCTGCTCCGATTTATTTCCCAACAGCAAGTATGGAAGATGGTAGATGGTTGATAGATGGAGGGATTGCTACAAATAATCCATCATTGCTAGGGTATATTGAAGCAAAAAAGATTTTTTCTACTAACAACATTAAGGTACTAGGAATTGGAGCAGGCTTAAATAAGAGAAAGATCAGTGGAAAAAATTCGAGAAATTGGGGAGCTCTTGGATGGTTGAGACACGATATTCTTGGAATAATGCTGGAATCAAGTTTACAAAATGAAATTTTAAAAGATTTAATTGGAGATGATTATCTTCGAGTAAATTCACCAATTGGTAATGTAAACCGACGAATGGATGACATGTCTGAGAAAAATTTACATAGAATTAAGGAACTCGCAGATGATTGGTGGCTTAAATTTGGAAAAAAATCTATTAATTTTATAAATTCTTAAACAATCTATATTACATTGCATAAATCTGTTGTACACTCACGTTTCATTTATTTTTTATAAGGACATCTATGAATATTTACGTCGGAAACCTTCCTTGGTCTATTGATGATCAGCAACTAGAAGATCTTTTCAAAGAGCATGGTGAGGTAGCTTCAGCAAGAGTTATTACTGACCGTTTCACTAAAAGATCAAGAGGCTTTGGTTTTGTTGAAATGGAAAGCGGAGCTGAGGATGCTATTCAAGCTTTAAATGATTCTGAAGTTGAAGGAAGAAAGCTTGTAGTGAACGAATCAAAACCAAAAGAAGATAGATAGTCGTTAACCCCTAAAAATAAGCAAAAACTTGACATACAAGGCTTATTTTTATTCAATTGACATACATTTTATTCACTTTAGGGGAATTCATGAATATTAGAAACTTTTTAATGATTTCGATGGTGTTATTTATGGCACCGAACTTTGTTTTTGCTCAGGATAATGATGAAGCTACCGATGTAGAAGAAATTATTGTTACTGCAACAAAAAGAGAGACAAACTTAATGGAGACACCACTTGCAGTATCTGTCATTACTCAAGAACAAATGGCTTTGCAAGGTCTTTCCAGAATATCTGACTTATCTTCATTGGTTCCAAACTTAGTTGTTGGAAACTCAGGAGAAGATTCTGGTGTATCAATTGCTATAAGAGGTATAAGTTCTAATAACTATACAGAGCTTGGCGATCCTACTGTTGCTGTCCACGTAGATGGGATGTACACACCAAGAGCTCAGGCAGCTCTAGCTTTAGCACATGATATTGAGAGAATTGAGGTACTAAGAGGACCACAAGGAACACTTTTTGGAAGAAATTCAACTTCTGGTGCAGTTAACGTAATTTCAGCACGACCAAAGTTTGGTGATGAGATTTCTGGAAGAATGGGTTTAAGACTCTCTGCTGATGGAAGAAATATGACAGAAGTTGATGGTTTTCTTAACATTCCCGTAAGCGACGAAATTGCTTTCAGAGCATCTTTCAAATCTTCACTTGCTGATTCTTTTATAAACCAAACTGTTGATAGATATGATTGGTCTCTTGACTACAATAGAGACGGTAAAATTGGTCAAAATGTTTCTGGACCTGGAGGTCCTGATCAAGGAACTGTGACATGGGCTGATGGTAGAGATATTGTTGCAGACGGTATTCCAAACGTTGACCAAAGAAGAGCAAGAGATGTTAATGCAAGTGATGCATATTACAACATAGACAATGAGGCAATGAGACTAGGAATGCTATATGCTCCAGTTGATAAAGATTTTGAGTGGTATTTGTCCTTTGATTCATTTCAAGACAATGGTGCTGGATCAATCTACCTAAAAGATTGTGAGCAGGCAGAGCTTTCAAGAGGTCAAGCGTATGATTTTTCTTGCGACACTGGAGCAAGTGATCCATTTCATGCTGCTATTAATAATCCTGGTGAGCTTGATCTAAGTATAGAAACTATTCGATCAGAGCTTAAATTTCAGGTCAATGAAAATGTTGTCGGAGAGCTAAGAGTAGCTGTTGGCGAACATGATAGATATCAGATATATGATGGTGATGGAGGCTTCCATACTTCTCCAACTCACCCTGCATATGGTTTTGTAAGAAATAATGCAGACTCAATGATGATGAACTGGACTGCTTTAAGAGGACATTTTGATGGCTTATTTGGTTATCAATATGGATGGGGACCAAGAGTTTTTGGTTCAAATGGAACCGGATTTAATAATGATGCATATTTCCAAAACACCGCATGGGATATGGGTTATGACAACTGTCAAATGGGATGGGGCGGTTCTGTTGAATCATCCTTTGCTTATGGTTGTCAGTACTCATTTTGGATGCAAGATTTAGATGCAGTAGCAGCTCTTCTTGGACTCTCTCCAGGAAATGCAGCGGCAGCTTTAAACAATGCTGTAAAACCAATGTGGTTTGATGAGTTATATAGAACAATACAAAATAACAAATCAAATGTTCTTGAATTTCAACTTAAGTCTGATGGAGAAGGCGATGTTCAATGGGTTGCAGGTGTTTTCCTCATGGATGAGGAAACTTATACAAGATTTGATGTTGAAATGCCATTTCTTGGGCCTATTATAAGACCACTTCATGAGATATATCTTCAACCTGAGAGAACCACAGAAACTTCAGCTGTTTTTGGTCAATTAGATTATAAAACTGGTGTTGAAGGTTTAAACCTTACGGTAGGTTATAGACATACTTGGGACGAAAAAAGAGATGTTGGTGGAAGAACATATAAAACATATGGCTACTTCGATAATGCTAATGCTTATTGTAATGGTGGTCCTTGTTTTTGGTTTGAGAGCTATGATTTTGTAGGTGATACAAGACTTACAGGGTTTGACGGAACAAACTTTACATTTTCTCCATGGAATCAATACTATCAATCTGATGACTTGCTTCCAAGTATGGGTATAAGTGGGAGTGATGATCTTTCAGCATTCGTAGCTAATGCAAGCAATGACTATGACGCAAAATGGGATCAAGGAACTTGGAGACTTGGTGCAGACTATGTTGCTAATGAAGATCTTTTTCTTTACGCATCGGTTGCAACTGGTTATAAAGCTGGTGGATTTGGAGATAATGTTGACAGAGGTGATGGTCAGTTTATTAACTTTGAATATGATCCTGAATTTAATACAACATATGAGTTAGGGTTTAAGTCCGTTCATTTAGATGGCGATCTCAAACTTCTTGGTAATGTTTTCTATAGTGATTATGAAGACATGCAAAGAACATTATTTGGTTTTGTTGGATATAGAGAACTTGACGGCCAAGCTATATATACTCTTATGACAAAAAATGTTCCAAATTCAACTATACAGGGTGTTGAGTTAGAATTTGATTGGAAACCTTATGAGGCTGGTCGACTATTTGGTTGGGTCTCTTTGCTAGATACAAAAAATGGAGGCTCAAGTTCTTCTGAAGCTACTCAAGACGGTTATCTATGCATGGAAAGAGCCTTAGTTGGTGTTGATCCATGTAATGCTGATGGGACTATTGATTTAAGTGGTAAGAATCTTACTTGGTCTCCTGAAAAATCATGGAATCTTCAGTTTGAGCACAATACTTACACAAGTAATGGTTTCAGAATCATGAACGTAATTAGTGCTAATTACACTAGTGAAATGTTCTATAACGAGAGCAACTATGCTTCCGAACCATTTCACAGTGGAAGAGATGATTTATATACCGTTAACACAAGCATGGTTTTTATTGATGAAGCTAATGCATGGGCTCTTGAATTTTATGTCCATAATGCTACTGATGAGCTAATTAAGACTGACTCATATCCCGCTAATGCTGGATTTGTTAAAGCAATGTATGCTCCTCCAATGGCATATGGAGTTAGATTTAATAAAGATTTCTAATTTTTAAGCAATCTTAAAAAAGAGGGGAGCGTAGCTCTCCTTTTTTTTGAATTAAATTTATAATATACATATGTCCAATGCAGCAAATTACATAAATAAATGGCACGAAGTTATTCTTGAAGGGAAAATGGAGCTTCTTGATAACCTTCTCAGCGATAATGCTACTTTTTATTCACCTGTAGTCTTTAAACCGCTTGAAGGCAAAGAAATTACAAAAATGTATCTCAGTGCGGCTGGCCTTTCATTTAATATGGAAAGCTTTAAATACACACGAGAATTAAATGACGCTAATCACTCTGTTCTAGAGTTCGAGACGACAATTGATGACATAAGCGTAAATGGGGTAGATATGATTGAGTGGGATGATGATGGCAAGATACTTAGTTTTAAAGTCATGATTAGGCCCTTCAAGGCAGTTGAAATCGTTAGAGCAAAAATGGTTGAAGCTCTTGAGCAAATTTAGTTGAATCCTTTATTTTATCAAGCAGCCTAGGGTAGCAGAGTAGCCGTAGCAATGTTTTGATTTTCCACTATTTGTGCATGGCTAACGCTCGTAACCCATTGTATCGAACTCGATCCTGCAGTTCTTATATATTTGGTCCTTTACTTTTTGCGACAACAGCTCGGATGCAGGCCTTCTGTTAGTTCTGAATTTGTGTTTGGTTTGTGGATAGTGCGCGACAATATCAAATTCAAGCCTGTCGCCGAGGGTCGTGAGGTCTTCCTGCATATTGTCAAAATTGACAATGAAATCGACAATAGGTTTTTCACCGTCTGAATAGGTTGGGTAATTGACGTATTTCTTCTTCTTCAGAACACGCTCAAGCTCCTTGTCAAAACTCCAGTTTTTTTTTCCGCGCGCATGATAATAGATATGTGATACAACCTTTTCGTACGGATGCCTTTCGATCGAAAAAGTGAAGTAATCATCATAAGTTTTTTTGCCGACGTGCTCGCGAATCGCAACAGCTGGCATATGATTGAAAAATTTGCCACGGCGTCTGGCGCGTAAAAATTTCATCTTGCGTGCCTTTATCATATTGCGATATCGCTGCTCTCCAAGACCAGCATAGTTCTGAGGTAACGTGCCGCCCATGTCCAGCCTGACGAGCTCGTCTTCAAACGATATTGGAGTGATGATGTCATCGGGACCACAGACTTGGCTCAGACTAACCTCCATGCTTGTGCCCGAGGTTTTACGGGTCTTTACGAAAATAAACTTCTTTGCATGGCTAACGATCATTGGTTGCTCCGCTGATTCGACTAAGTCCTTTCTTGTACCGATAGATAGCTATTTTTCTCGAAGCATCAATGGATTGCGTAATTCTCTGCCAAAAAGGTTTCTTTTCCGGATACCAACTGTTAGATTTATCCGGTAAAACGCCGTCCAGAACAACTTCCCAATCCCGCGATGATTCGTATCCACAACCGACCAGATCTGGTGTCATTGTGCCATGGATTGCCTGCTGTTGGACGATGCGACCGAGATGTTTTCGCCAGACACCAACACTGGTCGGTCCAATAGGACGGACGCCACGCATTGCAACCTTTGACTTTTCAGACACTTGCGCGTGTTCATGGTACTCAGAAAATTTGTGTTGTTTCTCAAGCCATGGAAATTTTTCAATGATTTGGCTTTGTGTGGCATCAGGGTTATTTACGAAATCTTCGTACCGGATATTGAGAAAACGATCGTGGCCGAACAATGAGCGTGCACAGGCATGCAATTCACGCCAAAGCCTAATGTTCGAGTAGTACATATCCTCGCTCTTACCGTGCCGGCTAACGATGACATCACGCGGATCGCGCGTTACGTAAATGACATAGAGATTAGGATCGTCGATGACTCCTGGCATATACAAAGTATCTTTGGGTCGTTTCGTGATAACTACATCGTTGTTTTTTGCGGTTACGAGGTGAAAGCGAATCTCATGGTCGTAATGCTTATTTGTCCGAAAACAGGTTACCATCGCTTCGTGCAAGAGAGTAGTTCCGGATCGCGGCGAGCAGGCAACAATGTGAATGTGCTTAAACATTAGCCATTGCCGCTTTGTTATAGGCAGATATTAGTATTTGCCAATCGGCCAGTTGCCAATAAATATTATGTAATCGTTTTTCTTTCTCAAATGATCGCTTTAAACGCGCTATGTTTGAGTTTTTCCAATTACTGCCTTGTCTAATTTGGCATTTATCAAAATCAATTAGCCAAACCTCGTTTTCTATATCGAGCATAATGTTGTGGATATTTAAATCGTGGAGATAAATCTGATGATGATGGAATTTGGCAATGGTTTGACCAATTTTTTTCCAAACATCAGCGGTTAAGCTGTTTGCTAGTAAAATATGATGTAAGTCCCTAGCGCTGGAAATTTTTTTTAAAATGATATCGGCTTGATAATATAAGCCAGTCTTCTTCAACATCGCTGCGATCGGGGTTGGACAATTTAAATCCATATTTTTCATTTGCTGTAGCAGCTTAAATTCTCTCCATGCTCGTGATTTTTCAATACCTGTATACATATATTGATCACTTAGTACTTTTCCAATCAAGCCGCCGCGACGATAGTGCCGTAATACATATTCATTTTTGTTATGTTTAAAAAAGTAGGTGGTGCCACGGCCAGTTGCCTGTCCTGTTATAGCATTTTGTGTCTTCCAATATTGACCTGTAAAGATTTTTGGGACAGGTACAGGGAAATGGCCTGAATCAAACAACATGATGTGGGACTTAACTGATTTTTGTTGTATGTATGACATGTAACTATTTTTGGCTTAAACGGATATTACTACGCACTTTAGACAATTGAGAATTTTCTTTATAACGTCCTTTTGTAACATGATGAATATGAAAAACACCATCAATATGCTTAGGTTCACCATCAGTGCCAAGTAGCCAGCGAAAGGCGGTGTCTTCATAGGTTTTACGCCAACGGTCAGATTCAGTTTGAAATATTGAAAGTTTTTCACAATAACCTATAGCACGAGCAACGTCACCATGAACAATTTGAAATGGGCCACGTGCTTTATCACGGGATTTACCACGTTCGTATAAACTGAAATTTTCTGTTTCTATATCGATAACTTGTGGTTGGACATCATTTGACAATAATGGGTCATCATCTTCTAACATCTCACTGATTTTTTCTTCTTTAGGAAAAAACAATGAACCTTTCTCACCTTGTAAACTATCGGCGAGTGAGTCTAAGCAGTTTTCATAAAAGATAACGTCGCAATCTGTAAACCATATCCAGTCAGCTTCTGTTGACCGCGCAGCCATATTTCGGCCTATAGCACGTCTAAAGAGCTTTCCTTTGGTAAGAGGGTGGAAATTCCAAGTTACATTTGGCGTGGTTATTTGACTAAAGAAGTCCAATGTAGCCTTTGTTTTAGTATCTTCTTCAGCATAAAAAACGGTCACAGTTAAATTTAGTTTTGTTGGTGGATAGTTTACAAACGAACTTAATTGATAGGTTAACATGCTGGCATAACCCCAACAGTGACTAACAATTTCTAAATCAAACTTTCCCTTTACTGCCTTGCGATCTGCTTCAGCAGGTATTTTATCGCGAAACAATGACTGCGGTAAAATACGACCAAACACTAAACGATAAGCTTGTATAGCAAAGCTATTAAAGACATTAGGTGAAAATGTTTTTGTTTCTATCATGATAAATAAGTAAGCCAACTCATTTCTTAAAAATCTAATAAAAGTTCCACAATCCTAATCATACCAAAATGATGAGAAATGATGAGTTTTATGAATCTCTTTCATCACTAAACTTTTTACAATTCTGCTTGAAAGCCCATTACATTGCAGTTATATTTACTACCCACTTGTGATGCGGGAATAGCTCAGCTGGTAGAGCGCAACCTTGCCAAGGTTGAGGTCGCGAGTTCGAACCTCGTTTCCCGCTCCAATTAAGAATCATTATTTATGAAAGAATTATTTCCTTATCACGGTGAAAAAATATTGGTTACTCAAGAGATGTGTGACCACAATGGTCATATGAATACTGGATCATATACAAGATGTTTTGATGGGTGTTGGGGTCAAATGTATACAGATATGGGTTTTGATGATGAGTATTTCAATAATGGATATTCTTCCTTTACTTTAGAGGAAAATTTAAAATATTTTAAAGAATTTTTAGAAGGCGATTTAATATATCCGTCTTTTAGAATTGTTGGTTTAAATAGGAAATGTATTCATATTTTAGGATGCCTTTTAGATTCAGAAAATAATATATCTACAGTCTATGAGACTGTGCTGGGTCACATTGATATGAATTTACGTAAGATTATCGAAATGGATGATTCTTTCTTTAATTCAATTACATCTTTAAAACATAGTCATGATAATCTTGGGAGCATTCCATTTGATTTGAGGTTGGCAGTTAAAGAAAGCGTCTAATACCTCTGATAAAATATTAATATGCAAAGTTACATTAAACACGGAAGTCTTAATATCCATAATGCTCTTTATAGATTTCTTAATGATGAGGTGCTTTCGGGACTTGATATAAGCTCAGATGAGTTTTGGGGAAAGTTTGAGGGTCTTTTAGAGGAATTCCATCAAAGAAATAAAGATTTATTAGCAAGAAGATCTTTATTACAAGATCAAATCTCTTCTTGGCACAAGAGTAATGATTTTAATTTAAATGAATATAAAAAGTTTTTAAAAGAAATAGGTTACTTAGAGAAAGTGCCTGCAGATTTTACAATCACTACAAGGAATACAGATCCAGAAATTTCGGGTATTCCAGGACCCCAGCTTGTTGTTCCAATCATGAATGCAAGATTTGCTTTAAATGCAACAAATGCAAGGTGGGGCAGCCTTTATGACGCACTATATGGAACTGATGTTATTTCAGAAGAAGGAGGCGCACTTAGAGAGGGTGCATATAATGAAATTCGTGGAAATAAAGTCATTGATTTTTCAAAAAAATTTTTAGATCAGTGTTTCCCACTTACTGATCTTAGTTATAAAGATATTACAAATATTTCAGTTAGGGATCAAAGATTACTTTTTCATACTGAGCAAGATCAAATTACTTATCTAAAAAATGAAAATCAATTCAAAGGATTTAATGGATCTCCTGAAAATCCTTCAGAGGTTCTATTAGTAAACAACAATCTTCATTTAGAAATACAAATAGATCCCAATCATCCTGTCGGTAAGACTGACAAAGCAAATATTAAAGATATTGTTTTGGAGTCTGCAGTTTCAACAATCCAAGATTGTGAGGATTCAGTTGCCGCAGTTGATGCTGAAGATAAAGTAATTGCTTATAGAAATTGGCTAGGTTTGATGAAAGGGGATCTCTCTGAAACATTTGAAAAAAATGGAAAACAATTAACAAGAGTCTTAAAGGAAGATAGAAAGTATCTAGATGCTAATGGAAATTCTTTTTCTCTTCCTGGAAGAAGTCTTTTACTTGTTAGGAATGTTGGTCATCTTATGCAGAATCCTTCAGTAATATTAGAAAATGGTGACGAGGTTTTTGAAGGAATCTTAGATGCCATGTTTACCATATGTATCGCTTTATATGATCTAAATAAGTTAAATACATTGTCGAATTCAAGGAACAAAAGTATGTATATCGTCAAACCAAAAATGCATGGTTCTGAGGAGGTAGCTTTCACATGCGACTTGTTTGATGCAGTTGAACGATTATTCAATCTAGAAAAAAATACTGTAAAAGTTGGAATTATGGACGAGGAGAGACGCACCACTATTAATCTAAAGGCTTGCATCGAAAAAGCTAAAGAAAGAATAATTTTTATAAATACTGGTTTTTTAGACAGAACAGGAGATGAAATACATACAAGCATGGAAGCAGGAGCAATGGTTCCTAAATCAGAGATGAAGGCTCAATCATGGATAAACGCTTATGAAGATTGGAATGTAGATATAGGTATAAGCTGTGGATTAAGTGGTAGAGCACAAATCGGAAAGGGAATGTGGGCAATGCCAGATGAGATGAAAGATATGGTAGAGACTAAAATAGCTCATCCATTATCTGGTGCAACATGTGCATGGGTCCCATCACCAACAGCAGCAACGCTTCATGCAATGCATTATCATCATGTTGATGTGTTATCAAAACAAGAGGAGCTATCTTCTAGGGAACAAGCTGATTTAGATAAGATTTTAACTATTCCTCTTTTAAAGGAGCATTTAGATAAACAAACAATTAGGAATGAGATAGCAAACAGTGCTCAAGGAATACTTGGTTATGTCGTGAGATGGATTGATCAGGGCATTGGATGTTCAAAAGTTCCAGATATTAACAATGTTGGTCTTATGGAGGATAGAGCAACGTGCAGGATATCAAGCCAGCATATTTCAAACTGGATTCACCATGGTGTTTGTTCAGAGGAAGAAGTAATTGATATTTTTAAAGAGATGGCTCTAGTTGTTGATGAGCAAAACAAAGATGATTCAAACTATCAAAAAATGGGATCAAATTTTTCTGGATTTGCATTTCAAGCTTCCCTAGATTTAGCAATAAAAGGAGTTTCCCAACCAAGCGGATATACTGAGCCGTTGTTACATAAATGGCGTCTAGAGTTCAAGAAAAATATTCGTTAAAAAAACTTAACTTTTTTTACACAAAGGTGTTGACACTTTTCAAAAAGAGCGTAATATGAACTTTACCTGATGAGGACTGATAAGAGACCAACTGCAGACGGAAACTTAAGGGAAATCATAGGAAGAGCCCTCAAGGCGAAAGCGTTTTAAAGAGTATACGATAAAAAATAGCTTTAAAACCCACCAAGGATGAAGAGATAGCATCCAAGGAGCTAAAGAAAATCTCACTTTAGACACTTGAGGAACTCGAACTGAAAGACAGAGCGCAAGCTCTGTTTTTTTTTGTGCTGAAAAAATTCCTTATGGTTCTTTTTTAATGTAATATCCACCTCATGTTCACTAGAACAAAAATTATTTGCACTATTGGTCCAGCTACATCTGAATTAATCACAATGCAAAAGATGTATTCAGCTGGAATGAATGTTGTTCGAATTAATATGTCACATGCGTCTCATGATGAGGCTTTAAATGTAATAAATAATGTTAAAAAAATTAATAAAAATCCAGATATTAAAATGGGCCCAATTTCCATTTTGATAGATACACAAGGCCCTGAAATCAGAACAGGAGATAGGGATACATCTCTTGATTTAAAACTTGGTGATAAAGTAAACCTGACTGTAAGAGATGAAGTCGATGTTGAGACATCATCTATCAAGATTAACTATAGGGGATTAATTAACAGTGTAAAAAAAGGTTCAAAGATTTCTGTAGATAATGGCCTAGTAAATTTTAAAGTTTTAGAAAAACATGACGATAAGCTTTTGTGTAGGGTTATTGATGGAGGAAAAATTGGTAGTAAGAGAAGTGTTAATCTCCCTGGAGTGAGGATTGACCTTCCTTCAATAACAAAAAAAGATAAAGCCGATATAAATTTTGCTATCAAACATGATGTAGATTACATAGCTCTTTCCTTTGTTAGAAAAATTGAGGATATTCATAGCTTAAGAAAGATCTTAAAGAGAAAGAAATCACAAATAAAAGTTGTTTCAAAAATTGAAGACAATGAAGGTCTTTCTAATATTCATGCCATTACACAAGAATCAGATGCTGTCATGGTTGCCCGAGGCGATCTTGGAATTGAAACTAGCTTGGCTGATTTGCCAAATGTACAAAGACGTATAATGTATGCCTGTTCAAAATGGGGAAGAAGATCAATCGTAGCTACTCACTTGCTTGAATCAATGATAGAGAAGCCAACACCTACCAGAGCTGAAGTAACTGATGTTGCTAACACTATTTATGAGGGTGCAGATGCAATCATGCTGTCTGGCGAGACCAGCATTGGGAAATATCCAATTGAATGCATAAGATTTCTTAAATCTATAGCTGATAGATCAGAAAAATTTAGAACATTAGGGTATGAAGAAAAACTTCAATTAAGTGGCGATTGGGAATACTTGGCTAAGACTGCGAGAGATCTCGCTGAGTCGATTAATGCTGACGGCATTATAGTTATTACGCGAAGTGGTTATACAGCAAATCTAGTTTCAAACGCAAAGCCATTCAATGTTCCAATATATGCTTTCACAAATGATAAAAGAGTTCATAGACAGCTTTCATTAGTTGGCTCTGTTTTAAGTTTTTATCAAAAAAGTATTGTTGATAATAAAAATAATATGTCTAAAATTGCTAATACACTCAAAAAAGTTTTTAGTAAAAAGAAAAAATTAAAGTTTGTTCTTATTTCTGGAATGTTCTCAGAGAAACATTCTGATGCAATTAGAGTTGTAAACTTTTAAAAGGGGATAGTATGTTTTTTAATTCATTAGATTTTTCAATCATTGCAATTTACTGTGTCGGTATAATTGCTATAGCTACATATGTTTCCAGGCAACAATCAGGATCTGAGAGGAGTCCTGAGGATTATTTTTTAGCTGGCAGATCGCTCCCTTGGTGGGCTATAGGAGCTTCTTTGATTGCTGCAAATATTTCTGCAGAACAAATTATTGGTATGTCAGGTCAGGGTTTTGTAGTGGGTATAGCTATTGCGACATATGAGCTTACGGCTGCAATTGCATTAATTGTTATGGCAAAGTATTTCTTGCCTCTTTTTCTAAAAAAACAAATCTATACGATGCCGCAATTCTTAGAACAACGCTTCGATAAAAGAGTTAGCTTGGTATTGTCCTTTTTCTGGCTTGCAGTATATATATTTATCAATCTTACATCAGTCTTATGGCTTGGCTCACTTGCTATAAATACACTCACAGGACTTGAAACTTTCTATGGTTTAGTTTTACTTGCAATTCTATCTTTAGCATATTCGTTATATGGTGGATTAAAGGCTGTTGCACTTACAGATATTATTCAAGTCGTTCTCTTAATATTTGGTGGATTAGCTGTTTCTTTTATTGCATTATCAAAGATTGGAAATGGTGTTGTGACTGATGGTTTTGTTGAAGTGTATAGATCATTACCTGAAAAATGGGACATTATTTTATCTCCAGATAATCCATCCTATAAAGACCTTCCAGGTGTTTGGGTTTTAATTGGTGGTCTCTGGATAGCACACTTTGCATATTGGGGCTTCAACCAATACATAACTCAAAGAGCTCTTGGGGCTAAGTCTCTGCCAGAGGCGCAGAAGGGAGTAATGTTCGCCGCCTATTTAAAAATTATAATGCCGCTTGTTATTGTTCTTCCTGGAATATGCGCAGCTGTTCTATTCCCATTACTTGAAACAAGCGATAAAGCATATCCTATGATGATGTCTTTACTACCCAATGGATTGTTAGGATTAACTTTTGCTGCATTAATCGCAGCTATCGTTTCTTCTTTAGCATCTATGACCAACAGTATAAGCACAATATTCACTATGGATGTATACAGAGCTTATGCAACAAATAATCCATCGAATGCAAGATTAGTTAATATCGGAAGATCAACCTCGGTTGTGGCTTTAGTAATAGCAGTATTTTCTGCAACACCTCTCTTGGGGAGTCTTGAGTCAGCATTCCAATATATTCAAAACTTTACCGGATTTTTTACTCCAGGGATTTTAGTGATATTTTTAGTAGCTCTATTTTGGCCAAAAGCTACGACATTGTCGGTACTTAATGCTGCATTAACTTCTCTAGCTCTATCAATATTTATATTTTACTTTTTCCCTGAATATCCATTTATTCATAGAATGGCTGTGGTGTTCTTTTCATCATTCTTTGTTTGTTATCTAACATCTTTGATTCAAGGCTATACAGACAGTCCTAAGGCTATTAATTTAAATGATATGAGTTTTGCAACATCTAAAGCTTTTAATGTAAATACTGCTGTAGTTGTAGTAATACTATCAATAATTTATATCAGCCTGTGGTAAAAAGATATTTCTTAATTGCCTTACTGTTAGGTATTTCCTCAAATGTGACTGCATCTATAGATTGGTCAAGTCCATCAACTTGTAATATTGAGGGCTCAAACAACCTTGATGAGATTATTAATCAAATGACATTAAGGCAAAAGATAGGCCAAATAATTATGCCTGATATTCAATATGTCACACCTGAAGAAGCAAAAAAGTATCAGTTAGGTTCAATTCTCAACGGAGGCGGAAGTTGGCCAAACAATAAAAAAACTAGCACAGTCCAAGATTGGCAAAATCTAAGTAAAGCTTACTATGATGCTTCACCAGTTATTGGAGACCAAATCGTTCCAATTATATGGGGGACAGATGCAGTGCATGGTCATAGTAACGTTATTGGAGCAACTGTATTCCCTCACAACATAGGTATTGGCGCGACTCAAGATACTGATCTGATTAAAAGAATTGCAGGGGTTGTAGCTAAGGAAGTTCTCTCAACAGGGATTGTTTGGACTTTTGCTCCTACAATCACAGTTCCTCAGAATGATACTTGGGGAAGGACTTATGAAGGTTTTTCAGAGAATCAAGATCTTGTATCTAGAATAGGGAAAGCTTTTATCGAAGGAGTTCAAGGGACTGGTGATGAATTTCTTGATTCAAATCATATTATGGCAACTGCGAAGCACTTCATTGGTGATGGCGGTACCTTTAAGGGTATTGATAAGGGTGATACAAGGATTTCTGAAGGTGGTTTAAAGAATATACATGGAACGCCATACTATTCAGCTTTTGAAGCTTGTGTTCAATCTGTTATGGCAAGCTTTAACTCCTGGAATGGTGTAAAAATGCATGGCCATAAATATCTCTTAACTGACGTTTTGAGGGATCAAATGGGCTTCAATGGGTTGGTTGTTGGAGATTGGAATGGTCATGGAGAGGTCCCAGGATGCACAAATGCGAATTGTCCTGAAAGTTTTAATGCTGGCGTGGATATTTATATGGCTCCCGATGAATGGAAAGAGCTATACACAAACACCGTAAGGGCAGTTAAAGCTGGAGATATTTCAGAGGATAGATTAGATGATGCAGTTAGAAAAATTCTCACTGTAAAGGATAGGCTAGGAATGCTTGATGGGCGAAAGCCACATGAGTATGAGAATTATGTTGGTAAAATTGAGCATAGAAAGCTTGCAAGAGAAGCGGTATCAAAGTCACTAGTTCTCCTTAAGAATAATGATAATTTACTTCCTCTTGATTCAACAAAACATTTTTTAGTAATTGGTAATGCTGCTGTTGAAATAATGAATCAAATGGGTGGCTGGACAATCACATGGCAGGGTACTGAATTAAATAGGTCAGATTTTCCAAATACACTATCCATATACGAAGCTTTAGCTGAACAAGTCATTGAGAATGGAGGTTCAATAGAGTTTTCACAAAATGGAACTTACAAACAAAAACCTGACTATGTAATTTCAGTTTATGGAGAAAATCCCTATGCAGAGTTCTTTGGTGATGTGAAGGATCTATCATTTAAATCGTCCGACTTAAATTATTTAAATGCAATGAGAAAGCTTAGCAGCGAATCTATTCCCATTACTTCAATATTTTTAAGCGGAAGACCTCTGGCGGTTAATAAACAAATTAATCTTTCTTCTGCTTTTATTGCTGCATGGCTCCCTGGTCAGGCCGTTGAGGGAATAGCTGATGTTATCTTGAAAAAAGATGGAAAGATAAATAAAGATTTCACAGGAAAACTTTCATTTACTTGGCCAAAAAAATCTACACAGACTGTTTTAAATTCTAATGATCCACTGTCTGATCATTTATTTGCATTTGGGTACGGATTATCTTATTCCGACACTATTAATATTCCTTTTCTTGAAGAGGAAGAAATAATCGAAAAGATTGATAGTAAAATAATCTTTGAAGGCTCCCCTTTGAACGCTAATGAGTTTGTAATCGAAAATAATAAATCTCCATCAATTGTGAATGCTAATTTATACACTAGCCCTGAAAAAAATATTTCTTTGAAAAGATTTGATCTTAATCAGCAGTATGACTCTAGAAACATTGTTTTTAATGATTCTGAGCTAATGAATGCCTGGGGCATATCATTGAATGAGAACCTTGTCATGAGTGAGCTAAGCAACCCATATGTGAGTATTAAGTTTAGAATAAACTCCAGATCTGATGACCTGCTATTTTTTGTAGCAACCTGCGGTGTAAATTGCAGTGGAGCAATTAATTTAATGGATTTCTTGAGTGATCAAAATAATAATTCTTGGATCGAGGTTGATATTAGTTATAAATGTCTAGAGAAAAGCGGCCTAGATTTATCTAAAGTATATATTCCTGCGATGTTAATGACTTCTGGAAAATGGGATATAGATATCAATAAGATTGTCATAAATAAAGATAGAAGTTCCAAGAGAGTTATTCAGTGCTAGATAAGAATCTTCTTCTTGTCGATATTGGTGGAACAAATATTAGATACGCATATTCAAATATTGAAGATTCTGGTTTTGTTTCTGAAAACAAAGCTGAACTAGATAGTCTAAATGACTTTGATAATTTGATGTCGGTGCTATTAGCTGAGTCAGATGTTAAACATATTGTTTTTTCTGTTGCAGGGCCTAAGGTAAATAATTCAATCAAGATGACTAATAGAAATTTTGAAATTGATGCTGATGAAATTAGAAAAAGATTTAATCTAGAATCCTGTTACTTGCTTAATGACTGGGAGTCAATTGGATATAGTATTAGAACATTCTCTGAAAATGATTTTGATAACTTTAAAGAGGGTGAGCCTTTTAATGATACCTTTCTAGTCATTGGGCCTGGAACTGGTCTTGGTGCATCAGTGATTTCTGGTAATAATGTGATCGCAACAGAGATAGGAAACACTAATTTGGGCTTATCTGCTTTGAAATCTCTTCTAGAGATTAACAGTGATGAATTTAATGTTTTAGAGGATGTTATTTCAGGCACTGGGATTTCTAGAATGTTTGAAATAAAGACTGGAAATAAAGTTAAGTCAGAAGAGATCTTTTCTCTTTCTCTCAATGGTGACGATGATGCTATAGAGGTAATTGACATGTTTACCATAGCTTTTGCAAGAACTCTCTCAGATTTATCGCTGGCATTCTCAAGCGGTGGAGGAATTATTCTTGCAGGGTCTCTTTCTAGGTCTTTTTTGACGATAGCAAATAAAGATTTATTTAATAAGCATTTTTTAGACGGAAAAAGTGATATTCATAAGGAAATCCTTAATAAGATCGGTATCAAAGTAGCGAATAGGGGTTATACCTGTCTTTTTGGCAGTCTTAATTATATTAATAGCATTTAATCTGTTTAAAATTCCTAGTTCTTGTGTATAATTCAGCACGTTATGGCAGATAAAAAACAAACAAAAGTATATTTAATTCCTGAAGGTGAAACGCGTGATTCTCACACTTATCACTACACTGTAATTAAAACTAGAAAATTTATTTTAGAAAATACTAAACTTAGACTTAAGAAGTTTAATCCTGTGAAAAGAGTTCACGAATGGTTTGTTGAAGCTAAATTACCGCCTCACAGTTAATCCAATTCTTTTTTCCTTATTTCTGATGACGATATGTCATCTCTGAATGTATCTTCATCAAAACCAGTAAATCTAGGTTTTAATTCCGCTGGTATATCAACATCTTCAAGAGATCTAAATTTATCAAAATCCTTTCTCCCAAATACCAGGAAGTTTATATTGAAGTCATCAAAGATCATTAGATTTTCCTTCATGATTTTTGAGTTTTCATAATACTTTTCATTAAATAATCTTCTTAGGGTGTCATAACCAATCACAAAAGTAGCATTTTCGAACAATTTGGCTTTATCAATAAATCTGCCAGCCTTTGTTAAAACCCAGGAATCATTTTCAAACTGATTGATTGTGTTTGAGATTTCAAAGAAAGTTAATGGCGGCTTATCAACATTATCAATACAGATTTCATAATATAGATCCATTCCAGTTTTCCTTTCCGCTACCTCTTTCATCTTAAGATGACCTTTATGAAGAGGGTTGAATGATCCGGGAAATATTAATTCAGGTTTGTTTGCTGTATTGGAGATAAAGCCGACTTTATCATTAATTAGGTCAATCCAATCTTTTTCTCCATGAACTTCGCTAATTTCTATCTCGTCAGATATTTGAGGATATTCAAACTCTAAAGCACAAGACTTTGATATTAAGTTTAATATAAATGTTGATAATAAATTTTCTTCCTCTTCACGAGAGCGCTTATTTTTTTCAAGAATACAGTTAATGACCACAGTTTGTTTCTCGTTTTGCAAGGCGATGTGGAATCTATGCTCACCAAGTTTATTGTAATTACTTTTCAAAGAGGCTGTTATAGCGATACCAAATAGGTATTTTTTATCAATATCGGATATCTTTAACGCTTTCTTATATGCCAATGATGCCATATGAAGTGATGTTGCCTGTGAACAATAATGATCAGGTTTTTTATTTAAATAAATATCTAGAGATTCCCTCGAGTAGGGCACATAAGACTCTAAAATAGATTGGCTTGCACCTGGTACACCCATTAACGCAGAAATTGCATTAGTTCCTCCGCCACTGGATGAAATCACAAACTTGTAGGGCGATTCATGAATCGCTTTGATAGATGAATTATCAAAGATCATTGTGTGTAAATAATTATTATTTGCTTTATTATGCATATATGCGCATAAAATTGTATTTTTCTATAGTTTGCTTATTTATCTCTTTTTCTTCCATGGCAGACAACTTCAATAAGTTAACGTTCTCACTTTGGTCAAAACCAGATATAGAAATCTTTTATTCGCTGCCAGAGGAGGTTAATGAGGATACTAAAGTCCTTTTTGTTATTCATGGCGCATCAAGGACAGCCGAGTCATATTTTACAAAATGGTATGAATATACGAATAATAAAAATATTATTCTGATTGCGCCAAAGTTTGATAAAGCAGCTTTTCCATCTTATAACTCTCTTGTCGTCGATAAAAAACTTGCTCAAGGAAAAGGTTGTGAATATGAATATTCAGGATATTGTCTGGAACCCCAAAATAATCCTAGCAACTCTCTTAGTGATTCAATCAGTTTAATATTTGATTATTTTAGGTCTAAATTCGATATTCAGGAGAACTCATATAGAATTTATGGTCACTCAGGAGGATCACAGTTTGTGCATAGATATCTTTTATTTGGTCAGGATGCTAGGGCTGAAAAAGCAGTTATGGCCAATGCTGGATGGTATACCTTTTTAAAAGATATTAATTATCCTTATGGTGTACAAGATATGCCTATATCTGAAGATAGACTTAAATGGTTCTTATCTGTCAAAGGAGCAATAATGCTTGGTGATGAGGATACAGACCCTAACGATGGCTCATTAAGAAATGACAAAGGAGCAAAAGAGCAGGGCAATAATAGATTTCAAAGGGGTATTCGTTATTTTGAGAGAAATGTTCTCATTGCAGATTCTTTAGATATGCCATTTAGATGGCGGTTGCAAGTTGTCAAAAATGCAGCCCATGAGAACTCAAAAATGATTCAAGCCGCAGCTCCATTCTTACTTGAAGATATTTAAGAGATAAAACTTGACAGATTTTTTTCTGTGTCTAAAATGTGTCTTATATGTGACATTAATGTTACATTTATATGACAGGAGAGAAACATGAAAAAATTTTATTTTTTAATCACTTCATCGTTTGCTCTATTTATTAGTGCAGATACTGTTCTAGTGGAGGCTAAAAACATGCTTGATCTGGATGCAAAACCAATTGAGGTTATTTACGATAATGATCTTGTAACCTCAGTTTGTCCAAAAGGGTCGGTGGGATGTTTTATAAATGATAAAAAAGCTTCAATTTATATTAGGGATGATATCTCTAAAGACCACCACAATGTTGTTCTCTTTGGAATGTATTCCGACTATTTGCAGTTTTCAAATAATGGACTTATAGATCCTTCATTAACCTGCGATCTAAAGGTTAATTATTTATCTGAAAATAGAAAATCACATCTAGCTAATCTCTATAGAGGTTATTGTGATAAAACATTCAAAGGTAAAGTTATTGTTCTTAAGTAGGGCTTTTATGGTTAGTCTCTAATATTTGAGGCTAACCATATTTAGGGTTTTGCCATTAACATCTTTTAACAAAACGTTTATTTTATTTTCAGAAACTTCAAGCGATCCATAATTTTCTTGATTATATGTTTTACCAATAAGATTAGTATCAGTCTCATCAAAATTTGAACCAGGCTTATTGAGTGAAGATGCAGTTATTTCATAGATTCCACTTTCTTTATAGATACCGCCCCTATGTCTATCTCCCGAAACAAATAAAGTTTTGTCATTATATTTGTTTAGCATATTAAATAGTTTTTCTTTTTCATGTGGAAAATTATTCCATTTTTCATAGGGGTGATCTTCTGCAATTATTTGAATGGAACTAAATATCATTAAGAAATCAAATTGATCTTTTAGCTCACTCTCCAACCAATTCCATTGAGAATTTCCAAGTATTGTTGCGTCAGGATCTAGGTTTTCAATATATTTTCCTTTTGGTCCTTTCAACTTAGATCTAAAAAATCTAGTATCTAGAAATATTAGTTTAAAAACTTTACCTTGTATTATTTTTTCTTCTGAAAAATAAATACCATCTCTATTATGCCTATCATCATCCAAAGGTATTCCCCAAAAATTTAGATATATCTCTTGTGATTGTCTCTTTAGAGGATATTCTGAGCCAGCATCATTTAAGCCATAATCATGATCATCCCATATAGGTAAAATTTCTACGTTTTTCATCCATTCAGGAAAATTATTCTTTTGTTTTTTATAGGCACTTACCATTTTTCTTAGAGACCCACTAGGTAAATCTCCATAGACGTTATCTCCCAAGAAAACAAAATAATCCAAGTCTTCTTTTTCAATTGCTTTCCAAATTGGCTGAGGGTAATCTTGATCAAGGCAAGAACCTAGACCAAATTTAGTAGTATCTGCATTTATAAAAGATAAACTTAAGCTAGATAAAAGATATAATTTGATAAAATTATTCATGTATTGATTATAGTTGATGATGCCGTATAAAAATTTTTTAATTTCTCTATTTTTTCTTGCTTCATGTAGCAAAGAAGTCTCAGATAATCAACAAAATCTCTCTGAATTAATGCAACCAAACCAAAACTACTTTATCTCTCAGTATGAATGTACTCTAAGTCAAAATAATAATTTAAATGACCTTGAGCAATATATTCCCAAACTTTCTCAACTGCTTAAGAATCATAGTTTTGAATATCAATTAGATTTTTATTTTTCAGACAGCCAAGATGATGAAATTAAAAATTTTATAATCAATGTAAAAAATAAAGAATCTATTGATCAAGAGAATCTTAGCTTATTCATCAATTCCGAAAACAATATATTTCAGTGTCTGCAAAAGAATAATAATCTTGTTGCAACTACATTAATTTCAAAGCTAGATCAGCAAGATGATATTTTCTACTTAGAAATTCTAGATTGTGAATTTGGCCCAGATTCAAACTTTGGAACATTTAAGGTTGCTTCAGATTATTTTTATAACCTGTTGAATGAGTATAGTATTTCTTATAAAGCTGATTTTCTTAACTCAGATTCTAGTTCAAGGAACTTCTACTGGCATAACTTTTTTAATTCCTCTATAGATAGAGATAATTTTTATGCTAGCTGGATTGATAGTAAAGATTCAATTGAAATAAAAGATCTTTTTTCTGAACAATCTGAGTGCTTCTCTTCAAATTCATACATCGGCTATAAAGTCTTTTAGTTTTTAGGTGTTTTTTTTAACTATATATTGATTTTTTCTTTTGTTCTTGAAACAATCTTTGTAAGAGATTTGAAACATCTAAGGGAGAGATCTTTCTCATCAAAATAATTTTTTTTGGAGGATATTTATGAAATACTTAATGATTTTTTCATTAGCATTTTCTTTTAATATTTTTGCTCAAGAATCTGAAAATAAATATGAGCCTGTTTCTAATAAGGCTGAGTATTTTTTTGGAACTTTTAACAAAGGCAAAGATCTTGAAGATTTAATGGATTGGTATGATGATTTTGCTGATTGGACTGATGATCAAGGCGATACTTGGGATTCAATGACAGTTGCAATTTTAAGGCCACAATACAGCAGTGACTTATCATCTCATGATTTTATGTGGGTTAATACTTGGCCAACTCCTACAGCTCAATTTGCTGCTTTAGAAAATTGGGCAACGGATGATGATGCCATAGATCTATTTAGCGATATACCAATTACTAATACTGCTGTCGTTGATACATGGCAATGGACGGTATCAGAACCTGCTGCACTTGAAGCAGGTATGGTAATGTACGCTGCCTATTCTGAATGTTATCTTGAAGAGGGCGTCACCCTTAATAATGTCTACGATGGATATGTTGATTTTGCAAAATTTGCTAAAGAAAATGGTGATACTGTTGGAAGAAAGCTTATAGTTCCAACAACCGAAACAAATTCTGATGCAGACTTTCATAGACTAATGTACACATCAAGCATTTCAGAGATGGGTGTAAATGCTGATAGATTTTGGGAGAAGCTAGCAGGAAGCGAAGCTGCTCAAAATATGCAAGGCTGGGAATGTAAAAACACAACTTCATACATAGGGTATGGAATGAGAGTTCCTAACTAATATGAGAAATTTAGTTATTACATTTACAATTTTATTCAGTAGTGTAGCTGCATTTGCAGAAACATCTGATCAGTACATTCATAGATCTGAATTCTTTTTTTGCAATTTTAATGAAGGCAAAAGCTATGCTGATCTTTTGGAAGAGCAAGCTCCTTATGAAGATTTTCTAAAAGAAAAAGGTCTACAGTATAACAGGATCAATTTATTACCAATTTGGGATAATGATGCTGAATATGACTACGTCATGTGGGGAAATTGGCCTAGCGGTCAAGATCAATACAAGGAATGGGGTGCATACATGAACGATTACCCAGAATGGGCAAGCAATAATGATGTACCGCCTCAGAATGTTGGAGATTGTGCTAAGGGTGCTGTATCAATGAGATTTCATTCAGTCCTTAGACTTAGAATTCCTATGGAAGATAGGGATGAAAGACTTTTTACTGATTGGAGAAGGTGCAAGCTTACTGAGGATGCAAATGTTGCTGAATTAAAGGCTCTTTATGCTAAACAAGAAAAATTAGCTAAAGACTTTGGGCTGAATGGTTATGGAGTAAGTTTTTTTACACCATACCGAGGTAACCAGACTGGAGCTGATTGGGACTTTCTTATGATGACGCATTGGTATAATGCAGAAAGCAGAATGAATATGATTTCTTCTTGGGCAGAATTTTCTGATCTTCTTGAAGATTCTGGCATAAGAAAAGAGAGATCTAAGCATATTGAGTCATGTTCTGGTGCTGATACATATCAAGCTCATATGGTTTACAACACTCATAATTAGAATTTACTTAATTTAAAAAAGGGGCTTATGCCCCTTTTTTATTTTATAATAGCTCTCTGTGCGGGTGTGGTGTTAACGGCTAGCACAATAGCCTTCCAAGCTATTGGTACGGGTTCGAATCCCGTCACCCGCTCCATTAAAAACAAAAGCGGACCAAGGCCCGCTTTTAGTTGACCCCTGGGGAAAAAAATTAAGAGGAATCGGTCAACACTTATATAGACAGGTGTTTTTTTAATTAGTTCAATTTATAAAAAGAAAATCAAAGATAATGTGGCTATTCCCATCCCGGCACCAAATGGTAAAAGTTGTTTTTCTCTATTTGAAACTAAATAAATTAATAAAGAAATTAATGATGCACCAAGAACTATTGGTCCAATCAACTTGTAGCCCATTAAAGAGCAAAGAGCTGCTAGAAAAATAAAGTCACCACTACCAATTCCATCTTTAGATTTAAAAGTCTTAAAAATAAAATTAATTAGCCATAACGAGGTGTAACCTAAACAAAGACCTATAAACGAATCTATGACTGAGATCTTTGTATCCAGATATGCTAAACCTAACCCCAAAAGTATTATCAAAATACTTACATTCGTTGAAAGCAAAAGAAATCTATAGTCTAGAAGGATTTGTATGATGATTAATAAGCAAATAATGTACTTTAAAACGCTAACCCAAGAGGCATCGAATTCAACAAAGAAAGCAACTGAAAAAATACCAATCAATATTTCATAAAATAAATAGGAGGACTTAATTGCAGACTTGCAATACCAGCATTTACCTTTTAAAAATATATAGCTAAATATTGGTATCAGCATAATAGGCTTAAGAGTTTTTTTACATTGAGGACAAAAAGAGGGAGGACTAACAATTGATATATTTGCTGATTCTAGTTCAGATGATTGCCTATTGATAAAGCTGTAAATAAAGCTTCCAAAAATAGCCCCAATAAAGAAAAATATTAAGTAATCTATAAGAAACAATTTACTTTCTTTTTGTAAAGAAATAACAAAAGACTAAAAAAAGTATTGTTGGTATGGCATATACAGAAATCACAATTAGTTTATCAATCATTTTTAACTCCCAAAGCAAGAGAATCTGGTCTTCTTAAATCAGAAACTCCAATAAACTCACCATCATCAATCATAATTGATTGTGTGCATGTAGCTGTATCAATAATATCAATCTTATAACCTAGATCCATTAATTCATTAATTTGGTTATAGGTTTCTTCTATATCTATATCATCAGGATACCATTGGTGGTGAACTCTCTTGCTATCTGTTGCCTCTTCTAAAGATTGCTCAAAATCAATAACATTTAAAATAATTTGCAAAACAGCAGTAATAATCCTTGAGCCGCCAGGAGAGCCAATCGCTAAAAATGGCTCATCATTATCAAAAACTATTGTTGGTGTCATAGAGCTTAAAGGTCTTTTGGCAGGCTCTATTTCATTTGCAACACCACCCAATAATCCAAATTGATTTGGAACACCAGGCTGTCCTGAAAAATCATCCATCTCATTATTCATTAGTATTCCAGTACCCTTAATCGTAACACCTGACCCAAAAGCTGAATTTATGGTGTAGGTATTAGATATAACATTTCCGAACTTGTCAGCGATTGAGAAATGAGTCGTTTCATTAGACTCAGGATTTATATACATTCCTGGATTAATTTTTGATGAGGGCAAGACGCCTAAATCTCTGATTGATGCAGAAATCTTTTTTGCATACTCCTTAGCTGTTATTTTAGAGATAGGCACTTCAAAAAAATCTGGATCTCCAAGATATTCAGATCTGTCAGCGTAAGCGTATTTCATTGTTTCAGAAAGCAAAGACACATACTGGTAGCTATTATGTTCATAAGAGCCTAGATCAAAATTTTCTAAAATATTAAGCATTTGAATAAGATGAATACCGCCAGAGGAAGGAGGGGGCATAGTAACTATTGTTTTTCCTCTGTAAGTTCCTTTAATTGGATCTCTCCAAACAGATCTGTAATTTATAAGATCCTGTTCTGTAATTAATCCGCCATTTTCTCTCATATCAGAAGCAATTAGGGAAGCTGTTTCCCCTGAATAGAACCCATTTAGACCATCCTTCTGTATTCTTTTTAATGTTTTAGCTAGATCATTTTGAATTAATCTAGAATCTTTTAAATTAGGATAATTTCTTAAAAAGATATTTCTAGTTTCATCATAATATGACATTTTTTCAGCATAGTTATTGAGAGTTTGAGCCATATAATCTGACATAACAAAACCTCTTTCAGCTAAAATAATTGCTGGCTGTAATAGATCTGCCCATGGCAGAGAGCCAAATCTTTGATGAACACTCCAAAAACCATGTACTGTTCCTGGAACACCAATTGCGTTATATCCAAATGTTGATTTGAGAATATCAAATTCTCCATTCTCATCTAGATACATATCTCTAAAAGAGGCAGCAGGAGCCTTTTCACGATAATCAATAGCATAGGTGTTGTTTGAATCTTCGTCATAAATGACCATAAATCCACCACCACCTATATTTCCAGCTCTAGGAAGAACAACTGCTAATACGAAGCCAACTGCTATAGCTGCATCATAGGCATTGCCGCCTTGAGTTAATATATTTTCACCTATTTCAGTTGCTAGATAGTGCTGAGTTACAACCACTCCATCTGAAGAGATATCTGATTGAGCATAAGAAGCAATCGATTGCGAAGGTATAAATATTAAAACAAACGTAAGAAATAAATTATTAATAATTTTCATCAATGAACCTTTTTACTTTCACCGGAGATATTCGATAAGTCATACCCTAAATCTTCAGAAACTGCTGAAATAAGATTATGGGGAGGCTCATCAAATATTAAATCAGTATTTGCATCTATGACATGCCAAGAATTATTCTTAATTTCAGACTCAAGTTGATTTGCAGACCAGCCACAATATCCAAGAAATAGTTTAAATTTATTTGGCCCAGCATTGGTATTTACACTATTAATTACCTCTGGAGCACTTGTAAGAAAAAGCCTATCAGTTAAAGGACTGGTATTTACATTAGAGATTGATCTATCGTTATGCAGCATGAAAACCTTATCTAGATCTACTGGACCTCCTCGCATAAGTCTTTCAAAGCTAGTTATATGATTATTAGATTTACTACCTATTGATGATAAAAATTTTGAAACAGTAAAATCAGTAGGCTGATTTACTATAAAGCCAAAAGCACCATTACTGTCGTGTTCGCATAAATATATCAATGTATTTGAAAAAAAGTCACCAGGTACCTTCTCTATAAAATAAAGAAATTTATTTTTAAAGGATTTCATTAAGATAGCTTATCTATAGCTTCAGCTTTTGCCCATTTATAGTTTGCTTTTCCATTTGGAGCTCTTTTTACTTCATCAACGAATAGGATGTTTTTGGGAGCTTTATATCCAGAAATCTTAGTCTTTGTGAAATCAGTTAGATCCTGCTCCGAAATATCAGAGTTTTTATTCAGTGAAACAACTGCGACTACTCTCTGACCAAATTTTTCATCATCTAATCCAACAACTAGACAGTCATATACACTCTCGCTTAATTTAATAGCTTCCTCAACCTCTTCTGGATAGACTTTTTCACCGGCAGTGTTAATGCAATTACTTCCTCTGCCTAAAAGATTAATAGTTCCATCTTCATTGATTGTTGCGTAATCACCAGGAAAGCTATATCGAACACCGTTGAATTCCTTAAAAGTTTCAGCTGACTTAACAGGGTCTTTATAATATCCCTCAGGAACTAATCCACTCGTTCCAATTTTACCCATTACTCCAGAACCCGGTTCAACTTCCTCGCCATCATCAGAAACTATAACTGTCCCTGGATTTAATCTAAATTTAGCTGTTTCAGTTGGCATTGCTCTTGAAGTTATTGATGCACCCATGCCACCTTCTGTAGAACCCATAGTATCCATTAACATCATATCGTGATGCTCAAGAAGTGCTTTCTTAACTTCACTGCTCCACATAACTCCCGATGAAATTATTAACATAACAGAAGAAATATCATATGGTTTTCCGGCTTCTTTAGCTTTATTGAGAGACTCTAACATTGGCTTAGCAAAAGCATCACCAACAATTACAATACTAGAAATCTTGGATCTTTCGACCTCTTCCCACAACTTATCAGCATCAAAACTAAGATTCGGAACAGATACCACACACCCGCCAGTCAACATCGGCAGAAAAGCTCCTAACCACATCCCAGTTCCATGCATCAATGGACAGGCAACCAGAGATTTTGGGAGCATGTTTGCTTCTTTAATTTTTGCAACATATTCAGGTAGTTGATCTATATCATCAGGCATTTCAAAACCCATCGCTTTGAGAGTCTTTAACATACTTGTTACAAAACCACCTTGCTTATACATAACACCTTTGGGCATTCCGGTTGTACCACCTGTATACAACATATAAATTTCTTCTTCCGATCTATCTTGAGGTGGGAGCGGATCAAAATCTTTAATTATTTCATTAAAGAAGACAGCATTATCATTTAAAGGCTCCGTTCCATCATCAATTTGAATGTAAGCTTTAACTTGAGGAAGCTTATCTTTAATTAAATCAATTTGAGATGAGTAACAACCTTGAAAAAAAACTGCTTCAGTATCTGAGTTATCTAAAAGATAAACAAGTTCATCTTCTTTATATCTATAGTTAACATTGATGGGGCAACCGCCCATTTTAAAAACACCAAACTGAGCAATAAGAAACTCATTACAGTTATGTAAATATATTCCAACTTTCGAATCCTGTTTAAGCCCTTTTTCTTGAAGGAAATTAGCAATCTTTGATGCTTGTGACTCATACTCTGACCATGAGACAATTTGTGAATCATTAATTAGTGCTGGAGAGTCACCAACAAGCTTTGCATTTGACTCCCAAATTTTTGCAAAATGTAATTTACCAGAACTCATAACTTTTACTATTAAAACATAATATTATTTTCCACAAAAGCATAGTAGAATTTAAGATCATCTAAAGGGGATATTTTATGACAGATGCATACTCAGAAGCAGTAAAGAAATACACAGAGCCTGGTCAAATTTTTGAGTTTAAAGAAGTTACTAATGACAAGGGCATAACTTACCGAGAGTTTTGCAATCCAGCAATACCAGAAAATTTAAGAAAGTTTTTTGATTTTGGATTACTACATCCTGATAAAGACTGGCTTGTATATGACGATGAGCGTTATGAATATAAAGAAATATTCGATAAATCAGCAAAACTCGCCAACGCATTAATTGCTGCTGGTATACAAAAAGGAGACAGGGTAGCAATTTGCATGGTCAATTCTCCTGAATACATCATTGCTATGATGGGAATTATTGGGATCGGAGCTGTAGCGGTACCTCTAAACTCATGGTGGGTTCCCAAAGAAGTAACATACGGTCTGCAAAATAGTGAAGCAAAGCTCTTAATTGCTGACGATAAAAGATTGGTGGGTTTGGATGATCTTGATTTAATAAAAGTTTCAGTGAGATCAGAAACTAATGACCATCAAGACTTCTATGATTTTATTAAAGATCAAAGTGATTCATGGCCAGAAGTAGAGATTTCTGGTGAAGACAATGCAACTATATTTTATACATCAGGTTCCACTGGAAACCCTAAAGGCGTTTTATTGACTCATAAAAGTATGATTTCAGGTTTCTTTTCATGGTTATGCATCTCTCAGATAAGAGTTGAGTTATATGGTGATGGATTAGATGTTAATAGTGACAAGCAACTATCAATTCTTCATTGTGTTCCCTTATTTCATGTGACCGGCAGCCATGTTGGTTTCTTTATGTCAATTCCCGTTGGCAGAAAGATTGTTATGATGAAAAAATGGGATGCAAAAGAAGCACTTGAGCTTCTTGAAAAAGAAAAAATAACAAATATCACAGGTGTGCCGACACAAACTTGGGAGCTTCTGAATCATCCCGATAGAGATAAATATGATCTAAGTAATCTGGAAGACTTGTCAGGAGGAGGTGCTGCAAGACCTCCAGAACATGTGAAACAACTTGATGAAGCTTTTAAAGCTAGGCCCTCTATTGGATATGGATTAACTGAAACTAATGCAATCGGAACTATTGGTGGCGGTGATGAATATCTTCAAAATCCCTCAAGCTGCGGCAGAGTTGTTCCCCCGTTAACCGATATAGATATTATTGATTCTAATTGGAATTCATTACCTGAAGGAGAAGTTGGAGAAATTGTTATTAAGAGCCCAGCAAATATGGCAGGCTATTGGAAAAATGAGGAAGCAACAAACGAAGTTTTAAATGATCAAGGATGGTTTAAGTCTGGTGATTTAGGATATTTTAATGGTCCATTTCTGCACATAGTTGATAGGGTCAAGGATCTTGTTATCAGAGGTGGAGAAAATATTTCTTGTATTGAGGTAGAGGCAGCAATTTATGAACATGAATCTGTATCGGAGGTTTGTGTTTTTGGAATTCCTGAAGAGCGACTTGGCGAAAAACTCTGTGCCGCGATTCATCTTAAAGACTCTAAAAGATTAGATGAAGATGAATTAAATTCTTTCTTAGCTGATAGATTGGCAAAGTTTAAGATCCCTGCATTTGTGGTTTTTGAAGATAATCCATTGCCGCGAGTTGGTTCAGGTAAATTTTCTAAAACTAAGTTACGTGAAATGTTTGTGAACTATGAAAAAGAGCTTTAAATTATTTTTTTATAATGTGAAAATATAGCCTATGTCCCACCACATACTTGTAGTAGAAGATGAACCAGATATCAATAAAACCGTTTCATATAATATTGCTAATGAAGGTTTAAAACCCCTAAGTGCACTAAATTTAACTGAGGCCGAATCATATATTTCTTCTAAAAATATTTCTTTGATAATCCTTGATCTTATGCTCCCAGATGGATCTGGGCTAGATTTTTGTAAGAAACTCAAATCTTCAAATGCTTATAGCGATATTCCAATAATTATAGTCACTGCAAAAGATGATGAAGTAGATAAGGTTGTTGGATTTGAATTAGGTGCTGATGATTATGTAACCAAGCCTTTCAGTGTGAGGGAGCTAATGCTTCGTATAAAAGCTATCTTAAAAAGAAATTCAAAAGATATGACTCAAAACACATCATCTAAAATCGAAACATTTGGAATTCTTTCGATAAATGAGGATTCTCATGAGGTTTTTATTAATGATGATGAAATAATTCTAACCGCATTAGAATTTAAATTACTTAAACATCTTCTCGATAGAAGAGGAAGAGTACAGACAAGGGATCAGCTTCTTTCAGATGTATGGGGTTATTCAGCTCACATCACCACCAGAACTGTTGACACTCATGTTAAAAGACTTCGTGAAAAAATGGGCGTTATGGGTAAACATGTTCAAACCATACGGGGTGTTGGCTACAGGTTTTCAAGAAACCCCGATTAAATAATGGGTATTCGATCCCAAATCTTTTTAATCGTTTTTGGAATATTTTTTGTAGGAATTTTCCTTTCTTATATAGTAGCCGAAAGAGATTTATCAAAAACTCTTGAAAATCAGATTGTTCTTGAATTAAGAAAACAAGCAGAATTAGCAAGTATTTCGATCGGCCCAGTCTCAAAATTAGATTCAATAGAAAAAGCTGATATGGTTGCAGACAGAATTGGAGGATCTATTGACTCTCGAGTTACAATTATCAAAGACAGTGGTGAAGTTTTAGGAGATTCAAATCTTTCAACTAGTCAAATCAGTGTTGTAGAAAATCATTCCAATAGGCCTGAAATTATTGATGCAAAGCTCAATAATGTTGGGTGGTCGATTAGATACAGTGATACAGTTAATAAGGAATTGCTATATTTGGCTTTGAAAGGTCAAGAGGGTGTTGGTTTTATTCGTATTGCAGTTCCTTATACCTATGTTCAAGGAGCATTCGATGGTCTATCACTTTCTGTAACTCTTATTGCAATTGTTGGACTTATTGCAGCTTTCTTTTCAAGCGCCATTGCTGCCAATTTTACATGGAATAACTTAAGAGAGCTTGAGAATGCAACTAGAGGACTATTAAAAGATCAGAAAAAAAAGAACTTGAAGGCTCTACCGACACAAAGATCTGATGAAATTGGGTCGGTTGCAAGAGATATCTCTGAGATATCTAAGAATTTAAGAACCCAAATTAGCATGATCGCTAAACAAAGAGATCAATTTGGATCAGTGTTAGATAATTTAGGTGAAGGAGTCTTTGTTACTGATAATGACGGAAAAATCACTTATGAAAACGATAGCATTCTAAGAATCTTAGAAACTAGCTCCTCAGTAAAGAAAAATATAAGAGATTTAAATATAAAAGCACTTAAGAATATGTTTGAAAATGTTGATAAGGAAGGAAGATTCGATTATGAGTTTCAAATAGAACTTAAAAATGGTGATGTTAAATGGATACTTGGTTCTATGAATAGAGCAAAAACTACTAACGAGTATATCCTCGTTGTTCATGATGTTACCCAATTAAGAGAGAATGCATCAATGCGTAGAGATTTTATATCTAATCTTTCGCATGAGCTAAGAACTCCTGTAAGTGTCATATTTGCTAATGCTGAAACATTACTAGAGGGAGCAATAGACAATAAAAAAGATGCCAAAGTTTTTTCAAAAGCAATTATGCATAATGCAGAGAGGATTTCTGGTTTGGTAAGTGATTTGATAGATTTATCAAGGATAGACTACGGTGAATTGCATTTAGATCTTAAAGAATTAGATGTTTGTGAAATAATTAACACCGTCAATAGATCTCATTATACATCTGCTAAGAACAAAGGCATTGAGATTAGATTTGATAAATGTGATTGCCCTCATGTTTTAGGGGATAAAGCAGCAATAGAGAGAATTCTTACAAATCTTCTTGATAATGCAATTAAGTATTCAAAGGCTAATAACGGGGGTGAAGTAAAGATAACCACTAAAGTTATTGAAGATTCTATTAAAATTTCAGTTAAGGATTCAGGTAACGGTATAAGCGATGCTGACAGAGACTTAATATTTAATCGTTTTTATAGAACTCCTGAAGCCAGAGCAAGTCAAAAATCTGGAAGTGGTCTTGGTCTTGCTATTGTAAAGAATTTAGCTATTAGTTTGGGAGGCAAGTATGGTGCTAGAAATCGCAACAAAAAAAATGGCAGTATTTTTTGGTTTACTCTTCCTTTACACAGCAAATAGTTAACATTCTCGTCACAAAAAATATTTATTTGTCATAAAATCGTACTGATTTTGTTTCCAAAACGTAAATTAAATTTTTCATAAAACTAATCTAAAGTTCACTAAGAAATTATTAAATGTGTTCATTAATTTTTTTTAAGAGGAATTCTTATGGACCTAAAATCATCTAAAAATTTATTTTTAATTTTTTCAATTTTCATTATAGCTTCGTGTGGAGGAGGCGATACTAATATTGCTTCTCCTGGTGAGCTAGGACCACTATCACCACCAAGCGATGGTGGTAACGATGGGGGCGGTAATAGTAATTTACTAACAGGAACGTGTCCTTCTTCTCCATTTATTTCTAATGATGCAACTCTTGGTGGTAATACACTATGCGCAATTGTTGGTCCAATAACTGCAGATCTTACTCTTACCACTGATGTAATGTATCGTTTATCTGGCTTAGTTGATGTTGGTGTCGATATGGGTGGAGATGGAACAAAAACTGGAGGAGTCGCTGCAACACTAACAATTCCAGCTGGCGTAACGCTTGCTCAAAAAACACCTGATGATTATCTGGTTGTTCAAAGAGGGTCAAAAATTGTTGCCAACGGAACGAGATCTAAGCCTATCAGATTTACCGCAGCTTCTGCGATTGATGGATCTTTAACTAACCCGGACAGTGCGAGTGGTCTTTGGGGTGGAATAGTAATTTTAGGTAAAGCGCCAATTAATAAGTGCAGTAATGATGTTAGAGGAACTGCTGCTTGTGAGAGAGTGGTTGAAGGTTCTACTACTGCTATCATGGGTGGAGCTTCCCCAGATGATGACTCTGGTGTCTTAAATTTTGTTAGAGTTGAATACGCAGGTAAAGAAATTTTCCCAGGTAATGAATTAAATGGTATTACCTTTGGCGGTGTTGGTTATGGCACAAAGGTAGACTATGTTCAAGTTCATAACAACCAAGATGATTGCGTAGAGTTTTTTGGTGGAACTGTAAACGTAAAACATTTAGTTTGCACTAATGCAGGTGATGATAATCTTGATATCGATTGGGGTTATCAAGGAAAAATGCAATTTGTTGTTGTTAAACAAAATGTGGGTGCAGGAGATCATATTGTAGAATCAGACAATACAAATTCTGATGCAGCAGTAGGTTACTTAACAGAGCCCAGATCACAACCCATGGTTGCTAACTTTACCTTCATCGGAGGTGGAGCTGACGAACCACTCAAGTATAAAGAAGGTGTATCTGGAATTTATATCAATGGTATTGTTGTAAACCAAGCATCACAAAATCTCGTTGAAGGTACATTTCTAGAAACTATTCAAGATGGTGCATTAACAGACAAAATTGCTCATCATTCAATATTTTTTGATTCAGGCAATGAAACAGACTTCCCTGTAAAGTTTGATGCAGGAACAGCTGCAGAATTTGCAGCATCACTTGCATCAAGATCGACTAATTTAAACTTTGGGTCGAATACAATGGTGGATACATATTTCTTGGGTGATACAGAATCTGCTGTTCCCAGCGCATTCTCAATATCAGAAATTGATGCCATGTGCGCAGTTGGAACTCACGCAGCTGGAGCATTAACAGAACTATGTCCTGGATACGATGATGGGAATTACGTTGTTAATACATGGTTTTCAGCAACTGATTATGTTGGTGCTTTTTCACCTGGATCTGATGCAGAAAATAACTGGGCCGCAGGTTGGACTGTTGGTCTATTTACCGATCCTGAGTGTCCTGCTGGAACTCTTGAATCTGAAATTCTTTTAGGTAGAAAGGTTTGTGACTTAAGTGGAGTTATAACAGATGATTTAACTCTAGTAGCAGGAAATTATTATAAGCTTGATGGTAAAGTTCAAATTGGTGTTGATGTTGGAGCAGATGGTGCTGCTTCAGATGGCGACTCAGCTACATTAACTATTAATCCTGGTGTAACAGTTTTTGGTGAATCAGGTAATGATTATTTAGTAATTATGAGAGGATCCGATATTAATGCTGTAGGAACAAGATCTGCTCCAATCGTTATGACTGGAAGACAAGATATTCTTGGTCAAGCAGACGTTAACTTAACACGAGGACTTTGGGGTGGCTTAGTCATTCTTGGTCAATCACCAATTAATAAGTGTTCATATGCTTCAACAGGAGTTAGAACCGTTCCATGTGAGAGAGAGGTTGAGGGATCAGCCGGAGATGTAATGGGTGGTGAAATACCAACTGATAGCAGTGGAGCACTCAAATATTTAAGAGTTCAGTATGCAGGTTATGAGGTATTCCCAGGTAATGAGCTCAATGGAATCACTTTTGGTGGCGTTGGCAGTGGTACTTCGGTTGAATACATTCAAGTTCATAACAATGCTGATGATTGCGTCGAGTTCTTTGGTGGAACAGTTGATGTAAAACATCTGATTTGTACAGGAGCAGATGATGATAACTTAGATATTGATTGGGGTTATCAAGGAAGACTTCAATACGTTATAGTTCAACAGGCTAATGATAAAGGTGATCATATTGTTGAATCAGATAACGTTAACAGTGATAGTGCTGTTGGTTATTTAAGTGAGCCTAGATCAAATCCAATTGTTGCTAACTTTACTTTCGTAAGTAGAGGACATGACGATATATTTAAGTTAAAAGAGGGTGTATCAGGTCAATATTATAATGGAGTTGCTGCTGTTCTTAACGAAGTTACAGGCAAATCAACAAATTGTATAGAGACTACTAAAACAGAAACACCTCTTGATGGCGCCATAACACCTAATTTCTCTATGAACTCTGTAGCATTTGATTGCCCAGGATTTATCAAAACTAACGACGGTGTTGCAGTATCAGCAATTGAGGCTATTGTTAAGGAATCTCCTGATACTAACTTATATGCAGCTACATCTGGTGGTGGTACCTATGTAAATACACTTAGTGGAGTTGTGAACGGTTCTGCAGAAAGTGGTGCTGCGGTTACAGCTGTTCCTGCAATATACAATGCCGATGGATTTTTTGAAGAAACTACATACATAGGTGCAGTTAGCGGAGCGACTGATAATTGGTACAAAGGATGGACAGTTCCTGGATCAATAAAACTCAACTAAAAACTTTATAAAACCTATTTGGGAGTAAAAATGAAATCAACAAATAAAACAAATAAAATCTTGGTTTTTTTAAAGTTTGCTTTACCCTTCATAATAGTTTCTCCATTGTTTATCAATGCTCAGGAAATTGAAGAAGTGGTAGTAAGTGGATCTTTTATACCAGATGAGAAAAGAGATACATCTGAGATTTCAGCAATACTAGATTCATCAGAAATTGAAAGAACTGGTGATGATAATATTGCTATCGCCCTTACAAGACTTACAGGTCTCAGTCTAGTGCGAGGTAAATATGTATATGTAAGAGGTTTAGGTGATAGATATTCATCTGCTTCACTTAATGGTCTTAATCTACCTAGTCCAGAACCACTTAGGAGAGTTGTACCTCTTGATCTTTTTCCTACAAGCATCATTGAGTCATCTGTAGTTCAAAAAACCTACTCAGCTGACATGCCTGGTGAGTTTGGAGGAGGCATGATTGAGATAAATACAAAAGCTGTTCCATTAGATAGGATCTTTGAATTTTCAGCTTCAACAGGTTACAACTCTGCTACTTCGTTAAAAGATGATGGACTAATGTATGACGGTGGTAGCGATGATAGTTTTGGCTACGATGATGGGACTAGAGCTATACCAGATACTATTAAGAGTGCTATTTATAACAATCTTAAACTTGATAGGTCTAACTTTAATTCAACGCAATTAGCTAATTTTGGTCGAGACTTTGAAAATTCAAAGCTATGGGTTTTACAATCAGGAGATGTTCCTTTAGATCAATCTTATAGTTTGACTTATGGAGATAGTCTTGATGGTCTAGGAATTGATGAAATTATTGATGACCCTAGTGCAACAATGGGTTTTATGTTTACTGCAGGTTTAAAAAGTTCATGGGATACACAAGAAGGAATCAGACAAACTGGTGATTTACAAAACCAAGGTGATGGAACCGTAGATGTGGTTGTTCAAAATGACAAAACTTTTAAAAGCACATCAAATGATGTTACAGCATATGCAATGGGTGTTGTTGGTGTTGAAACTGATTCATCTGAAATAAAATATACTGGGCTATACATTCATAAAGGAACAAAAGAAGCACGTATCCTCCAAGGATATGATTCAAGTGATTCAGCTGATGTCCGAGAAGATTATCTAGAATTTTATGAAAGAGAGCTAATAAATCATCAGTTTAATTATAATAAGACTTTTGAAAATAACTGGACTTTAGATGTAAGTTTGGGTGATGGAAGGGCTGAAAGAGATTCTCCATATGAAAGAGTTGCTTTCTATGAAGATGGAGATGAAGACGGAGTCTACTTGTACGATGTTAATACAGGTAGGAACCAAACCCAATTTAGTATGGTCCAAGATCAAAATACAAATGTTGTTTTAGATTTAGAGATACCCCTTGGTGAATCAACATTTTTGAGAACTGGAGTTGAAAACGTTGAAAATGATAGATCAGCCGAAGTTAGAAGTTTTAGATTTCTTGCTGCCGGTGGTCCATTACCTCAAGATGGCTTAGATAATAGAATAGATTATATCTTTGCTGACCAAAACTTTGATCCTAACAGGTTGCTGGTAATCGAGAATACTGCAAGTTCATCGCCAGCTGGCTACTTAGGCTTATTGGAAATTGATTCAGCATACATTAGTGTTGAATCATCAATTGGAGATAATTTTGAATTTACTGCTGGAGTTAGACAAGAAGAAGGTCTACAGCAAGTTAATACATATGATCTATTTTCAGGTGTTGATTCCTTAATTGATAAATCAATAGAAGAAGATTATCAGCTACCTTCAATGACACTAACATATCTGCCTGAATTTGATGAAAATCTTCAAATCAGATTGGGTGCTTCTCAGACAATTGCTAGGCCAACCTTCAGGGAACTATCTCCAACACTGTTTATAGATGTTGATACTGACAGAGTAATAGCAGGCTCACTATATTTAGAAAATAGTGAGATTGACAATATTGATTTAAGACTTGAATACTACTTTGGGTTTAATCAATTTTTTACAGCTGGTATTTTCTCCAAAGATATTCTTAATCCTATAGAAGAAACTGTTAATGAGTCTGGTGATTTAATTATTACCTCTTATCAAAACGTTCCTTTGGCTGAAATCAATGGTTTTGAAATTGAATATGAGCAAGTATTCGAAGCAATTATGGATTCACCTAACGACTTACTTGTTAAGTTTAATTATACGGAAACTGAATCTGAAGTAATTGTAAATCCTGGAGATACCTATATAAACAGTATTGGTACCGTTGTAGATGCTCAAAATCTTCTTGCGAATGGAAGGGATACTAGATTGCAGGGTCAATCAGATACAATTGCAAACTTTCAAATCGGTTTAGATAATTTACAAAACCAAACTCAAGCAACCCTAATTGTTAACTATGTTAGTGATAGGGTAAGAGCTAGAGGTATTGATGTTTTACCAGATATTATTGAAGAACCTCCGCTATTAGTTGATTTTGCATTTTCAAAAATTTATTCATACCCTGAATTTGAGCTAAAACTATCCCTTGAGTTGAGAAATTTACTAGATGAGGAGTACTATGCATCAATGAGAAATGTTGCAATATATGATCAATACGATCTTGGTACATCAGCCTCGCTAGGATTTAAAATCTCCTTTTAGTAAGAGGTATATTTCTACGAAATGAGCTACACTTAGTAGCTCATTTTTTTATTATGAATAAAGTTAATCTTAAATATTTACTATATTTACTGGCTGTATCTATTGCTCTGTATCTTTTTATAAATATGTTCATGCTAATTAACTCAAGTAAGGTTCAGGCCTTTTCTATTGTAAGACCAATGGAGATAAAACAAGTTTCAACAAATCAGATTTCAAATACTCCCCCTGCAAGCTTTAATTATGAGCTTGCTGCAGTTAGATTAGGAGAAAGTAATACCTCTGTAATTGTTAAAAAAGGAGGAAAGGAATATGTTGTTCAGCTAAATGAGTTGCTCGAAAATAAATATAAGCTTGTTAAGGTGAACAATGACATAATTATTTTTGAATTTCAGGGTAAAGAATTTACAATAAATAATAAGTTTAAAAATGATTAGTACTATAAAAAAAATCTTTATATTTAATTTAACTCTTATTAGCTTAAGTGCTTTTTCCCAAGAATCATTTATTCTTAATTATGAAGATGTAGATATTAAAAAAGTCACTCAAGATATTGCAAATTTTTCAAGAAAAACAATCATCCTTGATCCAAGAGTCAAAGGTAAAGTGACAATTTTTTCTAATTCATCACTCTCATCAGATGAAGTTTGGGATGTGTATTTAAGAACAATTCAAGTGAATGGATTTAGCGCTATAAATGATGATAATTTTGTAAGAATCGTTCCAGAAAATGAAGCAACTAGAGATAGTAATTCAGCTGATTCTGATGGAGAGTTTATAACAAGAATTATTGGACTTAATAACCGATCTTCAATTGAGCTATTGCCAATGCTTAAACCTATTGCTGGAAGACAAGCAAACGTCTCAAGCATTGCATCTATAAATTCTATTTTAATTGTTGATAGAGCAAGTAATGTTGAAAGAATAGCTGATTTAATATTAGCCCTTGATCAAGATAATACCGCAGCTGTCTCCATTATAGATTTAAAAAATCTTTCATCTGTTGAGGCGGTGAGAATTTTAGAAAAACTTAAAGCTCAAAACAATCCAACAATTAATAATTTTGTTGCAATTTCCTTTAGTGCATCAAATTCTGTAATAGTATCTGCCAACTCAATTACAACAAACATAATTAAAGAAACACTCAAGCAATTAGATGCTGATGCAATTAGTGAAGGTTCAGTTGCTGTTATATATCTTAAATATGCCAATGCTGAGGAGGTTGCTGGAATAGTTAGTTCTATAGCTTCGAGATTTATTTCTTCAGAATCTGAAAAACCAATTGTTACACATCATTCGCCAACTAATTCTGTCGTTGTATCTAGTGATGAATCAAATATAGCAACTATAAAAAATCTTATATCTAAACTTGATATTAGAAGGGCTCAAGTATTAGTAGAAGCTATAGTCGTTGAGCTTTCAGAAACAGCCGCAAGAAGTTTGGGTGTAGAAACTATTTTTGCCGGTGCAGAGGATGGAGAAATACCTATTGGGATTACTAGATTTCAGAACGGAACAGGACCTGATCTACTAGGTTTAACAGGATCTGCTATTGAATCAGGTGATAATGCAAATTTTTCAAATATTGCAGCTAATTCGCTTTTAAACTCTCAAGGAATAATTGCAGGTATTGGAAGAATATCAGAGGATGATGACAGCATGATAGCGATCATTAATGCCATAGATGCAGATAAGAATTCCAATATCTTAACTACTACATCATTATTGGCAATGGACAATGAGGAAGCTTCTACTGTTATTGGTCAAGAAATTCCCATTACAACAGGTGAAAGTTTAGGTTCAAATAATACAAATCCCTTCAGGACAACCTCAAGAGAGGAGGTTGGTATAAAACTTTCAATAAAGCCGCAAATTAATGAAGGAAATTCAGTTATCTTAGAGATAAAACAGGAGGTTTCTGGTGTTGCTGGTCCTCTGACTGGGACTACTGATTTAATTACAAATAAAAGAACGATAGAAACAACTGTTTTAGTAGATAACAATCAAATTATTGTATTGGGTGGATTAGTTGATGAAGATATACAAGAAGATATTCAGAGAGTACCTGTCCTTGGTTCAATTCCAGTTTTAGGTAAATTATTTCAATCATCAAGCGAGTCAAAAGTTAAAAAGAATTTAATGGTTTTTTTAAGACCTAAGATTTTAGTTGACTCGGAATCGGTTTCTCAGATATCGACTGAAAAGTATAATTTTATTAAAGCAGAACAGTTACTCAAGCAACAATCTAAGCTAATCGACCTCACAGAAGATAAATAGATGTCTGATATACCTAATGATGCTATGGCTGAAACATCAAGTATTCTTCCTTACGACTTCGTAAAACAGAATAATATCTTTGGAATAGATAATAATGGTGAAATTAAGATTTATTCAACTTCAGAGCTAAGCTTTGATATACATCAGGAGCTATTCAGGTATATAGGCAAATCATTTGAAGTAGAAATTTGTAATGCTGAGGAGTTAAATAACCTTATAACGTCAAATTTTTCTGTAATTTCTCAAAACTCAGAACTTTCAGAAGAACTTAAAGATAATTTTGATCTCAAAACTTTCGCAGGAACAATTACAGCTACAGAAGATCTGTTAAGCGGGAGCAATGATGCCCCAATCATTAAGCTTATAAATGGTATTTTAAGTCAGGCAATTAAGTTAAGAGCATCTGATATTCACTTTGAGCCTTATGAAGATTCTTTATCGGTTAGATATAGGATAGATGGAATACTGCAGGAAGTTTTATCTCAAGATCCTCGACTCACACCATTAATTATTGCCAGACTAAAGGTAATTTCAAAACTTGATATTTCTGAAAGGAGGTTGCCACAGGATGGAAGAGTTTCGTTATCTCTTGGAGATAAAAATGTTGATGTTCGTGTTTCAACTCTACCATCTACATATGGAGAAAGAATTGTATTAAGACTCTTAGATAAACAATCAGCACAAATTAATATTAATGATCTTGGTTTACCACAAATAATACTTTCAACTTATAAGAAGTCTTTAAGTGAATCCGAAGGTATTATCTTAGTTACCGGACCAACTGGCTCTGGAAAAACTACAACTCTTTATGCTGGCCTTAGAGACCTAAGTGATTCATCTCAAAATATTCTCACTGTTGAGGATCCAATAGAATACACCTTGAAAGGCATTGGCCAAACACAGGTTAATCAAAAAACTGGATACACTTTCGCTACGGGATTACGTGCAATGCTTAGGCAAGATCCTGATGTTGTGATGGTAGGAGAAATAAGAGACACAGAAACAGCGCAAATTGCCATACAGGCCAGTTTAACGGGCCACCTTGTACTATCAACTGTGCATACAAACAGTGCTGTTGGTGCTATTACTAGACTTAGAGACATGGGAATAGAATCATTTTTGATATCTTCTAGTTTAAAAACAGTAATTTCTCAAAGACTTGTAAGAAGGCTATGTGATAGTTGTAAAGTTAAAACCACTATAAACAAAGATATAGCTGATTTATTTGGTTTAAAGCACAATCTTGAAGTTTATGATCATGTAGGATGTGATGATTGTAATGGAACAGGATACAAAGGAAGGATTGCTGTTGCTGAGTGCGTAAATGTTGATAAAACCATAAAAGACATGATTCATAACGAAAAGTCAGAGAATGAGATTAATGAGTATGTGTTTGAAAATACTCCCTCAATAAATTCTTCGTGCTCGAATCTTCTTATAGAAGGTATAACATCTTGTGATGAGCTCATTAGATCTAACAATATAAAAGAAGATGCCATCGTATAGCTATAAGGCTTTTGACTCTGAAGGTTCAATTCAATCAGGATTTATAAATGCCGATAGTGAAAGATCGGCAAGAAAAGAAATAAAAAGTCTTAATTTAATACCTCATAAACTTAAAAAAATAAAATCTCAAACTTCCAAAAGATTTAAGATCAAAAATAAAGATTTGGTCCTTGCTACCAGACAAATTGGTACACTCCTTGAGGCAGCTGCTCAAATTGATGAGGCTTTAAAGATGACTGCTGAACAAGTCAAAAATAAAGATTTAAAGAATATATTATTTAATTTAAGAGATGAAATAATTCAGGGCAAGAGGCTAGGGGATGCAATGGAGGCTTACCCTCAAGTTTTTGACAATACATACATATCATTAATTAAAGCTGGAGATACTTCAGGAAGACTTATTGAGATGTTTAAATCTTTATCCGATTATCTTGAAGAAAGTTTATCAATTAATCAGAAGGTTCGGACTGCTTTAACATATCCATTCATTCTTTTTTCTTTTTCAATAATAGTAGTAATTTCGTTACTAACTTTTGTTATGCCTCAGGTTGTAAATCAATTCGTTAAATCAGGCGTCGATCTGCCCTTGTTAACATCAGTATTAATGAATATATCTTCTAATATGATTTATATTATCCCATCTATCATACTGATATTAGGTGTTTCTTTTTTTTATTATAAGAAGTTACTAACTACTGAAAAGGCAACCAATATTCATAGAATGTTTCTTAAAATTCCAATTTTTGGAGGATTCTTTTTAAAATCTGAGACTGAAAGATTCAGTAGTACTATGTACTTATTGATGTCATCAGGGATAGTTCTAGATGATGCACTTCAAGAAACATCTCAAGTTGTGAACAATGCTTATCTAAAAGATCGCCTTAATAAAATAATAAAATCAGTAAAAGAAGGTTCTGATTTTTCACGTGCTCTAACGCGCGAACAAATATTCCCAGATATCTTTAACCAACTTATTTCCAGTGGTTACAGGTCTGGCAACCTTACACCAATGTTCAAAAAAGCTGCTGATTTTATGAAATCTGAGATTGAAACAACACGATCAACTGTTCTATCTCTCATAGAGCCATTAATCATTATTATAATGGGTGGATTTATTCTTTTAATCGTTATGGCTATACTTATTCCTATAATGCAAATGAACACACTAATATTAAATTAATTATGAAAAAAGGATTTACTCTAATTGAGCTCATGGCAGTAATTGTGATACTTGGCATATTAGCAACAGTTGTTGCAGTTAATGTATCTCCTTTTCTCCAAAGAGCGAACTTAGAAAAAGTAAGAGCAGATATTTCACAAATTGAGAAAGCGCTGGAACTATATAAATTTAATGAGCTGACTTATCCCACAACAGATCAAGGAATACAGTCATTAGTTGCTCCTCCGTCAGACCTTAAACGACCATCACTCTATCCTGAAGGAGGATACATAAAGTCTTTTCCTCAAGATCCATGGGGCAGAGAATATCTTTATCTGTATCCTGGCTTAAAAAACTCATCCTATGATGTCTACACTTTAGGTGCTGATGGAGTGGAAGGAGGTACAGGTGAAAATGCAGACCTCGGTAATTGGCTTAAATAAAAAACCAGGATTTACATTAATAGAATTACTTATTGTAATTGTCATTATTGGAGTAATGTCATCAATACTTCTTTTAAATACCAATATTGTTAATATTAGTAACTCACCCAGGACTTTAGAAGAAAGCTTTTCTGAAATTTCTCAAGAAAGCATAATTCGCGGAAAAGTTTTAGGATGGTATGCAAATACAAATGAACAGGCTATTTATGAAATAGCTAAAGAAGAAACTGAAATAATTTCTAAACCCATATATAGATATTCCTGGAATGAATTTACTGAATTTGAAAAAGAAATAGAGACAAGCGATGGTCTTAAATTCAAGTTATCTAATGATGATTTAGATTTACCTTATATCTTATTCTATCCATCTGGCGAAACAACAGGGGCAAAATTCACTTTTTCCAACAATAATCAGAAATATAATTTTGTTCTTACTCATGGAGGAGAATTCTTAAGAATTGATGAATTTTAAGAGAGGCTTTAGCTTAATAGAGGTTTCCGTTTCGCTTTTAATATTAAGCGTCGCTGTAATGTCGGTTTACCAAACATTAAGTTCAACAACCTTATCAATCTTCTCATTAGAAAATAGAGTAATTGCTAGAGAGATAGCAAATAATAGGATTTCTTTAATTAACACTCTAGAAAAACCATTTAATCAAAAAAATAGAAGCGGTTCCTTGATGTTTTATGGAGATGAGTGGGAGTGGAAAGAAACGTTTAATGAAGCCCCAATGAAATCTTATATTGAATATCAAATAGAAATAACCAAAAAAGATAATACCCAAGTTATATATGAAACTAAGGGTTTTTTAAAAAAGAATTAAATGAAAAAAGGTTTTACACTAATAGAAGTATTAATATCTTTAGTTATTCTTTCAATAATTGCGATTGTTTCTACAAACTTTCTTCAATCATCAATTGATTTAAGGAATCAAAGTAAATCAAAAGTAGATGATATAAAAGTATTTAACTTAGGTGTGAGCACTATAAGAAGAGATCTTATGTCAGTAGTGAATTTACCCATGCGAGATAACTTTGGGAATCAGCTACCTAATTTTATAGGGAGCAATGCCGATAAGAAAATTACTTTCCTCGGTTTTATTAATAGGATTGATAGTTCGAGATCGTCTATCTCAAGAATTGAATATTTATTCGAAGATGCAAAATTTATTAGAAGAGTTTACTTTACAGCAGATCCTTATGATTATGATGATTATATAGATTCAGTTCTTTTCAATAATATTGACGATGTAGAAATATCGTTTCTTGTCGATAACCGATGGTTCACAGAGTGGCCTGCTGGGCAAACTGCAGCATATATGATTCCGAAACTTGTGAAAATTGAGATAAATGATAAGGACAGAGATTTTGAAATAATTATTAATCCAAATATAGATTATGTATACAGACAATAAAAGAGGAGTAGTGTTAATCTCAGTGCTACTGATTGTCCTTATACTTTCTGGAATAAGTGTATCTCTTGGCGAGATATTTTTTAAATCTATCAAAAGGTCAACATATATTGAATTTCAATCAACATCTATCCAACTTCAAAGAAATATGGAGAGTCTTGGCATAGAGCTTATCGACCAAAATTTAAGGTATAACAAAGGATATCTCACAAAAAATGATCAATTATTGAAGGATGAAATATTTTTTGAGAGTAATGGATTCCTTATTCGCTCCAGATTAGTAGATACGTCAAATTGCTTTAACTTAAACTCGTTATTAATTTCTGTTGAAAATAATATGCTTCCTAATGATAGATCTATAAATGTTTTAAGTGATATGTTGTTATTTCTTAATTATGAAGTTAGACAAATTGATTCATTAATTGACCAGATAATTGATTGGGTTGACTATGATGATCAGCCAAGATCAAACGGATATGAGGATTATTTTTATACAGGCCCAATCAACGAACCAAGACAATATACATCCAAAAGAACTCTTTATGATTTCTCAGAATTAAATAACTTACCAGCTTCAAGAGAGTTTGATTTAAATGAATTGAAGAAATACATATGTGTTATTCCATATTCTAAAAAAACAAATATAAATGTAAATACACTTGAGTTAGAGGATGCTCTTGTTGTTGCATCTTATTTGGGAATTTCAATAGATGACGCAGAATATTTGATCATGAATAACCCTATTGATGGATTCAAGACCATTGAAGAATTTAAAGACGCATTTACAAACTACTTACCTGATAAAAGTATGAATAATTTTTCAACAAATACAGAAAGTTTTTATTTAATATCTGATACGATTTATGAAAATTATTCATTCAAAAGTAAATCTTTAATTACAATAGAGAAGGGAAGAGCTACTATTACAACAAGAACATATAATAATTAGATGAAGCAATATATTATTTCAACAATTTTTTCTTCAAAGAAGCTTAATTTAGTTTACTTTGAAGGTAATAAAAAGATTAAGGAAGAAGAAATAACTTTAAATGATTTAAGAAGTAATATAGATACTGCTTCAATAATTTATTTTCTTTTAGATAGCTCAAAGATATCAACGTTCAACTTCAAAAAAGAAGAAAGTGAAACAAAAGAGAAATATGAAGCAAGGTTTTTTGCAGATAAGGAAGATATTCTTGTAAATGATATTTCTAACCAGAAATTTTTCTCTTTTTCAGAAAACAATAATGATTTAGTTTTTCTGATTGATAAGGAATATTATGAAAATATTCAGAATGAGCTAAGTAAACTGAATAATAAAATCTTTTTAATTCCGGAATATTTTTTACTCAGTGAGAAAGATAAAGATCTTTCAATAAAAACCAAAAATAAACTATTAATTAAGCTTTCAGATGGTAGAGGATTCTCCCTACCAAAAGAACACTCTGATTCTTTTTTAGAGTCTATAGCTATTGATCATCTTGAAGAAAAATCAGGAGATTTAGAGAACTTGCAACAACAATTTCTTGCATCAAGTGACCCTTCCATTAATTTCTTTAAATTTAGGCCTACTATTGCAAATGTTTTAAACAAATTAATGATAACTAAAAAAGATGTTGTCTTACTATCTGCATTTCTTCTAATAATTGTAAGTTTTCCATTTATTCAAAAAAATATCCTTCAAAACCAAATAGATAACTATAAAAAGGAGACCCTTATAATATTTAAAACGCTTATCCCAAATTTTAATAGAGTGATTAATGCTCGCGCACAAATTGATCAACTCCTTGCAAATCAACAAACACAATCAATTGAAAGATATGAATTTGATAACTCTTATTTTAAGTATATTGAAAGGTTTAATTTAGATTATGTTAAATCTACTCAGATTGTAATTGAGACTCAACAACTTGTTATTGAAATTGATGATATGCCTGCTTCTCAGTTTAATCTTGCAAAAACTCTATTCACCAATTTTGGAGTTGTTTTGATTGATGAAAACATAATAAAAAATGAATCAAATATTTCTGGGGAATTAACTTTTAGATACCAATGATAAATTTTTATAATGATCTAAGTAGTAGGGAAAAGAAGTTAGTTATTTCCACTTTAGTGTTGTTATTTATTTTATCTTTTTCTCTATTACTTAATTCTATTTTCTCAGACCTTAGAAATATCAAGAGAATCCATAATAGTGTTGAAGCAGACTATTTATATGTCCTTCAAAAAGCAAATATCATATCTAATAATGTTCTTTCCCAAAATATTAAGTTATCTGGAGTTAGCATTTATGATTTTGTTTCAACAAATGAAAAGCTTAAGTTTTTAGATTTAGATATGCTTAAACTTCAGAATATAAATGGATCAGAAAGACTCACTTTTGATATTGAAAGATTGGATTTATTGACACCAACCATTAATGAGTTTTCATTATTTTTTAACAAGAACCCATCAGATATTAAGGTAGTTCGCCCTAATTCCTCGTCTTATCAAATAATAATTAATTTCTGATTTTTATATTCCCGGCATAAAGCTCATGAAACAGCTTAACCGAAATTGAATCAGACACTCCCCATTTAGTTGCTTTAATCTTTTTTGGGCGAACTTTTTTTATGATTTTTGAATATATTTTCAAAGCTTCATCAATAACATCTGCGCGATCCTCAGATAAATTAAACAAATTTATTTTTTTATCTTTCTCAATAGAGCTTAGCAACTTCACTTCATTTAAAAACATATCAGCATCCATAGTCTTTGCATCGCATAATCTAAAAAAAGATCTTATATTTCCTCCAATCCCAATTAATTTAGAATTTAGTTGATTGTCATTTAGCCAATGACTCATTCTGTCCCACTCTGATAATTTATCTTTTTTAAGCATATTTCTAACTGCTCCAAGTTGGAATGACTGAGTAAGATGTAAATTATTTTCACTGTATTGAAAGAATTCAGTACTTCCTCCACCAATATCAACAAAAAACTTATCAGATAATAAGCTTGCATCTGGATGGAATTTTATCAAGTTTGCTTCCTCAAACCCTGAAATAATTCTTACAGGTTGGCCTATTTTTTGCTCAATGAATCTTCTTGACTCCTCTGAATTATTAGTATCTCTAAATGCAGAAGTGGCAACTATTTCGTAGAGTTGGACTTCGTTTTGCTTGAAAAATTTTATATATTTGTCAATTAGGATTGATAGATCAATAAGCTTTTTTTTTGGAATTTTACCCTCCAAGAAAACTTCTGTACCTAATCTTATGGGTGTTCGCACGCCTTCTTTGAAATCTATTGATGTAGGAGTTGTATGAAAGATTTTAGACTTAATTGCATTTGTTCCAATATCAATTGCTGCTATTTTCATTGGGTCGTATCGTCAGTGTATTTAGTGATAAGCATATATTGTTCATATGTAAGATTCTCAAATAATACACCTTCAAGTGAAGCTTGATAATTTTGTATTTTTTTAGACCACCTTGCAGGTTTAAGGAGTTTTTTATCTTTATAAGCTATTTTATTTAATAAAAATCTTAGAGCTGTTAATCTGGCTATCATTTTATTATTTGCATTTATGGATACCCAAGGAGATATATTTGTTGAAGTCTTTTCAAACATTTCCTCTTTGTAAAGTGAGAAAATATCCCACTTAGTTGCAATTCCTTCATCATTTTTGGAAAGCTTCCAATACTTCAATTCGGATTTCTTTCGTGCATTCATTCTTCTTTTTTGTTGGTCTTGAGAGAGAGAAAAATAGAATTTTATAATTTCCATTCCTTTTCCGATTTGTTTTTTTTCCCAGTGATTTACTTCTTTCATAAATTCTAGGTATTGATTTTCTGAACAATAACCCATTACTGGCTCTGTCAACGCTCTTGTATACCAAGATCTATCAAGAAAAGCTATCTCACCTTTTTTTGGTAAAACCTTGCTCCATCTTTTAAACCAATTACTTGATTCCCACTTTGTAGGAATGCCTAAAGCTACATACTTAAAATTTTTCGGCATGAGGTATTCAGAGAAGAATTTAATTGCTGAGCTTTTCCCTGCTGTATCTCTTCCTTCAAAAACAATACAAATTCTCCTTTCATTTTTAATTACATCTTCTTGCAGTTTAAGAAGTTCAATTTGAAGCCTTCTTTTCTCTAAAGCATAAGCCTTAGGATTAAGTCTTTTATAAGCATTAAGATCGAAAGTAATTAAAGACATGTTTTTGGATTATACTTTTAAGTAAAGAAAATTCACAAAAGTTTCTAAATTTTAACAAGAAAAATTATTTATCTGGTGTATAGTTCTTCAATATGGATTTCTTAACAGATGCATCCTTTTTATATATAGCTCTTGCCTGCATTGCTGGACTCTTCATGGCATGGGGTATTGGTGCTAATGATGTTGCGAACGCAATGGGTACCTCTGTTGGTAGCAAAGCATTAACAATAACTAGTGCAGTAATTCTTGCTTCAATTTTTGAATTTTTAGGAGCATTTCTTGCCGGTGGTGAAGTTACATCTACAATACGCAAAGGTATTGTAGATCCTCAGCTTTACAATGATAACCCAGAGATATTTATTGTTGGAATGCTTTCGAGTCTTCTTGCGGCAGGTTCATGGTTGCTAATTGCTTCTTATAGAGGCTGGCCAGTTTCAACAACTCACTCTATAGTGGGTGCAATTGTCGGGTTTGCTTTAATTACTAAAGGCCTTAATTCAGTTTCATGGGGGGTTGTCGGTAATATTGCCGCTAGCTGGGTAACTTCTCCATTAGTGTCAGCAACTCTTGCAATATTAATATATTTCTCAGCAAAAAAACTCATTCTTGAAAAAGCTGATCAGGTTACCGCAGCTGTAAGAATAATTCCATTTTATGCAGCACTTGTAACTTTTGTAATTTGTTTAGTAACAGCTAAAAAGGGACTAAAGTATGTGGGTTTTCAATGGACTGATCAGGAAGTATTCATCTTCTCTGCAATTCTTTCATCTTTTATTTTAATAATTTCAAGTATCACTCTTAACCTAAAAAAAGAATTACTTTTAGATAAAAATAATGATTTTGGTGGGGTTGAAGCTGCTTTTGCATTTTTGATGGTGATTACAGCTTGCAGCGTTGCTTTTGCTCATGGATCAAATGATGTTGCAAATGCTATTGGACCGGTAGCCGCTATTGTTTCGACAGTTAATTCAGAAAATCAAATTTTGACAACCTCTATGACGCCTCCATGGATTTTATTTTTAGGAGCTATAGGAATTGTTATTGGATTAGCCACACTCGGCTATAGAGTAATGCAAACTGTAGGTGAAAAAATTACCACGTTGACACCCTCAATGGGCTTTTCTGCAGAAATGGCAACCTCAGTAACTGTAATATTAGCCAGTTTCATTGGATTCCCGATATCTACAACCCATACTCTTGTAGGAGCTGTTATTGGAGTCGGAATTGCTAAATCAGTATCAAAAGTTGATTTCTATCAGGTTTTAAAGATAGTTATCTCTTGGGTGGTAACAATTCCCACAGGTGCAATTTTTACAATTGCTTTTTACGTATTTCTTAGGTTTATTTTGTTCGTATAGATTATTGCTTCGCAGTGCATGCAATTAAGTAAGATAGCGATGCCCTGACTGCTTCGTTCTTTCCTATATCATTTAATTCACGATCCATTTTATAGTTAAGTGATAAAACTGAAATAATAATTTGTGTAAGCACTAAGAATACACCTTTTTCATTAAACATTGAGGGTAGTTCAATATTTGAAGAGACAAATTTATTTATTGATTCTGATAAGATAGAGAGAGAGTTAATTTGAGATCCAAAAACTGAACTATCAAGAATAAGTTTTTTTGCTGGTGAGGATTCATTAAAATATTTAATTAATGAAGTAACCAACTCATTTAAGATATTTTGAAGTTCATTTGATTCAGGCTTCTGGCTATTTGAATTTATAAATAATGAACTTTCTTTTATTAATTCGTTTTGCAAATATGACTTTATATGATCTGGAGTCGGAAAAAATTTATATGTAGAAGTTCTTTTAAGATTAGACATTTCGGAAATTCTAGCAATTGTTATATCGGCAACTTCGCCATGTTCCAATATTAATTTTGCAGTTGATATGATTTTGTCAACTCTATCTTTACTTCTTTTTTGCTTTGCAATCATAAAAAAATAGACAAATGTTAAATAAAATATAATTATTACAAAAAAAAACTTCTATATAAAGTCGGATTCTTGTAACAGTTTTGTAACATTAGAAAACTAGTATAAAAATGTTTTAAATTTGAGGACATCTAATGAAACATTTTTCTATTTTATTCACAATTTTATTTATACCTTTTTTAATTTCTCAAGAAGAGGTTGAAGAGGTGGTTGTTGTTGGCACAAAAGCCAGTATTATCTCAGCTATTGAAAAGCAGAGGGAATCTAATCAGATTGTATCTGTTGTTGATTCTGATGCATTGGGTGAATTTCCTGATACAACCGCGGCAGAAGCATTAAGAAGGATTTCAGGTATTTCGGTTGAAAACGATCAAGGTGAAGGCAGGTATGTAACTATCAGAGGTTTATCTGGAGATTTAAATACAATCGCTGTTAATGGAGCATTAGTTCCAGCTCCTGAAGGAGGAAGGAAGGTAATGCTTGATGGTCTTCCAACAGAACTTCTAGACTCAATTGAAGTTTATAAGTCTTTGACACCAGATCAAGATGCAGATTCTATTGGTGGTAGAGTTGAATTTAATACTAAAAGTGCCCTGGATTTGGATGGAGTTTATTTTAAAGTAAAAGCTAATACATTTTGGAATGAACAAATCTCAAATAGTAATAACCCTAAATTCTCTGTGACATATGGAGATATGATCTCTGAAAATGTTGGACATATTATTGGTTTTACTTCTTCAGAAAAACAAATTGAAACTTTCAACAATGAGACAGGTTTCCCTGCTTGGGATCTATTTGATAATGGTAACTATGCAATAGCTGACGATTTTGAAAGTAGATATTATGATTTAACACGAGAGAGATTAGGCCTAACATATGATATTGATTATCGATTAAATGACGAGACTTCATTATTCGCAAATATACTTTGGAATGAGTACGTGGACGATGAGTTAAGGTACAAAGATGAATACAGAATGAGGGATGATCAAACTGATGTCACAGCTACAGGAAGCACAATCACTGAAATAAGAAGAGATGCTGAAGTAAGGGTAAGAGAAGAAGTACGAACAATAAGAACCTTTATTCTTGGCGGAAATACTATAACCAATGGTTGGGACACAGAGTTTGCTTTTACTAGTTCATTTGCTGAAGAAGATGATACAGATAATGTCGATGCTAAGTTTAGAAGTAGCACCTTTGATGCTGATGATTGTGGGGGCCCATGTGGATATTTTGACTATAGTGACCCAAAGAGACCTTACATGGTTTTAACTGAAGGCGCACAAGCTATTTATGATCCTTCTGAACTAGGCGTTGATGAAATTGAAGAAGAGGATTCCGTTATACAAGATACTGAATCTTCAATAAAGGTAGATTTTACTAAAGATGGTTTTGAAGTAATGAATACTCCAACAACAGTAAAATGGGGTCTCAAATACAGTACAAGAGAGAAAGAAAAAAATGTTGAGGGTTATGGATGGGAACCTGACACAACTCAAGCTGATTATAATCCTAATTTGACTCCATTGAATTGGCCTTGGCCAACTAGATTTGGACCAATGGCTGATCCAGCAACAATCTATGCATTACAGGGAACGTTTGGACCGTATGGAACTAGCGATTTTGGGGATGATTATGTATCTGAGGAAGATATTTTTGCATTTTATGGAATGGGTACATTTGAATTTGATAATGCAATTGTAATAGCGGGTATTAGAGTCGAAGATACTAGCTTTAGCACAATTGGTTATAATGATGGAGATCCTGACGATATTATTTCAGGAAGCAATGATTACACATTTGTCTCACCAAGCATAAATGTTAAATATTTCCTTAATGACAACACCATTGTCAGAGGTGCTTTTTTTAGAGCTCTTTCAAGACCAGGTTTTGGTGAATCTGCTCCTGTAGCTGATATCGAACTTGAAGCTGACGGAACTTATGAAGGTGAAATGGGTAATCCTGATCTCGATCCTTATGAGGCTGATAATTTTGATTTAACTATCGAAAGGTATAGTGACAATGGCGCCGTTTCATTCGGACTATTTAAGAAAAATATAGACAATGCAATTTATCCCCAATTAACTCAAGGTGTTGTTGCAGGTTATAACTTTAGTGAACTTCTAACTTATGTTAACAGCGAATCTTCAACTGTTGATGGAATGGAGTTTAACCTTTTCAGAGAGTTTGACTCTCTTCCAGATCCTTTTGATGGTCTTTTCATATCTGTAAATATAACTGATATAGACGCTTCGAGTGACATCCCAAGCGATAATGGTGTGTTTACAGTTCCTTTTAGAAAATTAGCTGATAGAACGAGTAATATTTCAATTGGTTACGATAAAGGAAATATAGATATGAGACTTTCAATGGCCCGAAGAAGTGACTATCTGGACTATTTAGCTGATGATGATATTGAGACAACCGTTGAAGATTTAAATTATGATAATATTAGGTTTACTGATGATCATTCACAATTAGACTTTACAGCAAAGTACTATTTGAATGATAATCTAACCCTTAAATTTGATCTTATAAATATAAATGATGAACCTGAATACTATTACTGGGGTAACCCATCAAGGCTTTCTCAATATGATGAATACGGTAGAAGTGCGACAGTTGGTTTCACTTACAAGTATTAAAAATTATTTTTATCTTAAAAAGGCAAGTTTTATACTTGCCTTTTTCTTATCAGTTTCAATCAATTCAGAAATTGTTGAGGTTGAGGCAATTTATGAGACACCACCTGTTGTTACTAAGGGTGATGCTGCAGATGATCCTGCAATATGGGTAAATAAGAGTAATCCCTCAAATTCAATCATCTTTGGTACTGATAAAAAAAGTGGAATTTATAGTTACAACCTTCAAGGGCAAGAACTGAGCTACACAAATCTTGGTAACATTAATAACATCGATACAAGAACTATCAATATTGGAGATGATGAGAATGTCTCGGATTTTACTTTCCTTTTTGCATCCAATAGAACATTAGGATCGGTTGATTTATGGGTATTTGAAGATAATGAAACAAGAGAAAAACTTGAAAATAACTCATGGGAAGTTCCATCAAAACCATCATTTAGAGGCAAATCAGATATTATCGTATATGGTATATGTGCTGGAATAGATCCAAAGTATGGATTAGTTGCTTTTTTAACAGAAGATACTGGTCCACGGGTTGAGGTGTGGAACCTAACTGAGAATGGCCTTGATCTCATAACAACTTTCAATAATGGTGGAGAATCCGAAGGGTGTGTTTATGATGATTTAAATAGGACCCTTTTTATATCAGAAGAAGAGGTAAGAGGGGTTTTAAAAGCTTATAGACTCGATGATAGTTTTGATTTTTCTGAGCCCTATATTGTTGATTCTAGGGAAGGTCAAATCGGTGGTGATCCAGAGGGCGTATCATTATATAAAACACCAAACAATTCAGGTTATTTAATTTTATCCTCTCAGGGAGATAGTAAGTTTAATCTGTATGATAGAAATTATCCTTATGATTACATTACAAGTTTTAGAATAGGCTCTTCAAAAAATATAGACAATGTGACTGATACTGATGGTATAGAAACAATCAACTTCAATCTGAGTGAAGAGTATCCAGAAGGCATTATGATTGCCCAAGATGGTCTTAATAAAGATGGGTATAGAACTAAAAGACAAAACTTCAAAATTGTCTCATTCAAAGATGTTCTTGATGCTTTAGATGTCATTAGATAACATCCTAGAGTTTATATCGAATAATTTACAATACTCGTATGTATTGATTCTTGTCTTTGCTTTTGCAGAGTCTTTGGTAATCGTCGGTAGCATACTCTCTAGTGCAATTCTTTTTTCAATCTGTGTATTTCTTTATAACAACAATCTTCTTGATTTATATAGCATAGTTCCTTTAGCTATGATTGGAGCGCATGCGGGCGATGTTATCAGCTTTGTTTTAGGAAAAAGATTTGGTCCACTGATGCTTGAGACAAAGTTTTTTAAAAAAAGAGAAAGTATTATTGAGAGAGGAAATAACTTTATTGATAGATTTGGTCAACTTACAGTTGTATTAGGTAGATTTATTCCGGCAATGAGGGCTATTGTTCCATTTTTAATTGGGATGACAGGTATGGAATTTATGAAATTCTACAGAGCATCTATTTTAGCTATTTCGATATGGGGTTTTGGCCTTATAATACTCACTACAGGATTAAGCTCAATTTTATAGATTTATTATGATTCAAATATTAATACTTACCGCATCACTCTTAGCCATTACATTTTTTATAATTAATTTAGTAAAAGCTAAAAGAAATGGAAGGCTAACGGCATTCTTAAGAGATCTTTTAGTAATTTTTCTAGGTCTCGTTATGACCGCAGGAATTTTTTATATTGCTATTAGGGTTCTGCCAAGAGTCTTCATGTAAGTATGACCATCTTTAAAAAAATTATCGATAAAGAAATACCGACAGATATTTTATATGAGGATGATTTTTGCATAGCTTTTAATGATATTAATCCTCAAGCTCCTATTCATATTTTAATAATCCCCAAAAAAGAAATTCCTCAACTATCTTTATCAGATGACAATGATAGTGAATTGTTAGGAAAGCTTCTTATTGCCGCCAATAAAATAGCGGAAGATCATGACACAAAAGATGCTTTTAGGATTGTTATCAATAATGGTGCGAAAGCCGGACAGTCAGTCTTTCATCTTCACTTACATCTGCTGGCTGGAAGACCACTTTCGTGGCCACCGGGGTAGTTACATATATATACTATAAAAATATGAGCCAACACCAAGAAGAAAAACTAATAGTGCTATGCCAACCAAAAAGAATGTTGCGAACTTCGTTGTTTCGTTATCGTTCATATTTAATTAAAGAATTATGAAGGATTTTAACAAAGAAATTAAGTCTTGGATATTCTATGATTTCGGTAACTCAGCCTATGCAACAACAGTTATAGCAGCATTTTTTCCACTATTTTATGCAAGCTACTGGTCTAATGGTCTTGAGTCACTTCAAGCAACTCAATATCTTGCATTTGCATTAACAATAATAAATTTAATTATTCTTGTTTCAGCTCCAATTATTGGTGCAGTAACCGACTATAAAAGACTAACAAAGATTCTATTTATAATTTTTACTTTATTATCAATCGTATCAGTTGCCTCCTTTTACTTTATTCCGATGGGCAAATGGTTAATGGCTCTCATCCTCTATGGCATTTCATTTTTCTCTTTTGCTTCAGCAGTTGTGCTCTATGACAAAATGCTCGTTTATGTTGCTTCAGAAGATCAGCTAACAAAAGTATCTAGCTATGGTTATGCATTAGGATACTTGGGGGGAGGGTTGTTATTTGCCTTGAATGCATTCATGGTCCTTCAACCTGAAACCTTTGGCTTAAGCAATGAAGCTGAAGCAGTAAGATGGGCATTTATAACTGTATCAGTGTGGTGGTTTATTTTCTTACTTCCTTTAGCAATTAATTATAAAGAGCGTGAAGTTGAAAAAACTGGAAATCTCAAAGAAGTTCTTGGCGGATTTGTAAGTACGTTTAGAGATATTCAGAAAAATAAAAATGTTCTGTTATTTTTATTTGCCTTCTTTTTGTATATTGATGGCGTTCATACAATTATGTCGCTTGCAGCAATTTTTGCTGAAAACATTGGAATTGATCAATCGGCGATTATTGTTGCACTAATTTTAGTTCAATTTGTTGCATTCCCATCAACACTTTTTTGGTCTTATATTGGTAATAAATATGATGATAAAGTTGTTCTTTATGCAACCATCTTTATTTATATATGCGTTGTTATTTACTCAACTGCGCTTACCAACTCTTCAGAATTTTATGTTATGGCAGTACTGATAGGTTCAGTCCAGGGCGGTATTCAAGCTGCATCGAGAAGCTTTTTCTCCAAAATAATTCCTACAAATAAATCTGGCGAGTTTTTTGGTTTTTACAATACATTTGGCAGAGCCGGATCTGTGATGGGTCCTGCATTGGTTGGAATGTTTATAGGTATATTTAATAATCTACAAATAGCTCTTGTACCAATTATTGTGTTGTTTATTGCCGGCGGGTTTTTATTAAGATATGTGAAATATCCAAATGAAATTATTTAGCAAGAATTCAATTATCTTTTATTCACTAATGGGCCTTGTAAGTCTATTTGTTGCAAGATATATAAGATCTCTTTTTGATTATAGTATTGGAGTAGAAATACTAATTTGCTCAATTATTATTCTCCCTATGTATTATTTTGCAAGAAAAGCTCTTGTTAAGTATTTCTTGAAGCAAGTAGATTAATCAAAGCTTTAGGCTTATCTGTTATTATCCCATCTACATCTAAGCCAATTAGATAGTCCATTTCTTGAACACTATTAATTGTCCAAACAGAAATCTTGATATTTTCACGTTTACAAAAATCTACAAACCTCTGTGTAACAATCTTAATACCATATCTATAAATTGGTATTTGCAGGCAATCACCACTAATTTCACCTCTATATATTCCAAAGCTTTTAAGAAGAAGCTTAAGTACTTCATGAGGACCCATTGAATAAGTTACGTCACTAAGTTTAGATTTAATTTTTTGCAGTCTTTGACTTGAAAAACTGGCAACACATAAATTCTTTTTAATATGTGGCAACTTATTAATTATCTCAATTGCAGGATCGACTACTTCATCTGTTTTAAAATCAATTTGAAATTTAGTATTAGGGAATTGTTTTAATGTTTCTTCAAGTGTTGGTATTTTGTAATCATCAAAAATATTTAATTCATCTATTTCAGAAGCTAAAAGCTCATTAAAATTCTTTTCTATACCAGGAATTCTTTTTAAGTCATCATCATGAAAGATATATGGAATGCCATCAGAGCTTAGTTGGATGTCTGTTTCAATGATATCTGAGCCGATTTCTAGAGCGTATTTGAATGATTCAAGGGTATTTTCAGGAGCTTCAAGAGAGCCGCCTCGATGAGCCATAACAGCCAAACCATCATAATTTAGGTAATCTTTCATATATTTTGTAAAATACTCTTAAAAATCATTATACAACTTGGATAAATTTGAAGAAATAAGGCCTTATTATGATCACGAAGTTGAATCTAAACTTCGTGAACTTGCTTGTAATAAGAAGGTAATAAATGCCTTTTTACATTCCAGGGGTTACCACAATACTTTCTTAAATTCTTTTTTGGGATTATTTTTATCTTTTTATCTCAACAGAAGATTCAAAAAAATTAAGTCAATCCATCAATACCAAAATATGTATGAAAAGATTATGGAAAAGATCATAAAAGATACATCAAGTGGCTTTACATATAATGGACTGGAAAATCTTAAAGAAAATACTTCATATCTTTTTATTTCAAATCATAGAGACATAACTTTAGACCCTGCGTTTTTGAACCTTGCTCTTCACAAAAATGACTTTTCTACTGTAAATATAGCTGTTGGTAGTAATCTTATGGACCAAAAGTGGGCTGCAGATCTTATGCGCCTGAATAAGAGTTTTATAATACCTAGATCCGGATCATCAAAGAAGGAAATTTATCGATCACTCAATCTAGTTTCAGAATTCATAATCAATAAAGTAAAAGTTGAAAATGAATCTATCTGGATTGCTCAACGTGAGGGAAGGGCAAAAGATGGTAAAGATATAACAGATCCAGCAATTCTAAAAATGATCCATCTTACCAAAAGAAAAGATTTAGCTATTTCTGACTTCTTTAATCAAATGAAGGTTATTCCAGTATCTATTTCATATGAGTTTGACCCAAATGATTTGAATAAAGCTAAAGAGGTTTATGAGACCGAGGTAAACGGCTTTTATGAAAAAAAAGAAAATGAAGACCTTGAAAGTATATCTAGGGGAATATCAGGCTTTAAAGGATCGGTAGTATTGAGTATTGGAAATGTAATGAACTTCGAATCAGACTCTTATGAGATAGTTGCTGAGCAAATAACTAATGAAATATCTAATCAGTTTCATAATCATCCTACAAATAAAGATGCTTTATCTATTTTGAATAAAGATCTTAAACTTGAAGACAATGAATACTTCTCAGAAAGGCTAAAAGACGAGCCAGATGAGGTAAAAAGCATTCTATTAAACCAGTATGCTAATTCTGCTAATTAATGGCGCGCCTGGAAGGATTCGAACCTCCGACCTCTTGGTTCGTAGCCAAGCACTCTAATCCAACTGAGCTACAGGCGCATACTTGAATTATAAAACAAAGGAGCCTATACGGCTCCTTATATTTTGTCGAAGTGATCAAAACAGGGGAAGTTTCTAAATCGACAATGTAATCGTAACTAAAAAGTGTTTCTACTAGGTGTAGATTCTGAAACGTATTGTAAATTTTATGTTACGAAATCTTACGAGCTTTTTCTCTAAGCATAGCAGGAATGCCATCAATAATTGGATAAGCTAATTTAGATTCTTCGCAGATAAGTTCATTATTTTCTTCATCATAAACTAACTTCCCTTTGGAGACAGGACAGACCAGAATATTTAAAAGATTTTTATTTAATTTAGTCATTTAAAATAGATTAATTACAAGTATAGTATTCTAATCCAAATGGTTATTTCAGAAAACAATAAAAAGATCATATATTCATTGTTGGTTTTTCCATTTCCAGTAACCGGGATACCTATCCTTGTATATATTCTTCCTTTTTATGCTTCAAACTATAATCTTGGACTTTCTTTAGTGGGATTAATCTTTTTTGCTGGCAGAATTATAGACGTATTTACTGATCCCATTATGGGCGCATTAGTTGACAGATATCCTTCTAGATTTGGGAAGCATAAACATTGGATTTTCTTATCGCTACCTGTTTTATGCCTAAGCGCATATTTTCTTTTTTTTCCTCAAGATGAATTTATTAGTGGTTGGTACTTATTTATTGCTTTATTTACTCTATACAGCGGATTTACCCTTGCCAATATAGCTCAGCTCTCGTGGGCATCATTTATCGCTCCTGAATATGATGAAAGAACTAAATTATTAACATTGAGAGAAATTATTGCGATCATCGCAACATTAATTGTAATTTCTATACCTGCAGTAATAGAGATCTATGAAGGATCATTTCTTCTAAAGATCAATGCAATTGGTGTATTCGCTTTGGTTGGCATTCCTTTAACAATATTTCTTGGTCTATTTTTTTTAGATGATAAGAGGACTGTCTCAAATTACGATAACCCACTAAAATCCTTCAAGAGATTTTTTAAGAATAAGACTTTAAATAGACTTGTTTTGGCAAGTGTTCTTCTTGCTTTCGCTCAAAGCTTAACTGGCGGTTTATTTGTAATCTTTATGGACTCTATTCTTGAGCTTGGTGATTACGCATCAAGGGCTATATTCGTAAACTTTACATTTGCAGTGATAGGAATATTTTTATGGAGATATATTGGCCTAAAATTTACAAAACATTTTGCTGCATCATTATGTCTTCTATATGCAGGAATTCTATTTCTACTTCAATTTTTTGTTGTTCTTTATATAAGTGATGCAAGTGAATCAGTAAAAGCAGGAGTACTATTTTTTGTTCTGGCAATGTATGGAATATCCTTTTCAGGCGCTGCACCATTAATTATTTCTATGGTAGCTGACGTCTCGGATGCAGAGCAGGCAGAATCAGATGTCAATAAATCTGGAGCTATGTTTGCATACTACACAACAATTACCAAAGTAGGTTATACCCTTGCGGTAGCTTTTCCTTATATATTTCTTGAGAGTGTAATTGGTTTTGATATTACTTTAGGATCTGATAATTCACAATTTACCAAGAATACTCTTTTATATATGTATCACTTTATTCCAGTAATGTGTTTTTTTCTTGCTAGCTATCTTTTATCAAAACACAATATTTCACGAGAAGCTCATTCGACTATAAAAGATAATATTAGTTAAAACATAAATATTAGTTATAATTAATATAGATTTTATGAATAAAACAAATTTAAGCGTTAACTTGAATAAGGTTGCACTTCTGAGAAATGCAAGAGGATCAGATTATCCATCATTAGTGAATTTTGCTAAATCCTGTATGGAGCATGATATTTGTGGCCTTACTCTTCATCCTAGATCAGATGAGAGACATGCTTTGTCATCAGATGTCATAGATTTAGCTACTTTATGTAAAGAAAATAATCTTGAATTTAACATTGAGGGTAACCCATTTAATAATGAAAAGGGTTCATTTAGAGGATACGAAAACTTAGTTAAAGATATAAAACCTTATCAAGCAACACTTGTTCCGGATGAAGACAATCAAATAACCTCAGATCATGGTTGGATAAGGGGAGATCATGATGAGGAATTAAAATTAATTATAGAAAGACTCCATGAAGATTGTTCATACGTAAGTATGTTTATTGATGCCAATCTCGAATCTGTAGATTATGCTTTGGAAATGGGTGTAAATGCAGTAGAAATTTATACTGGACCATATGCAAAACTTAATAAAGATGAAAGAGTTTCATACATTGAAGAAATGCATGAGATTTTCAAGTATATAAAATCAAATAATTTAAAACTCAATGCGGGTCATGACCTCAACTTAGAAAATCTTCCTGAATTAATTGATCTTAATATTATTGATGAAGTTTCAATTGGTCACGCTATAATAACTGAATCACTTATCCATGGATTGGATAATGTTCTTTCACAGTATATTAAGATAATTAAATGAGCCTAGAAAAAAAACTTAAACAACAAATCAAAGAAAATCCTGTGCTTATTTATATGAAGGGCACGCCATATGAGCCAAGATGCGGTTTTTCATCAAAGACTGTACAAGCATTAATAGATTGTGGGGCTCAATTCTCATTTGTTGATATCCTAGAAAATCAAGAAGTAAGAGCAACACTTCCTTCTGTAACTGACTGGCCAACCTTTCCTCAGGTTTTTATTTCCGGTGAGTTAATTGGGGGTTGTGACATTGTTACGCAAATGCATGAATCAGGTGAGCTTCAAAAACTTGTTGATGATGCAGTAGGCTAATCTATTTTATTTAAGATTTTACAGAAAACTTTCGCTGTTATTTCTGAATCATATGATGCTGAATGAGCCAATTCGTTTTCATAATCAAAGCCTAGCTCTTTAGCAACTCTTGCAAGGACAGTTTGACCAGTAAAAATTCCACCTATAGATACAGTATCAAAAACTGAGAAGGGGTGGAATGGGGATCTTTTAATATTATTTCTCTTAATAGACTCATTTAAAAAACCCAAATCAAAATGAGCATTATGTCCAACAAGAATAGCTCTACTGCACTCATATTTATTCTTGTGTTTATTGACGATACTAAAAAGGTCTTTTAAAGCTTCTTTTTCATCAACTGCATTTCTTAGAGGGTGATTAAGATCAATACCGGTAAATTCGAGAGATTCCTCAGATACATTTAAACCTTCAAAAGGTATTATGTGATGCCTATGAGTGGTGCCAACTCGAAATTCTTTGTCATAATCTATAAGAGTAATAGCAATTTCCAATAGTGCATCGTTAACTGGATCAAAACCACCAGTTTCCATATCTACAACTACCGGAAGGAACTTTCTAAACTTTTCTTTCAATCAATTACGCCAAGTTTTTTTTGAAGTTTTTTATTTGAGGTTGTATATCCAAAGGGAACTCTCTCACCAGGATTTATCCTCTTAAAAGCCTCCTGGACTGCAAGTGTTGTTTCATGGAATCCACATAAAATGAGATCAAGCTTTCCTTCGTAATGATTAATATCACCTACAGCAAATATACCTTTTTTAGATGTTTCAAAAGTAGTGGTATTTACAGATATTTTTTTATCTTCCAAATCAATCTCCCAATCAAGAATTGGACCTAGTTTTTTATTTAAACCAAAGAGGAATAGCAGTTCATCGGCTTTATGTTCAGAAATCTCTAAAGTTTCGAAATTCTTAAGTTTAACTCCTGTTACTTTTTTGTCTCCAACTATTTCATTGATTAAGTGAGGTGTAAAAAGACTAACTTTTCCATTTTTAACTAAATCTCTCATTTCTTGTTCAGTTTTATATGCACCTCTAAACTGATCTCTTCTATGAACCAAGCTAACATGAGAGGCGATTTTACTTAACTCCACTGTCCAATCTAAAGCAGAGTCTCCGCCACCAAAAATGAATACTTCTTTATCTTTGTATTGATCCATATTTCTTACGGCATACGTTACTCCTTTATTAAGAAATAAATCAGGATTTTCAATATTTGCCGGTCTTCTTGGTTCAAAAGATCCAGCACCTGCTGCTATGAATATATTTTTTGTTTTAAATTTATTTCCCTCATTAGTTTCTACAATCCAAAAGTCACCATCTTCTGAAATTGTTTGAACTCTTTGGGATAAATTTAAATCATAATCAAAAGGTTCTATTTGCTTTAATAGGGCATCAACATGTTCTTGTGCTGTTTGAAATGGGACTCCTGGGATATCATAGATAGGTTTTTCAGGATAAAGCTCGGCGCATTGCCCGCCAGGTTTGTCTAAGTTATCGATTAATGTGCAATTTAATCCTAATAGACCAGCTTCAAAAACTGTAAAAAGTCCTACAGGACCTGCACCAACTATTAAAATATCTGTTTCTTTCATTATTTAACTAACTGACCTGGCTTTGCACCTTCATCTGGTGATATTAAATAAATTGATCCCTCATCATTACTCGACGCTAGGACCATTCCTTCCGATACTCCAAATTTCATTTTCCTTGGCTCAAGATTTGCAACTAATACAACATGTCTTCCATTAAGACTCTCAGGATCATATGCACTTTTTATACCAGCAAAAACAGTTCTTTCACCAAGATCACCCACATCAAGATGTAATTTTATGAGCTTATCAGCTTCTTCTATACCTTCAGCTTTAACAATTTTAGCTACGCGAAGCTCAACCTTTGCAAAATCTTTGATATTAATTAAATTTGAATCTTCCATTTCAATTTCCTCATTTATTTTAGCTTTTTCTAATCTTTTTAATAGGGGCTTATATGGATTAATTTTTGTATCTACAAGATAATCCTTAATATTATTAAAATCATTTGTAGAACTTTCATTAAATATCTCTAAAGCTTTTGATGTTAATGTTGGTAGAACAGGATTAAGTAATATTGAGATAACTCTAAAACAGTTAATTGCTGTCGATGATACCTCTACAGCCTTTTCTTCACTGGATTTCCAAGGCTCATTCTCATTAATATATTTATTAACTTCATCTGCCATCTTCATAATAATTTTTACAGATTTAGAAAGATTTAAGTCTTCATAATGCTCAATCACTTCATCAATCAGTGATAGATTTTTCTCAATAAAGCCCTCATCTAGGTTTGCAGAGAGATTATTACCATTCTTCTCAATAAATTTTGAAACTCTGCTAGCAATATTTAGATATTTACCGACGATATCTGAGTTAATTTTTTGGATAAATTCATCTTCATTAAAATCTAGATCATCAATTGAATTATTAAACTTATCTGCAAAATAATATCTTAATAACTCACCATCATAGTTTTCAGTAAAGTCGTCTGCATTAATAAAAGTTCCATTGGATTTTGACATCTTCTCACCATCAATAGTTAAAAACCCATGAACATTAATTGACTCAGGTAAGCGAATATTTGATGACTTCAAAAGAGCTGGCCAGAATAGGGCATGAAAATAAGCAATATCTTTTCCAATAAAATGATGAATTTCATAATCAGAGCTTTCACCCCATAAATCTTTGATATCCACATTATTGTTTTCTGCCCAATTTTTTGCAGAAGCTAAATATCCAATCGGTGCATCAAGCCAAACATAAAAATATTTATCTTTTTCTCCAGGTATTTCAAATCCAAAGTATGGCTTGTCTCTTGATATATCCCATGGTTTCAACCCATCCTCAATCCATTCATTTAGTTTATTTTTTATTGGATCTTGAAGAGTTAAGTCTTTGAGATAATTCTCAAGAAAATCTTTCATTTGAGGTAAATCAAAAAACACATGTTCAGTTTTTTTCTTGGTAAGCTCAGAATTCGATAATGATGATACGGGATTTACTAAATCATCAGGTGTATAAGTTGTGCCACAAACAGAACAACCATCACCATACTGATCTTCAGCGCCACATTTTGGGCATGTGCCTTTTATAAATCTATCGGATAAGAATAAACCTTCTTTTGAGTCATAAAACTGTTCAATTTCTTTTTTAAAGATGAGATTTCCTTCATTACATTTTTGATAAATATCTTCAGCATATTTTTTGTTCTCATCAGAATGCGTAGTATAAAAATTATCAAAATTAATATTAAATTTTGAATAACTTCTAATGTGTTCCTCTCTAGTACTTTTAATAAGCTCTTCAGGCTCTATTCCAAGTTCTTTGGCTTTGAGCATGACAGGCGTTCCGTGCGTATCATCTGCACAAAAGTAGAGACATTCATTACCATTAAGATTTTGGTATCTCACCCAAATATCAGTAATTACAGATTCAAGAACATGTCCAATATGTATTGAACCATTGGCATATGGCAATGCGCTTGTTACCAGAATCTTGCGTGATTTCATTTTGTGATAATTTTTAATATATTATAAGTTAATTAGATAATGACTATAAAAAAAACTATTGCAATTGCTTCAGCAAAAGGAGGAGTTGGTAAATCAACTGTTTGCTCTTTTTTAGCTACAGTTCTATCAAAGGATAGCAAAGTTGGTATTTTAGATGCAGATATTTACGGCCCTAATCAAGATATATTATTCGACATTAATGATAAAAATATCGAAGTAGATAAAAAAAATACTGACAGACCATATATACCAAAAAAAGTAGATAATATTTCACTAAACTCTTTAGGATTCTTACTCAATAAAAATGCTGCTATCTGGAGAGGGCCCATGTTGAGCTCTGCCATCAACCAGATATATGAAAAAACTAATTGGGACGAACTAGATTTTCTATTAATTGATATGCCTCCTGGAACAGGCGATGCCTATTTAACGGTATGTCAAAAAATTGTTCCTGATTTTGTAATTTTAGTATCAACTATATCTAAATTATCTATTGCAGATTTAAGGAGATCTGAACATGTTTTTGCAAGCTTAAATACTAAAGTCTTAGGCATTATCCTAAACAATATCCATCAAAGTGATGATTTCCAGAGTTTTAACTTAGAAACTGAGAATACGGTTTTAGATAGACTCGAATATGATAAAAAATTCATAGATTCAACATATCCATTTGATGATTTAAAATTAGACCCTTTATTTCTTAATGCAATACGAACAATCAAAGAGCATGAATAGATTTTTACTTATTTTATTATTATCTTTTCCAATCTTTGGCGAAGAAATAAATGATCCATTTGAGGATCTAAATAGGGACATTTTTATCTTCAATGAGAAATTAGATGAAAAACTTTTAAAGCCAGCTGCCTTAACATATAGAAAAGTTACACCACAATTTGCTAGAACAGGAGTAACAAACTTTTTTAATAATCTTGAAGAAATTGATACCACTATAAATCAAGTACTCCAGGGAGAAATTAAATATGCATTTAATGATGCAGGTAGATTTGTTATCAACTCTACTATTGGATTATTTGGTTTAATTGATGTTGCATCAAAAATGGGTCTCGAAAAACATGAAGAAGATTTTGGACAAACTCTTGGTGTTTGGGGTTTTGATTCAGGCCCCTATATTATGATTCCCTTTTTAGGCCCTAGTAATCCAAGAGATTTATTGAGCAGACCAATTTCAAGCTTCCTTTCCGGTACATTCGCAATGGAAGATAATGATGTAAAGATAACATTGGTTGGTATTGATGCTCTCGAGACTAGAGAGCGCCTTCTGGATGCTGAAACACTTATCATTGGAGATAAGTATATTTTTGTTAAAGATGCTTATATACAGTCTAGAGAATATGAAATTAATAATGGTTCGACTGAGGATGATGAATTTCTAGATGATATGGATGATATATTTGGAGATGACTAAACCATTGATAGTAACTCATCTTTGTTTTCAACCAGACTCGATGAGTTCATAATCTCAGCTACTTTTACCCTAAATCTTTTAGCATCTTTTTCACCTTTCTTAAGTCCAAATACATGTTTCAACATAATTTTAGGGTCATAACCTTTTTTAGTCATTACGTGTACATAATCTAAATATTCTGTGAGAAGATCTTTTCTGCTTATCTCTACCTTGGTATTTGAGTAAATTTCAGAATCTATATCACTGAGCATAAAAGGATCATCGTAAGCTGCTCTTCCCAACATAACTCCATCAACAAAATTAAGATGTTTTTTTGCTTCACTAATATTTTTGATGCCGCCGTTAATAATAATTTCTAAATCTGGGAAGTCATCTTTGATTGAATAAACCTTTTGATAGTTTAAAGGTGGGATGTTTCTATTTTGTCTTGGGCTTAAACCTTTTAAAATTCCTTTCCTTGCATGGATTATAAAAGTTTTAACACCAGAATCTTTTACGGTACTTATAAATGATTTCAAAAACTCGTAATCATCATTATCATCAACACCAGTTCTGCATTTAACAGTAACAGGAATATCTACGGAATTACTCATTTTTCTTGTACATTCTGCAACCAAGTCAGGTTCAAGCATTAAACATACTCCAAAATTACCTTTTTGCACTCTTTCAGATGGGCAACCTATATTCAGGTTAATTTCATCATATCCGTTTTTTTCAGCCTTTATTGAGCATTGAGATAACTCTTGAGGCGAAGAACCACCAAATTGAACAGCTACAGGATGTTCTTCTTTATTAAAATCTAACTGATAATCGCAATTTCCATGTATTAGGGCTCCTGTGGAAATCATTTCTGTATATAGGACTGCTTTTTTAGATATGAGTCTTAAAAAGAATCTTTCATGCATGTCTGTGTATCTCATCATAGGAGCTACGCAGAACCTTCGATCAAGTGACATCTAGATGAATAAATAAACTGAAATTAGGGCTACTATCGTGAGAACAATTGTATATGGTAGCGCCATTAAAACCATTCTGAAATAAGATAAGTTAATTAATGGAGCAAGCGATGAGGTAAGCAAGAAAAGAAATGCTGCCTGACCATTTGGAGTAGCTATACTCGGTATATTCGTTCCTGTATTAATAGCAATTGTGAGATTATTAAAATGCTCTAAAGTAATCTTACCAGCATCAAGGAGAGCCTTAACTTCATTTATATAAATTGTAGCTACAAAAACATTATCACTAATTGCAGATAGAACTCCGTTCGCAATAAAGAAGATACTGGTCTGACTTTCAATACTAAAAGTAAGAACATAATTGATAACAGGGGTAAATAAGTGTTGCTCATGTATAACGCTAACAATAGCAAAGAAGACACAAAGTAAAGCAGTGAAAGGTAAAGCCTCTTTAAAAGCATCTCCTAAATAATGCTCATGAGTAATACCTTTAAAAGAAGTTAAGAGAATTATAACGCCAAGACCAATAATCCCAACTTCAGCAATATGGAAAGCAAGGGCAAAGATCAGTAAGACTAAAACAAATAATTCAACTGCAAGTTCAGCTTTTTTCTTGTCGTCATTTTTGCTAATTTCATCTTCGTATGCTGCATATTCAGCAAAAATAGTTCTTATATTTCCTGATAACTCTGATCCAAAACCTGCTAACTTAAATCGCTCTAAGCAAAAACAAACCAATAATCCGGCTACAAAAACCGGCATCGTAACTGGCGCCATATATAAGAAAAATTCAATAAAATCCCAGCCAGCAATATTTGCAATTAATAAATTTTGAGGCTCACCAACAATTGTGCATACACCTCCAAGAGCAGTACCTACAGCACCATGCATAATTAACTGTCTTAAGAAACCTTTAAAGTCATCTAGTTCCTCAACTTTAATAGAATCAATAGATGCATCATTATGAATATCATGAGAGGTATCATCAAAATATTTATTCGAAATTATTAAATGATAAATTCTATAAAATCCAACTGTAACTCCAATTAAAACTGCTGTAACTGTAAGAGCATCTAGAAAAGCTGATAGAAAAGCTGCGGTAAAACAGTAGAGTAGAGAAAGCCAAACTTTTGATTTAACATTTAGAAGTAGTTTAGTGAATATAGTAAGCATTAGATTTTTCATAAAGAAAATTCCAGCCACCATAAAAACAAGTAATAGAATTACCTCTATATTTGCCTCTATTTCATGCATCATTGAATATGGATTTGAAAGATCCATTACTAATGCTTCAATTGCAAGAAGACCACCTGGCTGAAGAGGGTAACATTTAAGTGCTAGCGCTAAGGTAAAAATGAACTGTAACAGAATTATCCAGCCCATTATGAATCCACCATTTAAACCAAGTGAATTAAAGACGATGAGCAGTATTGGATTGATTATCAGAAAGCTAAGAATTGCTTGTTTATACCATCTAGGTGAATCACCTAAAAACATACTATACATTAAGGATATATTCATTATGATTACTACTTATGTCTGGATCTCGTTTTAAAAATTTTTCTGAATCAAATAACAATAAATATATTTTTATTTCAGAAAATAAGATTTTATACGATAAATCAGAAAAGTCTTATAAATTTGATCCAAATTATTTAATTTTAGAGGGTGATATTGATATGGCAAGAATAGGTATTTATCACGATGATGATGAATACTTCTATGCGGTAAACTTGAAAGACATAACTTTAGTAAATAAACCTGAAGATGCAGAATTAATTGAAATAAGAACTTTAGCGAACTTTAATCCAGAAAATGATGGAGTTGTTTTTACTGCTAAGCAGTTGGTGCATTGGATTGATGAAACTAAATACTGTTCTCGATGTTCGGGAAAATTATCCTTTCAAGAAAAAGAAGGTGCTTTTGTTAGACCTTGCAATCAAGAATTTATTTATCCAAAGATCTCGCCTTGCATAATAACGTTAGTTACCAGAGGAGATGAGGTTTTGTTAGCAAGAAACAAATTTTTCCCTGAAAACTGGTACAGCACATTAGCTGGCTTTATTGAAGCTGGTGAAACAGCAGAAGAGGCTCTTAGAAGAGAGGTTATGGAAGAAGTAAATGTTTCTGTTAAAAATATTACATATTTTGGAAGTCAGCCATGGCCATTTCCTAGTCAGCTAATGCTTGGATATTTTTGTGAATACGAATCAGGTGAAATAAAAATAGAAGAAGCTGAACTAGAGGATGCCAGATGGTTCAAAATAGATGACCTTCCGAATGTGCCACCTAAATTATCAATCTCTGGACAGCTTATATCTAGTTATCTCGAGGGTCGTTCAAAGCTCTAGTTGGAGGCTCAGGCTTCTTTTTTGCTTCCTTAACAATATCTTGTCTACCAGTTATTTTTTTGGAAGCGTCTTTTTCTTCCCTAGGTTTTCTTGATGGAGCTTTTTTTCTCATATCTTTTGTTCTAGAGTCAGTTTTTGGCTTCCTATCTGTAGATTTTGAAGGCCTTCCTGTACTCTTAGTTGAAGAGGATCTTCTTGTATTTTTAGATGAAGAAGGTTTTCTGTTTGGCCTAGATTTAGAGCTATTAGCATTCTTTTTCTTATAATTTCCCTTGCGAGGACGTCTTTTTTGAGGAGATTTTTTCTTTGTTGTTTTTTTTGGTTGCGGTGAAGCAGTTAAACTTTTTATCCAGCTTAAAATACCACCACCAGATTTGTGATTCTTTTTATGGTCAGTGGCATCTACCAGCGGGTTAAGCTTTGATTCAGATTTTTCATCTCTCCAATCAGTATCTGGTTTGGGACTATCAGGCGTTAAGTTATATGAAAATTTTTTCTTTACTTCTGAATCTTTAATTCTTACTACCTTGTAATATGGCCTAGATTTATAAGGATCGGCAATAATTAAGATTTTTACACCTGTGGAATCCTCAATACTAAGAATATCTCTTCTTTTCTCATTTAATAAGTAGCTTGCAACATCTGCAGGAACATAAACCTGTATCTCTGCAGTATTATCTTTAGCTACATCTTCGCCAATAATTCTTAAAATCGATTGTCCTATTGATCTGGGTCCTCTAACTAAAACATGTTCTATGTCATATGTCTCGTTTAATGAGGGTTTAAGTCTTTGCCTAGAAATTTCAAGTAGTCCAAATCTTGAAATGCTCGCTATTTGAATTCTAGCTCTATCAGACGATACAGCTCTTCTAAAAGCATTCTCAACTTTATTTTGTGAATCTTCATTTTGCATATCAATAAAATCTATAACTATTAATCCACCGACATCTCTTAACCTTAATTGTCTTGCAATTTCTTTTGCTGCCTCTAGGTTTGTCTTAAGAGCTGTTTCTTCAATATCTTTGCCTTTAGTTGATCGAGCTGAATTAATATCAATTGTTGTCATTGCCTCAGTGGGGTCTATAACTATAGATCCTCCTGATGGAAGAGAAATTTCTCTTTGGAAAGCTAATTCAATCTGTGATTCTATTTGATATCTATTAAAAAGAGGGATTTCTTCATCATATAGTTTTACTTTGTCTTTTTGGTCAGGAATAACTAATTCAGCAAAGTTTTTAGCTTCTTCAAATACAGATTTATCATCTACTAAAATTTCTTCTATATCATCTCGAAAAATATCCCTAAAAACTCGAACTATTAGCTTATCGTCTTTGTAAATCAATTGAGGCGAATCTGCTGAAGCTTGCGTAGCATTGATATCATCCCACAGAGAAATGAGATAATTTAGATCATTTTGAAGCTCTTCAAATGATCTATCTATACCAGCAGTCCGAATAATCACACTCATACCCTCAGGTATATCTAGTTTTGAGATTTGATTTTTAAGATCTTCTCTCTCATCTCCTGTAATTCTTCTTGAAATACCACCTGATTTATCAGAATTAGCTATTAAAACCATAAAACGACCAGCTATGGATATCTGAGTTGATAAAGTTGCACCTTTAGTACCTCTTTCCTCTTTATTTATTTGAACCAGTATCTCCTGACCCTCTTTTAGTGTGCACTCTGACTTACCTTGCGAATTTTTTTTGTAAAAATTTCTTGAAAGCTCTTTAAGTGGTAGGAATCCATGTCTAGTTGATCCAAAATCCACAAAAGCCGCATTTAAGCTTTGCTCAATCCTAGAAACTTTTGCCTTGAAAATACTACCTTTATAAAGAACTCTATCAGTAACTTCTGTATCTAAATCAAATAATTTTGCACCGTCAACAAGCGCAACACGCAATTCGTCGTTATAAGAACTATTTATTAATATTCTTTTCATACTAACTCCTTTAGTTAAGGAGATAGTTAATACCATTTAGGTTATTTTTAGAAAGTCTTACTCTTATTGCTTTCTAAACAGCTCGGGATGGAGAGCTGAAAGTAAAATTAGTATTTTTCTATCTCTATTATGTTGAACTATTCAACATAAACTATAATTATTGTGCTTATCGTATATATATAATTTATGTCTGTCAAAAATATAACCGTAGATCATGACAATGAAGGAAGAAGGATAGATAACTTCCTTTTTTCTAATTTTAAAAATATTCCTAAATCAAAAATCTACAAAGTTATTAGAAAAGGAGAAGTTAGAGTTAATTCAAAAAGAGTTAAACCTGATACTAAACTTTCAAAAAATGATTTAATAAGAATACCGCCTAATCTAATTAATCAAGAGAAGACTCTCGAAATCAATATAAGCAAATATGCCTTTCTGAAAGATAGAGTGATATACGATGATGAAGATTTCCTCATCTTCAATAAACCATCTAATTATGCTGTTCATAGCGGTACAAAGAATGATCATGGCCTAATTGACATATTGCGTGCAGTTTTAAAGAATAATTCATTAAATCTATGTCATAGGCTTGATAAGGGCACATCTGGCTGCTTGGTAATTGCTAAAAATCAAAAGTTCCTAAGTTCTTTTAATAATCAATTAAAACAGAGAAAAGTTAAAAAGATTTATCACGCCATAGTAAAAGACTTTATTTCTGAAGAAATGGTTATAGAAGATAGCATTGATACAAACACCAAGGGCTCATTCAATAAAGTTTCAATCAATAAAAATGGTAAAGAGGCAAAATCAATCTTAAAACCTCTAAAAAAGCTTTATTGTAGTTCTTTGATAGAAATAGAGATTCTCACAGGAAGGACGCATCAAATAAGGGCTCAATGTGAAAAAATTAACAAAAATATTGCCAATGACAAAAAGTATGGATGTAAAGACTTCAACACTCGCTTAAAACATTCAGGTATTAAAAGATTAGGCCTTCATTCGTCTGAAATATCCTTTTTAGATCTTGAGAATAAAATAAATACTTTTGTTGCAGATTACGACGACCAGTTTGAAAAAATGTTAAATTATTTGAATACTTAATTACTATTCATTTAAGGATATATTTGTTAGGATACGCTTTTTTATAATTATGGCTGTACAAAAGAGTAAAAAAACACGTTCAAGAATTGGCATGAGAAGATCTCATGACAAGCTAAAGAACCTGACTTTATCCACTGATCAAGTATCTGGTGAGAAACATTTGAGGCATCAAATGACTAAGGATGGCTTTTACAAGGGTAGACTTGTAAAAGACTTAAGAAAGCCACTTAAAGAAGATCAAGATCAAGAGTAAGAAATGAGCTCAATAGCTTGTGTATTCCCTGGTCAGGGCTCACAACATGCTGAAATGCTTAAAACTGATCTGGTTGATCAATCTTTCATAAATGAAAAGATACAAACTGTATCGGAAATACTAAGTTCTGATGTTCAAAGCATTTTAGAGGATGAGTCTAAATTAAATTTAACCTCTTTTACTCAACCGCTTTTGGTCTTATCATCAGCCATTTTTTCAGAAGCATATAAGAATTTATCTTTACCAGATCCAAAAGTTATAGCCGGTCATTCACTTGGAGAATACTCAGCTTTAATGTTTGCAGAATCAATAACTTTTGAAGATGCAATAAAAATAACTCATCTCAGAGGTAACTTAATGCAAAGCTCTGAAGAGGGAAAAATGATGGCTATACTTGGCCTTGATTCAAAAAGTATCGATGAAGTTTGTTCACAAATTAATGAATCTAATGAAAAAGCTTACGTAGCTTCTGCAAATTATAATTCTATGAAGCAAACTGTAATTGCTGGAAATATTGAAGGTATAGAAATAGCTAGTAATTTACTTCCAGGAATTGGTGCAAAAAGATGCATAGAATTAAACGTAAGTATTGCATCTCATACCATATTAATGGCTGATGCTGCAGACGAATTTAATGAGTCTCTCGAAAAAATTATTTTTTCTCCACCGAGATATCCAATCATCCAAAACCATACTGGTGAGATTGAGAGTGATTTATCTTCAATTAAACAAAATCTCTTAAATCAATTAACTGAACCAGTTCTCTGGACTAAAACTATGGAAAAAATTTCTAATTCCGCATCATGCTTAATAGAAATTGGTCCAAAAAATATTTTATGTGGTTTATCAAAGGGTTATGATTTACAAAGTATTCTTTATACGTCTGATTTAAGTTTTAAAGATAAGGTGCAAAATATATGAGTAAGATTGTTCTAGTCACAGGAGCTTCAAGAGGAATCGGTCTAGAAGCTGCTAAACACTTCTCCAAAGAGGGGTATAAGGTAATTGGTTCATCACGAGGTGATTTTAATTTGGGTGAACTTATAGGGGACGAAAGTGCAATCTCTGTTCAGTTAGACCTAATGTCAAAAGAAAGCATAAAAAACTTGTTTGCGGATCTTAAATCTGAAGATCTCCTACCATCAGTGCTCGTCAATAATGCAGGAATTACAAAAGATCAATTATTTTTGAGAATGAAAGATGAAGATTGGGATGATGTTATAGAGACAAATTTAAATGGCTTATTCAGAGTTACTAAGGCTTTTATAAAACCCATGGTAAAAAATAAATTTGGAAGGGTTATCAATATTTCATCAGTTGCTGGCCTTATGGGTAACTCTGGCCAAGTAAATTACTCTTCATCAAAATCAGCAATGGTTGGCTTCTCAAGATCTTTAGCTAAAGAGCTTGGGTCTAGGAATATTACTTCAAATGTTGTTGCGCCTGGTTTTATTGAGACAGATATGACAACCTTTTTAAATGTTAATGAAAAAGTTGAGGTAAGTAAGAATATACCAATGAAAAGATTTGGTACTGTTCAAGATGTAGCCAAATGTATTGTGTTTCTTGCATCTGATGAAGCAAATTACATAACTGGCCAAACCATTTCTGTAGATGGAGGCTTATTTATGTATTAGTTGGTATTTTTTAACTTGCACGTTAAAATAACCAAACTTTCAATTGAGGTACTATTATGGAAAGAAGTGAAATTGAAAAAACTGTTACTGGAATTGTTTGCGAACAACTCGGTGTTGCTGAGTCAGAAGTAAACACTGATTCATCATTTGTCGATGATCTTGGTGCTGATTCTCTTGATACTGTAGAGCTAGTGATGGCTTTGGAAGAAGAATTCGATCTTGAAATTGCTGATGAAGATGCTGAAAAAATTTCAACGGTTCAAGAAGCTGTAGATTATATAGTCGAAAACTCATAATATCTTAAATGCAACTTCCTCGAAGAGTTGTAGTTACTGGAATGGGATTAATTTCTCCCCTAGGTAACTCTGTTAATGAATCATGGTCTAACTGCATAAAAGGATGCTCAGGCATCTCTGATAATGTTGTTGATCTTGAAGATATGCCAATTAAGGTTGGTGGAAGAATTCATGATTTTGATCCAACCCAGTATATAGATTCTAAAGATATAAGACGTTTAGATACATTTGTTCAATATGGTGTATCTGCAGGTATTCAGGCTATAGAAGATGCTGGTTTAGATAATAATGTAGATAAAGATAGAGTTGGTTTAAATATAGGGTCAGGCATAGGGGGCTTGGATAGCATAGAGAGAAATAAAGATATTCTTAACAAAAAATCATTCAAGAGAGTATCTCCATTTTTTGTTCCAGGATCGATAATTAATATGACACCTGGATACTTAAGTATTATTAAAGGATATACAGGTCCAAATTTATCTATCGTGACTGCGTGCGCATCAAGTAATCATGCTATTGGAACTAGTGCAAGATTAATAGCTTATGGAGATGCAGATGTTATGGTTACAGGAGGTTCTGAAATGGCAACTACACCGTTGGGGGTTTCAGGTTTTCTTGCATCAAGAGCTTTAAGTAAATCCGATGATCCAAAAACAGCAAGTAGGCCATGGGACAAAGATCGTGATGGTTTTGTATTGTCAGATGGAGCCGCAATTCTAATATTAGAAGAATATGAACATGCAAAAAAAAGATCAGCGAATATTTATGCAGAAGTTATTGGTTTTGGCATGAGTTCGGATGCTTATCATATGACTGCACCATCAGAAGATGGAACCGGAGCTTCATTATCAATTTCTAGGGCAATATCAGATGCAGGCATTTCAACAAATGATATTGATTATATAAATGCTCATGCAACATCAACACCTCTGGGTGATCTTGCAGAATGTAATGCAGTTAAATCTATTTTTGATTCACCTCCGCCCATTAGTTCAACTAAATCGATGACGGGCCACACCCTGGGTGCTGCTGGAGCAGTAGAATCAATATTTTCAATTTTATCTATTGTTAATAATATTTCTCCACCAACAATTAATTTAAATAATCCTGATGATGGCTGTGATTTAGATTTCATTCCAAAAGAAGCCAGAGATATGAAAATAGATGTTTCGTTAAATAATTCATTTGGTTTTGGTGGAACTAACTCAACTCTTATTTTTAAGTCCGTCTAATTGATAAAATATCTACCAAGATTATCCGCTATTTTTCTCATAGCATTATTTACACTCTATGGATCATTAAAAAGCTTTTATAACAATAAAATAACAATTGAATCATTCACATATGAAGTAAAACCTAACTCCTCGGTATTAGATTTGTATAACGGAATATATGATCCTAATAATTTCTTTGAAAAATCATTATTTTTAATTGGAATTTACTTATTTGATTTACGTACTATTCAGGCTGGAGAATATCTAATAGATGATAGTCTCTACAAGGTACTTACTAAGATGAAGTTAGGCGAAACCATTACTTATAAATTTGTTATAAGTGATGGGACGAACAAGTTTGATTTAGGTTCATATATAAATACCTTAAAACTAAATAATGATTGTAAAGATTTTTCATGCATTGATTTAATTAATAATTCAATTGAAGGTCTTCTTTTACCAGATACATATTTTTATAAAAAGAATACAAATTTATCTTTGCTACTGAATAAATCATCAGCAGAATTAAAAAATTATGTAGACATTATCTGGAAAGATAAACCAATAGATAATCCCCTAAAGACTAAATATGAAGGAATCATCCTTGCATCAATCATTGAAAAAGAATCATCAAGCTTAGAAGAAAAAATGAAAATTGGAGGAGTGTTTTTAAATAGACTTAAAATAAAAATGAAACTTCAGGCTGATCCAACAATAATTTATGGATTAATGCCAGATTTTAATGGTGATATAACAAAAAAGGACCTTAGGGATAAGAGTAATTTATACAACACCTATGTAATCAAAAGCCTTCCACCAACACCCATCTCAATGCCAACAAAATCATCACTTGATGCAGCAATAATGAATTCTCCAAATGAATACTTATTTTTTGTGGCAGATGGAGAAGGTAAACATATTTTTACCAAAACTTACAATGAGCATTTAGAATATGTAAATCTTTATCAAAAAAAATGAAAATTATTAGCTTTGAAGGTATTGAAGGAGTAGGGAAGTCTACACAAATAGATTTACTTCATGATTATCTATTGAAAGAAGGAAAAAGTGTTAAAAAGTTCCGTGAACCTGGATCCACTATTCCAAGTGAGAGAATTAGAAATATTTTACTTGATGCCAATCTAACTTTAACGAGCCAAACTGAGCTGCTGTTAATGTATGCAAGTAGATCGGAGTTGGTTGCAAATGAGATCCTATCAAATCAACATGATTTTATTTTATTAGATAGATATTTTGATGCCTCAATGGCTTATCAAGGATATGGGAGAAATCTTGATAAAGATTTTATAAACTCTTTAAAAACTTTTATTAATGCCCCTGATCCAGACTTAACAATCCTACTAGATATTGATCCAGTAAAAGGTTTTGAAAGAAAATTGGGAGATTCTATGGATAGAATTGAGTCATCTGGCTTGAAGTTCTTTAATGATGTAAGGAGTGGGTATTTAGAATTAGCTAATCAATATCCTAGGATAAAGTGTATAGATGCAGAAAAGGATGCAAATACTATTAGTTTGGAAATTATAAATCTGGTAAAAAACTTATAAGATGAAAAATTTTCCTTGGATTGAAAAAAAAATCTCATCAATTGATTTAAATAACCTTTCACATGCATTAATTGTAGAGGGACAAGAGGGAGTTGGTAAAAATCAAATATGTCAGTATTTAATAAATGGACTTTTAAATGAGAAAAATAGCTATAATCTAATTAAAAATAATTCACATCCTGATTTATTTTGCATAAATAATGAAACATTAATTTCATATTTTCAAAGAGAGGATAAAGATAAATTAAAAAATAAAACAAAAAAAATTCCAGTAGGTTTTATTAGGGAAGCAATTGACTTCGTAATGTTAAAGTCTGGTTTAAGTAAAAATAAGATTCTTTTTATTGATGGAGCAGAAAATCTAACAATAAGTTCTCAAAATGCTCTTTTAAAAACTTTAGAAGAACCACCTCAAAATACTTACATAATTATTCAATCAAATAGATTTAAGTGCCTAAATCAAACAATCTATAGCAGATGTCAACTTATACATTTTAATAATCTTTCACAAGATGAACTTTATAGCTGGGCAGAGGAGATTCTTCAAAATAAAAATGACAAATCTATAATACCAAGTTATATGACTCCAAAAAAAGTATCGCAACTCATAGAAGATGGCTCATTCGAAGATCTAAAAATATTAAATAATCATTTATATACCTTATTTAACAAAGGAATTGATGGAAAAATAATAAGCGATGTAATTGATTTAAATATAGATTTTAATGAAAAACTTAATTACATAATAGATTTTGCTTTATCTTCATCAAAGGAGGGTAACTCAAATATTCATCCTGTAAGGCTATCTGATTTTATACAAGAACTTTCAAGCTTTAGGGAGAATTTATTTGAGATAAATTCTTTAAATCAAAGATACTCACTCCATCATCTACTCTTAAGAATACCCTGCTAGATTATGAAATTTTTAATTTTTACTAAATATCGATGTTCGTATTGTGATCGAGCAAAAACCTTGATTGAGCAAAAGGGTTTTGAGTATGAATCAATTAATATAGAGGAAGATAACAATATAGAAATTCTCCTTGAAAAGAATAAATATGCTAGAACAATGCCACAAATTTTTATTAATGATAAGCTTATTGGCGGTTACACAGATTTGGTCAAATATTTTGAGGAATAGATATGGTTCAATTTAATGATTTTTTAATAACTCTTGATGGATATCTTAGTGGTTCATGGTGGTTCCCAGTATTATTAGTCGGAACAGGTATATTTTTTACAATCTATCTTGGCTTTCCCCAATTTAAGTTTTTTGGAAAAGCTTGGAATCTAGTTTCAGGTAAGAATCAAAAAGATGATGCAGAAGGAGAGACTTCTGGTTTTGAAGCTCTTACAACAGCCATGTCAGGTGCTGTTGGAACAGGAAATATAGGAGGGGTTGCATTAGCTATATGGACAGGTGGTCCTGCGGCAATATTCTGGATGTGGATAACAGCAATTTTTGGAATGACAACCAAGTTTGTTGAAGTGACTATGGGGCATAAATATAGAACAAAACTTGATGATGGTTCGATATCAGGTGGTCCAATGTATTACATTGAGCATGCATTAAATATGAAATGGGCAGGAATACTTTTTGCATTTCTTATGATGATTACCGCAATCGGTTCAGGAAACATGCCTCAAATTAATAATATTGCTCTTGTAATGAGTACTGAATTTTCAGTTCCAAAAATATTCACTGGCTTATTTTTGGGTGCTTTGCTCTGGATAATTATTATTGGTGGTATAAAAAGAATAGCATCAGTAGCAAGTAAGATTATTCCAATTATGGGTTTAATATATTTTGGTGGAGCCCTAGTAATACTTGCAGAAAATTATCAGAATATTATTCCTTCATTTAATGCAATATTTGCTCAAGTATTTACTGGATCAGCAGCAGTAGGAGGATTTTTGGGAGCAAGTTTTGCAATGAGTTTAAAATATGGTGTAGCAAGGGGCTTATACTCAAATGAAGCTGGTCAAGGCTCATCACCAATTGCTCATGCCTCATCAAAAAATACATCCATCGATCAAGGTATTGTTTCAATACTAGAACCTTTTATAGATACTATTGTTGTTTGTAGTGTTACTGCTCTTGTAATTCTTTCAAGTGGAGTTTGGACTGAAAAATTTGATACTACTTTTTCTAAAACGGATATGGTAATTCTTGAGGGTACTTATAGTGATGAAGAAAATAATGATGGTACATATAAATATCCTGATCATATGTCCCAACTAACAAACTATGTTCAGTCATTGAATTCTGATGTAAATGAATTTTCAGGAACTATAGAAGTCATAGATGGTAAATTGACAGACACAGAAATTACAGTCTTACACTCAAGATCAATTGCCGAAAATATTGTCATTAAAGATGGAAATAATCTTTATTCAGGTGAATTAAATATTTCCCAAGGAAAAATTACTGAAGCTGTTGTAGTTGAAGGTAAATCCTTGGTAAGTTCAGCTGAACTAACTGCGAAGGCTTTCTCTCAAGGTACTTTTGGTGAATACGGAGGTAAACTGGTAGCAATTTCTTTACTTTTATTTGCTTTTTCTACTGCTATAACCTGGTGTTATTATGGTGATAGATCAACAGCATATATTTTCGGTGAAAAGGCAGTTTTTTGGTATAGAAACTTCTATGTTTTATGCTTTGTTTTAGCTGCAGTTATTGATACAACAATTGTATGGAATATTGCATATGTAAGTGTAGCTTTAGTTTCGATACCTAACTTGATTGCACTATTTTTCTTAAGGAAAGAAGTTAAAGAGCTTTCTGACGAATACAAAGTTTAAATTTAATGAAGCTAAAATATCTATGTTTGATATTTTTTATTAGCTCCTGCGGTGGTGGAGGTTCATCAGCAGTTTTAGTTCCTGATATTCAGCCTCCAACAAATTCGTATCAGGCAACTACATGCCTTAATTATGATGGCCCTACAGATAAGATAATTTGGATTGATGATTTTCTAGAGCTTTCATATCTCGATAATTGGTCACCAATGCTTGGTAATGGAGCTGAATATGGCATTCCAGGTTGGGGTAATAATGAAAGGCAGTTTTATACAGATGATGTTAAAAATTCCAATATTATTAATGGATGTTTAAGAATTACTCCATTAAATGAATCAAAGGAAGGATTTAACTATACATCGGCAAAACTTATAACTGAGAACAAAGTAGATTTTACACATCCAGGGAAAATAACAGTAAGATTTAAATCTCCTGAGGGTGTTGGTATGTGGCCTGCAATCTGGATGTTGCCATCTGAATCCATTTTTGGTGGATGGCCTGCTAGTGGGGAAATAGATCTTGTTGAAGTACGAGGCGATAATATGCAGGAAATTTTATCTACAGTTCATTACGGTGCAGATCCTGCAAATCACAAATATCAAGGTGGGACCTATCTTTTAAGTCAATCTAATAACTTAAATGAGGTATTTCATGAGCTTGCTTTTATTTGGGAAGAGAATTCTATGCAATTTATTCTTGATAATGAATATACCGTATTTGAAATAACTTCTAACCAGATAGGTTTTGGAGAGAATTATCCATTTAATGAAGTTTTTTATTTGATAATAAATGTTGCAGTTGGTGGGAATTTTGTTGGTAATTACGTCAATAATAATGACCTTTGTTATGCGGCTAATGCAGCTAGTTGTCCTGATGATAAGAGATTTCTTATAGATTGGGTAAAATATGAAACGCTTTAAAATTGAACGTTTTAATTTGCTGAAAACTCACTTAAAATAGAAACTCATTATGTACCGCCATCTATATATATATTTTTCTTTATTATTTATCATTGCAAGTTGTGGCGGCGGTGGTGGTGGAGGAAGTACTCCTGAACCTCCAGTTCCAGGTGCAAGTATTACATTATCAATTTCTGATAATCAGATATATTTAGGTAATACAGTAACTCTAACTTGGACAACATCTAATGCATCTTCTTGCACAGCTTCAGGATCTTGGTCTGGCTCAAAAGCCTTATCAGGTTCCGAAACTATTACGCCAGATTCAGAAGGTCAAAAAAGCTATACTTTAACTTGCTCTAATTCAGCAGGCACTTCAACGTCTAGAACAGTATCAACTAATGTTATTGGAAATTCCCAAGGTGTTGTAGTCGGTGCTAATTATATTTCTTCACCAACAGTAATTTTAGATATAAATTCAAACTACCAATCAGATGACGATGAACCATCAACTTCAGCAGATACTAATGGTATTTTCGAGCTACCTAATGACCCTCAAGATATTATTTCTTTTGGTGGTTCTGATAATTCATCTGGAGTTGACTTAACAAATCTATCACTTTCTTATAAAGCATCATCAAGTACTTCGAGGGTTGTTTCGGCTCTAACATCACTAGACTATGCAAATACTGGAAGCACAGATATAAATACTCTATTGAATTTAGATTCAAGTATTGATATTTACTCTGATAATCCAGTAACCGGAGTAAATTCAAGTTCAGCTGCAAATAAATACTATGAAGCAAATGCTCAGATTTTTGTATTAGCATATGCTTTGCAAGCTTTTGTTAATGAAACAAACACATCATCAAACAATACAAAAACCTTTTTTGAAAGCTTGTATACATCTATTCAACAAAATTTTGATTCAGGAGTCATTAATTTATCTGAGTTTATAGAAACAAGTAGCTTTATCGATGGATATATTGATAGTGTACTTAGCGCAAATAATATTTCTTTAAGTTCTTCAGCGTCGGATGATATTTCAAGTTCTGTATCAAGTGATCTTAAGTCTATTGTTAAATCAGTTGTAGAGAAGATATCTGTAAGAAATGATTCCACTGCTACATCTGCAATCACTAATTATGCAACAGGTACTTTTTTAAATGATGTTATTGCATTAGCAAATGGAACAGCTGATGCAGTTCGAATTGCTTCTTATTCATCAAATTTAAATTCGCTTATTGCATCAGACCAAAATATTGATGAATCAAGTCTTGATCAAGTCTTAACGTTAACTGATGACTCAGTTTCAACTGACGAAGATAACAGCTTAGAACTTACACCTTTAGAAAATGATGTTATTGATGCTGGAAGTGACTATTATGGATTATCTGTATCAATTTCTTCTCCATCAAATGGAACTGCATCACTAGATGCGACTAATAACATTACTTATTCACCAAATGAAAACTATTTTGGTTCTGATTCATTTACATACACAGTTAATATAGATGGCACATCTGCATCAGCAAATATTGATGTTGATGTTATTAGTGTAAATGATCCGCCAATTTTTAAAGATTTTATTTCCACATCATCAATTGATGAAAATATATTAAATGTTTTATCAGTAACTGTTGAAGATATTGAAAATGATGTTATTGGATATTCTTTATCAGGAAATGATGCGGAAAAACTTTCTATTTCAACTTCTGGCGCAATTACTTTTAAAACAAATCCAGATTTTGAAAATCCAGCAGATGCTAACTCAGATAACTCATATGAAATAACCGTTGAAGCTTCAGATGGAACAGATACTGTTAGCGACGATCTTGTTATAACAATTTTAAATGTGGAGAATGAGGGTAATCCAATTATTGAGGGTTTATCCTCTCAATCTGTTGATGAAAACGAATCTATTGGCATTTCATTTACAGTAACTGATCCACAAAATGACACAATAACTTACTCACTAAGTGGGGTAGATAAAGATTTATTTACATTAACTTTTGATGGATTAAATGCATCGTTGACGTCATCTAGTAAAGATTATGAATTACCAGAAGATTCAGATTCAAATAATGTTTATCTGGTAAGTGTTAATTTTAGCGACGAGTTAAATACAACATCTCAAGAGGTAGAAGTATCAATAAATAATACTAATGATAACGACCCAGTGCTTACTTCTAGTGAATCATTTACTGTTCCTGAAAATCAACAGGCAGTTACCACACTTACCGCTACAGATGCTGATAATGATGATCTAACTTTTTCAATAAGTGGAGGCGATTCCTCTGATCTTGAAATTACAAATTCAGGAATTTTAACGCTAAAAAGTAGTGCTAATTTTGAAGTTAAAAATAGTTATTCTCTTATTGCTATGGTAACAGATGGTATTAATAGCTCTTCTTCATCAATTACAGTAAATATTTCTGATGTTAACGAACCTCCTGTATGGAATAATGCACTACAAACCGTTTTTGATTATCCTGAAAATACCACTGCAGTAGAAACAATTGATATACCTGAAGATATAGCTGATGAAGATGGAGATGCATTGTCATACTCATTATCTGGAACAGATGGATCTTTATTTTCAATTTCAGGAAATGCAGTATCTTTTGTAGGAGCCCCTGATTATGAAAATCCATCTGATACAAATGGTGACAATATTTACAATTTAAATGTCATTGCTTCAGATGGTGAATTGTCAGCAACATCGCCAGAATTCACTCTCACGATAACTAACTTAAATGATAACGCCCCAACATTTGTTGATTTGGCTACAAATATAGAGGTAACAAATGGTCAATCTAATGTTGTAGATATATCAACAATTGATGCTGATGGCGATGATGTAACTTTGTCTAAAAGCGGAATAGACAGTTCTTTATTTACCATCTCTGATTCTGGAAACTTATCATTTGCTTCAGCTCCTGACTTTGCAAATCCTGGTGATAGCAATGGGGATAATATTTATAAATTAAATGTATCAGTATCTGATGGATCATTTACAACTACAAGTGATGAAATAAGTATCACGGTTCTCGAAGTAAATAATCCACCAGTCATAAGTGATTTACAAACATCCTATACTTTAGATGAAAATATTGCTGAAATTGCAACTTTCTCAGTAACAGATCCTGAAAGCAATCAACTTACCATAGGCGTAAGCGGTGATGATTCAGCTGGCTTTAGTGTTGTTAGCAATTTATTGTATTTTGAGGGTGGACTGAATTATGAAAGTCCATCAGACTCAGATGGAGATAATGTTTATACGATAACTGTTTTTGCTGACGATGGTTTCAATAGAACTACACAGGATGTTCAAATTACTGTTACAGATGTTCCCGAAGCTCCTGAATTTGTAGGTTTAACATCTCAAGTTTCTGTTGATGAAAATGTAAGAATTGTTGCGGCACTCAATGTGGTCGATCCAGAAGGCGGCCCTGTAACATTTGGAATTAATGGTGGTGATGATTCAGCCTTATTCAGAATTTTTAGCATTGATAGTTCAAATGGAAATTTAGCTTTTAATGCTTTTGAAGGTGTTGATTATGAAACACCTGAGGATGCAAATGGTGATAATGTATATGAGGTTCAGCTTATTGCTGCTGAAGATGCTGCAGGAGGTCTTGAAACCACATTCGATTTATCAATCACAATTAATGACATAAAAGATACTTATACAATTAATGGAACACTATACTCTAATAGATATACCGAAGTTGATGGCGATGTACAAAATACATTGAAATATACTGTAAGAGATAACAATTCACTATCAAATGCTCAAGTTCTTCAAAATCCAACTGATGTAATTGGACATATTGGTGATAATACAGTTGATATCGTTATTGTAGAGAATGGTTTCTGTTTTGATAATGATGATGACGGAGCGTGTGATACTCAAACACTCGAAAATTTTGATACTGAAGATTGGTACAAAGTTACTGCTGCTCCAAATTTAACAGTTACTTTACAAAATGAAGGTCTCATATATGAAGATCTACCAGATAATCCAGGCTCCTTTTATTGTTGTGAATATGACAGTATGGATTTAGATTTACTTCTTTATAATGAAGATGGTTCACTAGCGAATTACTCATATACAGATTCTTCTACATCAACTAGAAAAATTATTGCACTACCAGATTCGGGTACTTATTATGCTGTTGTAAAAGCTAACTCAGGTCATGCAAAGTATGTCTTGACATTTGGATCTAACGTTGAAGGTGCCTCAGCTGCATATTTCAACCCTGATGATAATTTTGCAAAAGATAGATTTATTTCCTATATTCCATTTGGACCTGAATTTGTTGCAAATGGTAATGAAACATATCCTGTAGATATTTATCCAGATTCAGACATAGCAACAAAATTTATTCAAGCAGATCAAGATGATAGGAAAGGCTTGAGGAGATTTAATCTTTCAGTTGAATCCGAATTTAGAAGAATATTTGGTGAGAGTCATCTTGATAATATTCAAGGAAATCCAGAACAAGTTGAGTATTTAAAACATTGGAAAGTCTTACAACATTATAAAGATCTCCATCCAAGACTTAATCTAGAGCTTGATTTAAAAGCTAAACTTACAAACTTCACAAGAGATCCTAGGTGGAATCTTCAGTGGAATCTACAGCAAATTGGTCTAGAAACTGCATTGACTGCAATAGGTCAAGGAACTAAGGATGTTGCTGTGGCTGTTCTTGATGGAGGAGGTCCTTTAGCTGACACTACAGCTGATACAACTTCCGCTTTCTTACCTGGAGGTTTTGACTTTGTAGATTTCGATAATGATCCTACAGATCCACAGTCATCAAGTGGATCACATGGTATTCATGTAGGATCTACTATTGCAGCTCTAAATGATGGTAATAATATTAATGGATTTGGAATAGGGGTTGTTTCAATGCGTGTTATGGGCACAAGTGGAACTGGATTTACCAGTGATATTATACAAGGGTTGCTTTTTGCTGGAGGTCTTCCAAACTCGACCGGTTCAGTCTATCAAGGTGCCACACCTATCAAAGTTATGAACCTAAGTCTTGGAAGTACAGGAGGAGGTTGTTCAAATTCTTATCAAGGTGTATTCAATGATCTATATGATAGAAATATATCTGTAGTTTCATCATCTGGTAATGAAGCACAAGAAGCTCCTGGAGTTTATGGATATCCTGCATCATGTGAAAATGTTATTTCAGTTGCAGCGACTGCTGCCACAGGCTTAAGAGCATATTATTCTACATATAATGATGCAGTTGATATTGCAGCTCCTGGAGGCGATGTTGGTGCTGATGTGAATGCAGATGGCTATAGTGATGGTGTTTTAGCTTTCGATTCTGATGAGGATTTAGCATTTTATCAGGGAACATCTATGGCATCACCACATGTAGCTGGAGCAATTGGTATTCTTTATGCACTGGTACCAGAGTTATTAGCATCTCAAGTTGATGCGTTAATCATAGATGGTCATTTAGTTGACGATATTGGCCCAGAAGGTAAAGATGATGATTATGGTTATGGTCTCTTGAATATTAATAAGGCTGTCGCAAGAATTATTGATGAAGAAGGCTTAGACTTTACTTATGGTTCAATTGATCCAGGTACAGCAAATCTTGGTCTTGAGTTTAATTCCTATGATATTACTGTCACTAAGGTTGGTGAAGGTGAGTTATCAGTATCAAGCATTACTAATGATTTACCCTCTGCTGTAACAATTTCAGAGATTGATGTTGACGAGAGTGGTTTTGGAACATACAGGCTTACTTTTGACAGATCATCACTTCCTGATGGTCTTTATAGAACAAATACAAGAGTTACTTTTTCAAATGAAAATATACAGTCATCAGTTGCTACTTTCCAAGTTGGACCTGAAAGAGATAGACCATATGTTGAATTTGTATCTACTTATTTATATCAAGTTGATGAAGTGGGAGGAACTATTTCGCTTGTATTTGGTAATGATGGTGAAATGGTGGATGGCGAAGTAGCATTTACAGCTGAAAATCTTCCAGATGGTCAATATTATTTTAGTTACTTTAGTTTTATTGACAATTTTATTAGAGATGTTGGAGAGTTTGAAGCTAGGTATCCTGATGCGGGAAGCGGACTCCAGTATATGAATTTAGCTGGATCTGATTTGAGCACATCTGTTACTTTAGGTGTTAATAAATCAGCCTCTTTTAACTCACTTAACACAAACAACAATAAGAAAAAATACAGAGTTTATAAAATAAATCCACCAATTAAAAAAGATAATTAAATTTGATTATTTAAGATATTTAAAATAAAAGAATAATCAAGAGCAGTTTCATTTAAAGACTCTAATCTTCCGCTTTTTCCTCCATGCCCACCTACAAGATTAATATTTAAGAAAACTGGATTATTTGAAGTACTAAATTCTCTTAGTTTAGGTACATATTTTGCAGGTTCAAAGTATTGAACCTGGGAATCATATAAACTTGTGGTGACTAGAACAGCAGGATAATTCTGTTTCTTAATATTGTCATAGGGTGAATATGTTTTCATATAAAAATATTCATCTTTATTTGCTGGATTTCCCCACTCATCATATTCAAATGTTGTTAAAGGAATGGACTCATCTGACATTGTTGTAAGAACATCAACGAATGGAACAGCACTTACAATTCCTGAATATAGTTCTGGTTCATAATTTATAACAGCACCCATCAGTAAGCCACCAGCACTTCCTCCCATAGCAAAGATTTTATCTTTATGTCCGATATTATTTTTAGTAAGAAATTTAGTAGCATCTATAAAATCATAAAATGTATTATTTTTATTGAGCATTCGACCATCTTCGTACCAATATCTTCCCATATCAGCACCACCTCTTATTTGAGCAATAGCGAATATAAAACCTCGATTTAAAAGTGGTGCGATAGTTGATCTAAAACCTGAATCCATATTAATTCCATATGATCCATATCCATAAATTAACATAGGTGCATTTTTAAGATCTAAGCCTTTTTTATAAACAATTGAAACAGGCACATTAGTATCATCTCTTGCAAGTGTCTTGATTCTCTTTATTTCATAATCAGTATCTATAAAGTTATTTACTTGTTTTTTCCATATGACGTTATTGGTGTTGTCATACAAATCATATTTTAATATTTGAGGTGAGGTTTTTAATGATGAGTAAGAATATCTAAAGAAGCTTGAATCAAAATTATTGTTATAAACTAAACCCAGATCATATACCTCATCCTTCATATCGATTTGATTAAGGGAATTATTAGCGAAGTTAAAGACTTCAATTATTGGTATGCCATCATATCTAGATTGAATAACTATAAATTCATTAAAAGTTAACATATCCTCAATATAGTGAGTATCTCGAACTTCAATAACATCTTCCCAATTATTAATATTTTGAAAATCATCTTTTTCTAAGCGCATTACTTTAAAGTTTTTTGAATCATCATAGTTTGAAAGGGCATAAAAATAATCACCGCCATCCTCAATTGAATAAAGATGATTCTCTGATCTCTTTAAAACCAATTCAAGATTTCCTAGAGGATTATCTTTATCTAAAAGCCATACTTCACTTGAATCTGTTTTTTCTATATATATGTAAATATATTTTTTTGTTCTAGATTCTGATAGCCAGATATTAAATTCATTATCATCTTCTTTATAAATTAATTTATCTTCAGATTGATCAGTACCTATCTCATGAACATATATTTGATTTTGTATAAGTGTCTCCTCATCCTTTTTTGCATACACAATATATTTTGAATCACTAGACCATATAGCATTAGGAGATACTTTTACTATCTCATCATCGAGTAATTTATTTTTATGTAAATCTTTTATTCGTAATGTGTATTCTCGTCTTCCAGTGAAATCTTCTCCGTAAATCAATAAGTTCTCATCCGGAGAAATATTTAAGCCTGCCACACTGTAAAATTCTCGTCCGATAGCTTCATTATTTGCATCAAGAAGCACCTCCTCATTTGCATTATTTCGAAAGTAGGTTGAATATTGTTGATCAGCTTTAATCCTGCTGTAGTAAAAATATGACCCATCCTTAACCCTGAGTGTTTCCTCTTCAGATGGGATCATTTTTTTTAGTTCATTAAAAATTTCACTTTGATAGTCAATATGTTCGTCTCTCCATTTTTTAAAATATTCATTTTCTGATTCTAAATAACTAATCAATTCTTGATCTGATCTTGAATCATCTCTCATCCAATAGTAGTTATCTATTCTTAAATCTCCATGTGCCTTAAGTTCGTATGGGATTTTTTTTGGATTTGGAGGTGTGTTCGAAGTCATAGGAATGCAGCCTGATAAAATAATTATAGATAATAAAATATTTAAATATTTATTCATATAGGAAATTACAAAGAATACTATCATGGTTATAGTATTTCTGAATATTAGATTTAATCCTTTTAATAGAAAAATCCTATTACCAATCTTTTCTTATTTTTTAAAAAACAGTTAAAATCAATTTTTTATCTCATTAAAACATGAAAAATAATATAGAAATTACTAATTCCGCAGAAGTTTACTTAAAAAAACTTATCGATGGTAAAGATGAGGATAACCTTGGTATAAGAATCTTCATAGATAGACCGGGCACACCAAAAGCTGAAACATGCCTAGCTTTTTGTAATATAGATGAGGTTTCAAAAGATGATGAGGTAATGCATCTTGAATTAATAGATGTTTATATTGATTCAAAAAGTATAGATTTTCTTAAAGATGCAATTGTAAATTTTGATGAAGATAATTTTGATGGTCAGTTAACTATTAAAGCTCCCAATGCCAAAATGCCTAATATTGGAGAAAATAGCACGATTGAAGACAAGATTAATTTTATTTTATATAACGAAATCAATCCGATGCTAGCATCGCATGGTGGTGAAGTTTCTCTCGTTGAATTTACTGAGGATTCAGATGTAATTCTTCAATTTGGCGGCGGCTGTCAGGGATGTGGAATGATTGATGTGACACTAAAAGATGGTATTGAAACAACTTTAATAGAACAAATACCAGAGATAAGATCTGTAAAAGATATCACCGATCATTCAATTAATGAGAACGCTTATTATCCTCAAGAACAAGAGTCCTAAAATTTATCAATTTTGATAATTAGACCCATATTTGGATGATCAAAATAATTTATTTCAGAATTCTTAACTCTTCTGTCTTCGTCAATAAACTCAGTTATAGTCTCATCAAAATCTAATTGACCAACAAATGCTTTCAGATTTAAGTGAAGATACCTAGATTCATAGATATTTAAATATAAACTTAAATTGTTTTCCTGATCATAGTGGTAGGTGTATTCATCTTGGTCTTTTAGTGGTTGATACCAAGAGAGTGAATCTAAAATTTCGATATTTTCTCTCCATCTTAACCTGCCTATAAGGAAATTAAGATTTTCTAAATCTAAATATTCATATAATTCAAAATATTTCTTTATTTCGGTTACATCATTAGAGCTATTATCATTTTCGATTGCTTCAATTTCTATATCTAAAAGATCTGATGATATGAGTGCATTGTCTATAAATTTTTCTGGTATTAGTATTATTTCATTTTCTTTTAACTTGGTTATCGCAGTAGGTGAAAAATCTAAATTATTGTTAAATTTCTCATCTACTGTTACGTCATTAAACTTAATTATTATTACTTCAACTTTATAAATATCCTCTGCTTCGATTGTATAAATGAAGAATGAGAGAAAAATTAATATTTTATGAAAATTTTTGAATAGCATTATCTACTAAATTTAACACATCTTGGCCATTAAAATTTATCCAAAGCTCACCATTTTTTTTGATTTCATATATTTCAGGACTTTCATTAGTGATACTCAATATTTTTGATAATGTTTTATCTTTTAAAGTCTTGTTGAATTTAAATTTTAGATATTTAGATGATTGAACAATTTTTGAAATATCTAAAGATTTAGCCTTAATGCTAATTTCAGTAATCTTAAATAAATTTTCTAATTCAACCGGATGTTTTCCACATCTATCTAATAAATCAATCTTAATTTCAGTTAAAGTTTTAGAATCAGCTCCTGAAAGCTTTCTATAAATTTTTAGTCTCTCTGTCGGAGAGGGCAAGTAATATTCCGGTATGAGACTAGTTACAGAAACTTTTATCTCGCATGATGGGTTCATTTCTATATGATCATTGTTTAAGGCTGTTTTGAGCATAGACATATATAGTGACATGCCAATAGTATCAATATGACCTGATTGCTTTACACCCAGTATTTCACCAGCCCCCCTAATCTCTAAATCTTCATTAGCTATATTAAAACCAGCTCCAAGATGCGAGTTATTCACAAAACTCTGTAACCTAGATTTAGATTTATTATTTATATCAGATGATGGTATGAGAACAAAGCAATAACCTTGTTTTGAAGATCTTCCAATACGTCCTCTAAGTTGATGAAGCTGTGATAAACCAAAATTTTGCGCATTATTGATGATAATAGTATTTGCTTCTGGGATATCCAATCCCATTTCAACAATTGTTGTGCATATCAAGACATTAATTTTTCTTTTTCTAAAATCATTTAAACGTTTATCAATAAGTTTTTTATTTAAACTTGCATGAACAATATCAATCTTTTGATTTGGTACAAGAGCTTCGAGGTTACTTTTTAGCTTATCCATTTTCTGAATATCATTTTCTATAACAAAGGTGCATCCATTCCTATTAAATTCTCTTGTAAGAGATTCTTTTATAATCATGTTGTTTGAAACTTCTAAAAAAGTCTTTATTGAAAGTCTTTTGGGCGGAGGTGTTGATAAAAAAGAAAAATCTTTTAACCCTGAGAATGCCATATTCATAGTTTTTGGTATTGGTGTTGCAGACATAAATAGTATATGAGTCGAAAGTTGTTTATTTTTAATTAAATTCTTTTGTTTAGCACCAAACCTGTGTTCTTCATCAACCACCAAAAGTCCAACATTTTTAAAGGATAAATCTTCATTAAATAAAGCATGAGTTCCAATCAATATATCAATTTTTTTATCTTTGAAATTTTTATAAAGTTTTTCTTTTACTTTAAGAGATGTATTTCTAGATAGTTTCTCGATTGTAATAGGGAAATTTTTAAATCTTTTAGAAAAAGATTCAAAGTGTTGGTCAGTCAAAACAGTACTTGGACTTAAAATAATGGTTTGTTTACCTGATAGGGCTGAAATAAATGATGCTCTCATTGCAATCTCTGTTTTACCAAAACCAACATCGCCACATAACAATCTATTCATAGGCTTAATTAATGAAAGATCTTTTCTAATATCCCTTGAAACAATTTCTTGATCCTCGGTGTCATCAAATGGGAAGTCATTAATAAATGATTTGTATTCATCATCAGAAACCTTCAAGGCAGCTGATGTTGCTTTTAATCTATCAGATTCTATTTTTAAGATTTCTGATGCATGATCATATATTCTTGCTTTAGCTTTTTCTTTTTTGGATGACCAATTTGTATTAGACAGTGAGTCAAGACTCGTATCATCTGTTTTTTTATGAAACTTAGATAATAAATTAAAGTTAAAAGTAGGAACATAAAGTAATTCATCATCTTTATATCTTATACATAGATATTCATTTTCTTTACTAGAGGTTTTAATTGTCTTCAAGCCTTCAAATTTTCCTAAACCATAGTCCTCGTGAATGACTAAATCATTAATATTTAAGGAATTATCATAAATTAGATGGTTAGAAACTTTATTTTTAGTAACATTAAAGTGTTTGTATTTAGATTTACTTTCATAAATTTTGGGATTAGAAATAATTTTTATAGGATTCTCTTCCTTAATCTTATTTATAACATCAAAGAAAAGTTTTTCTGGTGAAATAAGTTCTCTTGTTCCATTATTTTCATCATTAAATCGATTAATAATAAATTGCTTGTAATCATCAATATGTGAATCACTGGTAATGTAAGTTGAATCACACTCAACAAGTTCGAAGAAATTAATAGGATTATTAATTAATATTGATAGGTAGTTTTCATAACCTTCTGGAAGTTTATTCTTTGCTAAGCTATTAAAAAAATTAGAATCCCTTTCATCTAATAGTGGAAATTCGTTTCTCCATTTATCCTTAAATTCATTAATAATTTCATCATCTAAAGGTATTTCGTAACCAGAATTTAATTTAAATGATTTAATTTCATTAATAGATCTTTGTGTTTTAATATCGAATTCTCTTATTGATTCAATGCAATCACCAAAAAAATCAAGCCTAATAGGATTTTTATACCTACTAGAATTTATATCTACAATTCCACCTCTGTTCGAGTATTCATTTAAGCTTGAAACTCTATCTACTCTTTTATAATTTATTGATTCTAGAATTTCTTTTATTTTACTAATTGATATTTCGTCATTAGTTTTAAATTCTTTTAGTGACTTATAAAAATTATGGTTTGGATAGACTTCAAAAAGATTTTTTAAAGACGATATAATCAAATGTGCATCATAAATATTTTGAATTTCATCAAAACGTTTTTTTATAACATCATCCGGAGTTGAGAAGTGATCATAGGGAAGAATTTCTCTATCATAAAATCGAACAATTCTTTTTTTATTTACATAATCAATTAATTCTTCGTATAGATCTTCAATTTCTGAATTTGACGAGCAAATTATCAATATTTTGCTATTTTTTTCTAAAGAGCTTTTAAGGGATTTAAAGGTTTCTTTGTTCTGTTTTTTCAATCTAGTGTCTTGTATAATAAGTGCACATTATAAGTAACTATTTATAGGAAATATATTATGGAATTAAGCTTTTCTTCAAAGGACTTAGAATTCAGAGATGAGGTTAGAGACTTTTTAGCAAACGAATACCCAAAACATGTTAAAGAGAAAATAGAAAATGGTGAACCATTAACTAGAGAGGACATAGTTGATTGGCACAAATCACTTTCTGCAAAAGGTTGGATGGGCTTTAATTGGCCTGTCGAATATGGCGGTACTGGTTGGTCACCAGCACAAATTTATATTTTCCAAAATGAGCTTGGACTCGCAGGATGCCCGCCACTTATTCCTTTTGGTGTAAGTATGGTTGGACCTGTTATCTATACATTTGGAAATCAAGAGCAGAAAGATAGATTCTTACCAGATATACTTAATTTTGATACATGGTGGTGTCAGGGTTATTCTGAGCCTGGATCTGGTTCAGATTTAGCTTCCTTAAAAACAAAAGCAGAACTTATTAATGAAGATGGAAAGGATTATTACATTATTAATGGTTCAAAAACATGGACTACACTTGCACAAAATGCTGATTGGATTTTTTGCTTAGTAAGAACTGATTCTTCTGGAAAGAAACAAGAAGGTATTTCATTTTTACTAATCGATATGAAGTCTCCTGGTATTGAAGTTAAACCAATCATTACAATTGATGGTGATCACGAAGTTAATTCAGTATTTTTTACTGACGTTAAAGTGCCTGCAGAAAACCTTATTGGGGAAGAGGGCAAAGGTTGGACATATGCAAAATTCCTTTTAGCTCATGAGCGTTTTGGTATTGCGGGTGTTGGTGCTTCTAAAAGACAACTTGAAAGACTTAAAGAAATTTCTAAAGATTTAGGAGATGATGATCTCATTGCTAAAGTTTCACAATTAGAAATTGATATTATGGCTCTTGAGTTTACAGAACTTAGACTTCTTTCAGCTTTAGAAGGTGGAGGAAATCCTGGAGCTGAATCTTCTATATTGAAAATTAAAGGAACAGAGATACAACAGCGTCTGACAGAATTATATGTAGAAGCTGCAGGAGAATTTGCAATTCCTTATGGAGGACCTGATGGCTATGGATCAAATGTTAAGCCAAATGGACCAGAGTACACCAATGATGCTTTATCAAAATATTTAAATATGAGAAAAGTAACCATATATGGTGGTAGTAATGAAATTCAAAAGAATATTATTTCTAAGTTTGTACTGGGAGTCTAATGAATCTAAATTTCTCCGATGAACAAAACCTTCTAAGAGAGCAAATTCAGAAGTTTTGTAATTCTGACTATGATTTTTATGATAGAGAGAATTTCATTAATACTGAATCTGGCTTTGATCCTGAAAAATGGAAACTTTTTGCAGATCAAGGTTGGCTTGCTATGCCATTTTCCAGTGAATCCGGAGGTTTTGATTTTGGACCCATAGAGTTATCTATACTTTTTGAGGAATTTGGTAAATTTCTAGTACTAGAACCATATCTTAGTAATGTTGTTCTTTCTGGATATATTCTTGATAATTCTTCCTTTGATAAAAAGAATGACTTTATTTCAAAACTTATTTCAGGTGAAGAGCAAATATCTCTTGCATACATGGAACAAAATCGTAATTATGAATTTAAAGACATTACATGTCTTCTAGAAGGTACTGATTCGCTAACTTTAAATGGGACTAAAAACCTTGTTTTAAATGGTTCAAATGCCGATCATTACTTAGTTACGGTTAATCATAATGATGTGACTACAATAGTTCTTGTAAGCAAAGATACTGATGGATTATCAATCAATAACTTTAAAACTGTTGATGACAGACGTATATCTCAACTTAATTTTGAAAATGTTGGAATTAATGCTGATCAAATAGTTGCAACAGGTGATGAGGCAGAACAACTGATCAAAGATGCAATTAATTATGGAACATTATGTGTATCAGCAGAGGCTGTTGGATGCATGGAATCTTGTTACCTTAAAACTGTTGAATACACAAAGAGTAGGGAACAATTTGGTCAACCAATAAGTAACTTTCAAGTTTTACAACATAAAATGGTTGATATGTTTATAGAGGCTGAACTCTGCAAATCTCTTTTATACAAATCTATGATTGATATGCATGAAAATAATGATTCTAAATATAGATCAGTTTCCGCCTTAAAATCTCAAGTTGGCTTATCGGGGAAGAAAGTTGGTGAGGATGCAGTTCAACTCCACGGAGGTATGGGCGTTAGTGAAGAAATGTCCATAGGCCATTATTTAAAAAGATTTATTTCAATTGATTCGCAATTTGGTAATTCACATTTTCATCTGAAAAAATTTAATAATTCCTAATGACTGATCTCACAAAAAATCCAGATCTCAGGTTAAGAGACAAACCAGATGATTTTTTTGGTGACTGGAAATGGCGTGAAGGTTTAGCAGAATTGATGGTTCCTATAATAGGAAGACTTTATAGAAATGGTGTAAACGTTCTCATGTACGGACATTCATTAATAAATCAATCTCCTATTGAAATAATGAAGTCACATAGATTTATAAGAAGAGTTGAAGATACTGAGATTTCTGAACTCGAGACCTATCCCTTTTTACAAAGAATTGAACTCCAAGATATAAAAGATTGTGAGATTGATCTAGGAGAGATAGTAGTGGATTTCATGAAAGAGAATAAATCTTTAGATGATTCAGAAATTGACTCTCACATTAAATCATATATTTTAGATCCACTAGATAAAGTTGATCAGCACAGACCTTCAAAACCCCAGGACATAGTTTTGTATGGGTTTGGTCGAATCGGTAGGTTAGTTTCACGCATTATGGCTCAAATGACAGGCCCAGGTAATTATTATAGACTCAGAGCAATTGTCGTGAGAAAAGGATCAGATACAAACGATCTTCTTAAACGAGCTAGTTTGTTGAGACGTGATTCTGTTCACGGTTCATTTCATGGAACTATTAGAGTCGATAATGAGACGGAAACTTTAGTAATAAATGGAAATCCTGTAAAGATCATCTATGCAAATGGACCAAAAGACTTTAATTATTCCGATTACGATATAGATAATCCAATTGTTATTGATAACACAGGCGTCTGGAGAGAGGAGAAAGATTTATCTCTTCATCTAGAATCTGGCGCTAGCAAAGTTGTTCTAACTGCACCTGGGAAGGGTCAAATAAAGAATATTGTTAACGGTATTAATAACGACATATTGAATGAATCTGATAACGTAATCTCAGCTGCTTCTTGCACGACTAATGCAATTGTTCCGGTTTTAGACATTTTAAATAAAGAATATTCAATAACATCAGGACATATCGAAACTGTTCATGCATATACGAATGATCAAAATCTAATCGATAATTATCATAAGAAAGATAGAAGAGGAAGAAGTGCCGCTTTAAATATGGTTATAACATCTACAGGAGCAGTAAAAGCAGTTTCTAAAGCATTACCTGAACTCGATGGAAAATTAACTGGTAATGCTATTAGAGTTCCGACTCCAAATGTAAGTTTGGCTGTAATGTCACTTACAGTAGATAAGAATGATCTAAATAAAGATGATGTTAATGAATTTCTCAGGAAGACAGCCTTTAACTCTAAATATAGAGAAATTGTTGGTTTTGTTAACTCCACTGAGATTGTCTCTTCTGACTTTTACTCAAGTCCTTTTGCTTCCGTAATTGATTCACAAGCAACCATAGTTTCTGACAATAAAATTACCTTATATTGTTGGTATGACAATGAGTATGGTTATTCAGTCCAAGTTGTTAATTTAGTTAAAAATATTGCTGGCATAAATCTCATTAGATTGCCCGTAAAGGTTTGATATTAGTAGTATATAGAGGCTTTAAATACTATAATTCAAACGTTTTTTTAAGATAGGAAGTTAAAAGTTGTATAACTTAAAAAAAGGCTTAAATATACCTATTTCAGGGTCACCTGAGGGTGCTGTCTCCGACTCAACAAAAATATCTCATGTTGGCATTCTTGGACCAGATTATATTGGTATGAAACCAACAATGATGGTTGAAGTTGGTGACCAGGTAAAAATTGGTTCAGTTTTATTCGAGGACAAAAAAAATCCAGGTGTATTTTTCACTTCTCCAGCTGGAGGGTTAATAAAATCTATTAACAGAGGTGAAAAGAGACGTTTCATAAGTTTAGAGATTGAGGTTGCTGACCAAGAGAATCAAGTTGAAATTTTAAATGACAGTGATGAGATTCTTCTCAAAAATCTATCAAAATATGGAATCATTAATAATTTTAGAACAAGACCTTTTAACAAAACACCAAAACTCAATGATATTCCTAATGATATATTTGTAAATGTTTGTGATACAAACCCTTTATCGGTTGATCCATATATTTATCTTCAACATGAAATAGATTTATTCAATAGATCGTTGATAAAATTGAAAGAAATTTTTAACTGTAATATACACGTTTGCTATCAAAATAATGACTTTAATAATTTTATAGATGGAATAAATTACTATAATTTTAAGGGTCCACATCCTGCAGGTCTCTCAGGAACACATATACATTTTATAAAACCTGTAGATATAAACTCTAAGTGTTGGTACATAGATGGGCAGGGCATTCTTTCATTTGGTGACTTTGCTCTTAATAATAAGATAAGAACCACTAGATATGTATCTATCGGTGGACCTTCAATCATTGAACCAAAAATTGTTAAAGCTAGAATTGGATCTGATTGCAGAGAACTTGTTGCAGGTAATTTAAAAGATAATTCTCGATTAATATCTGGATCCGTTCTAAATGGATATGAAATTACTGATTCATTAACATTTTTAGGCTTTTATCATAATCAGATTTCCGCTATTTCAGATGAAGTACCTGATACTTTTCTTAATTGGCTTATGCCAGGATCAAAACTGCATTCTAAGCTTGGTGCTTTTATATCAAGCTGGGTAAAACCCGAAGAGTTTGAGTTCAATACCGCTCTTAATGGCAGTAATAGAGGAATAGTTCCTGTTGCTGCTTATGAGGAGGTTATGCCCTTAAATATAATGTCACTCCAGTTATTAAAATCTATTGTTGTAAAAGACATTGAAAATGCTATTAAACTTGGTGTTTTAGAGTTGGCTCCTGAAGATTTATCCCTATGTAGTTATGTATGTCCTAGTAAATATGATTACTGCTCAATTTTGGATGAAAACTTAGAATTAATATATAAAGAATTGCAATGAAATTTCTTAGAAATCTTTTTGATGAAGCGAAACCTTCTTTTTCAAAAGGTGGAACAGCTGAAAAATATTTCCCAATTTATGATATCTTCGAAAACTTATTTTTTCTCTCAAGAAATAAAACCAAAAATCCAATTCATATAAGAGACGCACTAGATATTCAACGAATGATGGTCATAGTCTGGCTATCCACATTTCCAGCAATGTTTTTTGGTATGTACAACATTGGAAACCAGTCTCTTGAATATTTAGCGCTCATTGATACACCTAATACTGGTGACTGGCATCATTATCTTGTAAATATTTTTGGGTATGAACCAAATAGTTTTATAAATAAAATGTGGTTCGGTGCAGTCTATTTTATTCCTATTTATGCAACAACATTTTTAGTAGGTATTTCATGGGAAATTTTATTCGCAATTATTAGAAAACATGAGGTTAATGAAGGTTTTTTTGTATCTTCAGTTCTTTTTGCTTTAAGTTGTCCACCAGATCTTCCTTTATGGCAAGCCGCATTAGGTATAACATTTGGAATTGTTATTGGAAAAGAGATTTTTGGAGGAACTGGTAAAAACTTCCTCAATCCTGCTTTAACTGGTAGAGCTTTCCTTTATTTTGCATATCCATCTGATATTTCTGGTGATAAAGTTTGGATTTCTGGACTAGGAGATCAAATGATTATTCCACAGGGTTATTCAGGCGCTACACCTCTTGGTGTTGCTGCAGAATCTGGTGTCCCTGGACTGACAGACAAATTTAGTTGGTTTGATGCTTTTGCTGGAAATATTCCTGGTTCAATAGGGGAGACATCTATTATCGCGATTTCAATTGCTGCAGTAATTCTTTTGATGACAAGAATTGCCTCCTACAGAATCATGCTCGGAACACTTTTAGGGATGTTTGTTACAAGTTCGCTATTCAATATTATTGGTTCAGAAACTAACCCAATGTTCAATGTTCCATTTTACTGGCATCTTGTTATTGGTAGTTTTGCATTTGGTTTGGTTTTCATGGCTACCGAACCAGTTTCAGGCTCAGGAACAAATAAAGGTAGATGGATATATGGAATTGTCATAGGAGTTACAGTAGTCCTTATACGCGTTGTAAATCCAGCATTCCCTGAAGGAATGATGCTTGCTATACTTTTTGCTAACCTGTTAGCACCCGTTATAGATCACTTAGTTGTAAATAATAATATTCAAAAGAAACTTAAATACAGAGAAGCATTATGAATGAAACAATTATGAAGACTTTAGGCGTAACCCTTGGTGTTTGCTTACTATGCTCTCTATTTGTTTCTTTTACCGCCGTATCTCTCAGAGACCAACAGAATACAAATAAACTTAATGATAAAAGAGTTAAGATTCTTGAAGCTGCAAATATTTACGATGAATCAATGTCAGTTGAAGATCAATTTAAAAACCTTGAGATTCGTTTCTTAGATTTTGACACCGGAGAAACATATAGGGAGTATAAAGATTTTGATATAGATAAATATGATCAACTACAATCATTGAGATTCTCAGATCAGTCTAAACCTGTTCCAGCTGATAAAGATATTGCAATTATTAAAAATAGAGAAAATATTGGAAAAATTTATTTTTCAACTAAAGATAATCAAATAGATAAATTAATTCTTCCAATCCGCGGCTATGGTTTATGGGGAACTCTTTATGGTTATATTGCTATAGAAAATGATTTTAATACTGTTGTAGGTATTGAATTTTATGAGCATAAGGAAACACCAGGTCTTGGTGGAGAGGTTGATAATCCTAATTGGAAGAATATTTGGGTTGGAAAAGAGATTTATCAATCTGGAGATGTAAAACTACAAGTAATAAAAGGTGCTGTTGATCAGAACATGAATGATGCTAAATATATGGTTGACGGTCTTTCTGGAGCAACTCTGACGAGTAGGGGTGTTTCTAATATGATTGAATACTGGTTTAGTGACTCAGGTTATTTAAAACTTTTAGAAAATTTTGATTATGAGTCTTAAGCAATATAAAGAAGTTCTAGTAAATCCTCTAATAAAGGAGAATCCAATAACGCTCCAAATTTTAGGAATTTGCTCAGCTTTAGCTGTAACAAGTAATTTAAATGTCACATTGATAATGTGTATTGCTCTAACATCTGTTGTTTCACTCTCAAATCTATTTATTTCAATCATTAGAAACTACATACCTTCATCTGTCCGTATTATTGTTCAAATGACTATCATTGCTACACTGGTTATTTTGGTTGACGAACTTCTTAAGGCCTATGATTATGAAACAAGCAAAAAACTATCAGTATTTGTTGGTCTGATCATTACCAATTGTATTGTAATGGGAAGAGCTGAAGCTTTTGCAATGAAAGAAAAACCTTTTGTAAGTTTCTTAGATGGCCTTGGTAATGGCATTGGCTATAGTTTAATACTTATTGGTGTTGCATTCATTCGTGAGCTTTTCGGTGCAGGAACTTTGTTTGGTATTCCAGTTTTTGGTGATTGGTACCCAACTAATAATCTCCTTCTGTTGCCACCAAGTTCATTTATTATTATTGGTTTATTTATTTGGTTAATTAGGGGCTATAACAATGATCAGATTGAAGAGGATGAGTTTGATTTATCAAAACATTCCGTTGCACCAAATTTAAATAAAAGAGAGTTAAATGTTTGAACATTATCTAAATATATTCATCAATACTGTCTTTATTGAAAATATAGCCTTATCTTTGTTTTTAGGCATGTGTACTTTTTTAGCTATATCTAAAAAGATTGATGCAGCATTTGGTTTAGGAATAGCCGTTATAGTAGTTTGCGCTATCACAGTACCTTTAAATAACTTAATTTATAACTATGTATTAAGAGAGGGTGCTCTTACTTGGGCCGGCCTTCCAAATACAAACTTAGAGTTTGTAGAACTAATTAGTTACATTGGCGTGATTGCTGCTGCAGTTCAAATTTTAGAAATGTTTTTAGATAAATATATACCAGCTTTATATAATGCCCTTGGGGTATTCTTACCTTTAATCACTGTTAATTGTGCAATATTAGGTGCTTCTTTATTTATGGTAGAAAAAGACTTAATGTTCACTGAAAGTATTGCTTATGGTCTTGGTGCTGGTGTTGGTTGGGCTATGGCAATTGTAATACTTGCAGGGATCAGAGAAAAATTAAAGTACTCAGATATTCCTGAAGGTCTAAAAGGTCTTGGTATGACTTTTATTATTGTTGGGTTAATGAGCTTTGGTTTTATGTCATTTGGTGGAATATCTTTATAGGAGATTTTAAATGGATTTAGTATTAGGAGTTGTTTCATTTACAGGAATAGTTTTACTGCTTGTAGTTGTAATTCTTCTTGCAAGAAGTCAATTAGTTGCTTCAGGGAATGTTTCAATAACAATCAACGGAGATGAAGAAAATAAACTTGAAGTACAAACAGGATCAAAACTGCTACAAACATTAGCAGATAACAAAATCTTCCTTTCTTCAGCTTGTGGTGGTGGTGGAACATGTAGTCAATGTAAATGCCAAATTCTTGAAGGTGGAGGATCAATCCTTCCAACTGAAGAAAGTCATTTTAATGCAAAAGAAAAGAATGAAGGTTGGAGATTGTCATGTCAGGTTGCAGTTAAAAATGATTTAAAAATAACAGTTCCAGATGATGTTTTTGGAGTTAAAGAGTGGGAATGTGAGGTAGTTTCTAATGACAATGTTGCAACCTTTATTAAGGAATTAATTTTAAAATTACCAGAGGGTGAAAATGTGGACTTTAGGGCTGGTGGATATGTCCAACTGGAAGCTCCTGAATATAAAATAGATTACAAGGATTTTGATATTGAAGATGAATATCATGAAGATTGGGATAGATTTAAGATTTGGGATAATAAAGCTGTAAATAACGAACCAGTTGTAAGAGCCTACTCGATGGCAAATTATCCTGAAGAGAAAGGAGTCCTTAAATTTAATATTAGAATAGCTTCACCACCTCCTGGTAGTGATTTTCCTCCGGGTTTAATGTCTTCCTGGGTTTTTAACTTGAAACCCGGAGATAAAGTTAAGGTATTTGGCCCATTTGGTGAGTTCTTTGCAAAAGAAACTCCTAACGAAATGGTATTTGTCGGTGGTGGTGCCGGTATGGCTCCAATGAGAGCACATATTTTTGATCAACTTCTTCGAATTAACACCGATAGAAAAATAACATTTTGGTATGGAGCAAGAAGTTTAAAAGAGATGTTCTATGTTGATGAGTTTGATAAATTAGATAATGAAAATAATAATTTTTCATGGCATGTAGCTCTTTCAGATCCTCTACCAGAGGATAATTGGAGTGGTGATACAGGATTTATTCATCAGGTTTTATTTGATAATTATTTAAAAAATCACCCAGCACCTGAAGATTGTGAGTACTACTTGTGTGGACCACCAATGATGAATAAAGCTGTTATAGATATGCTTTTAGATCTTGGAGTTGAAAGGGAAAACATCGCACTAGATGATTTCGGTGGCTAGTTATTATTACAAGACCAAATATTTCTAAGTTTATAGCCCTTGTTGTTGGTTTAGTCTGCATCGTTTTTGCTTACGACTACAATCAAAAGAATAATTATATCTATCAGGGAGAGATCTATGGCACTTATTGGAAAATATCCTCTAAAGAATTTATAAATCAGCAATATATCGATGAAATAGAAGATATTCTCAATGATATTGATTTAATTGCATCAAACTATAAGCAAGATTCTGAAGTTAATAAGTTAAATTTTTACGATATCGACAATGAGTTTTTTCTTTCAGATGAATTGTATGAAATTATTAAGATTGCATTGGATGTATCAGATAAAACTAATGGTGTATACGACATAACAGTAGGTTCTCTTGTAAATAACCTTGGATTTGGTCCTAATTTATTTCTTGATAATCAGTATGTATTTGAACCCTATTCCTTAAAGTTTTTTATTAATGATAAAAATAAAAGTATTTCTAAATACAAAGATGTTGTTTTTGATCTATCATCAGTAGCTAAGGGTTATGCTGTAGATGCAATTTCTGATTACCTCTTAGCAAATAATTTTAATAATTATTTAATTGATATTGGTGGTGAGATTGCAGCTAATGGATCATCTAAAAATGGTGTTTGGACTATTGGTATTCAAGACCCTCAATCTTTGCAGCAAAATGTTTCATTTACGGTGGCTAACTCTGGTAAATTCATCGGTGTTGCAACTTCTGGTGATTATTTAAATTTCAAGTATCTTGATGGTGAGCTTGTATCTCATTCTATAGATCCAAGAATCACTAAATCTAAAGATAATAATGTACTTTCCGTAACTGTTTTAGATGAATCGTCAGTTAGTAGAGCTGATGCATTTGCAACAGCATTTAACATTATGTCTCTTGATGAGTCTGTAGAGTTATCAGAATCATTAGGTATAAAAGTTAAGATTATTTATATTAGTGATGGCTTAATTAAGTATTTTGAATCAAAATCATGGCAAAATATGAATTATGAGTGAGATATTAATCGCATCTTTAGTTTTTGCGCTTGCAATTTGTGGCCTTGCTGCTGGTTTTATTCTTAATAATAAACCTTTGCAAGGTTCATGCGGTGGCCTCTCAACCTTTGAGGAAGGTGCACCATGCGAGTTTTGTGGAAAAGAGCAGGGTGATTGTATTAAAACTGATTCATAGTATTATCTTTACCGGCAGCTTTTAGAGCAGCCTCACCAGCAAAATATTCTTTATGATCATCGCCCATATCTGATCCAGCCATATTTTGATGCTTGACGCAGGCAATACCTTGTCTGATCTCTTGCCTTTGAACATTTTTAACATAACCTAACATTCCGTCATCACCAAAATATGCTTTAGCTAGATTATCTGTAGAAAGGGCAGCAGTATGATATGTAGGAAGCGTTATTAGATGATGAAAGATACCTGCTTCTTTTGCAGCATCAGCCTGAAATGTTCTTATTTTTTCATCGGCTTCAATTGCTAGTTCTGTAGAATCATATTTTTCAGCCATCAAATCATCTTTTTCATATTGAGTTACGTCCTTACCTTCTTGTTCCCATGCTTCAAAGACTTGTTGTCTAAAATTAAGAGTCCAATTGAATGACGGACTGTTGTTATAAACAAGCTTTGCATTAGGTACAACTTTCTTAATTTCATTCATCATCTCTGCAATTTGTCCTATATGTGGTTTTTCTGTTTCAATCCAAATTAAATCAGCACCGCTTTGCAGGCTTGTAATCGAATCCAAAATACACCTAGCTTCACCTGTACCTTCTTTAAATTTATAAAGATTCGAAGGCAATCTTTTTGGTCTAACAATTTTTCCATGATGATTAATCATCACATCTCCATGTTTAATATCTGTTTCATTAACTTCCTCTGTATCCAAGAAAGAGTTATATTGGTCACCCAAATCACCAACTTCTTTTGTTATTGCAATTTTTGCGGTTAATCCAGCTCCAAGAGAGTCTGTTCTAGCTACTATAACTCCATCATCAACACCAAGCTCAAGAAATGCATATCTAACAGCATTAATTTTTGCTAAAAATTCAGCATGAGGAACAGTTACTTTCCCATCTTGATGACCACATTGCTTTTCATCTGATACCTGATTTTCTATTTGAATCGCACATGCGCCAGCTTCTATCATTTGTTTTGCCATTAAGTATGTAGCTTCTTCATTACCAAATCCTGCATCTATATCTGCAATGATAGGAACAACATGAGTTTGATAATTATCTATTTTGTTGATAATTTCTTTTCTATCATTTTCATCACTTGCTTCATCTAACTCTCTAAAGAGCCCACCAAGCTCTCTTGCATCAGCCTGTCTCAAGAATGTATAGAGCTCGTTTATCAAACTAGCAACAGAAGTTTTCTCATGCATCGATTGATCCGGTAGAGGTCCAAATTGTGATCTAAGAGCCGCTATCATCCAACCTGAAAGATAAAGATATTTCTTATCGTTAGTATCAAAATGTTTTTTGATTGATATTAGTTTTTGTTGCCCTATAAAGCCATGCCAACAACCAAGAGACTGAGTATATTTTGAAGAATCACTATCATAATCATCCATATCTTTTCTCATGATCGCAGCATTATATTTAGCTATTTCAATTCCAGACTTAAATCTGTTTTGAAGTTGCATCCTTGCTACATATTCAGGATTAATAGATTCCCATGAAGAATTTTTAAAATTTTCAGAATTCTTAATCTCTTTAATAAGATCGCTATATTTTTTCATATTGATACCTCAAAAGGTTTTCCATAATAGTATTTTATGCTCTAAATATAAACATTTATTTAAGTTTTGGAGCAACTCCAATGTAGTTTCTCGGATTTAAACTTTTTAAATAGTCTTTATTCTTTTGTGTAACATCCAAATTTTCAATAAATTCAAGATATTGCTCCTTATTAAGATTTTTACCTCTTGTTAAATCTTTAAGTTTTTCATATGCATTCTCTATATTTTCTAGGCGCATTATTGTTTGCACAGCTTCACTTAAAACAATCCAGTTATTATCTAGCTCTTCATTTATTTTATTTTTATTTGGAGTTATTTTTTGTAATCCTTTTAAAGTTGACTTATAAGAAATTACAGAATATCCAAAAGCAACGCCTATATTTCTCAATGTAGTTGAATCACTTAAATCTCTTTGCAATCTAGATATTGGAAGTTTTTCAGCAAAAAAATTAAGCATAGAGTTTGCAAGGCCTATATTTCCCTCAGAGTTTTCAAAATCTATTGGATTGACTTTGTGTGGCATTGTTGATGATCCAACCTCATCTTTTATTGTTTTTAAGCTAAAAATGTCATTAGCAATATACATCCACATATCATTATTTAGATCATTTACAATATTATTAACCCTGATAAGCGCATGACATGTTTCAGATATCCAATCATGTGGTTCAATTTGTGTTGTAACAATATTATGTTCAACTTTAAATTTCCTAATAAATTTTGTTGCTATCCTAACTGGATCTTTATTTTTATTAGCTAAAAGAATTGTATGATAGTTTCCTGTAGCTCCTCCCCATTTCGCCATAGGCTTAATACTTTTTAACTGATCTGTCTGTCTTTCTAGTCTTTTATGAAATACAAGTATTTCTTTACCAAGTGTAGAAGGAGACGCAGGTTGACCATGAGTTCGTGCTAAAAATGATATTTTCTTATATTTAGTTGCTAAAGATTTTAACTGTTTGTTAAGAATATTAATTGAAATGATAGTTTCATTTTTTATTTCTCTTATCATTAGCGCATAAGCAAGAGAATTAACATCCTCTGAAGTTAAACCTAAATGAACATAAGGAATAAATTTTTTTAGGTTATTTTTCTTAAAATGATCATTAATAAAATATTCAACAGCTTTAACATCATGATTCGTTTTATTTTCAATAGATTTTATTTTTCTTGCATATGAATGATCAAAATTATTTTTAAATTTATTTATCTTATTGATATCAACCTTTGATATTTTGATAGTTTTATAAAAACTTTCATTCAAAACAAATAGCAACCATTCAATTTCAATAATAAATCTTTTCTGGATAAGTGCTTTTTCACTAAAAAGCTCAGTAATTTCAGATACTTTATTGGAATATCTTCCGTCTAAAGGGGATAAATTATTAATGGAGTTATTCATATTTAGAATTATAAATCATTATTTCTTGCTTCAATAACACCACCACCCAAACATAAATTATCTTTATAAAAGACAGCTGATTGACCAGGTGCTACACCTCGGATTTCTTCATCAAAGGTAACTCTAAATCCTTCATTAAATTCAAGATTGCATTTTACTGGCTTATGGCGATGCCTAATCTGAACTAAGCAATCTAAATTTTTAAACTTTTTTAATTTATTAATCCAATGAATATTATCTAATGTGATATTTTCAGTATAGAGAAGTTGGTTATCTACACCCTGGCATACATATATTTCATTTTTACTTATATTCTTTCCATAAACATACCAAGGCAGTTCATCTTTATCTTTGATCCCGCCGATACCTAACCCTTGTCTTTGTCCAATTGTATATAGAATAGATCCTTTATGCTCACCGATAATCTCATTATCAGTATTTAAGATATTACCTTTCTTAAATTTAATAAATCTATTCAAGAAATCTCTTAAATTCTTTTCGCCTACGAAACATATTCCTACAGAATCTTTTTTTGAATGAATATTCAAGTTTAGTTCTTTAGCGATATCCCTTACTTCAGATTTATAGATATCAGAAAGAGGGAATATAGATTTACTAAATTCTTTTGAACTAACTTCATGCAAAAAATATGTTTGATCTTTATCAATATCTTTAGACCTATATAGCTTTGCTTCTCCATCATCATTTTCAACTTTTGCATAATGACCAGTAGCTATGAAGTCAGCACCTATCTTTAAAGCATAATCATAAAAAGATTTAAACTTTATTTCTCTGTTGCATAGAATATCTGGATTAGGAGTTCGTCCTTTTTCATGCTCTGAAAGAAATTGCTTAAAAACTCTATTCCAGTAATCATCCGAAAAGTTAGCTTTGTGAAGGGGAATATCAAGCATATCGCAAACTTCTGAGGCATCCTTGAAATCAACTTCAGATGTGCAAACTTCTCCTGGTTCAGATTGCCAATTTTTCATAAATAATCCAATTACATTAAATCCCTGTTTTTTTAATAGATATGCCGAAACAGATGAATCTACTCCACCAGACATACCTACAACTACTGTTTTATTGGACATATTTATTTTTTTATTATCTATTAAAATAATTTTTATAAGGAGTATAATTTGCAACACAAAATTTGTTAAATATTAAAGGATATAAATTGAGTTACAAAAATATAAAAATTCCTGAATCAGGTGAAAAAATTACATTAAAAGATGGAGTCTTGACAGTTCCTAATAATCCAATAATTCCATTTATAGAGGGGGATGGTATTGGTTCAGATATAACACCGGCTATGATTAATGTTGTTAATGCTGCCGTTGAAAAAGCTTATGGAGAGGAAAAATCTATATCTTGGATGGAAATATATTGCGGTGAAAAATCTACTAAAGTATATGGTAAAGATGAATGGTTACCAGATGAGACCTTAGATGCTCTTCGTGAGTATGTTGTAAGTATTAAAGGACCTTTAACAACGCCTGTTGGTGGAGGCATAAGGTCATTAAATGTTTCACTAAGACAAATTCTTGATTTGTATGTATGTTTACGTCCAGTTAGATGGTTTACTGGTGTTCCTAGCCCAGTAAAGATTCCAGGTGATGTTGATATGGTAATCTTTAGAGAAAACTCAGAAGATATTTATGCTGGTGTAGAGTTTGCGTCTGACTCAAATGAATCTGCAGAATTAGTGAAAATACTTCAAGATAAATTCAATGTCGATCAGATAAGATTTCCACAAAATGTTGGATTGGGTGTAAAACCAATATCAGAAGAGGGAACAAAAAGGCTTGTAAAAAGAGCATTTGAATATGCTATCGAACAAGATAGATCCTCTGTCACTCTAGTACACAAAGGAAATATTATGAAATTTACTGAAGGCGCATTCAGAGATTGGGGGTATGAGCTTTGTAGAGAAGAATTCGATGGTGATGATCTCGATGGAGGACCATGGCATTACTTTATTAATCCCAACAACGGAAGAAAAATAATAGTAAAAGATGTTATATGCGATGCTTTTTTACAGCAAATACTATTAAGACCAAGAGAATATGATGTTATTGCAACAATGAATTTAAATGGTGATTACCTTTCAGATGCACTAGCGGCAATGGTAGGTGGTATAGGTATTGCTCCTGGTGCAAATATTGGTGATGAAGCTGCGATGTTTGAAGCTACACATGGAACTGCACCAAAATATGCTGGCCTAGATAAAGTTAATCCATTATCTTTAATTCTCTCCGCTGAAATGATGCTTAGACATATAAACTGGAATGAAGCCGCAGATCTTTTAATAAACTCAATTGAAAAAACTATTCAAGATAGATACGTAACTTATGATTTTGAAAGGTTAATGGATAACGCCACACTTGTTTCTTGCTCAGGTTTTGCAAAAGAGATGATCAAAAGAATGTAAAAGGATTTAATGTCTGAGATCGCATCGTTTGAAAATAAAGTCCAAGAGCTAAAACCTAAAACAAAAAAACCACCTATGTTTGATGTCATTTTACTAAATGATGATTTTACTCCTATGGATTTTGTTGTTTATGTTTTAAAAGAAATTTTTAATCATACTGATCAGCAAGCAAATGAAATTATGCTTAAGGTTCATAACGAAGGTGAAGCATCATGTGGAATATTCACTAAGGACTTAGCAGAAACAAAATCTTATGAAGTTAATAACCTTGCTAAAATTTATGATCATCCATTGATTAGTATAGTAAAACCAATTTATGATTAGGTATGTTTAGTAAAGAGCTAGAAAATTCAATTTCATCATTATTTGATCAGGCTACAAAAACTGGTCTTCAGTATATTACAGTAGAGCATCTACTTTTAATGATTATGGATGATTTTGAAGTAAGAGATGCTTTAAAAGCTTCTAACTGCAATATTTCGGCTTTAAATAATGATGTAAAAGAGTTTCTTCAAGATACTGCTATTACAAAAGGTGAAAATGCAAAATCATCACAACCAACCTTGGGATTTCAAAGAGTCCTGCAAAGATCTGTTTTTCATGTTCAATCATCTGGAAAAGGATTGGTTAAGCATATAAACATTCTCGTAGCTATTTTTTCTGAAAAGGAATCACATGCTGTTTACCTGCTAACTAAGCATGGAGTTAGCAGACTAGATGTCGTGACTTTTATCTCTCATGGAAAAAAATCTAAGAAAGAGGATGTAGGTGTAATAAGTGATACAGAATTAACAGATAACAAATCAGACGAAACTTCAAACCATCTGATAGATTTAAAAACACTTGCTGAAAATAATAAATTAGACACTTTAATAGGTAGAGAAGAAGAACTTAATAGATTAGTACAAATTCTCTCAAGAAAAAATAAAAACAATCCTATACTTGTTGGAGAATCAGGTGTTGGAAAGACAGCTCTTGTTGAAGGTCTTGCTCAGAAAATCTATGACGGCTCAATACCTAAATCTGTTCAAAGCTTTTCCATATTTTCACTTGATATTGCTTCATTAATAGCAGGAACCAAATATAGAGGTGATTTTGAGAAGAGAATAAAAGAAGTTATTAATTACCTAAATTCTCAAAAAAATCCAATCTTATTTATAGATGAGATCCATACAATTATAGGTGCTGGCTCAGCTGGAGGAGGGTCTCTAGACGTATCAAATCTTCTTAAGCCTGAATTAGCAAAAGGAAATATTAGATGTATAGGATCAACAACTTTCCAGGAATATCGTAATGTATTCTCAAAAAATCAAGCTTTAGCTAGAAGATTTCAAAAAATAGATGTAAATGAACCTTCGGTAGATGAATGTATAACAATTATTAATGGCGTAATAAAAGAATTTGAAAAATACCATAATGTAAAATTTTCAAATGATTCAATCATTGCTGCGGTTAAGCTTTCAGATAAATTTATTAATGATAAATATCTACCAGATAAGGCCTTTGATGTTATTGATGAGACTGGAGCATCAAAAAATCTTTATAGAGATAACGATGACCCAATTAAAATAAGCACACATGATATTGAAAATACAATTTCATTCATTACTCAAATTCCTAAAAAGAATCTCAGCACAACAGATGTTGAAAATCTTAAAGATATAGAAACTAAATTAAAAACAGTTATTTTTGGTCAAGATAAAGCTATAAAAGTATTATCAAATGCTATTAAGCTTTCAAGAGTTGGCCTAAGAGATGAAAATAAAACAATTGGTTCATTTTTATTTACTGGTCCAACTGGTGTAGGTAAAACAGAAATTTCAAAACAGCTATCAACAATACTAGGTGTTCCATTATTGAGATTTGATATGTCTGAATATATGGAGAGACACGCGGTATCTAGATTGATAGGTGCACCTCCAGGATATGTAGGATCAGATCAAGGCGGTTTACTTACAGACTCTGTAACAAAAAGTCCAAACAGCGTAATCCTCTTAGATGAAATTGAAAAGGCACATCCAGATATATTCAACATATTACTTCAAGTAATGGATGCTGGGGTTCTTACTGATAATAATGGTAGAAAAGCTGATTTCAGAAATTGTGTTCTTATTATGACTACAAATGTAGGAGCTCAATTGCTATCAAAAAGAAATATTGGCTTTAATGAACAATCTAATCAATCAGATGCTATGGAATCATTAAAACGACTATTTTCACCCGAGTTTAGAAATCGCCTTGATGAAATAATTGAATTTAATTCACTTGATATAGAAGTTATATTGTCAGTGGCTGATAAATTCATGACAAAACTTCAAGCACAGCTTGATGAAAGAAATATAGAGATAGTCTACAAAAAAGATCTACTTAAGTGGATTGCTGAAAAGAGTTTTAATAAAGAAATGGGTGCAAGACCAATGGAGAGATTTATTACTGATAATATCAAAAAACCACTTGTTGATAAGATCCTAGATAAAGATTTAAAAGAGGGTGGAGTTATAAATATTTCTATAAAGAGTGAAAAGATAAGTTTTAGTAAAAAGAAGGTTACTGCAAAGATTAAAAAATAATTATCTTCCTCTAAAAGTAATTCTGCCTTTTGTCAGATCATATGGAGACATTTCCACTTTAACCTTATCTCCAGTAAGAATCCTGATATAATTTTTTCTCATTTTTCCCGAGATATGAGCGGTAATAATATGATCGTTTTCTAGCTTTACCTTGAAAGTGGTATTAGGAAGGGTCTCAACAACTAAACCCTCTAATTCAATATTATCTTCTTTTGCCATCTGGGCTATAATACATTAAGAGGTCAGATATGAAAAATAATTCAATACAATTTTTGCTTCTATCAATATTTCTAGCATCTTGCGGCGGCGGAGGCGGTGGTTCGAGTCTAGAACTTACCGTTCAACAATTTAACTCTTTTTCAGTAAATGAAGATGACATCTATGAAACTATTATTTCATCCTCTACAAATAAGCCAGCTACTATTACATATACCATATCTAAACCCTCAGCTAATGCTAATGTATCCATATCTAATTCAGGAGCTTTGTTCTATTCGCCTAAACCTAATTATTTTGGCAATGACACATTTTCAATTACCGTTATAGCAACCCCAGAAGGACAAACTGGATCATATGAAAGCAGAACGTTAAATGTTAACGCTAATGTAATATCGGTTAATGATCCACCAACAATAATAGTTAATGATGATCTATCTTCATATAATGAAAGCACACTAATTTTTGATGATATTTTGTCTTTAAATGTAACTATAACTGACGTAGATAATTCTCTCAGCCAAATTTCCGTTTATGGATCTATTGATGGAAGATCTTTTGATGGTTCATTTACCGAAGATTTATTAATTCCTGGATCCGGAACAGCAGATATAAATGTTTCTTCTAATCAATTAGCTGGTTTTCAGAAAATGGATATTTGTGTTTCAGATGGAACTGATTCTGTATGTGGTGGCGAGCTGGAAGCATACTTTTTAGCAAATAGAGAAATAAAAACAATAGATTATTGCGATAGTACTGGAAATAATTGTAGTGTTAGCGATCAATACGTTTATTACCTGGTTGGTGGTGAAAATACTGATGCAAGAACAAATTATTTATTTATTGGTGATCAGCTAACTGGAGAAGGTCAAAGAGATTCCTTTCATGAGGCACTTCTTTCTTCAGTAAATCTACTTGTAAGTTCTGATGCAGCAGATTTAGTTAATGGTTATTTTAATATTATGGTACTCGAAGAAGTTGATCTTACCGGCGTATCATTGTTCGATATAAGGACTGGATGTTATTCATTTGATGCAAATATTTATTGTATTGGAGAAGTTGATAGAAACTTTATGACTGATGTTGTTCCAGGTTGGACAGTAACCTCATTTTTAACAACCCTTGGTGGAAGGGGTGTTGCACAAGGTTCGGTAAATATTCAACCTATTTCTAGCAGATCAAGGAATGTTGTTATGCATGAGTTAGGTCACTCACATGGTTATATGGGTGATGAATACGATTCAGGAGGTGAAAGGACTGCTGGTAGCGAATGGTGGGGTGACTGGAGTATCAATACAACCACTGTAGTTAATCCAAACTTAGTTAAATGGAAACATCATATTGATTTTGATAATCCTATTCCTGGAATTGAATATGATACTTGTTATAACTACCCAAATGCTGGAATCTATTACAGAGATCTTGACACACCTGGTGTACCAGATCAGCAGGATAATGTACTCGGTTATGATGATTGTGAATGTTTTATGAATCAGTGGCAAAACACTGATGAAGATGCTCCGTATTATTTTACAACTGATGATTGGCCTGATGCAGATTTTGAAAGACTTGGTGAAAACTCAGATCCTGGATGCAAAAATAGGGTTGGTCTTGTTGAAGGTATTTATTATGCAGAACAAGGAGGCTATCGACCAAAGTGGTGGACTATCATGTGGTGTTGCACGCTTGAATATGGAGAAGTAAATCTTGAGGGTTTTGCAATAGGTTCAATAATGAATCAAGGCTTCAGAGACTATTCTATTAATGGAGAATATGGCTTTGATAATTTATCAAGTCCTAATGGCCTTGAAAATAATATTACTCTTGCTGTAGATGCAGTTTATGATCAAACAAAACTTAAATTAAAATGGTTTGTTGATGGAATTGAACAGCCAGAACATGAAAACAAACTATCTGTAAGTTTTGATAGACCCTCTACTAATTCGTGGGTTTCATACTCATACCAAGTCGAGGACTTAACAGGAAATTTAATTGCGCCAAATGATCCTTTAAGTCCTGTAGATTTTTATGAAGGAAATTTTGAAAGATACTATTACTATGAACCAAATCCTGAACTTACACCCATATCTTCCCTGATGCCATATATAGGATCATTTAGATGGTACGATCCTAACTCAGGTTGGTCAACTGATGAATCTGTAAATTCCTCAAATATGGATAACTATTTATTTGCTTTATCTTGTTGCTCTATGGGCTCTACTTTCAAGATTAATTGGGCTAATTATCAGCAAACATCGGCTCAAATGTCATCATCAAATGTAGTTAAAAAATATTTTTTTGAAAGACCTGATTCCAATGCAAATCAGAGAATATTTAATCTTAATCTTTCAAAAGATACTGTGGAGGTTATTTCAACTACTATAGAGAGACCAAATCCAGAACTTATTAGAGAGCCAGTGATTACAAAAAGTGATATTTATGGCTTAGAGTTTTATAACACAGAAAATGAGCTTGTATACAAAGTTGGAATAGGGGATCCATTTATGGTAAGACTGCAACATATTGATATGGTAGATGAAGAGCATTATACATTTGAGGTTCCTATATCTAACTTTAATGTCGTAATCCCAATAGATATTAATCCAAGTTACGTTTCTTTAATTAGACGAAATAATGAAAATATTTATTCAGAAGTAAGCAGATACATATTAAATTAAATATATGTATGTTGAATCTAAGGTAGAACTTAACTTACCTAAATCAAAAATATTAAATCTCATAAGGGAGCCGGGAAATCTAAATAAATATCATCCTTTTTGTAAAAAAAATGAAATTATTAACTGGCCTGGTAATGGGTCAGTAGATCATCTTGAATATCATAATGGCATGAAATTCAATAGAGAATTTTATAATTGGACTGATAATGGTTATGACTTAAGAATTGGTGGTAAACGAAATATGGCTATTGTTAATTGGGTTGTAGAGGGCGATGAAAGTAGATCATCTTTAAGGGTTAGAATAAATCCAAATATTAAAAACTATATTCCAATTGAAAATATACTTATACAAAGATTATTTTGGTTTTTGTATATAAAACCAATGCTTCAATCATATATTAATCATGTAATAAAGGGCTTTAATCATTATATGAAAACAGAAACTAATGTTTTACAAAACCAATTTGGTACTCATAGGTGGTTTTCCTGATAGGTATAAATGAATAGAAGATCTTTTTTAAAAGGATTATTGTTCTTTTCGTCAATCTTTACCTTACAACTTAAAGCTTCTAAAAAAAATAATGTTTCTTTTAATTACGGTGTAGCAAGTGGTGACCCAACAAATACTAATATAATCTTATGGACAAAAGTTTCACCAACATTTAATAAAGATGTAACTGTTGAATGGCAATTATCAGCAGATAAAAATTTTAAGAATCTAATAAACTCAGGGAATGTTTTAGCTAAATATTCAAATGATTTTACTGTTAAAGTAGATGTTAATGTTCCAAAACCATTTAGAGGAAATAAAGTATTTTATAGATTCCTTTTTAACGATAACATCTCTGATACAGGAATTACCAATACACTTCCTCAGAATAATCCTGATAAATACAATATAGCTTTCTGTAGTTGCTCAAATCATCCAGCAGGATACTTTAATGCATATAGAGAGATAGCTAAAAATAATGATATAGACTTAGTATTGCATCTTGGTGATTATATTTATGAATATGATAAGGATGGATATGCCACAGAAGATTCTAAACGCTTTAATAGGGTAGTAGACCCAAAACATGAAATAGTAAGCTTAAATGATTACAGGAGGCGTCATGCTCAGTATAAAAGTGATTTAGACTTACAGGCACTGCATAAATCAAAACCAATGATAGCTGTTTGGGATGATCACGAATTCACTAATGATTCATGGAAGTATGGAGCAGAAAACCATCAAAATGAAGAGGGTTTCTTTCAATCAAGGAAAGCTAATGCAATTAAAGCTTATTTAGAATGGATGCCAATTAGAGAGAATAAATCAAAACTTAAGATATGGAGAAAGTTTGAAGTTGGCAACTTATTTCAATTATTGATGCTTGATACAAGGTCAATTTACAGGGACAAGCAGCTCAATATAGAGGATTATTTTGATGGCAATTCAATAAATAAATCAAAATATAAAAGAGATTTATCAGTTGACAGAAAGTTAATTGGCCTTGAACAGATGCTATGGATTAAAAATAATTTAAATAAAAAGTTTAAATGGTCAATTATTGGTCAACAGGTTTTAATGGCTCAAGTCTATCTGCCAACTATATTTGCCAATATGAATAAAAAGATACTTCCTGATTATCTACATAAGTATTTAAAAATAGGTGGTGCAAATGTTCCATTTAACACCGATGCCTGGGACGGTTATCCAAAAGAACGAGAGAGACTATTTAAAGAATTAAAGAAGGTAAACTCGGTATTAGTCTTGACTGGAGATACTCATAATTCCTGGCTAAATAATTTATATGATGCAAATAATAACTTTATTGGTGTAGAGATTGGTACACCTTCAATATCTTCACCAAATACAATTGATACATTTGGATCATTGACAGATCGAATAGAAGAAGGATTTATAAAAGAAAATAAAAATGTTAAGTGGACAGAAGGTAAGCATAAAGGTTACACATTACTTAAATTAACCAAAGATAGATCTGAAGTTTGTTTCGTATACGTAAATACTGTTAAATCAAAGGTTTATGAGGTTATAGACAATAATAAGTTTAACGTTAAACCTAATACACCAATTATTTAACATAATATATATTATGCGAATCTATATATATTGAACTTAATATATCCCTATCCTATACTCAGTATATATAGATTTTAATAGTTAGATAAATATGGAAAACAATGAAATTATTTACCTTTGCATGGTTATATTCACATGTTATGGCTTTAATTTAGCTCAAGGATTAAGGGCTGCAATCAATAGAGGTGACACAGTAAGAATAACTCCGAAGATATTATGTTTTATTTTTTGTATATCTGTTTCAATAATTGCAATAAATATTATGATAGATTCGCCCTTTTCTTCATTAATAATTTATCTACATGTACTAATAATGATTTTTCAATCTGCTATGATTTGGTACTCAAAACCAAACTAACTATTCAACAGAACTTCTAATAATTTCTAAATCTTTTGTTAATACACTCCCTATTGCGGTATGAGAAAGATTTTCTCTAGGGATTCCAATAATCTCTGCTATTGTTTCAGCTGCATAAATACCTGTGCAATGTCCACCCATAAACTTTGTTAAACCATTATCCCCTAACCAGTTAGCTGTCTTAGAAATGATTTCATTATCTGCTTTAAATAAATGAAATCCACCAATTGCTCCATAAACAGGAACATTTTTTATGGACTGAAGCTTTTTAGCTGTATTTATGATTCCAGAATGACCGCATCCAGACATCATAATCCAACCTTTATCGGTTAACATTCCAACTGATTGATCATCTTTTATAATATCTGGAATTGTCAATTGTTCATCAAGAAAGAAACCCATTGGCCCATTATATTTTTCAACAGTCCTTTCAACAGTTCCAGTTACATATAGATTTTCTGAAATCATCATATGATCATCTAAGATTATAAATTTAATGCCCTCTTCTTCTGCTTTTTGTTTGAATTTTGATGAATCTTTAAAATTACCCGGACCCTCTTTGGAACCATCTTTATAAAATCTTTGATCAAAAAAACCTCTTGCAACATAAACTTCTGAAAAAGCATTCTTATTAATATTTTTATAGGTCCTCCTTAATTTAATTAATCCTCCTGTATGATCACTGTGAAAATGACTAAGAACAACTTTATTAACTTTTGATAAGTCTTTTCCTAATATCTTGGCATTATGTAAAACAGTATCCTCATGAAATCCTGTATCAAACAAAATTGATTCTTTGTCGCTCTCATATAATGCTGAAAAACTCCATTCACCGAAGCCTCCATAGTTTGAAATGTTTGTAGCCAATACAGTTATTTGATAATCAGCAAAAATATTACATGATATTAATAAAGTTAGGATTTTTATTTTATATGTCACTATGAGGAGCTCCACAAACTCTTGCCTTTAAACTAGCAGCCCCTTCTTCCAACAAGGGTTCTAAGATATCTAATAAACCAGTTTCAACTCTCCATTTTAAATAATCCGCCTGATGTTCTAAAGTTTCCCAGTCTTCGATTAAATGCACTGTATTCGATGACTCTTCAATATAAGTATCAACTGATATACATCCATCAAATGATCTAGTGTCTGGTAAAGCATTTTTTAACATTTCTTTAAGATCATTCATCATGCCCTCTTTTGCTGGAAATGAAACTATTACTAAATTTTTCATATTGCCTCCATTATTAGTTGTTTTTATTATATGATTTCTAAGAATTATTTATATCTTTAAGGGAGAATTTCATGCATAAATACGGTTTATTTATTTTAATTTTTGCTTTTAATGTTAATGCCAATACTTTAATGGAACCAACATCTTTATCAAAAGATCTATATAAAGAAGTTATTCTTGATGATAACTACATTGATTTAGTAGATCACCCTAGTAAATTCTTGGATTTTGATTATGCAACACGCGTGGCTTCTCCAGAGCAAATTACTTCTGCATTAATGACATGGGCAAATCAATCTAACAGATTAAAAGTTTTTGAATATGCTAGGTCTCATGAAAATAGACCTTTACATGCAGTATTTATTTCTTCACCTAAAAACTTAAATAATCTAAGTTCAATAAAAGATAAGATTTCACAACTTGCTGACGCAAGAATAACAAATGATAGAAAAGCAAAGGCATTAATAGATGAGTTACCTGCAGTAGCCTGGATGGCCTACTCTATTCATGGAAATGAAACTTCAGGTGCTGATGCAGCTTTAGGTATTATCTATCACCTAATAGCCAGTAAAGACGATGATATTTTAGAATTGCTTGATGATATGGTTATTATCGTTGATCCATTAATGAACCCCGATGGAAGAGCAAGATTTGCTAAGAATCTAGAACAATATAGAGGAACTGCTCCAAATTATGATGATCAATCACTTATTCATACAGGTGATTGGCCATATGGTAGAACAAATCATTATTATTACGATTTAAATAGAGATTGGGTATATCTAACACAACCTGAAACCCAAGGAAGAGTTGCTCTTATTAATGAATGGAAACCTCAAATTTTAGTAGATGCCCATGAAATGGGGGCTCAAGACACCTTTATGACAGGACCTGCAAGAGAACCTATTAATAAAAATTTAGATTACGATCTTATTAAATGGGGTAATGTCTTTGCAAAAGATCAAGGTAATGAATTTGATAGAAGAAGCTGGCGATTTTATACCGGTGAATGGCATGAAGATCTTTATCCAGGATATTCTTTTTATGTTTCTTTTAGAGGGACATTAGGAATTCTTTATGAACAATCAAGAATGGCTGAGGATGGAGTAAGAAGGCCCGAAGGCACTATCCAATCATATAAAGAATCTGTGCATCATCAGTTTGTAAGTACGATGATAAATCTAGATACATTAAAAAATAACTCAAAAGCTATGTATAAGGATTATTGGGATGGAAGAAAATATAATGTCTCAAATAATAGTAAGTATTCAAATAGAAGCTATGTTGTCTTAGCCACTGATAACAAAGGAAGATTGAATGCACTTTCTGAGAAATTAATAGCCCAAGATATTGAGATCTATAAAAATGAAAAACCAATAAATGTAACAAATGCATTAAAACAAAATGGTACTACTGTTAGTGAATATACCATTCCACCAGGAAGTATGATTATTCCAAATAATCAACCAGAAGCCCCTCTTATTTCAGCAATTCTTGAATTTGATGCAGAGATTGATGATGAAGTATTAATTGAAGAAAAACAAAAAAGAATTAAAAATGGTTCATCAATTATGTATGACACCACTGCATTTAATTTCACAATGATGTTTGGGTTACCAGCCATAACTGTACCCCAAGAGCTAAAAGCTGGATTAAAAGAATGGACACCCTCCCCTGAAATATTGGAAGTAAATGAAGATGCTGTTATTTGGGCGGTAGATGGTAAGGATGACCGATCTGTTGCTTTTGCAGCAAGATTATTAGAGCAAAATATTCAAGTTAGGGTAATAGATAAAAATTCAACTTTATCTGGTCATGTTTTGTCTAGAGGAAGTGTTGCAGTGATAGCTATGGATAACCCAACTTCCAATAATTTGCATGAAATTATTAAAACGGTAGCTACTGATCTGAATATATCTGTTGTATCAATAGAATCTGGCTTTGGACCAAAGGAATTACCAGATTGGGGCGGTAGACATTTTAGATTACTGAAAAAACCACAAATAGCAATATTGAGTCATGCGGGTTTCAGCTCGTATGATGTAGGTGTTAGTTGGTGGTCTTTAGATCATCATTTAGGTATAAGGCATAGCCAATTAAATTCATCACTCACAGGGTATGGAGATTTACGGAGATATAACACAATTGTTCTTCCTAGTGGCAATCCAGACTTAGGTGATTATGCCAAAAAAATGTTGATGGATTGGGTTAAACAAGGTGGAACATTAATAGCCAATAATAGGTCTACCAGGTCAATAATTTCAAATGATGGTATGGGTTCCGTTAAGAGCTTAAGTGTTACATTTGATAAAAGTAAATCTTATAACATTGATTTAATGAGAGAGATTTATTCAATTGAAGAAAACATTGATATATCAAATGCAAATGAAAACAAAGTGGATACTGAAATTAAATATCCATGGGAATCATCGGATGTTAACTATTCAAAAGAACAACTAGAGATGAGAGATAAATGGCAGTCAACATTAATGCCATCAGGAGCAATTGTTTCAGCTAGAGCAGATACTGAACATTGGCTAACGTTTGGTGCTGAAGATGTGGTGCCTGTGCTTTATGGAAATTATCCAATACTTATGACTGGAGGAAATTCACAGGCTGCGTTAAGAATTGGTGAATTAATCCCAAATAAGGATTCAGATACTAAAACCATTAATTGGTCTCAGATACCATCTGGTTATGATTTAAATGTCAGAATGAGTGGATTAGTCTGGCCAGAGGCTAGCCAAAGAATAGCTAATTCAGCTTATTTAACACGAGAAAAGGTTGGCAAAGGACAAATAATCTTATTTTCAGGTGAACCTAATTTTAGAGGTTCTGCCAGGGGAACTAATCGTTTATGGTTAAACGCTGTTATTTATGGCAGTGGACTTGGAACTGACGCGCTAGTAAATCCATAAAAAAAGCTCTCTAAAAGAGAGCTTTTTTAAAAAATACTAATCAATAAATACAGTGTGTTCTTTACCCTCTTCTGCAACTCTAACAACCAAAAGTTGTTGGCAAGTTCCTTCTGGTAATGATGGTGTATCTGCTTCACCACCATGAACCCAGTCAGATCTTTCAAACCAGTACTCATTTTTGGAATAATTTTTCCAATTTCCAGAGGATTTGGATTGCGAAGTTCCGTCTAGAACATATACAAGTGTACCTGCAGCCGGATGAAAATGTTTTGGTGTACCATCTTGATTACAAGAATTTCGTCTTTCAACATGCATCACCATACCATTGCCTAAGTTGAATACTTCACTTGAGACTAAACCTGGGAAAGTAGGTTCATCATCAGCGAAAATTGAAAAACTAATAAAAAATATTAATAAAAAATATTTATGCATAGTTACCCCTTATTCTGATGAATATATTGTTTGACATTGCTCTACAGTTTCCTCAACAACTTCATCAACATATTGTTGTGCTTCATCCCATAGAGAACCCCATGATGCTCCTGCTAGATATTCGTCAATAATTCTTCCAGCATCTGCACCGCTCTCATGGATTGTTCTTAAATGAAATGCTTCGGTTCCACCTCCAATTGGAGCAAAAACACCAATTTGGACATCATGACCAGCCTCTTGCTGTGCTTTCTCTAATTTTGTCATTGCTGCAACAAAAGACTTCCAATCATTTAGTCTAACTTTCCAGACTCTTTCAAAACCTGGATCAAGCTCAAATGCCTTTAAAGGAACAAAAGTAGCCGTAAACATTGGCTCTCTTAATCTCTGAAATGAAGAATTGGCTTTAAATGGATCATATAAGGTTGATGCATCCATTGCTACTTCAGTACTGGAAAAAGCATTCCATACAAACATTTGACCAGGATAAGATTGACCTGATGTGGTTACGCAAACTCCAGCAATATCAACTCCAGTTTGTTCAAATACAGCAGGGTTATTTTTCATATATGTTACATATCTATCAACATCAGCAGCTTTAACAAATAAAGTGTTAAAAGCACCTTCAGGATGTCCATCAGATACTGAATAAATTGATAGGCTTAAAAGTGATAAAGTTAATAATTTTTTCATAAAATTTCCTCCAATATCTAAAATAATACAAAACTCTGATGAGTTAAATAGTTTAGAGAAAAAAATGTAAATTAATCAGACATATAAAGACCAAAACCTTCTTGCAGCTCTATAAGATCATTCATACTAATTACAGAAGATTTAGTATAGAAATCCTTTGATTCTTTTGTAAATAAAATATAGTTCAAAAGATCAGTGTCATTTTTATATAATTTTTTAAGATTTTTTTCTTTACAAAAATCTTTAAAGTTTAATCTTGCTTTATCTACTGTTAACGACTCAAAATTTTGATCGTGAGATTTTGAATCAACTATTTCTAGTAAAGAGTTATCTATATCACCAGGTATCTTCCCATAATCTCCTTTTACCAAATCTATAAATTCTTTATTTAGATTTTTATAACGCTCATTATCTAAAACATTTAAAAGTGCTTGTGCGCCAATAATTTGTGAAGTAGGTGTCACAAGTGGTATATATCCAACATCTTTTCGTATTCTTGGTATTTCTTTAACTAAATCATCTAACTTATCTGATTTATTAAGATCAAATAGTTGCTTCTCTAAAATACTTAACATACCACCAGGAACTTGATTGATAAGCATTTTTATATCAACACCTTTCATCGATCCCTCATATTGACTATATTTATTTCTTATATTTTGAAAATAGTCAGATATTTCAGCTAATTCATTCATATCATAAGGATTATCACTATCATCATAAATCATTGATATAAGGCTTTCTGTTGCTGTATGAGCATAAAGATTTGAGAATGAAGATATAGATGTATCAATGTTATCGACTCCTGCCTCATAAGCTTTAAAATTTGTTGCATCAGACAATCCAGTTGTAGCATGTGTATGAAGATGTATTGGAATTTTTAAATTTTTCTTGAGTTTTTTTATCAAATTATATGCAGTTTTAGGCTTTAATAATCCAGCCATATCTTTTATTCCAAGAGATTTAGCGCCAGCATCTTCGATGTCTTTAGCTAATTTCAACCAGTATTTTTCATTATGAACGGGACTTGTTGTGTACGATATAGTACCTTGAGAATTGGCACCATATTTATTCACACACTCTATTGAATAAACAATATTATTAATATCATTAAGAGCATCAAAGATACGGAAAATATCAATACCATTTTCAGAAGATTTCTTAATAAATAAATCTATTACAGTGTCATCATACTTTTTATAACCCACTAAATTCTTACCACGAAGAAGCATTTGAAGCTGAGTCTTTGTAACATTGGACTTGATAACTTTTAGCCTTTCCCATGGGTCTTCATTTAGAAAGCGCAAACAACAATCGTATGTTGCACCGCCCCACATCTCCAGAGAAGAAAATCCAATATTATCAAGTTTTGAAAGTATTGGTGTCATATCTGATAGACGCATTCTTGTAGCGATTAAAGATTGTTGACCGTCTCTTAAAACAAGTTCGGTGATAGATGGATACTTCATTTATATAATTATAAGCTTGTCACTGCCACAAATGATATTAAAACTATAGTTAGCCATAAGAAAATTGGATAAATTAAGCTTGTTGAATTATTGATTTGCTCAGCCTTTGACTTGAGAGCAATAAAGAAAATCCCAATATTTATAAATACAATACTAAGTAATTTTGAAATTTCATAAATCTGACCAGGTAAAGTAAATATATTCGATATAAAAATTACTATAAAAAACAAAATTATAAATATTGGTAAATCTTTTAAATTTAATGATCTCTTTTCATTTTCTATAAAAGTAATTAAGGCAATCAACGGTACTATCCAGATTGTTCTTCCAACTTTCAAAGTAGTTGCAATTTCACCAGCTTCATCACTATATAAAAATCCAGAACCTACAACTGATGCTGTGTCATGAATAGCTAGCGCTGAAAATAAACCAAACTGAATATCGGTTAAGCCTAAGAATCTTCCAATAATTGGAAATAAAGCCAAAGCGATTGCATTCATTAAAAAGATTATAAAAACAGCAAGTGATATCTGATTAGGCTTAGCTTTAATGATAGATGATATAGCTAATGCAGCTGATGCTCCGCAAATAGCAGTTGCGGACGAAATTAAATATATAAACTTTTTATCTAAACTAAATAACCTCCCTATTAACAAACCTAAAAGAAAAGTAATTACTACAAAGATACTTATTATCGGAAAGTAATTGGTTAACAAATCAGTAAATGTTTTAAAACTAATTGAAAAGCCAATTAAAATAATACCAATTTGGAGAGGCATAGAGCCAACATTTGAAATAAATACTTTAAGATTGTCTTTAATTAAAAATCCTAGTATTAGGCCCAAACTTAAAGAAATAATTGGATTTTGAAAAAAAGCTACTAATATTAGTGAAACTGAGATTAACAACTTATACATCATATAATTTTAAATCATTTAATTTTTTATTATTATATAAACATGAAAAAGCTTAAGATTGCACTTCATTTCATTAAGATTAAACTTAAAAATATTGGATCAATTCTTATTAAAACATCTGCAGGATATGCAGTTGCTTCTTTTGGCTTAATTCAAGTTGCTAGTGTAGTTACAGATAACCTATCCACAGAATCAATATTTGGAATTTCTAGCGAATCTTTTATGCAAATCCTATTTATAGGTGTTTTAGTTTTATTTCCTATTGTTTTAATAATTTCATATATAACAAGGAAAAAAACAATTGATGGAGAGACGCTGAAAAATTTCGATGAGAACAATTCTACGATTGATGACTATAGACCAAAAATAGGTTTAATACCTTTTGAAAATTTAAATAATGATAATGATGGGGAGTTTCTAGTTGATGGAATTGTAGAAGACTTGATAACTGAGTTATCTATGATTAAAGAAATATCAGTCGCTACAAGAAAAACCTGTTTCGGATTTAGGGGTAAGGACTATACATCTGAATCATTTAAAGATGAGTGGGGTTTTGATTTTATCGTATCGGGATCCATAAGGTCTTCAAATGATAGATTGCGTATTTCAGTTGAATTAAGTGATATGAATGATGATAGAGTTATTTGGAGCAACAAATATGATCGAATAAATACTGATATATTTGAAATTCAGGATGAGATTGTTACAAAAATTATTCGATGTATAGTTGGTGAAATCGAAATAACAAGTTTGAAAAGAGCTCATAGAAAACCTACTGAGAATATGACATCTTATGAATATACTCTTAAAGGAAGAGCTCTTAATCAAAAATTTGATAAAGAGGCTAATGCCGAAGCTATAAAAATGCTTGATGCAGCAATTGAAGCTGATGATACTAATGCACTTCCCTATTCTTGGAAAGCTTGTACTCTTGGTCAAGCTATGACACTTGGTTTTAGAGAAAGAAATGATGAAAACATGGAAGAATTTTTAGGGTCTTTAAGTAAAGCAAATGAACTCAATGATAATGATTGGAACACAAATAGGATTTTGGGTGAAGCGAATCTAACACTACAAAATTTCCAACAGAGTAAAATCTATGCAACTAAGGCATATAACGCAAATCCAAATCATCCATTTGTATTATCAATCTATGGAGATGCTCTAATCAGAAACGGTGAAGTCGAGAGCGGAATTAAGGTATTTGAAAAAATGTATAAAATGGAACCTATTCCTGCTATGGATAGTAATTCAGATAGGCCATTAAAGAAGTTATTTTTAGCATATTATTTAAATAACGATTACAAAAAATGTGATGAAATCTTTAATCAGATAGAGGAGCATGATTTTCAAGATTGGTTTATTTACATGCACATTAAGACAAAACAAAATATTGAATACATAAAAGAAAGTTGGTATGAAATGGGTGCTGAGAAGTTTAAAGACCTAAATTGGAAAGATGAAATCTCATTATTTCATTTAAATGATAAAGAACTTAAATCAACTTTAGAAAGCTTTGCAGAATCTAATTAAAACCAAATACGGAAGTCTTGCCTTAGTTTTTTTATACTATTTAATTTCTTTCTATCTAGCATTCCTGTTTACTAAAAACTTTGATCTTGATGGTTGGCTTCTAATATTGGTTTGGCACATAACTGCCACCTTAATTATTTTCTTATTTTCTAATATTCATAAAAATTCAAGTATTTATGATCCTTTTTGGCATGTAGCACCAATACCAATAGTCTTTTATATTGCTAATCAATCATCTTTGTCTAATCTAGAACAAGGTTTAGTGATATCGGCATTTCTATTTTGGGCAATTAGGTTAACTTATAACTGGTTTCTTAATTGGACTAATTTAGATCATGAAGATTTTAGATATATAGATTTAAAAAATAATAATAGACTCTTGGCGTTTATTAATGATCTTTTTGGAATCCACCTTATCCCAACATTAATTGTAAACATAAGCCTCTACCCTATTTATGTAGCTTTAACTTCAGAAGACTTAAATAACCTTGTTTATGTTGGTTTTATATTAATAGCAGTTGCGGTTATCGTTCAGTATATTTCAGATGATCAAATGAGAAATTTTAGAAAAGATATCAATAATTTGGGTAAAACTATGAAATATGGATTGTGGAAATACTCAAGACATCCTAACTATCTTGGTGAAGTAAGTTTTTGGTTTGGTATATATATATTTGCTCTTGCTTCGGGGTCAACACCTTTGTGGGTATTAGCTTGTCCATTAGTGATGTTAGCCTTATTTGTATTTATTTCATGCCCTATGATGGACAACAGAAGTCTTAAAAAAAGACCCGACTACAAAGAATATATGGATAAAACACCGCAATTATTTTTTTGGTTTGTGAAAGATTAGTGTTTCTATCGAATACTGGCTTTAAATGAACCGCCTTTTGTTTGATCAAGCAATTCATCTGCATCGAGCTGACCTTCACCGTAAATTTCTGATTCAAACCAATCAATAAAATCTTGATCTCGAGTAGTTTTCCAAAAATCCCAAGCTGATCTAGCTTTATCAGTTTTCATAGTTCCAAACTTGAGTGCATTCATACGAATATCTAAATGTTTTTTATCAACAAAACCTTTTTTTACTTTTTCGTAGACATCGAAAATATCAACAAGACACATAATAATAAACATTGTTGATCTCCAAACTTCAGCGTCAGTTAGCTCGTCCGATGACCAGTCTTTAGATAGAAAATTTGCAAATTCACCATCTTTAGCCGTTGCAAAATATCTTTCATATTGTCTTTGTGTTAACGAGTGTCCGAATTGCGCTTTTGTGATTTCATTTTGTTGATGGATTTGTATTCCTAAATAAACAACTGATACAACTACCCCAAGTGCTGCTATTACCTGAACAATAAGAATAATTAAATCTGAATCCATAAGCCTATGTTACTTTAATTTCACAAGATTTAAATATTAATTATTTATGTGTAGAATATGTACTTACTTCACATTTAAGGAGGATTAAAATGGAAGAAGCTTTAGTTCAAAGCGCAATGGCTGAAATAGCTATGTGGAATACTTTTAATACTGGTAGAGCAGCAAATGCTACCGGATTTCTAGCTATTGTCTTAGCTGTATGGGTTGCAGCAAGATTTAGTAGTGTTTCATTAGAAAAGAATGTAAACCTTTTAGGAAAAGTATTTGTTACTGCATTTGCAGTTGGTGTTTTCCTTTCGGGTCTAGTTGTTTATGGCAACATCGGTGGATCATATGAAGCACAAGCTTCTGCATTAGCTGCATTAGATATGGCTAATGGTGATATAGATCTTGGTCCAGCATCACAAGCATTTTTATCACAAATGGCTGATGGTGGTAATCCAATAGGCAGAGTTGGCGGCATGTTAATGTTAGTAGCAGCTCTTGGTATTGCTGTCATTCCACTATGGGTTAAAACAAACGACTAATTAGTTATAACAATCCATTAAACGCCTATCTTTCGATAGGCGTTTTTTTTATAATCACAAAGTGTCATTTATACCAAAAGTCCTTATTATTGCTGGATCAGATTCGGGTGGTGGTGCTGGAATTCAAGCAGATATTAAGGCAACTACATTTTTTAAAGGATATGCAATGACTGTGGTTACAGCTATTACTGCACAAAACACAATCGGCGTTCAATCAATATATCCATTACCAAAGCAAATAGTCATAGATCAAATTAATTCTATAAATAGTGACCTCTCGCCTGATGTTATAAAAATAGGAATGCTAGCTGATGAAGAAATTATTGAATATATAAGTATGAACATCTCTAACCACAAAATTATTTTAGATCCAGTTATGGTAGCTACATCAGGAGATGTTCTTGTAAGTGATGAAGTAATAACGTCAATTAAAAATAATCTTGTAAGTAAATCTTTTTTAATAACTCCCAACATACATGAAGCTGAAATACTTAATGAAAAGAAAATTAATAATCTTGAGGATCAGATAGATGCAGGAAAGAAATTATTAAAACTTGGATGTAAAAATGTATTAGTTAAAGGCGGTCATGGAAATTCAGACAATATAAGTGATGTCTTGATTACTTCTAATGGTGATGAACATATATTTGAATCTAAAAAAATTAATAGTACAAATACTCATGGAACAGGCTGTTCTTTAGCATCAGCAATTGCCACAAACATAGGTTTAGGTATTAATTTAAAAGATTCAATAAGAATTTCTATTGAATATGTTCAAAATGGTATTAAAAAAGCCCCTAATTTTGGTTCGGGTAATGGACCTATTCGTCATTTTTAACTAACGGATTTATATTCCTAACGCCATAAATAAATATTGTATCTATCAACGCAATAAATATTTTAAAAATATATTTAGATAAAGCTATGTAAAAAGCCTCATATATACTCAAGTCTGTTGCTATCACCCAGGTAAAAGTATAAATAAAGGTATCAAGTAATTGTGAAGTAATGGTTGAAAGATTATTCCTCAACCAAAGATATTTACCTTGTGTAATAGTTTTAAGATAATTGAAAAACCAAACATCAAATTTTTGACTTATAAAGTAAGCAGTCAGAGAGCCTATTATAAAAGCTGGTGAATATGAGGCGATGACTGATAGAGCATTATGAACTTCTAATGCTGAACCAGTTAAATCAGAGGGTTTGAATAGTAAACTTAAAAGAAGTGTTAGTAGGACAGCAATGTTTGCAAAAAATCCAAGATTAACTGCCCTGTTGGCTTCAGTTTTACCATATTTTTCATTTAGAAGGTCTGTTGAAAAATAAATTCCTGAATAAAGAATTGCGCCCATACTTACAGTAAACGTAGCATCAAAAATAACAAATTCAGAAACCTTACCACCTTGCAGATTGCCCAGAATAATGCCTAAAATTACAGCCGTATATAAACCATATTTTCCAAAAAATTTATAAAGAACTACAACTAGTAACAAGTCATAAAAGACTACGACTAACCATAAGCTTTCTTGAGATAACCCCTGAAAGAGGAATTCCATCTAATTATACAGAGTCAGTTAATTCAGGTACTGCTTCAAATAAATCACCGACAAGACCATAGTCTGCAACTTGAAAAATTGGTGCATCTTCATCTTTATTAATCGCAACTATTACCTTCGAGTCCTTCATTCCAGCTAAATGTTGAATAGCACCAGAAATACCAATAGCTATATATAAAGAAGGTGCAACTATTTTACCTGTTTGTCCAACTTGATAATCATTTGGAACATAGCCAGCATCAACAGCGGCCCTAGAGGCTCCAACTGCGGCGCCCAATTTATCAGCAAGTGCTTCGATGATTTTAAAATTTTCAGATGAGCCTAATGCTCTTCCACCAGAAACAATTACATCAGCAGCTGTAAGTTCTGGTCTATCACTCTCGGCAATTTCGTCGCTAACAAACTTTGAATTATTTAAAGAATCAACAACAGCACCAACATCAACATTTACTGATGAATCTACCATGGGTGATGCATCAAATGCTGTTGTTCTTACAGTTATTACCTTGACGGAATCAGTTGATTTAACAGTTGCAATGCAACTTCCTGCGTAAATTGGTCTTTTAAATGTGTCAGCATCTTCAACTGAAATAATATCTGATATCTGTTGAACGTCTAATTTAGCTGCTACTCTGGGAAGAAAATTCTTACCGAAAGTTGTTGCAGGTGCGAGTATGTAATTAAATCCGTCTGCAACAGAAACAACTAAGTTACCTAAATCTTCAGCTAAGAAGTTTTTATATATTGGATCGTCAACATGAATAACAGAACTAATACCAGAAATCTTCGCAGCTTGTTCTGCAACTGATGATGATTCTGATCCAGCAACTAATATTGATACATCTCCACCAATTTCTGATGCAGCTGTTACTGTGTTAAGGGTTGAACCTTTAATTTCACTATTATCGTGTTCTGCTACTACTAATATACTCATGTTATTACCTTTGCTTCATTTTTTAATTTTTCAACTAATTCATCAACCGTATCAACCATTACACCGGCTTCACGTACTGGTGGCAATTCAACTGAAAGAATTGACGTTCTATTGGATACATCTAGGCCAAGATCAGAAACATTTTGAATGGAAAGTTCTTTTTTCTTTGCTTGCATAATATTTGGCAATGATGCATATCTTGGCTCATTAAGCCTTAAATCCGTTGTAACAACTGCTGGAAGACTTACATTTATTGTTTGTAAACCACCATCAATTTCTCTAGTAACTAATGCATTGTCCTCTTCAACTTTAAGTTCGGATGCAAAAGTAGCTTGGGGCATATCAAGCAATGAAGCTAGCATTTGACCAGTTTGGTTATTATCTCCGTCAATTGCTTGCTTGCCTAAAATTATAAGATTAGGATTTTCAGATTCAACTATTTTGGTTAAAACTTTTGCAATAGCTAGTGGCTCTAGTAAACCCTCGGATTGAGCTAAAATTGCTCTATCTGCACCAAGTGCAAGACATGCTCTTAGCTGTTCTTGAGATTCATCACCCCCAACAGTTACAACAACTACTTCCGAAGCTTGACCAGATTCCTTTAATCTAACTGCTTCTTCGACAGCAATTTCACAAAAGGGGTTAACTGACATCTTTACATTATTGAGATCAACATTTGAATTATCAGATAATGGCCTTACCTTTACGTTATAGTCGACTACTCTTTTTATAGGTACTAGTATTTTCATAATATGTTAAGTTTAAAGGGTTTTGCGGCTATAATTGTAATGCTTTTTACACAATTTCTAAAGAGCTTAGGAAGTATTTATGGAACGTGATGTAATGGAATATGATGTCCTTGTTGTGGGTGCTGGACCTGCAGGACTATCTACAGCTATAAAATTTGCTCAATTAAATAAAAAAAATAATACAAATCATTCGATATGCGTTATTGAAAAGGGATCTGAGGTTGGCGCTCATATTTTATCTGGGAATGTATTTGAGCCTACAGCTCTCAATGAGCTTATACCAGATTGGAAGGATAAGGAGGCACCACTTGATACACCCGTAAAGAAAGATGTTGTTAAGTACCTTGTAAATGAAAATATATCCATACCCGTTCCTCTGCCAGGATTTTTTATGCCAAATTTCAACAATCATGGTAATTACATTATGAGTCTTGCTAATTTTTGTAGATGGCTCGCAAAAGAAGCAGAGTCACTTGGAGTTGAAATATTTGCTGGCTTTACTGCTTCTGAAATAATTATTGAAAATGATCAGCTGAAGGGAATTGTTACTGGTGAAATGGGTGTTAGTAAGGATGGTGAAAAAAAATCATCATACCAGCCTAGTATGGAGCTAAGAGCAAAATACACTGTCCTTTCTGAAGGTTGTAGAGGTCATCTTGGTAAGCAGATAATTAAAAAATTTAATTTAGATCAAGGTAAAGATCCACAACATTATGGGATAGGTTTTAAAGAAATATGGGATATCAAACCTGAATTACATAAAGAAGGGACCGTAATGCATACAGCAGGTTGGCCAGCTAAAGGTACAGCATCTGGATCTTATTGTTACCATGGTAAAAATAATCAACTCTATATGGGTTACGTAGTTCCATTAGATTATAAGAATCCTTATCTAAGTCCTTATGATGAATTTCAACAATGGAAGCATAATTCTGGTATATCTAAGCTTCTAAAAGATGGAACCAGAGTGGCTTATGGTGCAAGAGCGCTCATAAAAGGTGGTTTCCAGTCACGGCCAAAAATGTCATTTAATGGTGGACTTATTATTGGTGATAATGCGGGGACACTCAATTTCCCTAAAATTAAAGGTACTCATACAGCAATGAAATCCGGGATGATTGCTGCTGAAGTAATACATGATGCAATAGAAAACAATAATATTGGTTCAGATCTTGTTCTTTATGAAGATAGAATTCAAAAGTCCTGGCTTCAGAAAGAACTATACAAAGCAAGGAACTTTGGTCCGTTATTACATAAATTTGGTAATTTATTTGGCCCTATCTTAGCGGCTATAGATCAATTTATTTTTAGAGGCAATCTACCATTTACTTTAAATCACCCTACTCCAGATTATGCTTGCTTAGAAGACGCATCTAAGATGCCTAAAATTAATTATCCCAAACCAGATGGGGTTATATCTTTTGATAAACTTAGTTCTGTCTATCTATCGAATACTACACATGAGGAAGATCAGCCATGTCATTTAAAATTAAGAGATGAAAATATCCCAATAAGTGTAAATTTACCCAAATATGCTGAGCCGGCTCAGAGATATTGTCCTGCAGGAGTTTACGAGGTTGTTAATGAGAATAACCAAAATAAATTTGTTATTAATGCTCAAAATTGTGTTCATTGTAAAACATGCGATATTAAGGACCCATCGCAGAATATTACTTGGGTAACACCTGAAGGTATGGGTGGTCCAAATTATCTTAATATGTAATGTTTAAACTTAGATACATTCTTTATACAGGATTGCTATCACTAGGTTTAATTGTTGCTTTTAATTTATCTCTGATACCAAATTTCTTTTCTAAAAATAATGATGAGCAAAAATTTTTAGAACTTCTAGATAAAGAATTTGCTAAATCAATAGAAGATAACCCTATCTATGCATCCTATATGGGAGATTTACGCTTTAACACACTATGGCCTGATTACTCAATTGAGAAAATAAATAAAGATCATGAACATACATTAAAAGTTATACAAGAGCTTGAGATGATGAGTGTTGATGATTTTTCAGATGAAAATAAATTAAACTATCGATTATTTTTAGATGGTTACAAAAACTCTGCAGATAAACATCAATATCAAATACATTTATTACCATTCAGTCATAGAGGCGGTATTCAACTGCAACACGAAACAGCAGAAACATTACCTCTTCGTAATTTTCAACAATATATGGATTGGATTACTCGTCTTGAAAAACTTGATGATGTAATAGATCAATATATTGCACTAGCAAACCGGGGTATTGAAAATCAAGTCATGCCGCCTAAAGTTTTAATGAGTAGAGTCTTAAATCAAATAAAATTACAAAATGTTGATTCTTATATAAATAGTCCCTTCTATGATGCATTTGAGGTTTTACCAGATGAAATATCAAATCAAGAACAAGAACAAATAAGAGAACAAGCGCAAATTACTATAACCAATGTCGTAATACCCTCTTATGTAAAGTTATTAAATTTCTTTGAAAATTCTTATTATCCCAATTGTAGAGACACAATAGGGATTAGTGATATTAAAAATGGTTCACAATACTATGAACTCATCGCTAGGCAATTTACAACTACCGATCTCACCCCAGATGAAATACATAATATTGGACTAAGTGAAGTAAAAAGGATAAAGAATGAGATGTTTAAGATTATGGATCAAGTTCAATGGAATGGAAGTTTTGATGAATTCTTAAACTTTTTAAGGACAGATAGCCAGTTTTACTTTGAAACAGGTGAAGAGCTATTTACTGAATATCTTGCTACTTCTAAAAGAATAGATCCTTTGTTGGTTAAATTATTTAAAGACTTGCCTTCTATGCCATATGGATTAAAACCTATACCAATGGAGAGTGCTCCTGATACTACAACAGCCTACTATCAAAGACCTGCTGCTGATGGTTCAAGAGCTGGATATTACTATGTAAACCTATATATGCCTGAGGTTAGACCTAAATATGAAATAGAAGCGCTATCACTCCATGAGGCAATGCCAGGTCATCATTTACAAATTGCTTATACGATGGAATTAGATTTACCGAACTTTAGAAAATATGGGGGCTATACTGCATTCGTTGAAGGATGGGGTTTATATGCTGAAAGTTTAGGTGAAGATTTAGGGATGTATAAAGATCCATATTCAAAATTTGGTCAGCTAACATATGAAATGTGGCGAGCAGTAAGACTTGTTGTTGATACAGGTATGCATTACAAAGGATGGTCAAGACAACAAGCAATAGAATATTTCTTAGACAATGCAGCAAAAACAAAACAGGATGTCATAAATGAAATTGATAGGTATATTAATTGGCCTGGTCAAGCATTGGCATACAAAATTGGTGAACTTAAAATAAAGGAACTTAGAGCTATTTCTGAGAATAAGTTAGGTAATGAGTTTGATATTAAAGAATTCCATCATGAGGTTTTGAAACATGGAGGCATACCTCTTTATGTTCTTGAGGAAAATATAAATTCTTGGATCAATCAGCAAATAAATTAGCTCTAGTTGAGCCATCAAATTTTAATTTTAATACAGAGACGTTTGATACAAATGTTTTTCAAAATGATGTTCAATTTAATAAGTTAAAGATTTTTGAAGAGTTTGATAACTTAATAAGCACATTAGAAAAAAATAGAATCTCATTTAATATTCTAAAGAGTCCAAAAAATTCACCTGATAGCATATATCCTAATAATTGGGTTGTAACTTTTGATGATGGAACTTATGACTTATTTAGTATGCAATCTCCTTATAGACGTCTAGAAAGATCAAACTCAAACATAAATTTTTTAAATACAAACTATTCACTTAAAAATGATTTAACTGAATATGAAGCAGAAAATGTTTTTTTAGAGGGAACGGGTTCTTTGGTTTTAGATAGAGTTAACAAAACCGCATATATGGCTGAATCAAAAAGATCAAACGTAAATTTAGCTTTAAAATGGTCTCAACTTAGAGGATATGATCTTGTTCATTTTAAAAGCTATATAGATAAAATACCCACTTACCATACAAATGTTCTGATGTTTATTACAAATAAATTTGCTGGCATATGTTTTGATTCAATTTACGACTCTAAAAACTTACTATCTAATATTGAAAAAACTCATAAGATTCTCAATTTATCTATAGAGCAGGTCAAAAATTTTTCAGGGAATGCCATAGTAGTAAGAAATATTAATAACGAAGCTAAATTTTTAATATCTTCATCTGGTCTTAAAGCTTTCGATTTATTACAAAAAAGATTTATTGAAAAATATTACGATATCGTAGACATAAATATTCCCACAATTGAAAAAATTGGTGGTGGTTCAGTTCGCTGCATGTTATTGGAGTTATTCTAGAAAAATATATTTATCAGAATTAAACATCCAAGACCAATAAGGATAGATCCTGCAATCTTATTGATAATTTCTTGAACTGGCTCCCATCTCTTTTGAATATTCTCATGTGTAAGAACTATGGTTAAGAATGAAAACCATAAAGAAGTAGCTACTGCAAAGTAGATAGGAACAAAAATTTTTCCAATAGATGAAATATCATCATTAAGAATGATTGAAAATAATGAAATAAAGAAAATAAAAGCTTTTATATTAAAAATGTTTGTAATAAATCCATTTATGAAGCTGCTAGACATTAATTGGGATTTTTCAGATGTCTGCGATTCACTTTTAAATGATGAGATACCTATAAATATCAAGTAAAAAGACCCAAACATAGATATTAGATCACCAGCAATATTATTTGAAACTAATAGAGTTGATATGCCAAATATTGCCAAGTAACAATGAATTAATATTCCAACTCCAATCCCAAAAGCACAGAATAATCCCCCCCTTCTTTTATTAAGTGAAACCTCTCTAATAATTATTGCTGTATCTGGTCCTGGACTCATAACAGCAAATAAATGAGCTAAAGCTGCATAAATCATTTCTATATAATCGTTGGTTCTATCTCTAAGAGAATATTAAACTCTTTATAGACTTTTGATTGAATGTCTTGAGAGATTTTTATTATGTCATCATAACTAATATTGTTTTTGTTGGTAATTATTAGTGCATGACTTGAATGTAAATTATCAATAGCTTCATGATTTAAAGTGCTTTTAATAAGCTCAATAAGTCTTCCTGCTCCAACTTTTACATTTGGTTTATCATGATCCCATATTATTAAATCTTCTTTTTTAAAGTTATTGTATGAAATATCCTTTTCATTAATTATAGGATTTTTAAAAAAGCTTCCAGCATTTGGTACTACTTTAGGGTTAGGCAGCTTTGAATCCCGTAACTCACAGATAATCGCACCTAGTTCTTTTGAGGTTATAGATGTTATATCTTTTTCTTTACTATTAATAAGGTGTCTTATACCCTCATAATTCATATTCAGTTTTTCAATATGATTAAATTCAAAATCAATATCAATAATAAAATATGGTTTAGTTTGAAAAATTGAAGATCTGTAGCCAAAGTCACATTGATCTTTTAGAAGTTTTTTAAAAGTTTTATCTTCAAAGTCATAAACATTGATGCTTTTAATAAAATCAGAAACCTGAACTCCATATGCCCCTATGTTTTGGACTGGTGCTGCACCTACAGATCCAGGAATACCTATTAAATTTTCAATACCAAATCTATTATCTTCAATAACACTTAATACAAAATCATTCCAATTTACTGCAGATCCAACTCTATACAAGGTTGATGATATTTTATTAACTTTTGTATTGTTTGATTTAATTACCTTTTTATTTAGTTTTGTAGGAAGAACTAAATTTGTACATTCGCCTATAATCAATAATTCATCATATTTGTTGTAATCAACTTTAAGAAGATCTTCAGTTGATTCAATTTCATATAGCGTATTTGTGTGACAAGGAAGATTTAAAGAGTTTTTAATCTTTATTTCGTATTTAGTCATTATTATTAAGAATCTTTAAAGCTTTTTTGTAATCAGTCTCGGTATCAATTCCTATACTTAATTCTTCAATTTCAACTAAATAGATCTCATGTCCATTGTCTAAAAATCTCAATTGCTCAAGGCTTTCAGAAATCTCATTTTTAGATCTGGGTAATGAAACAAAAGTAGTTAAAGTTTCATAATTGTATGAATATATACCTACATGTTGAAAATACTTTGCTTTAATCTTCGAGAGATCGATTGAATCAACATTTCGTAAAAAATTTATAGCTCTATTTGAGTCTGATAAATAAACTTTTACATTATTAGGATCATTAAAATCATTATCCTTGAACAACGTACATGCTGAACCAACAGATGCATTTTTATTTTTAAAAATTATATCTGCTGTTTTGTTTATTGTTTCTGGATCTATAAATGGTTCATCACCTTGAACATTAACAATGACCATGTCATCACTAATATCTAATTTTGCAGCACATTCATGAACTCTATCAGTTCCAGACTCATGATCTTTTGAGGTTAAAATGACATTAGGTGTAAATTTTTTTACGTGATCCTCAATCTTTTTTGAATCAGTTGCTATGAAAACTTTTTTAGCATTGCTCTGAATGGCTCTAAGATAAACTCTTTCAATCAAACTCTTTCCATTTAAGTCTAGAAGAGCTTTTTCTTTAAGTCTTGTGCTAGAAAGTCTTGAAGGAATTATTACGATAAAATCATTCATCGCTTGGTAAAGATCGTATTCTTGATTCTAGATCATTAATAAATGATTCTTCTATTTTTGGCTCGACAGTTAAATACCAGATTCTTGGATTTTCAAAATTTTTACAACGAGCTGCATCTTTTTCAGTCATTATTATTGGATGATGATCAAGAAATTCAAGATCGCTTTCTTCAAATTGATGATGATCAGGAAATGGATGTCTTTCGATATCAAAATTTAGTTGAGATAAGGTATCAAAAAATCTACCAGGATTACCTAAACCAGCAACCGCATGTAGTTGATTATGCATAGGCCATTTATCAATATCATATGATTTACCTGTATTTAAATGCACAAATTTACTTGGCTGTAGGGTCATTAGAATTTCACCATCCTCAGTTGGTCCACCATTATTGATAATATAGTTTCCTGTTTTTAATCTTTTTGATGATTCTCTTAGAGGTCCTGCTGGGAATGTTAAACCATTGCCAAGTCTTCTAGATCCATCTATAACGATAATTTCAATATCTCGATACATTTTATAATGTTGAAGACCATCATCAGATAAAATTACATCACAATCATTTTCATTTATAAGATTTTGAATTGCTCTTGGTCTATTTTTATCTAAATATAAAGGAACATTTAAATTAGCAAGCATTTGCGCTTCATCACCTGATTTCTTATATTCAGTATTATCATCAACTCTAAGTGTTCCTGAAAAGTTACCGCCATAGCCTCTTGAGACAATTCCAACCTTAAAACCCCTCTCTTTTAGTTTTGAAGCAATATACTTAACTAGAGGTGTTTTACCTGTTCCACCTATATTTATATTTCCAACAACAACTACTGGAATATCTGTTTTAAATGAAGAAATTTGGTTTTTAAGATATTTTCTTCTTCGTCTATTAGTTAGAAAAGTAAAAATCCATGAGAATGGTAAGAGAAGATACAGCCATAAATGTTTTTGATACCAAGCATTTATTACAAAACTGGAATTATTTTCAACATCGTCAATTGGCTGTAAATATGAAACTTTTTGTAAGGATGTTGAAGATGATTTCTTACTTTCAATTGGAACATTTTTATATAGTGAAGCGTATATGCCCTCTTCTTCAATTAAATCTGAATGTTTTCCTTGTTGCGATATAAGACCATTATCCAATACTACTATTTGATCAGCACTTTCAATGGTTGATAATCTGTGAGCTATAACTATCGTGGTTCTATCAGATATTAATTTTTCAAGTGACTCTTGCACTAATTCTTCCGATTCAGTATCAAGAGCAGACGTTGCCTCATCGAGAATAATAATTGGAGAATTTTTATAAAAAGCTCTTGCTATAGCAAGCCTTTGTCTTTGACCGCCTGACAGTAGTACACCATCATCACCTATTTCTGAATTTATGCCCTCTGGTAGTTTTTCTATAAAATCTAAACATCCAGCTAATCTAGCAGACTCCATTACTCTCTCAGTATCAAATTCGTCATCACCATAGGCTATATTTCTTTCTATAGTGTCGTTAAATAAAGTTGGTGACTGAGTAACAATTGATATAGATTTTCTAAGAAAACTTAAATCATATTCATTGGTTGGAATCCCATCTATTAATATCTGTCCAGTATAATCCGAATAAAATCTAGAAATAAGATTAGCTAATGTAGATTTTCCCGATCCCGATTTACCAACAAATGCTATTGTTTCATGCTTATTAACAGTTAAATTTATGTTATTTAATATATTTTTATCTCCTGTATATCCAAAAGAAACATCCTTAAACTCTATAACACCATCAATAGGTTTCGTTGTATCTCCAGTATTAACTTCATCATCAAAATCTAATTGATCAAATATCTCATTTGCAGCAGCTAATCCCTTTTGTATAACCCCATTAATACTAGATAACTGTCTTATAGGTTTTGCCATCAAACCTGCAGCAGTAAAAAATGCTACAAAGGTTTCTGCATCAAGTGTTATTCCTAAAGATGAACCTAATGCAAAATATGCAACTAAGGAAAGGGATATAGAAACTAAAAATTGTATTATTGGTGTTGCTAAATTATTAGTAGCTTCAAGTTTTAGATTCTGGACTCTATTTGAAGAGTTAGCATCTGCAAATCTGCTGTTCTCATACTCTTCAGCACCAAATGATTTAATTTCAACATGGCCATTTACGGCTTCTGAAGCAATATGAGTAACATCACCCATTGCTGTTTGTATTTTTTTTGCAAGTCTTCTTAGCCTTTTACCAGCAAAATAAACAATTATTGCAATTAAAGGTGCTGTAACAATAAGAAGTAACGTTAACTTCCAGTTAAGATAGATCATATAAAAGAATAACCCTATTAATAAAAATCCTTCCCTGACTAGGGTTTTAATAGCATTAGATGCTGCACCAGATACTTGGGTTGTTGTGAATGTAATTCTATTAATTAGTTGACCAGACTGATTTTGATCAAAATATTTTTTTGGTAGCTGATGTAACTTTTTAAATAGTTCATCACGAAGATGATAAACAACTCCAAATCCTACTCTAGCCATAAAGTAATTACCAATAAAGAAACCCAATCCTCGTGCAAGAGCAATTCCAATTAAAGATAAGGCAAGAAGTTGCTGTTTATCCTCTGAGTTATCATTAATGAAACCAATAATTTGCCTAATCCATTCAACTGCTGCTATATCAGCTGATGCAAATAAAATAAAACCAAAAATACTTATTAGGAAAGACCATTTATATCTCCAAGAGTAAGAAAATAATCTTCTTAATGAATTTTGTTTCATTTTGATAAAGTCCTAATTTGAACGTCAGAAAAAGAATTTTTTTGTAAAAAGTCCATAAGTTCTATAGTTATTTTATGAGTAACATCCCCTTCTATACTTAGAATAATTGTATCTTCGACAATTAATTCATTTAAAAGTGCATTTTTTAAAGCATCGTTACTAACAAGGTATGATTTATTATTGAAGATTACAGTATTGTCATTAAAAACATATATTTGGTTAGATAGCGAAGATGTCTCTACATTAAATGATTCTGTGGTTGGCAGGTCTAAATCAAGAAATTGTGAATCTGTTATCTTTGAGGTAGCAACAAAGAAGATAACTAAAATAAATACAATATCGATTAGTGGAGTAATTTCTATACTTGGATTCTTATTTGATGTTAGTGCAAATTTCATTTAAAAATTATCAATAAATGATGAGGTTTTACTTTGTAACAAAATCATTAATTTGTTAACTTTTTGCTCAAAGTGTCTATGTAAAATAAGTCCTGGAACTGCAATCATTAAGCCAAATGCAGTTGTGATGAGAGCTTGCGAAATACCGCTTGCTAATAAGTCTGGTGATGCTGCACCTGAGGATTGAAAAGTTGAAAAAACAGTTATCATTCCGACAACAGTCCCTAAGAGACCTAGAAGAGGAGAGATAGTTGAAACCACTCCAAGCATTGAAAGATTTCTCTCAAGTTTATATTTAATTTCAATTGATTTTTCCTCTAATTTAGATTCAAGTAAATCTCGAGACAATTCTTTATATTTATGAACAGTTATTAAAAGGTCTCCTAATGACGAAATATCTGCTATTGCCCTTTCCTGATAATCGTCTAAAAGGTCTCTATCAATTAAATTCAGAACCTGCTTATTAAGGCCTGATGGAGAAACAAGTCTTTCTTGCAACATCCAAAATCTTTCAATTGATATTGAGATTATAGTTATAGAGCAAGCCAAGAGAGGCCACATAAACCATCCACCTGCTATGAAAATATCACTCATTAACTTTTCTTAAGCTCCCATCATAAATTTCATAAACTGTATCCATCATATTAGCAAAATTTAAATCATGAGTTGCCAGAATAATTCCAATCTCATTATTTCTTGAAATATTCATTATTAAATCCTGAATAAGTTGAGATGTTTTATTATCAAGATTACCAGTTGGCTCATCCATAATTAAGAAATTTGGATTATTTGACAAAGCTCTTGCGATTGCTAATCTTTGTTTCTCACCACCAGAAAGTTGGTATGGATAAGATTTAGATTTGTCTTTTAAGCCAACACTGAATAAGAGTTCATCAATATTTGGATTATTTTTATTACTATTTAGATCTTGAACAATTTTGCAATTATCAAAGGCATTAAAATCTTCAAGAAGGTGATGAAATTGATATACAAAACCAAAATTATCAAGCCTTAAGCTTGCTGATGAATCTGAATTTAAATTATTATAATTTATTTCATTAAAGAAAATTTTTCCTGACGAATAATCATCTAATTTAGCTAAAAGGTGCAGAAAAGTAGATTTACCACATCCTGAAGCACCTATTATTGAGCATGTTTCTCCTTGAGATATAGAGAAATTAATATCACGCAATACAGAATTCTTAATTCCATCTGTAATAAAAGTTTTCGATAAATCTTCTGTAAAAATCTTATTCATGTCTGAGCACCTCATTAGGATTCAATTTGGCTGCTCGTGTTGATGGCCAAACAGAAGAAACAAAACATAAAAGAAATGATGAAAGTAGAACTAAAGTTATTTGATTAAAATTAAAAGAATATGGAAAATAATTTATGAAGTAGTTATCCAATAATGACCTATTAATTAATGTTTCAATAAAGTTAATTAATGGATCAAGATTTAATGTTATTAAGATTCCCAAAAGAAGGCCTGAAATGATTCCCAATATTGATATATATAAACCTTGAAAGATAAAAATACTTACAATTGTGAGGTCGGATGCACCAATTGTTTTGAGAATAGCTATCTCTCTTTCTTTTGATCTAACACTCATAATTGTAGTACAAAGAACATTAAAAGCAGCTACACCAATAATTAAGAATACTAAAATGCCTATTATCAATTTTTCTAATTGGACAGCTTGAAATAAGGTTCCGTGAGTTTTTTCCCAGGTTGACGATGCATATATGGTATCTTGAGTAGATATTTCTAAAACAATATCTGAACCAATAACTCTTGAATTCATAATATCTGTAACCTTTATTCTTATATTTTCTGTTGTATCCTTAAATCCTTTAATTTTTTGAGCTGAATTATGAGTAATCAAAGCTAAATTCTGATCTGGTTCAGCCTTTAGTTCAAAAATACCGGAAACAATAAATTTAAAACTTCTAGGGAAGGATCCAATAATAGATGATCTCATTTCTGAAGTTGTTATATTCACTTCATCACCAATAGAAGTTCCCAAATGAGCTGCTAACCAATATCCAAGAATGATTTCATTATCATTCAATGATTCTAAGGAGCCCATTAACATATTATCGGGAAGTATTGAAACTTCAGACTCTTTCTTCACATCTATTCCAGTTAGAGCAATTCCCTTTGATCTATTACCAATAGAAATTAATGCCTGAGATTGAATAAATGGTGCTGCTGCCACAACATCTGGTTTTTTTTCTATTTGATCAATTAGTAACTGATAATCAGAAATAGGTTCTTTTGAATGAATTAATACGTGAGGTATTACACCTAATATTCTATCTCTAAGCTCTTTTTCAAAGCCATTCATGACTGATGTAACAATAATGAGGGCCGCTACACCGATAGTTAAACCTATTACAGCCATAATTGAAGTAAAGGATACGAAGGCTCCTTTGCTTGATCTAAAATACTTTAGGCCAAGAGAGGCTGCAAGCTTTAACATTACTTTAATAGTTTTTTTAGGACGTCTTCAATACTACTCTTGTAAGGAGGTCTTATAGCATCAAGTAATTTATCTAAACCGAATCCTATTTGCTTATAAATTGGTTTATTATTTGAAAAGTTCGTAAATCCATCAAAGCCGTCATATTTACCCATTCCCGATGGACCCACTCCTCCAAAACCTAATTCATTTTGTTGAATATGTCCCATAATGTCATTTACTGTAACTCCACCAGAGGTTGTTGAATTAATAACCATCGCTTCTTCATATTTATTGTTTCCAAAATAATATAATCCCAATGGTTTATCATTTTTATTTATATAGTTAATTGGTTCATTTATGTCCTTGTAAGTCTTAATTGGAAGTAATGGACCAAAAATCTCTTCTTTCATTATTTGCATTTCGTCAGTTGGATTTAAAACAAGTGTTGGAGGGATTTTATGTGACTCTTGTTGAGAAAAATCTTCATTTGCTGGATTAATTTCTACAAGCTTTGCACCATGATCTTCAGCATCTGAGAGAAGACCATTTAATCTGTCATAATGTTTTTCATTTATTACTGATGTGTAATCAGGGTTATATTTAAGATCGCTATAAAATTCATTAACTTGATTTTTGCATGCTTCAACAAAATTATCCTTCTCTGTTTCGTGTACATAAACATAATCAGGTGCTAGACATATTTGTCCTGCATTAAGAGTCTTATTAAACATTACTCTTCTTGCTGTTATATCTATATCTGAAGAATCACTAACTATAACTGGAGATTTTCCTCCAAGCTCCAACGTTAATGGAACTAGATTTTCAGAGGCAGCACGCATTACATGCTTACCGATATTTCCGCTTCCTGTAAATAGCAAATGATCAAACTTAAGCTGAGTAAAAGCGGCACCAACTTCTGGGCCACCTAGAAATGTAGCAAATTCAGTTTCATCAAAAGCACTATCACAAATTTCTTTTAGAAGTTCAGAAGTAATAGGAGTAAATTCACTTGGCTTATGCATTACCTGATTACCTGCACTAAAGATTCCAGCTAAAGGAGCAAGAGATAAATACATTGGAAAGTTCCATGGAGATATCATTCCAACAACTCCAAGCGGCTCTCTGTGGATATATGACTTAGCTCCCATTAATCCAAATGGGAAGTTAGATTTTCTCTTCTCATCCCTCATCCAGGACTTTAAATGTTTTTTTGCATGGGTAAATGCAGGAAGAACACCATAAACATCAGATATTAGGGATTGATTAGGTGACCTTGCTCCAAAGTCAGTGTTTAATGCTTCAGTTATTCTTTCTTTATTTTGAATAACTATATCTTGAACTCTGTCTAATCGATCTATTCTTAATTCATATGAAGGCGGACCTTCATTTAAGAAATGCTCTCTTTGAAGTTTAAGAACTTCTTCCATTGACCTTTGATTTTCCATAATATCCTCCAAGCTAAATTAAGATCTATTCTTTTTATCTTTATTGTTAGCTTTTCTTATTATATCTCTTATTTCAGTCCAATCATTGTCTGAAAGTTCTGATAAATTAGAGAAAGTTCCTCCACCACTCAAATACTGAGCACCATCAAGGGCTATAGTTTGTCCAGTAAGATATTCACAACCATCAGCCATTAAAAAGGTTGCTAGATTTTGTAATTCTTCCATTTTTCCTGCTCTTCCCAATGGAATAGCTTTATAGGTATCTTCACTTATATCTCCCTTAGGACTTAGCCTAGCCCAAGCACCTTCTGTTGGGAAAGGCCCAGGAGCAATAGAGTTTAGTCTAATTCCATATGGACCCCATTCAACAGCCAATGATTTTGTCATTGCATCTAGTCCAGTTTTTGACATTGCTGAAGGTACAACGTAAGCAGATCCTGTCCATACCCATGTAGCAAGTATAGAAATTATTGAACCTTTACATTTTTGCTCTATCCATCGCTTACCAACTGAATGAGTTACATAAAAAGTTCCATGAAAAACTATGTTTGCAATTGCATCAAACCCTCTTGAAGATAAATCTTTTGTTGGAGATATAAAATTACCTGCAGCATTATTTACAAGGCCATCAAGAGGACCTTCATCAAAAATTCTACCAATATAGTCATCAACATCTTGTGGCGATCTAATATCCAAAGGTTCATGTTTTACATCAACACCATATTTTTCATTGAGTTCATTAGCTGTATCTTCTAGTACATTTCCTCTTCTTCCACAAATATAAACTTGAGCACCATGTTTTGCGAAGTGAGTTGCCATTTCTTTCCCAAGACCAGTGCCACCTCCAGTAACTAAAATCCTTTTATCTTTCAGTAAATCATCTTTGAACATATTTCCTCCCTATGCATCTATAATTTCTACTATTGAATCTGCCCATTTAGACGAATCATTTAGTGAAGGTACCATAGTTAAAGACTTACCTCCATTTTCTAAAAATAACTCCTTATATTCATCATCTATTTCATATAATGTTTCTAAATTATCAGCTGTAAAAGCGGGAGAGAGAACAAGTATTTTTTCTATGCCTCTACCTGGGAAACTTTCGAGAACTTCATCTGTAAAAGGCTCCAGCCAGTTTTTTGTTAATCTCGACTGAAATGAAACTGTGTATTTATCTGGAGAAAGATTAAATCTATTTGCGATAAGCCGAGTTGTTTCATAACACGTTGCTTTATAGCAAAACTTGTTTTCATTAGTTATTTCATTTTCGCAATTATTATCCGCACATAACGAATCTTCGTAAATATCATCTACAGCTTTAGTAGGTAATCCGTGGTAACTAAATAATATATGATCATATTCTTCAACATTAAAAGACTGTAATCTTTCTTCCCAAGAATCTATAAATGATTTTTGTTCATAAAATTGATTTATAAACTTTATAGACGGTGTAACACTTTGTTTTTTTAGAACTCTAGAGATTTCATCAAAAACTGATCCGGTTGTTGCAGTGCTATATTGAGGAAATAGAGGAAGTATTATAATTTCATCAAGATTCTGAGAGATTAACTTTTTTAACTTATCTTCGATAGATGGAGATTGATATCTCATGGCAAATTCAACCTCTATGTTGGGTACTTTTTTACTCACTTTATCAGCTAAAGCAGATGTATTAACTATGAGAGGAGAACCATATTCAGTCCATATTTTTTTGTAAATCCTTCCAGAACTAAAAGCTCTGAAAGGAACGATGATAAGTGAAACTAGAATAAATCTAAGAATGTATGGAACAGTAATTACTTTTGGATCCATTAAGAACTGTCTTAAGTATTTAAAGACAGCTAAATATCCAGGATCATCAGGAGTCCCAAGGTTTATAAGTAAGAGTCCTTTTTTAGTCTTCATATCTATATTTAAATATTGGGTGCAATACTATAAAAACAAACAAAATAAAGCATAAAATTCCGCTTGCAAAGTACAACAATGAACTATTATAAATGTACAAAGGCATAGCTACTATAGGTGTGAGTATATGACCTATAGGAAGAACTGATCCCAAATGTCCAGCAGCTTCGCCTTGGTATTCAGGTTGTTGAGCAATAGAAAGTCCAGATGAATTGGCTGGTCTAACCATACCTAAACCAACTCCATGAAGAATAATTGATGAGAAATATATAGCAATTGAGTCTGATAAAGCCATTACACAGTATGAAATAGTAAGTATTAAACAACCGTATATCAATAATTTGTAATTATTTAAATTAAACATGCTAGTAAACATATTTTGACTAACGATTGTTGATATTGATAAAAGAACAAATGTAAAACTGATTAATAGTGTTATATCTTGAAGATTATTGAAATTATCAGTCAAATAAAAACCAATAGATTGCAATAACGATGCTGAGCAGAGACTTAAAACTGATGCAAATACCAAATATGGCCATACGGTAGGAGCAAGTCTTGATAATTTAGATGTTGGAATTTCTGAGACCTCCATTGGCTTGTTTTCAAGTGTGAAGAATACGCCCATAGCAACTACGATTCCCAGGATAGAGAAGAAAATAAAAGGCGCTAGTGCTGATATTAAATACAAATATCCACCTAAGAGTGGACCAACCAATGTGCCTAAGAGAAAATTTGATTCAAACCTTGCAAATTTCTTGGTTCTCTTACTTTTAGGTGTAATATCAGCGATGTAAGCAAATGAGGCAGGTCTTGTAGCTGATCCCAATAATCCGTAAATTGTTCTACCTAAAATTAAAAGCGGAAATACAAATGCAGCACTAAGAATATTTTTATCCGCTAAATATATAGGCAATATAAGAATGATCATAGATATTGAATATCCAATATATCCGAGTATTGCTATATTTCTTCTTCCATATTTATCTGATGCTCTTCCCCATGGTGCTGACGTCATTGCCCAAGCAACAGCAGATAAAGAGAAAATAAAAGAAGCTTGTATTTCTGAAAGTCCTAAGTCTCTTGCTAATGGTGGAATGATTGCATAAACAAAAGACATACCAAGACCAACAGCAAAAAGACCTGATTTTAGCCAGAACATTGGTTTCTTCACTTTATTAAGAGATACCTATTTTTGAACGAATTTCTTCAATGAATTCTTGCGCTAATGGACGAACCTTTTTTGCTCCATTTGAAAGATGATCATTTACTAAATCTTTTTGCTCTTTTAATTCAAAATATCTTTCACGAATAGGTAAAAGAGAATCATTAGCTTTCTTAAAAAGCTTATTTTTAGCATCGCCCCAAGATATGCCATTTTCATATTCTTCTTTAAACTCAGCTATCTCTTCATCTGATGCGAAATTTTGATAAAGATTAAAGACATTACAGGTTTCATGATCCTTAGGCTCACCTGGCTCAAGTGAGTTAGTAATAATTTTCATAATTGATTTTTTTAATGTTTTTTCGTCACAAAGCAAAGGAATCACATTGTTATATGATTTACTCATTTTTCTTCCATCTATTCCAGGAATTGATTCATCGTCATTAATAATTGCTTCTGGTACAACAAAAGTATCACCAAATATGTGATTAAATCTATTTGCAATATCCCTTGTCATCTCTAGATGTTGTAGTTGGTCAGGACCAACAGGAACATGTGTTGAATTAAACATTAATATGTCAGCAGCCATAAGAATTGGATAAGAGAATAAACCCATGTTAATTCCTTTGTCATCATCATTATTTTCTTTTAATGATTTGTAAGCGTGCGCCCTATTCATTAATCCCTTTGCAGTTACACAATGAAGTATCCAACTTAATTCTAGGATTTCTCTAATATCAGATTGCTTGTAAAAATAAGAGTTTTTAGTATCTAATCCACTCGAGAGCCATGCAAGAGCAATATTCTCAATAGATGAAGTAACTTCTTGGGGATTATTAACTTTAATAATCGAATGGTAGTCTGCTAAAAAAAAGAAAGAGTCTTTTGATTCTTTAGCTAATTCAAGACTTGGCCTTATAGCTCCAAAATAGTTTCCTAAGTGTGGGGTGCCTGAAGTAGTAATACCTGTTAAAATTCTATTTTTCATTACTATAATTATAAACGCGATATATAAAAAAAATGGAAAGAACTGATCAAATTATTGAATTAATATCAAAAGCAAATCAATTATTTGATAGCGGTGTTATTAGAGATGGACAAAAACTTACAAGAGAAGCTCTTAAACTTGTAAAGATTCAAGGAAAAATTCCAAATAAACTTAAACATAAACTTAATGCAACAGTAGCACTTTCTAGATATTTTGATGATATTTCCTCTTTTGCTACTAACCCAAAAAGAGATGAGCTAGTAAGCAAAATAAAAAAAATAGCAGATAATCCCATTAAAAATCCACGTAAACAGGCAGATGAGATCCATAAAGTTCAAGCCCAATGGCAAGCATTAGATCAAACATCTAAAACAGCATCGCAAAAACAGTGGAATGTATTTAGATCTTATGTTGATAAAGCATGGATACCATGTGGAGAATTCTTCGACGAACTCAATAAACAAAAGTTGGTTAATGCAACAAAAAAACAACAGGTAACTCAAGATCTAACTGATTTTGTTCAAAGAAATAACAAAAAGTTTCCAACTATTAGGATACTAAGAAATAAATTAAGAAAATTTGAAGATTTATGGAATGGTTATGCGCCTGTCAGGGATGATGTGTTTAGAAAACTAAAGTCAGATTTCATTGATGCAAAAAAACCGATTCTTGATGAGATAAAAAAGCAAAACGAGCAAATCAAAATAAAAAAAGAACAAATCATTGAATCAGTATCAAAAATAAACTCAGAAGATATGGATGAAAATATTTCTAAATATATGAATCTTAAAAAAGACTGGAACATTTTAGATAAATTGCCGCATAAAGTAGAAAAACTATTATGGAAAGAATTTATATCATCGGGAGATAGGTTTTTTGAGGAGCAAAATAAAAATAAACAAATTCAACTTGATGAATTGGGTCTTGTTTTAAAAGATCTAAAAAAATATGAGATTGAGGATCTGCAAGAAATGCTTCCAAAGTTTGATCTCATCAACAAAACAAAAGAATATAAATCTCTTCAGAATCAAATTGTTAAATTACGTAATGATCAAAAAGATAAGAAAAATAAAGATTCTATTAATGATCTAGAGAAACTATTCGAATATATTATTGAAAAAAAAGATTTATCTGATTTAACCAACTTAGATAATTCATATAAGGAAATATTTGATTATAAGTTTGATTCCCACTCTAAAGATGAAATGCTTGAATCATGCATAAGAATAGAAATGATATGCAATGTTGAATCATTAAAAAAAGATGAAAAAATTAGAAATCAAATACAGCTTAAAATTCTTACTGAAAAATTTAATAAAGCTAAACTAACAAAAAAAGAAGAAATCTTTCTTCATATAAAGAATTTTTTCCTAAATTTATCTGTATCTAAAGTTAGTAATGCTGAAAAAAATATGTGGAAAAGAATTATTAAAGCAATTAAGACTTCTTAAGGTTAAGTTCCTTTTGTATTAATCTATGCTTTTCTCGATCAAGATTATAAAAATAAAAAATAGCTATAGGTATTAGTAACATAATAGGTACTAAGCCACCCTGTGTTGATATTAAAAAGAAAATTTGATCATCTGAAGGATTTGTAGAAGTAAAACCAATAATACTCAAAACAAAACCAGCTATTGCAGTTCCAAATCCTGTATTAACCTTTTGTAAAAAGCCAAGTGCTGCAAATAAAACACCCTCTTGTCTTTTATTAGTAATTAACTCTACTTCATCTGCTATATCAGCAACCATAGAGTCGCGAATCATATTGCCAATGATGTTATTCGTAATACCAATAAGAATAAATATCCATAAAAACATTACTAATTGATAAGTCCCTTTTGGTGGAGTTAAATCAAAATATCCGAGTATTAATGGTGCTGGATAAATTATTCCAGTTAAAAACATAGATATTAATATTATGCTCCTTTTTTCAAATAGCTTTACCAATCTTGGAGCTAATGCAAATGCTAAAAAGGCACATACGACATACATTGGTAAAAATAATGTAATCTGTGTTCCAGATAACTCCCAAAAATAAGTATTAATGTAGAGAGTTAAGGTATTTCCAAGACCCCAAGCTACAGATAAACCAAATGATCCAAAAAAGAATATTACAAAAGTTTTGTTAGTTAATGCCATTCGAATTTCTTGAAAAATATCTTTTATAGTTATCCTTCCCTCCCAAGTTGATAAAGTAGTCCCATATCGCAAGGTTGATATAGAAGAAATGATAATAAATAGACCCATAATAGCCGCGCCTGTATAACCAAAAGGAGCCCAAGCATCAGGATTAAGCTGACCTTTTGAATATTCTGGAGTTGAAGCAAAGAAAACATAGTAACCTAAGAAAGCGTTTGAAAGTCCTGCTAACCAGCCAAATAGTTCACGAATAGAAAATAATGCTGTTCTCTCGTCATAATCTTTTGTAATCTCTCCTCCAAGCGCTCTATGAGGCACATCAAATAATGTCATTCCGAATCTTGTAATAATGCAAAATGAGAGCATCCAGATAAACAAAGATGCTTGAGTTAATTCCCAATCTGATCTTGGCATAAATAAAAATATATACCCAAATACAATCGGAACTACTGATGCAAATAAATATGGATGTCTTCTTCCGATAGAAGAGTTTGTTCTATCAGAAATTGATCCAATAATTGGATCTGTAAATGCATCAAAAAATAGAGCTATAGCTATGGCCAAACCAGCTAGCCCAGGCTCAAGACCTACTACATTTCCATAATAAAAAAGTAAAAAAAATGTAAACATATCAACCTTGATGCCATTTGGAACAGCACCAGTTGCATATGCGATCTTCTCTTTACTTGTTAACAATTTGTATTCAGATGTTGTATAAGTTCGTCTTTAAATTTATTAAAAACAGGTTCTTCAATTAAATGTCCCATATTTTCAACCATCAAAAGGTCACTATTAGAAATTAGTTTATGGGAATGGAATGCATTTTTAGGCTTAACTAATGGATCAATGTCACCGTGAATTATTAGTGTTGGTATTTTGATATTACTAACTTTCTTAACCCTATCTCTAGTTCCTAAAATTGCAGCCATTTGCCTTATAAAACCTGTATCGTCTTTGCTTCTATCAATTGACTGACCCACCTCATTTCTAAATTCTTTTGTATTGTGGTTATATCCTTTCATACCGATAGTTGAAACTAACCTTACAGCCCTATCTATTCTTTCTTCTTTTGTAGCATTTTTGAAAGCTCTTTCTTGCAATAATCTTATAACTCTAAAACTTGGTCCATTTGTGGGATTTGGTGTAGATACCATTGAAGCAATTTGAGTATATGAATGAAATCTGTCAGGATGATTAGCAACCAATATTTGTGAAATCATCCCACCCATAGACATACCAATTACATGACATTTATCAATATTTAGGTAATCTAAAAGCATAACAGCATCATTGGCCATATCATCTAGCTTATATTCAGATTTAATTGGTATATTTAAATAATATTTTAAATAATTGCTCAAAAATGTAGGGTTTGATTCAAATCTTGTTGATAATCCCATGTCCCTATTGTCATAGGCAATTGGTCTGTAACCAGAATCCTGAAGTCTTTTAATCATATATGGAGGCCAAAATGTGAGCTGACCACCAAGGCCCATAACCAAGAGAACAGGTATGCCGCCAACGGGTCCATAATCTCTATAATAAATTTCTAGATTATCTTTCTTTGCATAGCCCTCTTCGAAACCAGATGCATTATTAAAGAACATAATTAGACTAACTTGCTAGTAGCGGTTGCACTGGCGACAATCTTATTATTTTGAAAAAGTTCTGCACTCGTATATGCAATTGTTCTTCCCTCTTTAATATACTTAGCCCTAACGAGAATTTCCCCCACAGTACATGGTCTAAGAAATTGAACATTGATATCTAAAGTTAATGGGTTAACTTGACCATTTGTTAATGCTAAGACGAGCTGAGCCATACACGAATCAAGCATTGCAGTCACAAAACCACCTTGAACAATAGTATCGTTTGAATGTGTTAAGTCTACTGAGGCATTAAATTTAAGGTCAAGAGTTTTGTTATCTTTATCAAGATTAAAATCTGAAAAACCAAGAATATCTAAGAATTTAGGTTTATTAATACTAAAAGGATTAAATTCGTGCATATTTATTGTTAAGTGGCGGAGAGACAGGGATTCGAACCCTGGAAGGAGTTGCCCCCTTGCTGGTTTTCAAGACCAGTGCATTCAACCGCTCTGCCATCTCTCCTAAAGGCAAATATTATAAGCTATTTTTTGTTTTTAATTAGTCTTAAAATTTCTTTTTCTTCTGCTTCCATGCCTCAAATAAACTAATTTAGCCTCATCTTTGAAAGTTTTACTTTTTCTAATACTCCAAATTCTGTCGCGAGCATATTTTGATGAGTCATTTAAATTTACGATTTGTGGTAAGTAAGATTCTCCTAATTGAGCAGTATGAATTGATTCTGAATCAAAATCGCATAGCTCTGGAATTAAGCTTTTAATCCAATCAGCATTTGGATCTTGATCCATGCTTTGTTTTGCTACTGAGTAAATTCTAGGAAGATTTATACCAGTTACACCACTTTGCATCTGGACCTGATTAATGTGAATTCCAGGTTCATAGTCTGTAAAGAATTTTGCTAAAAGTGGAGAAGTCTTTTGCCATGGTTGCCACATGTTATAAGATGCAAATGACATTATCATTGCCCTCATTCTAAAATTAATCCATCCATAAGTTTGTAAAAACTTCATACAAGCATCCAGAAAAGGAAATCCTGTCTTACCTGTAATCCATTTTTCGATCATCTCATCATCATGTTCGGCCCTGAGATCATCGCACATACGATGCATAGATTTAAATTCTAATTCTGGTTCGGTATGTAATTTTTGAACAAAATGACAATGCCAATATAGTCTTTTTTTAAAAGAATAAAGATCTTTTTTATTTTTTAGTTGTGGGAATAATTTATTTAATTGTTGGTATACCTGCCTGATAGATACTGAACCATAAGTGAAATGAGGAGATAATCTTGAACAAGTATCTTCAGACAATTTAGGACTAGACATTTTTGTTCTGTATCCTTCACATCTGTGTTCTAAAAAACTTTCTAATAAATCATTTGCAACTGAAGTTCCTCCAGCTTGAATATTATTCAAGTTTTTCAGATTGCAGCTTACTTTTGATTCATAACATTCGAAATTTATTAAATCTACCTTATCTTTATAATGAGAAACTTTAGGAGATCCAAGAATCTCTTTAGTCATAATATGATTCCAATTTCTAGACCAAGTATCTCTATCGAAGTTATCTAATTGCAATCCAAAATCATCATAAATTTTAATTTTATCTTGGAAATGCTTTTTAAATCTCTCAAATCCATCCCGAAAATATCCAACATCAGTACAATGGTTCATGTGAATAAAAAAATCTTTATAGTTAGAATGAATCCAGATCTTTAAATCATCAAAACTGCCTTCGAATATATTTATTTTAGAATTAACTTCACTAAGATCTTGATTTAACTCTTTCAGGCAATCATTTGAAAATTTTAATTGTCTAGATGATTTTCCATTTGCATTCCAATAATTTTCATCATAAAGATAGATAACAATATAGTTAGATCTCAATGAACCATAAAATAAGGCTTCATTATCTTGAATTCTTAAATTTCTATTTATAATTATGATATCTGTTGTCATAAACTAAATAATTGAGTTTTTTTTAATTTGAAATTAATCTTTAAATGTTTCTAAACAATTTAAAGCGCCAATACAACATAAAAGCAAGAATTGAATACGCAAATACAGCTAGCTGCTTAACAATTGGTAGAGATATAAGTTTGCCTAACCAATGATAACCATTTGTTCTAGTCCATACATAAATAAATGCATCAATACCATCTAATTCTTCTCCATCAGGAAAGATAACATGTAATTTTTTAAGATATTTATCATCCATTTGACTACAGTCAGAAAATTCTAATGATGATCTCTTTTTGTAATGTTGAATTTCAAAATTACAAATCCCACATTTTTCATTAAATAAAACTTTACCATCCATCTTCATTTTTAAGTAACAATTCCGAAATATACAAACACAGACCAAAGAGCAAAATAAATTAAAGCACCGACTCCGAGACCTATGACTATGGTAAGTAATTTTTTAATAATCTTCATTTTTAAATCTTAATATTTTCTTGCGAATACATTCTATTAAAAAAATATTCTTATATATAATATTATTATGACTAAATTGCTACTATCAATACCGTTTATTTATGCAATTTTGATGTTTGTATCCATAAGTAAACAAGATAGCTGGAATACTAATCTTTTTTCTAAGATTCTTATATATCTTATGATACTTATTTGCTGTTTAGCTATTTTTGGTATTTGGTACCTTTGAATAAACTAATTTTCTTATTTTTTTTATCATTATCTATTCAGGCAAAGGATTTTAGTCTACATTGTGAAAATGTAAAAAAAACAGAAGATACGCATAGACTAATAATTAAATATCAAAATAAACAACTTTTATTCAAAGGAAATATCTATCTATTTAATAGTTATAGAGAAAATGAAATTTTTGCCCAGCATCGAACTATTTTTTTAAATTCATTTTTAGAGTTTAATGAAGAAACATATATGCTAACTGAAGTAAATTCATGGGTTCATAAAATCACGAAAAATGAATTTATTTGTAGGGTTGTTAATTAATAACTAAGTATTCAAGAACACTGTCAAATCTGGATCCGAACTCTGGTGCGTAATGATCATAACCATCAAAGACTAAATATTTATAATCTTTTGATTTTGAATCTAGTATCTTATTAACTCTTCTTTGAGGTGTGCTATAGAGAGAATCTAAACCAATCGTTCCATGGTCGAAATATATTTTTTGATTATCGATATTGGCAATATTATCTTCAATATAAGAAATAATTGCATTTGCAGTGTCATCATCACCATCTATTTTTCCGACAAGGGGTAATAAAACATATTCTAGTGGTTTTATTCCTACCCAATGAGTAGAAATGCAACCAGCAAACCCAAATAGATCAGGGTATTCTATTAAGGCATTTAATGCAGCAAGACCGCCCATACTTGCTCCAATGATTCCTAAATTCTTGTTATTTAGTGAGATATCGAACTTTTCTTCTACAAATGGAATAACATCTTCAGTTAGGAATTCTAAATAGTATAGATTGTTGTTATTTACCCATTCTTGATAACGTCTTTTCTTAAAACCACTATCAAAGTAGGGAATTGATTCTTTTGGAAAATACTCAGCATATCTTTTAGTTTCATCAACAAAAAATCGATTGCCTTTTTTTGCACTGTGTATACCAATAATGACAAAATTTAATTCATTTTCATTTAAATTCATTTGTTCAATCTTTTCATCTATGCCCCACTCCATGTTATGCCAGCTTTCAGCAGCATTAAAAAGCTCCTCTCCATCATTCATAAAAATAAATAATGTATCTGAATCAATAGTTTTATTATTTGGATAATATATTTGAATCTTCCTTGTATCGTAATCTGACTCAATTACAAAATTCTCTAACTCACCAAATGAAACGTCTGAGAAGCTATTTAAAGATATAAATAATAAAAGAAATATCCTCAAAATATTCTCTCAATAAGGGGATATAAATAATATGCCGTTACGCCAGAAATAATTAAAAGACTGTACCAAAAAATTCTTGGTCTAGCATTTGGCAAGAAATTACCTGTCTGATGCAATAATCCGAAAAAAATTACAAAAATCCAAAATAATATTACTTCACCGTAACCCATATTTTAGAAAATCTTGTTATACAGGAAGAATACTGCTCCGCCAAGTGCCCACTGAAATACAGTAACCAAGAAAACCGATAACAAATAATAAATTACATCTTTAATTTGAGGAGTTAAAAAAATATTTTTAAAACTCTCAACCGTTCTAAGAATTATCATCGATATTCCTACTGTAATGATCATACTTACATAAACTAAAGTATCTTGAATTTCCATTATAAATCCTCCTTAACTAATAACCGCTTGCATGTCCGTCTTTTCTACTCTCAGATGCACCATAATACACCCCATTTACTTTCATAATTGCTTGATAACCACCATAACCACCCTTTTCGTCTTTAAGGTTATGTCCTAACTTCATTAGCTCACTTCGCACTTGATTATCGATGCCAGATTCAAGACTAAGAAATCCACCATTAATCATCGTTTCTCCAGTGGGTTCTGATGATCCAAAATGTCTTATACGTGGAGCATCTCCTGCTTCTTGAAGATTCATTTGAAAATCTACAATATTTACAACGATTTGGGCATGCCCTTGAGGTTGCATACCTCCACCCATTAATCCAAAACTTATAAATGGCTTATCATCTTTGGTAATAAATGCAGGAATAATTGTATGAAATGGTCTTTTGCCACCTTCTAAGCTGTTGCGATGTTTTGGATCTAAATTAAACATTTCTCCTCTATCTTGAAGCATAAAACCAAGATTTGGAGGAACCATACCTGAACCCATGCCTCGATAATTACTTTGTATGAGTGAAACCATGTTTCCTTCTTTATCAGCAACTGTCATATAGATGGTATCGCCATTTTCAAAAATACCAGTGTCATAGGTGGATGCAGCTTTTTTAGGGTCAATTAATTTATTTCTCTCTAATGCATATTCTTTAGAAATTAGTTCTACAACAGGCACATCAGCAAAATTCATATCAGCATAGTATTTTGCTCTATCTTCATAGGCTAATTTCTTTGCTTCTGTAAAGATATGAATATATTCAGCAGAGTTATGTCCCATATTAGAAATATCATATTGCTCAAGAATATTTAGTATTTGCAGAGCAGCAATACCTTGGCCATTTGGTGGTAATTCCCAAACATCAAAACCTCTATAATTAGATGAAACTGGAGTAATCCATTCAGGTTGGTAATTTTTGAGATCATCTTCAGAGAGAAAACCGCCTTGCTCAATTATGAATTTTGAAATTATCTTAGCTATGTCGCCTTTATAAAAACTTTCTCCATAAGATTTAGCAATTTTTTTGTAGGTATTGGCTAAACCTTTATTGACGAAAATATCGCCTTTTTTGAGAGCATCGCCATTTGGCATCCATACATCTCTAAAATTTGGATAATCTTTATATCTCTCGGATGACAATTGAAGATAATACCCAACTACCTCAGTTATTGGAAACCCATTATCTGCATAGTAAATAGCGTTAGTAAATAACTCATCAAAGGATTTTTTACCAAAACGTTTATGAAGTGCTGTCCATCCAGCAACAGCTCCTGGAACAGTAACTGGTAAGGGACCAAATGGAGGAATTTTATCTATATCCATAGCTTTAAGCTTTTTAATTGTCATATCTTGTGCAGCTGGACCAGATGAATTCAAACCATAGAGCTTCTTATCATCTTCAATCCAAACTATGGCAAATAAGTCACCACCAATACCACACCCAGTTGGCTCGACGAGACCTAAAACAGCATTTGCAGCAATAGCTGCATCGATGGCATTGCCACCATCCTTCAGAACATCTATAGCTGTTTGTGTAGCCAGTGGATGGCTAGTTGCTGCCATTCCATTTGTTGCAATTACTTCTGAGCGAGTTGCAAAATCTTTTCCTAAAATTCTGTCATAAGAAACAATATAATTTGAAAGGAATAAAAAAATTGTTAATGTAAGAAGTTTCATAATTCTTTAGATCATAACTTAAGAAAAAACGTATCTTCAAGACTTTCTATAATATTTGATATATTTTCTAAATCGCATCCACCATAAACATACAAATCTGGTCTTACTACAACAAAGTCATATTTATCAAAAATATTTTTTAATCGACTTTCTTTATCGTCGTTTGATGTAATTTTTTCAAAATGAATTGATAAATGCTTAAAAATTAATTCAGCTTTAGGGGACAGCACTGGTAGAGCTTTGTTGGAAATTACTGAAAATTTAGAAGCTATAATTCTGTCTAGTTTTATGGGCTTACTTTCTCTATTAAGTATTGGTTGAGGTATGGGGCAACCTGTGATCATGTCAGAAGTATCTCCAAATACTCCTTCTGGTATATGGGGGAATTTAGCTTCATAGCTTGGACCTTCTGGTGTGTATTCCTTTCCCTCCTCTGCAGCACAAAATCCTTCAATCATTTCACCAATTGATTTTGTCTGTGCAACAGTCCATTTTGCATGCAGATATCTTTCATTTTGATAGGTTTTAAAAATATCTTTAGAGCATTTGTTGTTAAAGAAAAGATCGACCTTCCAAGCTAAATTAGATACATCTCTAATACCTGTTCCCATTCCAGCGCCCATGAATGGTGGCATTTGATGAGCTGCGTCTCCAGCAATAAAAATATTATCTTCATTCCATCTCTCTGCAATACATGCATGAAATGTATATATAGCTGCTCTCTCTAGAAGTGCATTATCTTTATTGATCCATGGTGATAAGAGCTCCCAAATAAATGATTCACTTTTAATATTATCCTCATCGTCATCAGGCATTACTCTAAATTCAAAGCGAAGATGTCCTCTTCTTCCATGAAGAAAAGTTCCTGGTCTTGAAGGATTGCAAACTTGAACAAGCTCATTTTTTAAGCCTATATCCTTTGTAAGATGGGCATCACATACCAACCATTTCTGGTTATACCCTAAGTCTTCTAAATTAATGTCCAATTTTTTCCTTATAAAACTACTTGCTCCATCACAACCAAACAATAATTTAGATTTCAATTTTGTGTTTTGATTTTTTTCGTTAATGACGACATCAACGCCATCGCTTGTATTTTTAAAATCCACTAGCTCAGTAGATTCTTTAACTTCAATGTTTTCGGAGGATTGTATTTTTTCCCTTAAAAATGATTCTAGCTCTGGCTGATAAAAAAGAACCTGGTTAGGCCAACCCATCTCCGTATCCTCAATACTTGCGATAATTGTCTGAATTGGTTCTAAATCTTTGTTTGAAAAATGAACTTTTTCAATTTGGTTTGAATTAGCTATAACTTTCTCAGCTAGGTTAAATTGATCAAATATTCTAAGTTGCTCACCATCGGTATTGATTGCCCTAGCGGTTTTGCATGGACCTTGATTTTTCTCGATTATCAATACCTTGTAATTATATTTAGCTAGAAGTAAAGATAGTGTTGCTCCAACTGGGCCATAACCACATATAGCAACATCAAATTTTTCCATATTGGAATTAGAGTAGTTTTGTTGTGTCTGGTTCCTGTACTATTTCGTTTTCAATGAAACCAATCTCATCAATTTCAACCCTTACTTTATCACCGGGAACTAACCAGTTTTGTGTTGCTAATGCCGATCCTTCAGGTGTTCCAGTAGGAATCAAATCCCCAGGCTTTAAAGTAAAGGCGGTTGATAAATATTCTATTAAAGTATAACAATCAAAAATCATTAGACTTGTATTAGTGTTTTGTCGCTCTTCATTATTGACATAAGTTCTTAAATTTAAATTATGAGGATCATCTATTTCATCTGAAGTAACAATATATGGTCCAAAAGGACAATGTGTATCCCAAGACTTACCCATCGTCATTGTGTGAGGCGGCCCTCTAAACTGCCAATCTCTCACAGTAAAATCATTAACGACAGTGTAGCCGTATATAGCTTTATGAGCTTGATCATAAGGAACATGTCTACATGACTTGCCAACAACCATCCCAAGCTCACCCTCATAGTCGAGCCAATTGGAAGCATTAGGTCTATGTACTTCACCATACGGATCATTGACTGATGAGTTTTGTTTATTAAAGATATTTGGAAATTGTTCTTGAAGTTCAACCTCATTGCTATGATGATCTTTAAGATCTTTAGCTTCCTCAACATGTTTCTTGTAATTTAAACCAACGGCAAGAATCTTATTTGGAACCTGGATAGGTGCTTTAATTGCTATATCATCTGGCGATATACCAGTGATATTTGACTCAATATAATCTGTAGCTTTATCAATTCCAGTATCTCCTAAATCGATAAACTCAACCATATCAGTTGGAAGCTCTGCTTCAGATAAATCTACAATATTTTCATTTTTAAAAGCTCCAACTCTCAAGTTTTGTTCTTTTTTTAATGTAAATGTTAAAAGTTTCATATAAATTAATATTTCAAAGTATAAATAGTTAAGTCAATAAGTATAATAAATTATATGGAAAAAATTTTTAATAAAGATCTATATTTAAATTTTAAATCTGAATATTCGCCAGATGACTTTCATCATGTGGCATTCAAAACCACCAATTATGGAGAAATGGTAGAGTTTTATAAAAAACTTTTTGGTTGCGAACCTCTCTACCAAAGTAATCAAATTACATTCTTAGCATTTGATGATGAACATCATAGAGTAGCAATTGCTAATACGTCAGATGTTTTAAAGAACTTAGGTTTTATTCCAAAGCTAATTATGAATCTGAAACTGTTTCTTAATAAAAAAATACCAACTATTGTGGGCCTTGATCACATCTCTTACAGGATAAATCCAATAGATAGATGGTTTAACTTCTATTTTGAAGCAAAAGAACGAGGATTAGATCCACTTTGGACAATAAATCATGGATGGATTAGTGGAATATATTATAAAGATCCTGATGGTAACTTAGTTGAAATATTTTTTGAACATTTTTCATCAGCTGAAGAATTTAAAAGTAATATTTCACCAGATTTTGAGGATGAGCCAATAGGAACAAATATGGATGTAGAGGTTTTATACGAAATGTATAAAGCCGGTAGTGATTTTTCAGAATTAATAACCAAAGGTAATACTGTTCCTGAGGGAAAGAAACCGGTCTCAGGATTTGATGCTGTAGTTAATATGAAAAAGAAATTTAAAGATTAACTTATTTGATGTCTCATCCAAACATAACTCTTTATCATGCAAATTGGTCCTTTTGCAGCCAAATGGTTAGAGTGGCTTTACTTGAAAAAGGTTTTTCATTTAATGAACATCATATAAAACTTTGTGATCAATATCCCGAAGGTGAAAATATTGATAAAGAGTATCTAGAAATAAATCCACTTGGAACAGTTCCTGCAATTAAGATAGATAAAAACATAATTTGTGGAAGTGAAGAAATAATCTATCAATTAGATAAAATTGATTCTATTGATAACCATTCACTCTATCCAGACAATGTAGATGAAACTGAGATAAGAAAATGGGCAGCAGATACAACGATCACTGATGGAGTAAAGTTTGCTTCTACATTAGGAACAATAATGCCAGTTTTCTCATCACCACTCCTTCAATATATGATCAAACAACTACCCTTCAGCTCAATAGTGAAGATTCTTTTGAGACATCCAAGAAAAGATAGAAAAATGATCTTCATTGCAATGTACTTTGGCAATCCTTCAAAAAGGATTCCATTTATGGGTGTTAAAAATTATGTTGATGAAATTCTTAAATTAGAAAAGTTATTTTCTGATGGTAGAACTTTCTTTTACAACACATTTTCTCATGTTGATATAAATCTTATGTGTGTATTCAACAGATTAATTGATCTTGGTCTTGAAGAGACAGTGTCATACAAAACACCCTTTCTCTATAAATATTGGGAAAATCTTAAATCGAGAAAGAGTTATGAGGATGGAATTCTTAATTACTACACTGAAAAGGAAAAAGATTTGCTGAGTGAATTTAATAAAAATAATAATTTGTCCGTTCTTAAAACAATTATCGAGGAGATTGATAAAAGAAAGTTTATACCAATGAAAAGATTTGGTTCTGCCAAATATGATTAAGAATAAACTTTTATTACTTGTATCTATTTTTATTACTAATTATGGTTTTTCCTCTCCGAATATACTTATTATTCTTGCAGATGATTTGGGTTGGAATGATGTTAGTTATCATGGAAGTGAAATAGATACACCAAATATTGATAGGTTAATTTCCTCAGGAGTTGAGCTTGATAGATTTTATGTCCAGCCAACATGCAGCCCAACAAGAGCTGAGCTAATGACTGGGAAATCAGCTATAAGACTGGGTATTACAAGACCAATATCTAAAAATCAAAAATTAGGCTTAGGACTCAATGAAAAAATCCTTCCTCAATATTTAAAAGAAATGAATTATCAAACATATCTTTTAGGGAAATGGCATTTAGGTGCTTACACTCCTGAGTACTTCCCAACAAGAAGAGGATTTGATTATTTTTATGGATATCTTCAGGGTGGAAATGGTTATTGGGATCATGTGCATGGTGGAGGTTATGATTGGCAAAAAAATGAAAAACTACATAGAAAAGAGGGTTATACAACTCATCTAATAAGAGATGATGCTATTAGAATTATTGAAAATCATAACGATCAATCAAGCATATTTTTAAATATAAATTTTGGAGCCCCTCATACTCCGAATGAAGCACCTCAAGAATCTATAGATAAATTTAAGAACATACAGTCAGAAAATAGAAGAATTCATGCAGCAATGGTTCATGAGATGGATGATGCTATTGGCCAAATCATAAATGCTCTTAAAGAAAAAAATATTCTAAATAACACAATCATTTTCTTTGCTAGTGATAATGGTGGCTTACCTCCAAATCTTGAATTAGATCCCGGGATTCTCAATCTTCCCTATAAATTCGGTATTTGTGATTGGGAAAGGCCGTTGTCGTTTGAGGTATTTGAGTGGTTATGCAGTAATTTTGATGGAGCAAGTAGTAATATGCCTTTACCTAAAGGAAAAATGTCAGTATCTGAGGGAGGTATAAGAGTTCCTGCTGCAATATGGTGGCCTGATAAAATTGAGCAAGATAAAAGTACAAATTTCATTTCGATGATTGATATTCTTCCAACAATTATTGATCTAGTAGATTATGAGAATGAAATAAATGTTGATGGTAACTCTCAAGCAAATATATTAATGAACATCGGCGATTCCAAGAAAACAAAATATGCTGTAATTGATATAACAAATAATGTTTTATCATTGGTGGATATGCCATACAAACTGATATCTAGTAATGGGGAATATGAACTCTTTAATATTATTAATGATCCAACAGAAACAATAAATATTGCTGAAATTTATCCAGAACTAGTAGAAAAATACTCTCAAGAATTATCCGATTTACCTAGGGGAGAAGATAGATCATTATCACTTCCAGAGATTTTAAGAGATCCAGATTTATTTGGTGGTAAGGAGGATAGAATCCCCTGGGTTGAAAAAGCTTTTGAGAATGCTGAAGCAAAATAAGTCATTAAAGTTTCTATGTATTTTAGTAATTATAAATTCATGTAGCTCTGGGTCTAGCTCACCAGAGGTTTTACCCACACCAGAACTTGTAATTAGTTATTCAAATTTAAGTAATTTAAAGAGCTATGAATTAATAAATTTTAGTATTAGTTCAAATCTAAATTGTGAATTTAATATTTCCTCTGATGATATCTATTGGGTGAAAACTGCTAACAACCAAGATTTTTCCTTTAGGGCGCCTGCGACAATGCAGTTAAGCGAGATTAAAAATCTAACTATAACTTCTATTTCTTCATCTGAGTGTCCTTATAAATCTGAAACTATAAGTTTTGATGTGAATAGAAATCCAGATCTTTTAAAGTTTCTGCCCTCCCCTCAACCGATTAATGAAAATGAGACAAAATCAGATTTTTTTGTGTCTCATGGACTTGGATTTGGCGGTATAGAAATTAGTGATACGTATTCAGCAACAATTTGCTACCCAACACCAGATGATTGCACCACTTATGAAAATGAATTATTTGGTCAAGATGCTCATAATATGGCTATTGGTGACTTCAATGGTGATGGTTTTGAAGACATTGTCATAGCATGGGCAATTTTTCCTCATACGGTTGAGTTGAGTCAAAAAATTAATGCGCCTGTTGAAATTTATCTTAATGATGGTCAAGGAAATCTTTTTGAAGATAATGCTATCTACCAATTAGGTGAGGCTCCAACTCATCCAGCTCCATACAGGTTGGCAATTGAAGATTTTAATGGTGATGGAATTGATGATATTTTTGCAGGATCAATGGGTCTTCAGTATAGAGATCCGGACTACTCAAATAATTTTATTGAGCCTTACCCAGATCTATTGCTGCTAAGTGACAGTAATGGAAAATTTTATAATGCTTCTTCAAATATAGATGATCAAAATAATGGTAATGGGAAGTTATGTGGCTTCAGTCATGATGCTAGTGCTGGTGATTTCGATAATGATGGTGATATCGATATATATGCTTGCAATATTCTACTTGAAAATGATGGCTTAGGTTTTTTTACATTTGAAACTAATTTAGATAGAAATTTACAATTTCAATATGGTAATCCAATGTCTAGTTTGATGGTTGATATTAATAATGATCAATATGATGATTTAATCTTTTGGAATTTTGACAACAGATGGAACTTTGAAAATAATCCACATGAAGGATTTGTAGTTCTCAGTAATGGCACATCAAATATTAATGAATGGCAATTAAAAGCTTTACCTGCAGGTCCCTATGGTGTAAATCATAATAAATATAATCATGCCGACTGGGGCGACCTTAATAATGATGGGTACATGGATGTTGTTGTAGCAGTGACTAGGGATATTCCTTATTATGAAGGTGCATATTTACAAATCCTTCTTAATGATACTAATGGGAATCTTATAGATGTGACAGAAAATAATTTTCCAGATCAAATACGTGAAGCATCACATCATGGGGAAGGTAACATTTATCTAAGAGATTTTGATTTAGATGGTGATTTAGATATTTTTCATTCTACAAGAGATTACACTGAAATTAATGGTGCTCACATTGCAATCAACAATGGTAGCGGATTTTTCACTTCGCTTAATGACTCTTATTTTCCAAAAAGACCTGTTAAGGATTCATTTTCTAACAACAAATCTATCGCTAAAGGCTTGCCTATAAATTTGGACAATGAAGGATGCCTTGATCTAATTAGTGCAGCTGATGTTTGGGGTGACTCCAATAAAACAGTTAACTACTTGTATTCTTTAATTAATATAGATTGCAACTTCTCAAATTAGAGTAAAATTACTAAAATAGCTAAAAATTTCTGATATGAAAAAAGTATTAATTTTAATAAGTTTTGTAGTCTCAATATTCCTAATTGGCTTAGTATCATTAAATTCTCATTCGGTACAAGACAGAATCTTAAACACTGGTTTAAAGAATATACTAGCTGGCGTAGAACCTTTTTTAGATAGAGAAGATTCTTTAAAAGTTGTTGTTTGTGGTTCAAGATCGCCCCTTCCATCTCCAGGTAGAGCTGAAGCGTGTATCCTTGTAGAGGCTGGTGATGATATCTATATCTTCGATCTAGGTAACGGAAGTATGGATAACCTAACTCAATATGGCGTTCCATGGCCAAATGTAAAAGCAGTTTTAATAACGCATATGCATTCAGATCATATTGCAGACTTACCAGATGCTCATCTTCAATCTTGGGTTCAAGGAAGAGATTCACCATTAATGGTTTATGGACCTGTAGGAATTGATCTTGTTACACAAGGATTTGAGCAAGCATACTCAGCTGATTATAAGTATAGAAATGAACATCATGGTGATGAAATGTTACCAATGAGTATTGCGGGATTTAATGCAATTCAACTTATGGATAATCAATTCATTCCAAATGATACTCCAGGATTAGAAATATTACCGTTTGTAGTAGATCATCATCCAGTAAATTCAGCTTTTGGTTTTAAAATATCCTATAAAGATAGATCAGTAGTTATAAGTGGAGATACTATTCATGATGGAAGTGTTCAAAAGTATTCAAAAGATGTTGATCTATTGGTGCATTCGGCAATCTCAATAGATCTAGTTGAAAGGATGAGAGAAATTGCTCCATTGCCACAGCTGAACAAGATTTTATTTGACATTCAGGACTATCACACAACCATAAAGGAAGCAGGTGAAATTTCTAGAGATGCCAATGTAAAACATTTGCTCATTTACCACGCCATACCTACTCCTCGAAATAAAATCATGGAGGACGTTTTTTTTAGGCCTCTTATTGGCATATTTGATCACTACACTCTTTCAGATGATGGAACCAGAGTAATTATGCCAGTTGGAAGTGATGAAGTAATTATTGATCATATTGATTAATGAAATTATTTCCTTCTGATCTAAATAATCGATACAAAGGTTCAAAACTTGTTCAGTATGGATTGTATCCAATTTTTGCAATTTATATTTTTAGATCTCTTGTACATTTTCTTGCAGAAAATTCAGGTCTTGTAGGTATTGCGACTATTAAAGAATTTCCAATTACCAATGGTTTAAATCCAAATAATATTATTTACTTATTTGCTTCATTATGGGGTGCTACGCAAGTATCGCTGACTATGATCTTATTAATCTTATTTATTAAGTATAAGAATCTTATTCCTCTTATATATTTGATATGTCTTCTAGATCAGTGTTTTAGGTTAACTTCAGGCTATCTTCATCCTTTGGGTGAGGATTATTATATCAATACACCACCAGGTGTTATTTCAAATGTACCTGTATTGTTATACTTAATCTTTATGTTTTATTTATCATTAAGAGAGAGTACTGAACATGATTGATTTATATACATCACCAACCCCAAATGGTCATAAAATATCTTGTGCATTAGAAGCAATGGGTCTTGATTACAATGCAATTCTCGTTAATTTAATGGAAGGTGAGCAACATAAACCTGACTTCCTTGAGATAAGCCCAAATGGAAAGATACCTGCAATTATTGATCAAGAAAATGGTTTTAAACTTGCTGAATCAGGTGCAATCCTAATATATCTTGCTGATAAAACTGGACTCCTACTTCCAACAGATAATGAAAAAAGAGCACGAACTATGGAATGGCTAATGTTCCAAATGGGTCATATTGGTCCAATGATGGGTCAAGCTAATGTCTTCTTTAGATATTTTCCTGAAAAACTCCAGCCTGCTATTGATAGATATCAAAATGAATGCAGAAGACTCTTTGAAGTACTCGATAATAATTTAAAGAACAATGAGTGGGTTGCTGGTGAATACTCCATTGCTGATATTGCAAATTGGTGTTGGGTTAGAACACACAACTGGTCAGGGGTTTCTATAGATGGTTTAGAGCATCTAGATAGATGGAAAAATGCAATGTATGAACAACCAGGAATGAAGGCTGGCATTAAAGTACCAGTTCCCGTTGAGAACATCTTAAGAGATGCTGAAAAAGCTGAAGAGTTTTCAAAAAATACCGAAGGAATAGTTACCAAGTAATAAAATAAAATTATTTTTTTACAGCAGATAATTACTTATTTCTTGTAAATAAATTCCTTAAAAATGGCCATACCCAAATGATCTTTATGAAATGTTTTGGGAACAATCTGCTCATAAGGTCATAAAAATGTGCATCAGCCCCAATTAGGATACGTTTATTTTTCTTTTTTATATTTTTAATTATTACTTTAGCTGCATGTTCAGGCGAAGATGGAGCATTATTTTTAAATTGATCAGCTGCTTCTTCAATAGTAGATGCATTAGCACCAAAAATTGCAGCACCTGCATCATCTGCTTCAAAGCTCTTAAATTTCGAAGCATGATATATATTCGTTCCAATATGCCCAGGAAATACGCAGTAAACCTCAACTGGTGATTCAGCTATTTCCATTTCTAGAGACAGGGACTCAGTAAATGCTTTAACACCAAACTTTCCAACATTATAAATAGATTGTTTAGGGACACTAAAGAGACCAAAAATTGATGAAGTATTAACAATTGCTGATACTGGTCTTTTTTGAAGATGGGGTAAAAAAACAGTACTCATCTGAATAACTGAATTAAGGAGGATATCCATACCAAAATTCCAGTCTTCCTCATCAACTTCATCAACAGTTCCAACTACCGATAAACCTGCATTATTAAAAACAATATCAATATTGTTATGCAGCTCAACTATCTTATCTGGAAGTTCATTTATCCTATCTTTATCTCTCAGATCAAAGTTGTGTGTTGAAACAGAAATATTTTTTGAACTTAAAAGAGACTTTGTCTCTTCAAGTGTTTCACTGTTCCAATCAACTAGCGCTAAGTTACAACCCTCCTCAGCAAGTTGAAGGGCTAATGCACGACCTATTCCAGATCCAGCACCAGTTATTAAAGCAACTTTGTTATTAAAATCTCTCATATAGGAATTCTTATTTACTTATTCTAAATCTAAAGCGAATTCTTTTAAAATCTCTAAGTCAACTAACTTAAGGACTTTTCTATTTGTTCTTCTTAAATATATCTTTGGAGCACATCCATTTTCGTATGCCTCTTTCCACCTAAGTGCACAAACACACCATGAATCGCCTTCTTTTAAACCAGGAAAATTGAATTCAGGTTTTGGCGTAATTAGGTCATTTCCTTGATCAAAAGAAAATTGTAAAAAATTATCATCTATAAGACAGCAAACTATATGAAGCCCTTGATCATATTCATTAGTATTACAAAAACCATCTCTAAAAAAACCAGTTATTGGATTTGAGCAGCATTCATGAAGAACTTCATTAAAAATATTTAATTGATTCACTTTTTGTCCATTGCAGACAATTGATTAGCGGTGTCAATTATCGAATCTTTAGCGGATATATAATCCCAATCAAATAAAGATTTTGCTCTAGATTTATCGGTATCAACTCTTTTACCTAATGATTTAGTGACTCCCGAAAGCTCCTTAACAAATATAGCAAGTATCTTTACTAACCAGTTTGGCATCTGTTTGGTAGGTGATTTTTTAAATCCTGCATCATTTAGAATTCTGCCAACATCGACAAAGAACATCTCTGACTCACTTACAATAATGCGTTTATTATTAGTAGACTCATTTAACATTGAAAAAATGTGAGCTTTTGCTACATCCCTGACATCCACATAACCCATATGAGTTGCTGGACATGCAGGAAGTTCACCATTTATTAACTTAGAAACTAGCGAATTTGAAGTACCTATATCGCTTGTGAGCATTGGGCCAAAAACACCAACTGGATTAATAACAGTAAAATCAAATCTTTTATCACTAGATAAAGTATCTAAAAAATCCCAGGCTGCCTTTTCTGCCAAAGTTTTACTTTTAGCATAGGGAGTAATGCCGGAATCTTCTCCAGTATTTGACCAATCAGATTCGTCATATATCTTTGATTTTTCATGTCCATATGCAACAGCTGCAACTGAAGAAGTTAAAACAACTTTTTTAACATTATTCCTAGAACATGCATCTAAAACTCTCAAGGTTCCATCTACAGCAGGTCTAATAAGAACATCTTCATCACTTGGAACTTCTAATATAAAAGGTGAGGCAACATGTAAAACATATTCACAACCATTTACCGCCTCATCCCAGCCACTGTCATCAAGTAAGTCGCAGATATGAAATTCAAGATTTTGATCTAAATTTGGGTATTGATTCATAGCTTTTTTAATTTCATCAATTCTTGATTCTGATCTAATTGTTGTTCTTACGACATACCCTTTTTCTAGAAGTTGATCGATACAATGAAGAGCAATAAATCCGGAACCACCGGTTACTAATACTTTATCCATAAAGGTCTCCTTTATTTTTTACTTAAGTTTTTCAGATCAAAATATAGATAGACAGCTCCAAATAAGATGAACGCACCAAAGAAATATAGTGCAAATGACTGGGCTGTTTCCATATCAAGCCTCTCTGTTTGATATAAAAAAAGAATCACTGATGTTGAAAAACCAAGAATAACTAAAACTATTGTTGATATTAATTTGTTCTTGTTCATATGAAGATATTATAGTCAATTACTACAAATAAAACTCATATCTATATATATTTAATGCTATCAAGATTAAAATAGACAAACTTTGGAGAACAAATGAATAAATTAGTATTAATATCTGGCTCAAGTAGAGGTCTTGGTGCTGCTATGGCAAAGTCTTTTTCCGAGACTGGTTATAAAGTCGCTATTAACTACTTTAAAAGTGAAAAAGAAGCAAAAAGCTTGTCTGAAAGTCTTCCGAGTCAATCTCATATTTTTAAATGTGATGTTTCAAGTAAAGATAATGTTGACGCTATGTTAGAGAGTATCAAAGAAGAATTTGGGCATCATCCCTCCATATTAGTGAATAATGCAATGACTTCCTATGTCTTCAATGGTGATGATAGAAAAAATGCAGAATCTATCTCTTGGGATGAAATACAGGATCACCTGAATGTGACTCTTAAAGGATCTTTAAATTTAATTCAAGGTCTTATTCCAGATATGAAAAATGAATCTTTTGGAAGAATTATTAACGTTGGAACAAACTTAGTTCAGAATCCTGTTGTTCCTTATCATGATTACACAATAGCAAAAGCAGCTCTTTTAGGTTTAACAAGAACATTTGCAAAGGATTTAGGTCCAGATGGAATAACTGTAAACATGCTTTCGGGTGGCTTGCTCAAAGTAACAGATGCAAGTTCTGCAACACCGGATTTTGTTTTCGATGCAATTGCTGAAATGACTCCGCTTCAAAAAGTTACGACAATTAAAGATTTTTCAGATGCAGCCTTGTTTTTTGCTTCTGATCAATCTCGATCAATAACAGGTCAAAATCTTACTGTTGATGGTGGCTTAACATTTAACTAATGCAAAATAACGAATCTTTATCAGAATCCGATATTAATAGAATCATAGAGATGGCGTGGGAGGATAGAACAACCTTTGATGCTATTGAATCTCAATATGGCCTCAAAGAACAAAAGGTTAAAGAATTAATGAGAGAACATTTAAAAAGTTCCTCATATAAGTTGTGGAGAAAAAGAGTGTATGGAAGAAAAACTAAACATCTCTCTAAAAGAGATTTCACAGTTGGTAGACATAAATCTTATGATCAAAATAAGTTTTAAATTCTTAATAGTTCTCTCTTTCATGTCTTCATTCATTATTGCTGATGACTTTAAGGCCAAAGCTAAATTTAAACCACAATATCCAAAATCTGCATATGTAAAAAGAATAAGCGGTTATGTTGTTGTAGATTTTTTAATCAATCAGAAAGGAAGAACTGAACAACAATCTATATCATCAGCAAAGTGTTTCAATTTGATCGATAAAAATGGAAATTATTTTTGGTATGACTTTGAAAATAACGAGATCAAGGCTGCCTATGACTGCAAGTATTTTGACTTTAAAGCCTTGAAGGCCTCAAAACAACTTATCTATGAGAATTATGTAGGTAAGCCTATTGAGCATTCATATAGATATAACTTTAGGCATTGGAGCCTTATTAAAGTTGACAGCGTTATCGATCTTGAGAGCGGTGATTTTGTTTTAAAATAATTTATTCCTTATCTTTTTTTAAATCGCCTAGTGAATCTAAATATTCTTTATTCATATAATTTACCGGATTAAAAGGATAGTCTCTGAAGCTTTTAAGAGGCTGACCCAGTCCCATAAATCCTTTTATCCTTGCTTCTTTTACTTTATCAAAATCTATTTCTGCTTCTAATATTTTATTCTCTTGGTTAGCTTTATCTATTACAGAGCCTTCAAAATCACATATAAGTGACTTGCCAACACCCTGCTCTCCACTACCATTCAAGTCAACGTAATAGCATTGTTGTTGAGCAGCAGTAGCTTGCACCATTACTGTCTCTATATCTCTATCTTTAGTAGGCGTCATAGTTGGATTAATAATTAGTTCAGCACCTGCTATTGCAAGAGCTCTTGCTGTTTCTGGAAACCAAAGGTCGTAGCAAATATGAATTCCTATATTTCCCTTATTTTCAAAATTAAAAACACAAATTTCATCACTTGGATCTACATCAATTTCATAAGGAAGCCATGGATAAATCTTCTTAGCCTTTGCAATCATTTCACCATCCCTATTAAAAACTGGTGATACGTTAAATATCTTATGTCCATCTTCTTCATAAAAGGTTCCGGGTATTAAAAAAATAGAATTATTTTTTGCAAATTCAGAAAATATTTTTTCATACTTTCTTAAGGGATGATTGCAGTTCTTTGCTCCAGCCCCTCCAACTGCAAGCTCACTAAGAATAATTAGATCTAAATCATCTCTTCTTTTTATCAAGTCATCCAATTGATTTAAAAGAAAATCTAAATTATCAGTTTTATTTAATTGAAGTTGAAGTGCTGCTAATTTTATTTTATTCATTAATGATTTATGAAGATTGTTGGCTTGCATACACTGCGAGCACGCATCCAAGAAGTAATCCAAAGGTAGCAAGATTTATAATTGCGCTAAAGCCATAATCGATTATTAAAAATGAAGCTATTAGAGGACCACTTGCTAGCCCAATTTTTGAGACAAAGCCAGCCAATGCTGCCATTTGACCATATTTATCAAAAGTTGCTGCTAAACCTAATAAATATGGAATGACAAAACCCCAAGTGATTCCTGTAACGGAGTTAGCAACAAAGTAAATTGTTATATTTTCTGAGAAATTTAATAAGTACGTAAATAAAGAGGCTATGGTGAAACCAAACAATAAAGGCAAAGTCCTGCCAAATCGAGTGGCTATAAGATAAGCAAAGGCACCTCCGGAGATTGAAATAATATTTGCAATTGTTAAAAGATTGCTAATTTCATTGTTAGTAAGATCAATGTCTTTGCCTAGCTCAAATGCAAAATCTGCAACGCCCATATTTGATGCTTGAAATAAAAATAAGCTCATTAAACATATGCCTAATAATGCCTTAGAGTGAAGTGATAATACTCCTGAACTACTGACAGTTTCTTCTTTTTCTTTTGGGTCAGGAATAAGTGGAAGTATCAACAATGTCATAATACTAAATGTAATTAAAACGAAGAAAACGGCACTATAGCCAAAAGCATCAACAAGTCTTGGCACTGTGAATATCCCAATGCTCCCAAAAGAATATTGAACAACCATTAGCATACCAAATACTCTATCTGGAAATGATGTCCTAGCTATAACAGATAAACCAATTCCAACTAAAAACCCGCCAATTGTTCCGTGAAGAAACCTTATTAAGATTAATAAATTAGCATTTGGTATTTGCGATGAAATAATATCAATTGAAATTAAAATGAATAGAAGTATATATGCTGACTTTCTCCATATAAGTTTTTTAATGAATATAGCTGCCAGCAAACCTCCAAAAGCTGCACCATACTTATTCGCACTTACTATGAAACCGGCTGCGTCTCTTTCAATACTCAAACCATCTACAAATGCAGACAAGAATGAACCACCTAAATTTACATAAAATAATCCAGCAGTTGCCAGAATTGATAGAAAAAAAGCATTTAAGAGACTATCTTGATGAATATTTCTTAACATAATGGTTTGATGTTGTGAGCCGCGTATACTGCAGAATACCATGAGAAAGTAAAATTATCGCTAAAGTAGTAATACATCATTGAGTTAGGTAAAAAAACTACAGTTATTCCTCCAAATCCTGACATAAAAGGAATCATTAAATCCTCCTTACATCCAAATATATTTTTATCGAATCTAGCAGCCCAAAATCCATTATTATAAAAAATATCAGATTGCTTAATAGCTAGTAATCCTCTATCTTCGGTGCGTTGAAGCCCCTCATCTAAAAATTCTTTTGAAAAATATTTAACTCTTTCTGGAGATTGAAAAAGTGAGTTTAATTTAATTAAATCATCTCGTTTAAGAAACATTCCCCATCCAGTGTATGGCTGATTTCTAATATCATTTGTTCTTCTAATATATTTGATTTTTTCACTGAAATTATGATGATTAAATATAGGAACTAACAAATCATCGAAAAAATCATTTTCTTTTTTGTCAGATAATAAATTATTTAGAGATGTGCCAATTAGATAGGTATCCGAAGTGTGATAAACAAACGTTGTCCCTGGTTTTTTCTTTTTTGGATAGTTGTTACATGAAAAATCTACTTTTTCTTCATGACTTAGCTTATTAAAAATGAAATTTACGGATGCGAGACTATCTTCATCACCATAGTGAATTAATGATTTATATTGACCCGTTGCCATATCTGAAAGATTTTCAATTGTTACATCCTTCCATTTATTTTTTGAACAAGTAGATACAAGATCATTTATCTTGATATCTACAATTGATCCATATTTTTTTTGATAAGCTGCAATTCCTAAAGATCCACTTATAGTCTTTGTAAGTGAATATGCCGGCAACAACAGGTTGTCGCAGAATGGATAATTACCTGATCTAGTTAAGCATGGCCCTATAAAATGCTCCTCGCCATCAAAAAATCCATATGCAGTAACTTCGTTTGCATTGAATGCATCTGAATCTGCAAAGGATCCTCTAAAAATAGATGGATATTTTTCATATAAATCATCTATAGATTTTTTATTTTGAGTATCGGTAATAAATTCATTGTCATTATCATTAGTTTCAAAAAAAGAATCGAAAATAGCTACATAATTAAATTGAAAATAAGCACAGGTTTCGCTTGATATCTGAAATATACTTTGAGAAATTTCATTAGAAGAATTCAAGACAAATAATAAAACTCCATTATGAGAACAATTTGCATGTTTCTGGATTAAGGTAAATGGTGCGGAAACATAGACATGATCCTCTTTAGACCATGCCATTCCATCGGAAAAACTTAAATCCCAAAATTTATCATCCGTTTCAATAATTTTTTTGTTGTGAACAACTACGTTCTGACCTTGAATTGATAAATCCAGTTTAAAATCAGGAAACTTTAAAAATAAATCTTCATTTTTCCTATTTTTAAATGTTTTTTCATCTCTAATAACATCATAACCAATACCCTTTGGATACGAGTTAATATAAAAACTTCCAGAGAGATTTTTATAATTTATATTTTTTGATTCAGCGAGGATATAGTCAAAATTTATAGGTGATGTTAAAGGTATTTCACCCCATAAAATTTTGCCCAAATCTTGTGAATGAAGAAATGGGCAAAGAATTAGTAAGAAAAATAATCTATACAAAGAGTATTAGAAAGATTTCTCTATTGATATTCCAACTGTTCTTGGAAGAGCAATAAATTCTCTATCGTTACTTCCATAAAAACCTTCTGCTGGATTTGGTCCAAATGATTCGCTTTTAAACATTCCTGTTACACCACGCTCATTCATTAAGTTTTTAACAAATAAGCTTACATACATATCATCATTGAAGAATGTTGCTGACACATCACCAATCGTGAATGAGTCTAGCTGCTGTGAATAACCAACATTAGTGCTTAAATGATTTTTCATATCACTTTGATAATACATATTTGCTCTATGAACAACACCCCATCCGTTTGTGAAATAATGAGTATATGCTAACCCAGCATTAAACATGTCCTCTGGGGTTCCAGGTAAGCCGTCACCTTGTGGTGCATAAACTGTTGGAACAGAAGCAGGTGTTACAAGATCTGCTCTTAAATCAGATTTATTTCTAGCATAACCAAGATCCCAATCTAAACTCCCAACTGTACCTTTCAATTCAATATCTAAACCAGTGGTCTGAGCTTCGTCACCATTTATTACGGCATAAAAGCTGTAATTTGGTGTATCGGTATTTAATTGAGGATTATTCCAATCAACTCTATAAACACTGATGTTGTAATAAACATCTTTTTTACTAACGCCCTTAGTTCCAAACTCAAGATTCAGAACTGAATCAGAATCAAAAGGAACCCATCCGGCTTCCTCAGTAAAAGTTCCTTCAGTAGGAACAGCATTTACTCCACCTCTTCTAAATCCTTCTGAAAGCGTTGCATACCAAGTCTGATTTGATTTAGGCATGTAAGCTAAATTTAACTTATACAAAGTATCTGATTCTTGATTGTCATGATCACCAGTAGATGGTCCAAGACCATACAAGGCAAAACTCATATCTGAGGTACCACCAGCATTAAGTGAAAAGTGCCTAAAGCCAAAAGTCACATCAAATACATCAGACGCATGATAAGTAAGTTCTCCATATGCTGCTTTTTGTCTGATTGTTTCAGAAACACGGTAGTCAAAATCTGTTTCTAATGGATCGACCACGTAATCAACACCATAGTAATATCCGTTCCAAGCATTGGTTCCTTTTATCATAGTTTGTTGTTTTCTAGTAAGTTGCTCTTTTTGCATAAAGAATCCAAGAACATAGTCAACGACATCAGATTTTTCAGAAATTAATCTAACTTCAAAAGTCTTACCACTATTATCATATTGTCTATTTGCTGCAACATATGGTCTAGGTGGCACTGCAAAAATACCCCCAACACCAAAGTCAGAGTAGTATCCAGCTATATCGCTAGTTAAGAATCCACCATTGGCAAAGAATCCAGTATTATCAGTGATACTCTCAGATTCTCTTTCATAATTTGAAAGAGATACCTCTAAATCAGCTGCCGATCCGTCAAAGTTAAGTTCAATTGTATTAAGAGTTACTTCTCTCATTGACGGTTCAAGCATTACAGCTCCGTTGTCATAGCTTCCATATGTTGATGTTGAATAACAGTCTGTAGCTGTTAGATCAACACATGAATCATTAAGAACATATCTTGTTCCAGTAGAAGGCGCTCTTCTCCCTCCAACCATATCTTCTTGAGTTGTTGATGTAATTAAAAGCTCAAGATTGTCAGAAATATCCACAAGAACTTTGTGTCTAAAAAATTCAACATCAACAGTATCAGCATCCTTAACTCCATTAATTACAGGAGGTGAAGTCATAAAGTCTAGCGCTGTTCCAAAGCCATTCCTAAGTGATGGCACTCCTGAAGATCCACTTATCAGCCCTATTCCATAAGGATCAAATGCTGGTAAATCAGTTACCTCATGAACATTAACGTAATCTGTAATTCCAGGATAATCAGCTTTTGATGAAACGAATCTATATGCAATATTGCTTAAAACAGGCACATTAATGACAACATCAACATTGTCTCCAATATCATCAGAGCCCTTAACCTGACTCGCTGTCAAATTAACCTTTGAGGAAAAACCATCAAGAGAAGGTTTATTTGTTATATATCTTACAGTTCCTCCAAGAGCTCCAGAACCATAGAGCGTTGACTGTGGCCCTCTTAAAACCTCAACTCTATTAAGGTCTTTTAAGAGAAAGTTTGCAAAAACCGGGGTTTTGTCTACGTAAGTTGAAACTGCTGCTGCAGCACTAACTGGATAATCTTGTAATGCATTGGAATCAACATTTAGACCTCTTATTCTTATATTGTTAACAGTTCCCGCATTCCTTGAACCTCTGTCTATTGTGCTAATACCCGCAAAACTTCTGAGAAGTTCTGCCGTATCTTGAATACCTTTGGAATCAATATCAGATCCTGATACTGCAGAAATATTGTATGGAACTTCAAAAATTGACGTCTCTCTTGAAGTGGCTGTAACAACAACCTCCTCTATATCGTTTGCAGTATCCTCATCGCTCTCTTGAGCAATTAAAGATATATTAAAAAAGAAAACTGGTAATAAAAAATACTTAAAAGATTTCATAACTTCCTCTATAGATGACTAAAAATTTACTGTGATTATAGTATTTTGGCTTAAATATGACAAAATAAAACACGTATGTACTCAAATTATTTCATAGCAGCGTGTCAAATTGTGCTTTTGGTAGGTCTTCTATTCTTTGGGATTGAGTATTTTCTTCTTGGCTTAGGTTGTTTTGTCATGGGCTTTAGCTTCTTTTCATTGGTAAACAATCAATCAGGCTCAAAGGGTATTACTGAACCTTATAAAGGAAAAAGCGGAAAGACCTATACTGCTAAGCAGGATAGAGAAGAACACATAGTCTAATTTAAATAGTTTTTGGGAAACTAAAGAATTTTTCAATAAGAGGAATAAAATACTCTAATGGTTCAGTGTCATATTCTGGATCAAAAGCTGCTTGATCCCACTCATCAGTAAATTGCTTAGCTTTTTCATACCATGACTCGTTTTCATAGTTTTTTCGAAGATCTCTTGGTTTTCCTAAGTAATGATAATAATGCTCGCCTTGAAAGTCTTGATGAGTACGAATTATGTTGTAAGCGTCATCACTTACATAGGGTTTGATAATCTCTGCACATATTTGCCCATGATTTGGAACATTTACTACTTTACCCATGTCATGGATTAAGCTAATTAAAATCATTTCATCTTCAGCTCCAGCTCTCTTCGCCATAGTTGCTGTTTGAAGGGCATGATGTAATTGATTAGTTCCAAAACCTAAAGAAAGTCCTTCTAGCTGTTTAAGCATTTCTACGACTCTTGTAGGCATATCCATGATATGCGGGGCATGTTCTTGGCTAATATGCTCCCACTCTTCTTTGGTACCTTCTGACATTTTCGTAAACATAATATTATTAGATCACATATGAAAATAAGATTTCAAATTTTTTTATGAAAAGGCATATTTTTTGAATATGCTAAAATAATTAAATGTTATATGTAGTTCTAGGCACCATGCTAATGTATTTAATTCATTTAGCTCTTCCAAAAATACTTACTTATAAAAACCATAGAGACTTTTCTCCTATACAAGTTCGTCTAGCAAAGGACTCAAATATTCCTGATTATGTATCTAGAATGCATTCTGCAACAAGAAATCTTCAGGAAAGTTTGCCCATATTTTTTGCTTGTGCTGTGCTATCAATCGTTATGAATGTTGATTCATTTTCATATGCGTTGACATGGTTAATATTAAGGATTATCTATTTCCTTTGCTATGCATACAAACTAAATCCATATAGAACGATTGCTTGGCTTGGATCAATCATATGTTTGATCTTAATGGCTATAAATTTAATTTAGCAGCGAATCTAAAGCTTCTCTTACAAGTACATTAGGAACATCTTTTTTATCAATATTCAAACCATCTTTTAGGTACTGATTCTCATTTAAAGCTTGATCAATACCTTTATTGGTTAGTTCATGAATATAGCTAATCGTGGCTCTATTTAATGCATTGCTAGCAGTTAATGGAACAGCACCAGGCATATTAGTTACACAATAGTGAACTATGCCCTTATGGATGAATGTTGGATCATCATGAGTAGTTGGTGAAGACGTTTCAAAGCATCCTCCTTGATCAATAGAGATGTCCACCATGACCGCTCCAGGTTTAACAGAATCAAGCATACTATCAGTAACTACTTTTGGAGCATTTTTTCCAAGGGAATAAACTGAACCTAATATTAAGTCTGAATCTTTTATTGAGTCAGCAATAGAGTCTGGAGTGGAAACAATATAATTAATTTTTTCATCACCATATTTAGATTTTAATTGCGACAGTCTTTGTTCAGATAAATCGATTAAGTTCACTTCAACACCATTATTAACAGCTTTTTGAAGTGACTCTTCGCCAGCAACACCACAGCCTATGATGGTTACTAAACCCAAATCTAATCCATCTAATGTGCCTATAAGAACCCCTCTACCTTTGTTTTGTTTTAACAAAAAGTAATTGCCAACATTAAAAGCTATCTGGCCCGCAATTGCGCTCATTGGTGCCAAAAGTGGAAAAGTATCATCAGGGCTAGTTACTGTTTCGTACGCAATACCCCGAACTCCGGTATCAATTAGTTTTTTTGCTAATGATGGATTACCAGCAAGATGCAAGTATGTAAAAAGAGTTATATCTGAATTTAGATATTGAACCTCTGATTCCATAGGTTCTTTTACTTTTACAATTAGCTCTGATTTTTCATAAACCTCACCAGCTGTATTAAGGATTTTTGCTCCAGCTGCTTCATATTTTTCATTTGTAAAACCGATTTCTTTTCCGCAATTAGTTTCCACAAACACTTCATGTCCGTTTGCAGAAATCTCTGAGACTGAATCTGGAGTTAATCCAACTCGATGCTCATTATTTTTAATCTCTTTTGGCAAACCTACGATCATTTTAAAAGTCCTTGTTTTGCAAGTTCATCCATAGTTTTCTTAAGAGATTCTTCAACAATATCAAACATGTCGTTTATTTGAGATTCGGTAATTATCAAGGGTGGACAAAAAGCAATTACATCTCCTATTGCTCTTACAATTAAACCATTATCTTTTGCGTGATCAGCAAAAATCTTCCCGGCAACACCTTTTTTTTCGAATCCTTTATTAGAGTTCCTCTCTGAAACAAACTCCATTGCTCCAATAAGACCAATACCTCTGGTATTACCAACAAGATCATATTGATCACATTTATTTAATCTTTCAATGAAGGTTGGGCTAACTTTGTTGACATGTCCCAACATATCATCTCTCTCATAAATCTCTAAAGTCTTAACGGCAACTGCACAAGCAACTGGGTGACCTGAGTATGTATATCCATGACCAAAAATACCCAGCTCATCACTTTTTTGAGCCACAATATCGTAACAATCATCTGAGATAATTACCGCGCTTATAGGAAGATAAGAAGAAGAAAGAGCTTTTGCAACAGTTATTGAAACTGGTTTCATATTAAACGTTTCCGCACCCCAAACATTTCCAGTTCTTCCAAATCCACAAATAACTTCATCATCAATTAATGGAATTTCATACTTATTAAGAATTGGTTGAATAGTTTCAAAATAATTTTTAGGCGGGATAATCACGCCACCAGCTCCCATGAGGGGTTCAGCAAACATTGCGGCAATAGTCTCAGGATCTTGTTTCACAATATGATTTTCTAAATCTTCGCCAAGTCTCTCAACAAATGATTCCTCTGATTCACCCTCATGCTTATTCATAAAATAATGAGGTGACATTGCATGAGAAAAATGATTTTGTGGCAAATCAAAATTACCATGAATGGTTGGAAGGCCTGTTAAAGATGAGGTTGCTAAAGTGACGCCATGATAAGCTTGAACTCGAGAAAGAAATTTTTTCTTCTTGGTTTTTCCAAGAGCATTATTGATGTACCAAAATAGTTTTATTTGGGTATCGTTTGCATCTGACCCAGAACTACCAAAAAATACCTTTGCATTGTCGTATGGTGATAAATCAACTAATTTCTCTGCAAGTTCAATTGCTGGTTCATGGCTTTTAGAAGCAAATAAATTTCCATAGGGAAACTTCTTAAATTGTTCCATTGCTGCATCAGCTAATTCCTCATTTCCATGACCTAATGCATTGCACCAAAGACCTGCCATACCTTCAATATATTTATTTCCATCTGTGTCATATACATAGATGCCATCACCTCTCTCTAATATGAATGGGCCAGATTCTTTATGAGCAATAAGATTTGTATTTGGATGAAAGAGAAAATCTTTATCTTTTTTAGATAATTTTTCTGTGAGACTGTTTGGCCTAGACAATTTTTTCCTCTTAAATAGTGTAAGTGAATTATACATAATTTATACTTATCAAGAACACAAAAAAACAATGAAAATTCTTCTATACGCTATTCTTTTTCTAACTTTAGTTGTCTCAATTTTTATCCTACCAAAGGCCATAAGAGTTCATAAAATAAAAACTTTATATGACAAAGATAAAATTGTTTATAACTTTACAAATATGGACAAAATATTTCCTTCAAGAAATATTAAAGCTTCTGAAGAACCTAAGCCTATCAAAAGAAATATTCAAACTTTGCCGGAAATATTTTCTTTTGAAGGTGAGACAAAAAATCTCCAAGAATATTTAGATTACTTTTGGTCAGATGGAATGATAATAATTCATAAAGATGAAATAGTTTATGAAAATTATTGGCTTGGCAATAACGAGTCTAAAAAACATATTTCATGGTCAGTGGCAAAATCATTTATATCTGCCCTCGTGGGCATAGCGCTTGAGGAAGGATTAATTGATTCTTTAGAAGATCCCATAACAAAATACTTAGATGATTTTAAGGATACAGGTTATGACAATGTATCTATAAAAAATATTCTTCAAATGTCTACAGGCGTTCTTTTTAATGAAGACTATGCCGATAATAACTCTGATATTAATAGATTTGGTCGAGCTATAGCTACTGGTACATCAATGCGTGATTTTTCTAAAACATTAACTAGGGAGAAAGAGCCAGGAACATATATGCACTATGTTAGCATTAATACTCAAGTGCTTGGTTTCCTCCTTCAAGAAGTAACTAACAGATCAATTTCAGAATACTTATATGAAAAAATCTGGAATCCTCTTGGAATGGAGGACTCTGCCTATTTTATTTTAGATAATGTAGAGGACGAACTTGCTCTTGGAGGCCTAAATGCCACCTTAAGAGATTATGCTAAGTTTGGTTTATTGTATTTACAAAAAGGTAAATGGAATGATTCACAAATTCTCTCTGAGCAGTGGATTGAAGATTCTCATAAAACTGATGGAGAGCATCTAATCCCAGGAGAAAGAGATACATCATCTAATCCATGGGGCTATGGTTATCAATGGTGGGTACCAGGTTTTCCTGATACTGATTACACTGCATCGGGTGTATACAATCAATACATATATATAGATCCAAAATCTGAAATAGTGATTGCTAAGACTTCATCAAATTATAAATACACGTCTGAGCTACAGTGGTCTAAAGATATGCATGTAGCAATGTTTAGATCTATAGCTAAGCATTTTAACTCTGAAGATTAGAATGCAAAAAAAATACTATGATGCTGTTATCATTGGTGGTGGTCATAATGGATTAGTATGCTCATTCTATCTTGCAAAAGCAGGACTCAAAGTAAAAGTTCTTGAAAGAAGAGGTATTGTTGGAGGCGCAGCCGTGACAGAAGAGTTCTATCCAGGGTTTAGAAATTCAACTGCTAGCTACACAGTAAGCTTATTAAATCCAATTGTCATCAAAGATATGCACTTAAAAGAAAATGGTCTTGAGATTATAAAAAGACCAATTTCTAACTTTCTTCCAATTAATGATTCAGAATATCTTAAAGTTGGAGGATCTCTTGAATCTACACAAAAAGAATTTCAAAAGTTTTCAACTAAAGATGCAAATATTCTGCCTGAATATTACAGACGCATAGAAAATGTTGCAGATGTTCTCAGAGACTTAACTACAAAAACACCACTTAATTTGAAAGGCGGATATTTAAATATAGCTAAAACAATTTTTGATCTTGTTCCAATAGCAAGAAAAACTAATGAACTTCAAGAAGATCTTTTTAACTTGTTTACAAAAAGTGCAAAAGATTTTTTAGATTCTTGGTTTGAAAGTGACCATATAAAAGCTTGTTTCGGTTTTGATTCAATAGTTGGAAATTATGCAAGCCCAGAAACACCGGGGTCAGCTTATGTTCTTCTTCATCATGTATTTGGAGAAATTGATGGTGAAAAAGGAGCATGGGGACATGCTGTTGGTGGAATGGGATCTATTACACAATTAATGAAAAATGTTTGTGAAGAAAAAGGAGTGGAAATTTCTACAAATGCTGCAGTAGAGAGAGTTCTTATCAAAAATAATAAAGCAATAGGAGTTATGCTAGAGGATGGATCAGAAGTATTTGCTGATAAAGTAATTTCTAATCTAAATCCAAAACTACTGTTCAAAAAACTTGTTGATAGAGATGATGTTAATCGAGAATATCGAAGAAAAATACTGAATTACAAATGCGGCTCTGGAACATTTAGAATGAATGTTGCACTTTCAGAGCTCCCAGATTTCAATTGCCTTCCTGGAAAAGAAATTAGTGAACACCATAAGTCTGGAATTGTAATTGCCCCCTCACTAACTTATATGGATCAAGCTTTTACTGATGCAAAACAATTTGGCTGGTCAAAAAACCCAATTGTTGAGATGCTAATACCTTCAACTGTCGACTCTACTCTTGCACCTGAAGGAAAACATGTTGCCTCTTTGTTTTGTCAGCAATTTGCTCCAACTCTTCCTGATAATAAATCTTGGCATGATGAGAAAGATAATGCAGCAAATACAATTATTGAAACTGTTAATCGTTTTGCTCCAAATTTTAAAAACTCAATTTTAGGAATGTCTATTCTATCTCCTCTAGATCTTGAGGAAAAACTAGGACTTATAGGTGGTGACATTATGCATGGAGTAATGTCACTAGATCAAATGTGGGCCGCTAGACCAGTTTTTAATTATGGAGATTATAAAACTCCTGTGAAAGATCTTTTTATCTGTGGTTCAGGAACTCATCCTGGCGGAGGTGTAACTGGTCTTCCAGGAAAAAATTCGTCTAGGGAAATACTTAAGGCATAAAAAAACCCAGGACAAGCCTGGGTTTTTTTCAGAAATCTTAAATTAAGAGTCTGATACTGCTGCTGCCCAAATTACAACACCAAATGCAGTCTTATTAACTAAGTCTGCTAAGTTGTAAATAATGTTCAGAGCTTCAGAACTACCCATTAGATAACCGATAGGATAAATAGCCCAACCTACTAGAACAATCATTCTGATAGATTTGAAAGCCATTTGTGAGGCTGCATTTCCACTTGATGCATTAACGTTGGCAGCTTCGCCAGCGAAGATCAAGTAAATAATATAAGCCCAACCGACCATACCAATTACGAATGCAGGCATTTTTGCCATGTATCCAGCTTCACCCATGTATCCACCGATTAACATAACCAATGAACCAACAAGCAGTTTCCAGAATAAGCTTGCGCTTACGCTAGTAACAGCTGCTAGGATGAGGTAGAACTCCACAATTTGAAGTGGAACAGTAATCAACCAGTCAATATATCTGTATACAGTTGGAGAATCTCCAGTTGTAATCCAAACACCTCTCATATAGAGATAGTGCCAGAATGCAACACCTGTAACTAAAGCAGCAACAGTCAATGAAGTCTTCCACTTACCTCTAACATTGTCTCTTTCAGCTAGAAAGAAAACAGTTGAAGCAAGCATGATTGCTGTAGCAAGCCAAAAAGAAATACCGACGAAGTCGTCTTGTGCTAGTGCGTATTCCATTTAAACCTCCTCTAAGTTTAATATTGAAATTTCAACATTGTCCCCCTACCGAAATACTCAAAAAGCATTTCAATTTGAGAATAACGAAACAAATATATCCAATACTTTTAGCAAATTCAAATTTTGTGAAAAAAATGATCCTTAATACTTGACAACTATTGTAGATTTATCTCTATAAGAATTTTGCAAAATCTTTCAGATTTTCTCGAGGAGTCCTGTAAGTGTTTATTGCATCTTCAAAATTTGGATATCCAAGAGCTATTCCACACCATAAAATCTCAGATTCACTGAAATTTACAATTTTTTGTGCAGTTTCCGGATACATTGACCAACTTTCTTGCAGACATGTACCTAATCCATATTCCATAGAGGATAAACATATGTTTTGAATAAAATGACCGACATGTCCCCACCCATTCAAATCTACTTCTTTCTCAACTGTAACTAACATTCCAACTGGAGCACCAAAAAATGAGAAATTCTGTTTAAGTTGGTTTAATCTTCCCTCAACATCCTCTTTACCTATTTCTAAGGCCCCGTACATAAGCCTACCGCACTCTTTAACCCTATTTTTAAGATGATCTGACATCGGTTGTGGGTAAATATTAAAGTTAGGAGTTTCACTCACTCCATTATCAAGGTTGGATAAAACCGCAGTTTCAAGTTCTTTCATCAAACCTTGGCTTAAAACATAGATTTTCCAAGGTTGTGTGTTACCTCCTGAGGGTGCAAATCTAGAAATATTAAGGATATTTTCTATAATTTCTTTTGAAACTTCCTTGTTTTTGAAAGATCTTATTGATTGACGGGCTTGAATTGCATCTAAAATGTTCATTTTTTCCTTTATTAATAATATTTTCAGTGTAAATAAAAGCCGTAATATTATTGGCTTTTACCAATTTATAGATATATTATATGCATATATCGCATAGTTAATTACTTATATTAAACATTAAGGGGGATAAATTATGGATAATTTTAAAAGAATAGCATTCGCTTTTCTAGCGACTGCTGTATTTACTAGCTTTAATGATGCTACTGCTCAAGAAGTTGAAATTGAGGAAGTCGTTGTTACAGCTACAAGAAGAGAGGAATCACTTCAGGATGTTGCTCTATCAGCTCAAGCTTTAACAAGCGAAGATCTGGAAGCTCAACAAGTTACTGAAATGTATGACCTTGGTGAATTGACACCTGGCATAACCTTCTCTCCAGCAATTGGTTCTGGATACTTCATCGGTATTAGAGGAAGTGCTACTGAAGCAATTGGTGCATCTAGTGTTGGATCAGTTCAAACAGCTGTTAATGGACACGTTATAAACGGTTCTGCATTTGCTGATATGGGTTTCTTAGATGCTGAGAGGATGGAAATACTTTCTGGACCACAAGGTACTCTCTATGGAAGGAACGTAACTGGTGGATTAATTAATCTTATATCTGCTAGACCTACTGGTGATACATCTGGATATGCAAATATGCAATATGGTAATCTTGGTCAAACACGTATTTCTTCTGCATTCAATGTACCATTAACTGACAATGTTGCGGCTCGTGTTGCATACAGTTCATATATTCAGGATGGTATGGTTAAAAACCTTAATCTAGGAACTGATATTGATGATAGAGATTCACAGGCTGTCAGACTTTCAGTCGACTGGGATATGTCTGATGGTAATACTCTTCAATTTACCCATGAAGAACATGATTTTGAAGATTCAAGGTTAAATTGGGCAAGTAGATATTGTTCTAGAACTGCTTTCTTAGGTTGTGATCCAACTGTAAGAGGTGATTACAACAGAAGTGCTCATCCAGCAGGTACACTTGCTGCTGCGTTCTCTGTTTTAACATTATTGCAAACAGATAAACTATTTGACGCATATGCAGATGCTCCTTTTTCTGACAATTTAGATGAAATCTATTTAGATCTCGATCCTAATAGAAGACAAACACTAACTCATACAACTCTTGAATATATTAATCCTAGAGAGAATGGTGACTTAAAAGTTAAATTTACTTATGGAACTAGAGACTATAACCATATCGACGATAATGATAAGTCAGTTTCTACACAAACTCAGTTTAGTAATGCATTAAGTGGACTATTTGGTGGCTTTAGAGCTGATCTTGAATATGATTGTTGGGGTGTACAAGATAGAGGTGCTCCTACTAATTCAGAATGTTCTACTACTGAAGAAGAAAGAACTCAATTTGAGGTCAACTGGATTTCTGATAATGATGGGCCATTGAACTATACTTTGGGTGCTTATTATCATGAAAGAACTTATTCTAATGATTATCAAGTAATGACTGAAGGATATGTTATGAACGGTGACTTCAGACAACATCCATATAGCGATCTTATCTTTAATGGAGCGCTTGATGGTTATGGTGGCTCAACATTCTGGGGTACATTGGGTGCATTAATTGGTGCTGGTTTACCAGCTGTACAAGGTGGACTCATATCTCTAGATGAATTTGTTGCAGGAACAGTTCAGACTATTAACTTTCTTAATGATAATGGTTTATCTCTTACTGCTGATGGCACTGTTGCAAACCCATTTGGTCCTGGTTATATGAAATCAGTTCTTCCACTTGAACTAAGAGGATTAATTAATTCAGAACATGGTAATCAAGACAGTACCTCACTTTTTGGTGAAGTATATTACGAGTTAGATGACACAACTAAGTTAACAGTTGGACTTAGATATGATGATAACTACAACTATTTCCAACTAATGAATACTTTAGGTGATGCTACTGCAGCCGGACAACTATCTGCAGCATGTTCAAGAGCAAATAATGGTGCTTTTGTTAAATCACTTGATTGCGGATATGCTGGTGGTACAGCAACTAATGATTCTGTTACAGGAAAAGTAGCAATCCAAAAAGCATTAAGTGACGATGTTATGGTTTATGCATTATATGCAACTGGTAATAAGCCAGGTGGTAACTCTCCAAACGAAAGTGGAGATGTTCTACCTTATGATGCTACTGATAGTTCTAATATTGAATTAGGTTTAAGAAGTACTTTAGCTGGTGGTAGAGTGTTAATGAATGCAACACTTTTCCAACATGATGCTAAGGATGCTCATAACTCAATGATTTATGGAGTCAGTGCTATAACAAATACAATTGATTATGTTCATACCGGACTTGAAGTTCAATCCAAATATTTATTAGGAGAAAATACTTCACTTGATATCAATTTATTTGCACTTGATTCAGAAATCGGTAATGAAAGTCTGTATGACCCTGCAAACCCATTTGCTCTATCAACAGGAATTCCTAATGCATTATTTACAAGTGAAGATGAACTTGCATTGGCAGTCGGAGCTCCCACTGCTGCAGCTTTATATGGTGGCTTAGCAGCTGCTGGTACGAATACAGGTTTCTGTAACTGGGGATTATTTGCAGAAGGTTTAGTTGCTAAATGTCAGGGGGTATTTGTTGTAAACCCTGCAATCATTGGTAACCCTGGTTTTGCTCCAGTAGTAAGACAAGATCTTTCTGGCAACAGAATGCCGTCTACTAGTGAGCTTGATTATAATATTGCTTTAAATCATACAATGATGACCGGTAAAGGTGCTCTTGATATGAGACTTACTTTTGCATCAAAAGGTCAGAAATACTTTGATCTATTCAATTCTGAAAGAGCAAGTATTCCAGAGCAAAGATACTTTGATCTTTTAACAACTTACAGACCTAATAATGGTGACTGGTATACAGGTTTTTATATTAAAAATATAGAAAATAGCAGACACCTTATTGGAATTGATAGAGGTTCTGAAGTTGAAGGAAGTGTTTTGAATGCTACTATCGGAATGCCAAGAACATATGGTGTTAATTTCGGTATTAACTTTTAATTTATAACCCTAAATGTTAAAGCCCGGTTTTATACCGGGCTTTTTTTTATTTATAATAAATTCATGAAATGTAGACTCTTATTAGTTCTTGCCACACTTCCTCTTGTAGTTGATAGCTATAATTTTATAGAGATTCCGCATACAGCTGCCATACAAAACGTAGGTAAGTTGAGAACAGTCTGCGGTAAAGTTCAGTCTACCTACATTAATTCAAATACTGCTTCTCAGAGAATTTATTTAAATATGGGTAGAGAATACCCTAATCATACATTTACAGGTCTAATATGGTATTCATCTAATAAAGATAACTTCGATGGTAGACCTGATAAAAAATATAAGAAAAAAAATATATGCATTTCAGGAGTAATATCTACCTTTAATGAAAAACCTCAAATTCAAATTGATTTTGAAAATCAAATTGAAATACGACAGTAATTAAAGATCAATTCTTTCAAAAGCTTCCTCAAGAACTTTGCCATCTACTAAGGTCGCATTATAGGAGTTTTTGTTTTCACCAAAATTAATAGCTCTAAAAGATTTACCATTTTTTACATGAAGGGCACAATTGCCTTCAATACTTAAGCAATGATCGATTGTGTCGTCTTTCAGTACCTTTTCTACAAAAGGTCTCCTAGCAGGTTCTTCATCATAATGCGGGCAACATATGCCCTCAACAAAACCTAAACAATCCATAACTGCTAAATCATGAGCCCATGAGTCTGTTATACCTTTTTCAAACCAACATATAGCACCAGCACTAACTCCGCTCATAACTGTTCCATTTTCATAGGCATCTCTAAGTAATTCATCGAGTCCCCAATCTTTCCAAACAGCGAGCATGCTTTTTGTGTTACCGCCGCCAACAAAAATGATATCTTGTTCAGGAATATGAGATGACAAATCAATTGTTCTTTTAAAGAAGTCTATATGTGTTGGGTTACAATTAAATTTTGTAAAAACATCGTAATAATTGACCTTATAAGAATCATTATCACCGGTAGCAGTTGGTATGAAGCATATATTTGGTTTTTCTTTATTTGATAAACTTAAAATATATTCTTCAATTCTTAAGTCTTTAACAGTTCTTCCAAATCCACCACCGCCAATAGCGACTATATTTTTTTCAATACTCATAAGCTATCCATTAATAATTTAATTTCTCTTGTATGCTCAACAGTAGTTCCACAACAACCACCAACTACAAAAGCACCTTCTTTAGCCCAACTTAAAGCAATCATTGCATACTCTTTAGCTGATATCTCCTCTGAATTTAGATGATGTATTGCATCAACATCTTTTGTTGCTACTGATAAGTCAACTTCTTTAAATGTTGATGAATTAGCAAAAATACCAAATCTTGAAGCCCTTTTAAGTTCTTTGATCGAATTACTTGCCATATCAGCATGTGAACAGTTAATAAGTGTACATTCAACATCAGCTTCTATTGAAAAATCCACTGCCTTTGATAGAGCTTCTGTACTTGGAAGTTGGTCTGGCTGATGTCCTCTGTTAGTCCAACTCAACCATACTCTCTCTGAGAATTCTTTAGCAACTCTTGATGCATTTCTACCCTCAAAAATTGAAGACATGCTTTCACACATAATAATATCAACAGTATCTTTATAAATTTCACCCAAACTTCCATAGAAGTCTTCTAACTCACTCTTTGTCCCTGTTAAATCAGGTCTAAAACTAACATTGATAGGAGGAAATGATCCTGCAATTTGACAATTCTTACCTGATATTTTGATAGCCTCTTGAGCCAAATCTAAAGCTCTTTTCACGAGCTCTTTATAATCATGTTTAGTAGAATCTTTAGCTAGTATTATAGGAGTTGCATAGTAATTGCTCGTAGTAATGATATCTGCCCCTGCTTCTATATTATCAAGATGTATTTTTAATATTGCTTCAGGTTTATATATTAGAGCATGAGCTGACCACAAAGATTTCTTCCAATCTGGCAATTCTTCCCCGTTAACTGCTAATTGTGTTCCCAGAGCTGCGTCAAGAATAAGTGTTTTCATTTATCACCTTTATTATGAAATTTAATAAGCCTTTGTTTCCACTTATTTGTATAATGATCAAATTCGCGATTATTTACAATAAACTTTTTATATTCTTGGTCCCGATCAACCATTAGTATTACTATTTGATTAATATTAGTACCATACATTACATTGTGCGCATTGGCATATGCAGAACATTGTAAGAAATAATCTTCAATCCATTCCTTGGGTTTTACTTTCTTAGCAGTTTTAAAATCAATCAGAGATTCTTCACCATTATAAACTCCTATACAATCAGCTGTTCCTGCATAGAGGCCATCTAGAATTAAACCTGCTTCAAGTCCCCAAACCTCATTGATATCATTTATGA
>CABYHU010000002.1 GCA_902518715.1 uncultured SAR86 cluster bacterium
GAAAGTTCCTTAGCAAATTCTTTTGAAAATCTTCTGTGTGCATTTATTCCTGATCCAACTGCAGTTCCTCCCTGAGGGAGAAAAAGAAGCTTCTCTAGAACAACTGATATAGATTCTCTAGAGCATTTAAGTTGTGTATTCCAAGCATTTAATTCATCAGACATATCCACTGGCATAGCATCCATAAGATGTGTTCTGCCTGTTTTTGTAATTCCCTTCACTGATTCAGCTTTTTTCTCTAAAGTTTCAATGAGTAAATTTAATGCTGGCATTAATTTCTTTGTTGAGTCGAAGTAATAAGCCAAATTCATGACAGTTGGAATTACATCGTTAGAGCTCTGGCTCATATTTACATCATCATTTGGATGAATCTTAACTTTGGAGGTTCTATAGCAAAGATTTGCTATTACCTCATTTGCATTCATATTTGTACTTGTTCCAGACCCAGTTTGAAAAACATCAATTGGAAACTCTTTTCCATGTTTATTAGTCCAAACCTCTTTTGCAGCTCTTGAAATGACTTTTTGTTTTTTTGCTTCTAATAGCTTGAGATTCTTATTTGCTCTTGCTGCAGCATCTTTTACATAGCCAAGCATTGCTATAAAGGTATTCGTGAAAGGGAAGTTCATTGAGATGCCGCTAATTGGGAAATTATCTATTGCTCTTTGAGTCTGTGCTCCCCATAGAGCATTTCTTGGCACCCTTACTTTTCCAAGGCTATCTTCTTCAATTCTAAATTTCATAATTACCTCGTTTTTATGTAAACTATTTTACACCTATAAAGTTAAAGGAGATAGGACATATGGGAAAAGTAACTCCATTAAAAATTGATGTTAATGACGGTAGACTGCCTTTGAAAGATAAAGGCCTAGATATGAAAGATTTTTCATCTGTTGCAGAATTAAGAAGAGACCAACTTGAAAAGCTTGCTGCGGGTTTCAGAATGTTTGCACATTTTGGTTTTAACGAGGGGGTTGCAGGCCATATTACCTATAGAGATCCTGAGTTCCCTGATCATTTCTGGGTAAACCCACTTGGTGTTCATTTCTCACAAATTTCGGTTTCAGATCTAATACTTGTTAATCATGATGGTGAAGTTGTTCAAGGCGATAAAGCAGTTAATGTTGCCGCTTTTGCAATTCACTCCAGATTGCATAAAGCAAGACCTGATGTAAATGCTGCAGCTCATTCTCATTCTATTTATGGAAGAACGTTTTCAACCCTAGGAAAATTGCTTGATCCTATTTCTCAAGATGCATGTGCTTTTTATGAAACTCAAGCTATATATAAAGATTTTTCTGGTGTTGTTGAAGAAGTTGATGAAGGAGATCTTATTGCTGAAGCACTAGGAGATAAAAAAGTTATTATTCTTCAAAATCATGGAATTCTCACAACAGGTCCATCTGTTGATATTGCCCTATGGTTTTACACTTCTATGGAGCGATGCTGTCAGGCGCAATTAATGGCTGATGCAGCAGGTGAGACACAATTGATTCCTCATGATACAGCAATCAAAACAAGATCATTTATAGCTAATGACGTAGCAGCATGGGCAAGTTTTCAACCTGCATTTGATATGATCTGTAAAAAGGAGCCTGATTTATTCGACTAAAGCACCTATTACAGCTTTTGTCTCCAAACATTCTTCAAGGCCGTGCGTGCCATGCTCTCTTCCGTTACCGGAAGAGCCGTAACCACCAAAGGGTGCTGATCTAACTCTAGCTCCTTTATTAATAGTGACTTGGCCAGCCCTTATTTTTGAAGCAACTTCTACTGCATGAGCTTGTTCACCTTGAACATATCCAGCAAGACCATATGGAGTATCATTTGCAATTTCGACAGCCTCTTCTTCAGTTTCGTATTTTATTAAACATAAAACTGGACCAAAAATCTCCTCTCTTGCAATTGTCATATCATTAGTTACATCAGAAAATATAGTTGGTTTTACGTAATAACCGCTCTCACAACCATCTGGAAGACCAACGCCACCAGCAGATAATGTTGCTCCTTCATCAATGCCAATCTGAATCATCCTTTGAACTTTCTCATATTGAGTCTTATTAGAAATTGGGCCCATCTTTGTATCAGCATCAAAAGGATCTCCTACTTTCATAGCATTTGCAGTATTAATAGCAACTTCAACTGCTTTTTCATAGTTCTTAGATGACACAAGCATTCTTGTTGGTGCATTGCATGATTGTCCTGTATTTAGGAAACATGAAGAGACACCAGCAGATACAGCTTTTTCAATGTCTGCATCGTCAAGAACTATATTGGCAGATTTGCCACCTAGCTCCTGAGCAACTCTCTTCACTGTTGAGGCTGATGCTTGAGCAACAGCAACTCCAGCTCGTGTTGAACCAGTAAAATGCATCATATCTATATCTTTGTGTTCAGACATTGAGGCACCAACAACAGGACCCATGCCATTTACTAAATTAAAGATTCCAGCGGGTACGCCAGCGTCGTGGATAATTTCTGCAAGGATTATTCCGCAGAAAGGAGTTATTTCACTTGGCTTAAGCACCATAGTACATCCAGCGGCTATGCCTGATGCTACTTTTGTGCACATCTGATTCATTGGCCAATTCCATGGAGTTATCATTCCAATAACACCCACGGGCTCTTTTCGAACTAAATAACCATCTTTTTCATACTCAAAATCATAGCCTTTAAGGACATTTAGAGTATCTTTAAAATGAGTAAGGCCAGAAGCAACCTGAGCAACTTGGGATAACCATATTGGAGCTCCCATTTCCTTAGATATTGTTTCTGCTAATTCCTCAGATCTTTTTTCATATTCAGTAATAATATTTTCTAAAATCTGGACTCTTTCCTCTTTAGTTGAAAAACTAAAATCAACAAAAGCTGCTTTAGCTGCAGCAACCGCTTTATCCACATCATCAGAATTACCTGCAGTTATAACTCCAAGAACAGAATCATCTGATGGGTTCATGACTTCAATCGTCTCAGTTGAATGAGAATCAACCCATTCTCCATTTATATACATTTGTAATTTTTCTAACATAACTACCTCTTTAATTTGCCAAAAGATTATAACCTATAACTATTTCTTATTTTATTCATAAACAGTTGTTATTAGCTACTACATCTACTTTAAATTGATCTTCAGGATATGATTTAAATGTATAATTTCCTCCAGCTGCCTTAATTATTGAAAGTCCTGCAGCTATATCCCATAAAAATATTCCTTTTTCTTGATATTGATCAAATTGCCCAGAAGCAACATAAGCACATGACATAGCTGCTGATCCAATCATTCTTACTTTTTTCCAACTTACTAATTCATTTGATAGCTCACTCATGGATTCTCTATTAAAGTTTCCTTTTGCAGGAAGACCGGTAGCGAGCGTGGCTTTAGATTTATCATGAATTGATGAAACATATATATCTTCGTTATTCAATTTTGCTTTTGAGTCGATACTTCCCTCATAGAGCGAACCTCTATTGAAGTCATTTATAACACCCAGAGTAATTTCATTTTCATGAATCAAGGCAATTGAAATACAGCACATTGGGAAATCTCTTGAATAATTTGAAGTTCCATCAAGAGGATCAACTACCCAAAAACTGTTTCCAAGATCTTGATTAGCACCAGATTCCTCAGCAAGGATTGGGAAGTTAGAGTTTTCTAATAAATAATCTTTTATAACTTTTTCAGACTCTAGATCAGCTTTTAATTTAACATCTCGACCTTCATTAGAAATAATTTTATTAATATTATCTTTATTATCAATTAATAATGCAGCAGCAATTTCAGATGCTCTTTTTGCAACTTCAAGCTCATGTTTGATATTAATCATTGTTTAGATGATCTTTAATTAAGACTGCTGATAAGTGACTCTATAGATAACATTTGCTCCATCATCAGATATCAAAATGGAGCCATCACTTTTTTGAAAAACGGATGCTGGTCTTCCTAAAACTTTTTCCTGACCATTGTTTTTTTGAAGCCACCCAGTAATGAAATCTTTGTGGTAAAGCAACTCTCCGCTCTCATCAAAATGAACGGCTATAACCTTATATCCGACTTTCCTTGATCGATTCCATGATCCATGAAGAGTCATAAATAAAGTATTCTTATATTTTGCTGGAAAATGATTACCATCATAAAAAGATAATCCTGTTGGAGCTACATGCGCACCAAGCTCAAGAATAGGATCAATAAATTCTTCAGCATTATCTGGTATTTTTTTTGAATAATCTGGATCTAGTACATCCATTGAATGTTTATATGGATAGCCATAGAAAGAATCATCATTTTTAACTACATTAAGCTCGCATGATGGCATGTCATCTCCCATCCAGTCTCGTCCATTATCACCAAAATAAAGATTATCTGTTTCAGGATGCCAATCAAACCCAACTGTATTCCTAACTCCCCTAGCTACATACTCCCACTCACCATCATTAAGTCTCATGATTGAGGCATATCTTTTGTCAAAGTTATACTTTTCTTCAAGTGAAGGATTGCAAATATTGCATGGGGCACCAACAGGAACGTAAAGTTTGTTGTCCGGGCCAAAATCAATCCATTTCCAGCCATGCCATGTATCTGAAGGCAAATTATTGGTAACTAGAACCTTGTCCGGTATCTGTTCTGAACTTGAAAGAGCTTCATCAATATTCGGGATTTTCCAAATGGAGTTTACTTCGGAAAAATAAAGGTCACCGTTATGGTAAGTTACTCCAGTTGAATTAGACAATCCTTTAGCTATAACTCTAATATCTTTGTTAACACTGATTGCAATTATAGTTCCTGCATTTCTAGATCCTACAAATATATTCCCAGAGTCGCTTTCAGCAATTTGTCTAGGAGTATCTATATTTTCAACAAATATCTCTATTGAAAAACCTTTTTCAGTTTTTAAATTCTCAATAAGTTTTGAAGAATCAGAAGAAACATTTAAAGAAAAAGATATAATAACCAATAGGTGTAAAAAAAACTTATAATTTAACTTTTCCATGATAAAGATTATACCAGTAGCCCTTTTCTTTTTAAGCTTTTTTGCATCCTTAGTATCAAATGCATGGCTTAGAATATTAGCAAAAAAGAATAACTTTCTGATTGATAGGCCTGACAAATACAGAAAATTTCATCAAGCTGCAACTCCGCTTACTGGAGGTATTGGAATTACATTTGGAATAATATTCAGTGGAATATTTCTATTCTTTTTCACAAATCCTAGCTACGTTTCTGAGATTTCTTCATCTAATTTTTTAGGGAATCAACAAAGCGAATTGCATGCAATTAAAATATCTGAAGAAGAAGAAATATTAGTTAAGAAAATTGGGGAAGATAGTTTTTCTATAGTTTTACCTGACGGTACTAAGAATATATATGAAATTTCAGATAGCAATGAATCTGTTTTGATATCTCAAGAAAATATTTCTGATTCTTTAATAATATCTAATTTTAGTATTGGTCTTTTTTTATTTACCATTTTGCTTCAGTTTTTAATGATTCTTGATGACCTTTGGGGTTTAAAAGCTATTACAAGACTCTTAATACAGTCTTTTTGTGCAGGCGGACTTATCTTTTTCAGTGGAATTTATATTCAAAGCTTAGGTAATTTGTTTGGATTTGGGGAGATATTTTTGGGCTTACTAGGAATACCATTTACAGTTTTCTGTATTGTTGGGATGGTAAATGCATTTAATATGATAGACGGAATAAATGGCCTTTGTGCAAGCTTATGTCTTGTTTGCTTTGTATCAATTATTTATATGATAAATGCAGATAGTGTTCCTAACCTGCTTCCATTAATACTGCCTGTTGGAGCCATTTCAGGCTTCTTAATGTATAACCTTGGTATTCTTGGTAATAAAAGAACTGTCTTCTTGGGCGATAATGGATCAAATGCATTAGGTTTCATGTGTGCATGGATACTTGTTTACTTTAGTACAATTGATTCAACAAATTTTGCTCCAGTAACTGCTTTATGGTTGGTAGCTATTCCATTCATTGATGCAGTTAATGTGATGATTTCAAGAGCTTTAAAAGGTATTATGCCTTTGAGGCCTGGACGAGATCATATTCATCATAAGCTTCTGGATTATGGGTTCTCTTCAGATATGATTTTCTCAACGCTAATATTATTATCAGGATTTTTTGCTTTTATAGGTTTAAGTTTTAATAACAATCTTTTAGTAAGTGATTATTACTCTTTTTATGGATTCTTATTAATTTGGTTATGCTACTATTTATTGACAAGGTACATAGGGAAAAATGTTTAGTTTTTTTAAGAAGAAAGAAAAAGAAAAAGAAAAGCCTAAAAATCTAAAATTAATTGCATTATGTTTAGTTTATGAGGTCGCAAATGCAGATAATGATATCGATGTTAGAGAAAGGGATCTAATTTTAGAAAAGATTAAAGAGTCCATTGATGTAAGTGTCTTAACTGAAAAAGAAATCTTTGATGTTATTCAAGAAGAGAGTGAGAGAAGAGTATCATTTTATGACATCATTAATGATATTAATCAAAACTTGGATAAAAAAGAAAAAATAGATGTTTTAAAGATGCTTTGGGAGATAGCTTATGCTGACAAAGTGTTAGATGTTGATGAAGAGAGGATAATAAGAAGATCTGCAGAAATGCTAGGAATCAAACCATCAATAGTACTTAAAACAAAAGAAGAGTTTAAAAATTAATAGTAGCTGAGTTTTTCTTTGAAATTCTCAGTGCCTCATCTCTAGAGCATTTAAAATTCACATCTTTTAAAGAGTCGTTAAATGAGTCGTCGCCAATATAATTTGTAGTTTCATATAAAAGAATGCATTTTTCCTCAGTATCAATTATTTGAGAAGATAATATTCCACTCACTAATTCTTGCATGCTTAAATCAAGATTATCTATCCGAAAATCTTTCTTTTCATCAATATGAAGAATACTTTTGTCTGTCATAGGATTATATTTGACCCAAATAATATCATTTGAAGATTTACCAGGTTCACCATTTCTAGCAAACTCAGTCCAGAAATTCATCATATTCTTGGAAACAAAACGCCTCGATGGTGATCGAGGATAAATGATCCATGCAAATTCTTCAGCTAGACTGTAATCCCCACTTATCATTGGTATTTCTAGTGCATGAGCAGCTCCAATAATTTTTCTAAAGTCGCCAACAAAGAAATCTCTTAAATTATCCCAATCATATCTATAGGCATAAAGATCTTCATTTCCTGCAAAAAACATATTTTCGAGAGGCTCTTGAACTCCTCTTAGCTGCCATCCTTTTGATCTAATTTCATTATAAAATTGGTATTTTTCTTCATCCTTAATTTCAACCCTTGGTATACCAATACCCCTTGAAAGAAAAGACTGATTGGTTTCTATGAAGTACTTTGAAAATCCGAGCCAAAGCTTTATTTCGTCTTTATTTGATCCAGCAATTGTAGGAACTTTGTTTAAATGTTCTTTAGAACGAAGTGCTTCTTTAAGACCCATTTTAGGAATTACTATGCCATCATTTGTAAGCAGAGGAGTTTCGAAAGTATCGCCATATAAATTCACTAAATATTGAGGTTTAGCCTCGTAAAGAACCTTTCTAAGGGCCTCTTTACTAGAATTTAATTGAAATGTGTTTGCTTCTTCAAGATCATTTACTAACTGTTTGTCAACAATTATTTTATTTAATACTGTCCAACTGTCAGATATACCATCCTCATTAAAATTTTCTGATTTATAGGCATTTTGCAGTGATGATGATTTTGTATAGCCAGATTGAGAGATTGCTTTATGAAATAAGCCTTTGGCTTGGCTTGCAACTAAAAGCGATAAAACATTGTGTCCTCCAGCAGACTCGCCAAAGATAGTAATATTGTTAGGATCGCCTCCAAAGGCAGCAATATTTTCATTTACCCATTTTAGTGCAAGCACTAAATCTAAGATCCCAAAGTTTGATGTCTTATCTAAGCCTGAATGAAAGTCTTGAATTGCTGGGTGAGTAAAAAAGCCGAGAGGTCCTAGACGGTAATTTGGAGAAACAACGATAATATCTTTCTTTTTTACCAATTCTGAGAAATTATAAAAATCTTTATGTCCTGAAGTATTACCTCCTCCATGTATCCAAAACATAACTGGCAAATTATCTCTATCTCCATGAGGTGCTCTTATATCAAGATATAAGCAGTCCTCCGTGCCAGCTTGATTGATTGCTTGAATCTGCCCGCCAATTTCTTGGTGACAAAAATTATTTTCTTTTGGATTAATATGAAAATCTTTAGCAACAAAAGCTACTGGTGCCTTCCATCTTAAGTCTCCTAAAGGAGGAAGTGCAAATGGAATATCCTCCCAATACAGAATTCCTTCTGTTCTTTGAGAGAGAACCTTCCCAGATGAAGTCTGAATAAAATCTCCCTTGAAGGTTTTAGCTCCAATATAGTTAAAACTATCACCTTTATCTTGGTAATAATCATAAGTTGGAGGATTAGTTATTTCTTCAGGGACACCTAAAACAGAACCACAAAATAAAACTATAAAAAGTTTAAAAGATTTTATATTTCTCAATAAGTTCATATCGTTCTAAAAAAGGATTTCTTAAAGCCCTTACTTTGTTACCAATAAGCGCTAATTCGAACAGATCATTATAATTGTTCCATGAGAAATTTCCAAAACTTGGATCATTAGTTTTAGAAAAGTTTGTCCATGGTATTTGAAAATTATCAGAGATTTCTTGAGATTCCTTTGGGCCCCAACCTGAATAAGGTTTTTTTGAATGAACACCAAATACATATGGTAGTTCTGAGGCATGAAAACATCCTAGTTTCCCCCTTAAAATTTCACTTTGGGTTGAGAATAAATATCCAAAAGAATTTCCTCCTTTTTTCTGAAGAGTTTTATGTGTTGGGATGCCAAAACAAATATCTGTGAGAATCGCTGAATAGATATCTCCTAATTCATTGATTTTTAAATATTCTCTGTAAGCAGAAATAATTTCTGATAATTTACTAGATTCAAACATTTTTGAGAGCCTTCTAATGATATATTCCTCATCATTTCTACCAATTCTTGGATGGAATGTACTCCAAAGCTTATATTCATCCAGAGTTGTCCCAGCAATTAAATGAATACTTGAGGATGAATATGTTTTTAAGTAATCATCCTTAATAAATTTGTTATCTATAACTGGAAGAAAGCCTACCTCAGGAAAAATCCATTTCTTACCATCACTTAATTTTGAATGTTTTAATTTTTTAGCTGAATTAATTATTGATTCCCAATCACATGATCTTAAATCAGAAACTTTATGGCCATCTTTTTTAAATTGCTCAATAAATAATTCAGCCCACTGATTTGCTTTTTCTTTTGTAGCTATTGCATCTAACCCCCCGCTTTGACAAATCGCTTTTTGAAATAAACCATAATCGCCTGCTGCAATTTGAAGATTACAACTCCAAGAACCTGCTGACTCCCCAAAAATAGTAATATTGTTTGGATCACCACCAAATGAAGAAATATTTTCTTTTACCCATTTTATTGCATTCCTTTGATCCATCAAACCCTCGTTGCCTGATGAATTAATCTGACCATTTGTAACTTCATCAAGTCTAAGAAATCCTAGAGGGCCTAGTCTGTAGTTTATTGAAACTACTACAACACCTTTTTTTGATAAATGTTCTAAGTTATACATAATACTGCTGGAACCACCGGTGACTAGTGCGCCACCATGTATCCAAATCATCACTGGATTTTTAGCTTTAATGTCATTTGAACAAATATTTAAAGTTAAACAATCTTCCGATTGTTTTGATAGAGATCTGTCCTGAAAGAAACTGGCTCCTGACTGACTTTGATCATCAGACCTTGTTTGAGGAGCCGAATCACCTTTTTCTAATGCCTTAAAGTATATTTCCTCTTCAAAAAGAAATGATTTTCTCCATCTCTGATTATATTTTGCATAGGGTATACCAAAAAACTGATGGCATTCATTTTGAAATAAGCCCTCAAATTTTCCAGCTTTACTTTCTACTAAACTCATTCTTTTTTCATGTGGAAAGATATTATATAACAATAGATAATATCAGTTCGGGATGTAGCGCAGCCTGGTAGCGCACCACACTGGGGGTGTGGTGGTCGTCGGTTCAAATCCGGCCATCCCGACCAATTTTTTAGTTAATGTTTTGTTTAACTTCTTCGGATGGTTTAAAGGTTAGTTTCTGCCTTGGCCTAATTTCATATTCTTGAAGAGTTTTAGGATTCCTTCCAACTCTTTTAGGAGTTTTTTTGTATAGAAAAGTCCCGAATTTATTTATGTTAATATTGGTACTCTTATAATCAGCTAAAACTTTAAAAAATTCTTGCACAAAAAAAAGGCTATCTTTTTGGGATAGCCCTAGTTTTTTTGAAATATTCTTAGCTAAGTCTTTTCTGGTTACCGACAACTATTAAGTTCCAGTGCCTGTACCTGTACCTGTACCTGTACCTGTGCCTGTGCCTGTGCCTGTCGATGTTCCTGTTCCTGTTCCAGGATCATCATCAATACCGCCAACATCATTTACGTTAACAGTGATGTCTTGCGTTGAAGAATTTGAACTAGCATCAGTTGCGGTAACTGTTGCTGTATAAACTGATTTAGTTTCGTAGTCAGGTGCAACAACAAAAGTTAAAACACCGCCTGAAGTAATTTGTAACTCAGTTCCAGATACAGCAAATGTAACTGTTTGAAGATCGGTAGCAGTAACTGTTCCAATTGCTGTTTGATTTTCATCGGCAACAAAAGTGTCCGAAGAAGTTATTACTGGAGCTGTGGTATCAACAACGTTTACTGTTCTTTCAACGGTACCTACATTACCTGAAGCATCAGTAGATGTATATGAAACGATATATGTACCAACGGTATCAGTATCTACTGATCCAGTTATTACAACTATGACAGTCCCAGAGGCATCAGTAGCTGTTGCTCCTTGCTCAGTATAATCATCACCAAGTTCAACAGTAACCACAGCTGCACCCGTCAAGACAACAACTGGTGGTGTTGTATCGACAACATCAACTGTTCTTGAAGCAGTGCTAGTGTTACCAGCTGCGTCAGTAGCTGAATAAGTGATTGTATATGTTCCAACAGTGTTTGTATCAACAAAACCAGTAGTAGTTACTGTCTCGCCCCCATCAGAAGTTGCTCCCGCATCGGTATATGTTCCACCAAGCTCAACAGTGGCTGGATTGTCTCCAAGAATGGTAATAACAGGGAAAACTGTATCTGGAGGGGTTGTTGAATCTTCTGACACGTTGTCTGCTATAACAACGCCAAGAGCAACTAGTAAGGCTTCAATAATTGAAATTTCTAGAGCTCTCTCTGAAGGAGATCCTGCAGGAACTCCATTACTATCGTCCTCATCGTCACCTTCTTTATATGAAACTAAAAAATCTCTTCTTTCCTCAAGAGCATTGACGTTATAACTCTCTAGACGTTCTGAAATCTCTGATATTTTTTCATCAGAAACATTTTCATTAGCCATCACTAAACCAGACGATAAAAATAAAGTAAAAATAGATGTAATTAAAAAATGCTTCATAAGGACTCCTCTAAAATATGATTATGCATAAAAGTCGGTTTAAAAACAATAAAATCTAGCTAAAATGTCTATAAAATAAACGTATTCTAGTTTATTGGTTTAAATTTTACTAAAAGATCATATAAATTACTTTTTCTTATTAGCTTTGCTCCAGGATCTTTAGTTAGGGGTCTCCAAGAATAATTAATTAGATTCCCAAAAACTGGTATATTAAAGTAGATTCCTTTATCAAAAGACCCTTCACCAAACTGGTCGGAAGAAACATCTGTGAAAGAAGCGAAAATGCCAAATTTTGTTCCATTAGAGAATGACCTTGAAAAATCAATAGTGACACCCTCATCGCCTGCAAGATATTCACCATAAGATATTTTTGCATCGAAGGGTATATATCCATAATTTCTGTAGTAAAAATTTAGATGTCCTGTTACGTTTGAGTAATCAAGCGTACCAAATTGCATTTTATAATCTCTTTTTTTTACATCAAACATTTCAAAACCAATTGCATAATTAGAGCTTTGGTCAAAAAAAAGATATTCAAATCCAACTCCATTAAACATTTCCTCTAATATGCCTGTCGTGAACATTAAATGATGGTTTTCTCTTAGAGAAAAGTAGTAGTCGAATTGCGCCCTTCCAATAAAAACACCATCATTAAAGTTTTTAAGATAATCTTTAACATCCGATCTTACTTGAGCTGGATATGTATCCACAGGAGGATATTGAAGATCATCAAAATTGTCTGCAAGAGAATACTTTATATTTGAAGAAAAATAAAAATTATCCAAAAAGCTGTATTCAGTCGTGTTTTCAAGCATTAGAGCTCCTTTAAAAAATTCTTCTCGCGAAGCTAGGAAAGGTCTAAATGAAAGGCTCACATTATTTTTGAATCTTTTCTTAGTTTGCCTCTGATAAATTAATTTTGCATCTTCTTCAAAAGTATCGTCATATTCAGTCTTTGCTTTTAGGTCTACAATTCTAAGGTCTTTTTTTACTGGCTTATCGAAACCGGCATCATTGGAAGCTTTTCTTATAATATCATCGATAATATCTAAATTTGGATGGGTAAATTGGGTCATTTGGACGCCTATTTGCTCAGCACTTTCATAAATCTTATTTACACCTACTCCATTTGCATTTAGATTTCTAATAAATTTTATGTACTTACTATCTGTATCTTTGTGCTGAGATTCCTTGAATCGGTATCGTGGTTTTGACGACTTTGGATTATCTTTATAGCTAAATCTTATTGATGCTGTGTTTCCTCTTTCAGTTGATATTCCAATAGTGAAATTTTTTGTTAAGTTGATATCTAGACCAAATGAAAATTCCTGTTCAGGCTCTTTATAACCAACTTTGCCAGGTGTAATAGTCGTGTCATATTCAACTTTAAATATGTATTTTTCGTCAAATGCATGAGTTATTCCGAAAAAGGGTGATGCTGTCGCGCCAGAAAAATATCTTGACGGTTGAAACTGTCCTCCTTGGTCCTCAATCTTATCTGGTCTTTCATAAAAATCATCACTTATGATACCTAAAGGATTTTTAAAGTTTCTCTTTGATCCGTCAAGAACTCCCCAGCCAAGTCCAAAATGTAGGTCCGTTTTTCGAATACCATAACTTCCAACAATATATTCTGAACTGTAAAATCCTGATCCAGCAATATCATTTATGCCTATGGCTATTGCCGGCCAGTCTCCCTCTTCTTTCAGTCGAAGTTTAAAATTAAATCCTTTATCTTTGTAGTCTTGATTGCAAACTGGATCAAACTCTACATCGCAATAAGGTTTATTTTGGATATTTGTATAAAAAAAAGAGGCTTCTAGCCAATCAAAAGGTGACGAAGACATTGTTATTTTTTGATCTGGGTTACCATCATATAGAGTAAATCCAAATGATGACTCATCATAAAATCTTGCAGTTGGAGTATTTATCAGCCCTATAACGCCATGGTTATTGAAAGAGTTATATGTAAAGCTATCTGCATGAGTATTATCAATATATAAAAAAAAAGCTAAAAAAATAGAGAAACTTTTTCTCATATCTTTTTAATCACTTAAGTTGTCGATTGCCGCTGCAGAGAATGCTAGATTTGATAGAATCTGAGTTATGGGAGTCAAAGCATTTAAGACAGCGGAATCTACCGCTACCATTCTTGGAACAATTACTGTGTCTCCTGCCTCAAGTCTCAAATCCTTTACAAAAATATTTCTTTTAAAATTTTCTACTGTTCCATCAGATTTTATTACATAAACAGAAGACTTATCAGCAAGCTTTTTGTATCCGCCTGCAAGAACAATTGCATCATTTACTTTTAAATTTTCTTGGAATTGAAAAGAGGTAGGATTTAAGACTTCTCCGAAAACATTAATACCGAATGGTTTATTCGGAACAATAATTTTATCTCCGTCACTTAGAATCGTATTTATTGATCCTTTTGATCCCGGACTATAATTACCAGCAACTCTTCCTAAATTAGCTGGCTCAATAGTTTCAGTTAGTCTAGAGTAAAACTCTATATCGTTTAAAGGTTCATTAGGGTTAGCTTTCAAAGAAATTAACATAGCCTCATTTAATTTTCTTTTTGCTATTTCAAGAGATTCTAGCTGCTTCTCTCTAATTGCTTCTCTATTTAGAATAATTCCTTCTAGGTACGCCTGCTCTTTAAATTCACCTACCGCCCTATACAAATCCTCAAGAGTGCTTCCAGGTGTGAGAGTGTAGTTACCAGGAAAACTGATAGCTCCGGAAATATTAACTGTAATTAAATCATTAACTGGAGATCTAAGAATCAGCGTATGAAATTTGGAAGCAAGAGCCGTTATTTTTCGATAGTCTTCATAAATAACCTTGTCCTCAGAAGGAACAATATATGTGACATTTAACTCTATATCGGAAAGATCGAGTCCAAGAAGTTTGATTAAGTCGATCGGGGAAAAATTACCAAAAACTGGTATCTTAAATACATTATCTTTGTAAAATATATTTAATGAATAATCATCAATAAGATTCTGAGTCAGTAATTCTGTTTCATATGTTCTTAAATCCAAATCTGCAAAATATAACTTAGAATTTGGGAAGAGCTTTATATCTTGATAAGTTGAGATGTCTTTTAAACTAAACAATTTCGTAGTTTTGACCATATTTTTTTGATCAAATTGTTCAAGTACTGCTAACCAAGGATATACATCCACGAATGTTAGATCTTTGATTAAGTCATGGAGATATTCATATTCATCAATTGAATAGAATCCTTGCTTTTCAACTGCGCCCAAAACCTTGATGCTAAAATTTTCTTCACTTAAAAGACCAAAAACCTCAACCTTGAGGGCATTATTTAAAGTGTATCCTAAATTAGACGTAGTTTTTTGCTCAATTTTAGTCTCTTTAAGATTTAAAAAAGAAACAGAAATATTTGACTTATTTGCAGTTTGAGTAAATCCAAGTGCAAATCTTACTATATCTTCAATTGATTCATCTTCAAGGATCTCATAAATTGCTGGACGATTAATTTCACCATTTATCTCCACAAATTGTGATGCAGAATTAATAAGTATTGTGTCTCCGGATTCAATGGTTATATCATTTGATCTATCTCCATCTATAAGTAAATCATATAGATCAAATGTAAATTTCTCACCTGAACTCCTAATGAGAATTATTTTTCTAAGTGAGCCAATTTCTGATATCCCACCTGAATAAGAAAGAGCACTTGTAATGGTGCTAAATGGGCTTACCAAATATGTTCCTGGTGTTTTGACAGCTCCAACGATTGATATTTTTTTACTGCTTAAGTTTTTAATTGATAAATCAACTCTCACTCCAATGTAAACTTGATCAACAAGGTTTGAAATTTTTTCTTTAACTTCTCCAAAAGTCTCTCCCGCAACCGAAATAGAGCCAATTTCAGGAAATAGGATTGTTCCATCTAGCTTTACATTTAGATCAAAAATATCTTCCTTAGACCCAGATAAGATAACTGTAAATTTATCTCTTAAAGAAATTTTGTAATCATTCGGGAGTGGTAAATCTCCAACTGCCACAGTTGATGATGGCGATGTTGAAAAAAAGTCATACCCAAATTTTTTACCGTTGACCATATTGCTATCCATCAAATCTGATTCTTCTTGAAGAGTCTCATCTAGTTGGATAATATCTAATTCGCTTTCGGTATCTCTATTACTAATTTCACCGGATAAAGAATTTGTAATAAGCTCAATTTCATTATTCGAAAGATTTTGAAGTAATGTTTCATCTATTTCCTGAGCTGATAATAAAAAAGGAAAATACATTAAGATGAATATTTTTGCTAATTTTATGTGCATACTTTTGTTTTTGAGATCCTCCAAAGCTAATTATAAACGTTTAAAGAATTTAGTATCAAATTTTTAAAGGAGACTTTCAAAACCTGGTATTTCTACACCTTCTTTTCTGAGAACTGGTTTAAGAATTTTAAGGACATGCTCTCTTATTTCATTATCAGATAAAGTTTTTGTAAATGATTGAAATACTAATCTATAGCCTAGCTTCACCTCATTTGTCTTTTCATTTTTATAAAAATCAAATAGGAATACTTTTTTTAAATTTTCCTGACTCAGGCCATCAAAATAAGAAATGATCTCATTCACTACATGACTCTTAGAAATGGAGAACGAAAAATCTCTTGAGCTAGAAGGATATTCAGAAACTGATTTATAGGTGTTGAATTTATCAATCCTAGAATACTCTTTTTGTTTTTTTGGTAATTTTATTTGTGATTTATGAAGATCTACTTCGACATAAAAAATCTTATCGCTAATTTTCGTATCTAGATTGTTTCTTGATATTTCTTCGATTGTTGGTACTTCAACAAAAATTTGAGATAAAATTTTATCTAAAAATTTCTTATCTATTTTTTTAGAAAAATTTAAATAATCATGAGAAACTCTTCCAGATGCAATAAAAGCTAATTTTGTTTTTTTAGTTATTTGATTATCCTTTGAATATATATCTGAGAACTCAAATAGCTTTATAGAGTCATTTTGTCGTCTTTCGTTATATAAGAGATTATTAACGAGAGACTCTTTTAATGACGTCCTAAGAAATTTTTTATTTTTATCTAATGGGTTGTCAATAACTACTGAATCTTTAGTTTTAAATGTTACAAAAGGCAAATTAATTACTTCACTAAAGCCAAACTCAGTAAATTTTTCTTTAATATCATCAATATCCAGTTTTTTTTCTTTTTTAATTTTATTTCGTATTTGAAGCTCTTTGCTTTGTATTTTGTTATAACCAATTAATCTTGCAATTTCCTCAGCAATATCATTATCAGTTTCTATATCATTTCTAAAAGAGGGTATTTCAATATTTTTGTTTATATCAAATCCAAGACTAATAAGAAACTCAACAAACTCATCTTTTGAAATAGAAGTTCCCAAAATTTTATTAACTTTATCGACATCTAGTCTCAGCTCTCTTTTATTTTCTAGAGTGTATTCATTATATTGAGCCTCGATAGAAACAACATTTGAGTGATCGCGAACTATTTGTATGAATCTTCTAAGAGCTTTTTCTTGGAGTGCAATATCTACTCCTCTTTCAAATTTGTATGCTGCCTCTGAATTTATATTATATTTTACTGTTTTTCCCAAAATATTCTCTGGTCTAAAAGATGCAAATTCTACAATTGCTGACTTGGTTGTATTAGAACATGCTGTATCAGCTCCACCTAAAATACCTCCAAGGCTTATAATCTTTCCATTCATTGAAAAAACGCAATTTTCTTCGGTTAGATTTATTTCAGTTCCAAGCAAAGTATTAAATTTCTCATCACATACTTTTTTTTCGAAGGTCACATTGCTTGTGATCTTAGTAGAATCAAAACAGTGTGAGGGCTGACCCATTTCATATGAAAGATAGTTCGAAATATCTGCAAAGAAATTATTTTTCTTTTGTCCAGTATTTATAAAATATGAGTCTAAATAGTCTTTATATTTCAAGGGGGCTTCATCTATCACAATATTTAAAAATGAAATTTTCGGGCATGCCTCTTTTGAAAAGTTTTCAAAATCAAAGTTAAATCTTTCGATCTTACCCTCGTAGATTTCAAGTGAGTCTTTGTACCCGAAAAAGATATTCAGATCTCTTGCTAAGCCCATTGCTGATAAGCAATCACCTCTATTTGGAGTAAATTCCATATCAAATATTTCATTCGACAAAATATGTTCATGTCCTAGTTGGTAAAGTGATTCTGAAATCTCACTGGCAGAAGGTTCTTGTTTTAAGAACTTTAATAGATCCTTATATAAAATTTTCATTTAAATTGATTTAAGAAATCTAAATTAGATTTATAAAACTCTCTTATGTCAGTCACTCCAAATTTGAGCATAGCTATCCGCTCAATGCCTAATCCAAAAGCTAAGCCACTAAATTCTTCAGAATCAATTTTACAATTTTGAAGAACCTTCGGGTTTACAATCCCGCAACCAAGAATCTCTAACCATTTTCCATCTTCAGAAAGGATATCCACTTCAGCTGATGGTTCAGTGAAAGGAAAATATGATGGTCTAAATCTGATCCTAGTTGAATCATCAAATATCATGTAAATTATTTTATGTATTAAATCTTTTAAATTTGCAAAATTAACATCTTTATCAACATATATTCCCTCAATTTGATGAAACATTGGAAGATGAGTAGAGTCATCATCTTTTCTGTAAACTTTACCAGCAGATGAAAAAGCAAATGGTGGCTTGGAGTGTGTCATACTTCTTATTTGAACTGGTGATGTATGAGTTCGCAATAACATCGATTTTTCTTCAACGTAAAAAGTATCATGCATCTGTCTTGCTGGATGTGTTTCTTTTATGTTGAGCATATCAAAATTAAACTCTTCGCTTTCAATTTCTGGCCCGCTAACTTCTTCAAATCCAAAATCAGATAATATCCCTAAAAGATGTTCCTTTATTTGATTAATGGGATGAAAAGAGCCTTTAGATTGAGGGATAATTGGCGAACCTAAATCATCAAATGAAGACATATTAATGTCTACTTTGAAGCAATTTCAACAACCTTCTTAAAAGTATTTATATCTGTGGTTGCTATGTCAGCTAAAACTTTTCTATTCAACTTAATATTATTATCATTCATTTTTGAGATCAAAACAGAATATGATAACCCGTGCTCTCTGGCTGCAGCATTGATTCTGGAAATCCAAAGAGATCTAAAATTTCTTTTTCTATTTTTTCTATCTCTAAAAGAATACTGCAAAGCCTTAATATTTGACTGCTTAGCAGTTTTAAAAAGCTTTCTCCTTGCACCATAATGTCCTTTAGTAGATTTAAGAACTTTTTTATGTCTTGATTTAGCTTTTAAAGATTTAGTTACTCTTGGCATAATAGTTAACTTGTCAATTTTTGGGCTACTTTTAAAGTTGCTCCAGAAAGGTTATTCAAGGCTCTCTTATGTCTTTTTCTTTTAGTAGATTGTTTGGAAAGTATATGATTTCTCCCGGCGCTCCTTGATTTGAGCGAATTGCTAGTTTTCTTGAAGCGTTTTGCAGCGCCAGAATGTTTCTTTAGTTTGTATCCCATAATAACTTTAATATTTATTTTCCCTTCTTAAGCGGTGATAATATCATCAATAGCTGCCTTCCTTCCAAAGAAGGTTCTTGGTCCACTTGAGCAAAATCTACTAGGTCGCCTTTGATTCTATTTAAAAGCTCTAGCCCCATATCACTATTTAATATTTCTCTGCCTCTAAAACGGACGCTAATTTTAGTCTTATTTTTATCAAGAATAAAGCTTTTAATCTTTTTTAATTTTATATTGTAGTCTCCCACATCTGTTGAGGGTCTAAACTTAATTTCCTTAAGAACAGGTCTTTTTGCTTTAGATTTCGATGAAGAGATGTTCTTCTTTTTGGAAAACATATGTTTTCCATAATCCATTAGCTTACAGATTATTGGGTTGGAGCCAACTGGAGATACTTGAACAAGATCTACGCCAGCCTCAACTGCTTTATTAAGTGCTTGCGAAAAATCAATAATACCTATTTTTTGTCCATCAACACCAATAAGCATGACTTCATCTGCTTTGATATTATTATTTATTGGAGCGAAATTATTCTTTTTAATAGCTATTATTTTTCACCGATTTATATAAATTATAGTCTTATGATGTTTAAAGGATGCAATTTTATATTAATTATTATCATTTTTGAATGTTAAGGCTGTAAAAAATATTTTTTCCATTTTCCCTCACAAAGTTCAAAAACTTCTCTTCTATTTAATCTATATTTATCCCCGGTCCAAAACTCTATATAAAATGGTGAAAAGCAATAACCACCCCAATATTCTGGACAAATTGTTAAATCATCGCTCTGCATTACATCAAAAAAATTTTTCTTAACGCTTTGAAAGGAATCGATTTTTTTTGACTGTTTAGAGGATATTGCAAGCGCGTTCTTTTCTTTAGTCCTTTTCATAAAATAATTTTGGTTAAACTCATTTGAGGTTTTTATAATATGAGATTTCATCCTTATTTGGGTGTTGGTTTGATTCCAATACAAAACAGCAGAAATTTGGTTATTTTCATTAAATTCATATGCCTTTTCAGATTCGTAGTTTGTAAAAAAGAAGAACTTATCATCATCAACGATCTTAAGATTTACAAACCTTGAATTTACACCATTTTTTTTTGAATATGATGAAATACAAATTGCTTCAATATTTCTCTGTTTTGCAATAAGTGCCTCTTTGTATAGATCTTCGATTCTGGCAAAAGGTTTTTTTTCGTCTATATTCTTAAAAAAAATCATTTATTCCGTATAAAATTCTTTTTTATTATCGATTTTTGATATGAATTCATAATCGAGGGTTCTCTCTAAAGCTTCATCTAGCTTAAATGGGGCTTGAAAATCTGTATTCCCAATAGAAGTATTAAATTGGGTTGTTTTAACAAATTTTTCAATCCTAATAGAGCTTATTGGGAATTTATAGCCTGATAAATTTGATAGTAAATCAAAAATTTTTCCTATGATTGCCCCAAAAAAATAAGGTAATCTAATCCCAACGTTTTCTTTATTAAAAAGTTTCTTTCTAATTAATATTAAAAAAGAATTCATATCCAGGTCTGGTTTATCAACATAGTTATATATATGAAAGCCGTCGTTAATATTTGTGCAGTATTTTATGAAAGCAACAACATTTCTGACGTATGCCATGGATTTTAAATTATTGCCGCTGCCAATCATCACAAATCGTTTTTTTGAAACCTGATTAAGAAGATTATAAACATTTCCTCTATTCCCCTCTCCAAAGATAACTGTTGGTCTAATAATTACTAAACTTCGTGAGTCTGGATCTTTATAAAACCATTCCTTGTAAACGTTTTCAGCAAGATATTTCGTTCTTCCATAATCGTTGAAGTAGTTTGGTTCACCTGTTTCATCAGTATTTGCAGGAGCAAATCCATATACAGCTACAGAACTTATAAAAATAATTTTATTGATCCCAAAATTTTCCGCAGCAATGCAAGTATTCTTTGCGCCTTGCACATTTATATCATCATATTTTGATATAGGCTTGATATCATCTCTATGCACTGCTGCTAGATTAATAAGAGTTGAGGTATTCGAAAGCTGCTTAAGTGAGTGCTGATCCTCAATATCAAGATATCGGATTTCTTTAGAATTATAAATATTATTTTTATCAAAGGCCTGAAATTCTATGCCCGAATTATTTAATTCTTCCCTGAGGTATGATCCGACAAAACCAGCAGCACCAATTATTGATAAAAATTTTTTTGTCATATATTTATAAATTAAGTTTAGAGATTTTAGTATTATATAGATATCTCACAAAACAAATAATAAAAAATATTACCCAAAGTAATGAATAGGCTTGCACGTATAAAAATGTTGATTGTGAAAAATAAATCAGGAATCCTAATGAAATAATATAAGAAATATTTATTAAAAATATTTGATTTGAGCTAAATAATCTTCCCCCAGATTGTCTTATGATGACGTATGAAGCTAGAGAAAAAATATAGCCACTCAGAATAAAAAATGATAGAAGATAAAGCCTATCAAGGCTAAGATTCATATTTTCTAAAATCCTATATCCAATTCCATATTTAAGAAAAATAGCCTGAATTCCCAAATAAAGAAGAACTAAGAAAATTACTAAAACTACATATCTTGAGCTAGCTATAAAATCTTTTATTCTTACAAAGTCTTTGAAATAGAAAAAAATATAATTAACAGCTATGCCAGTTAGAATTACTCCTACTCTATGAATTATTGCGATATGGGCATAATCATTACCTGCAAAATAACTGAATCCAATTCCCTCAATGAGTGGTGTAACAGTAAAAACTAAATTATGCATTAAATTATTTTGGTCAACCTCGATAAGGTCTTCTGTAATTTTTAAAAATCCAAATTTTAGGATACAAAAAATGAGTAAAAACGAACTTGAAATTAGGTAACAGTCTAAAAGAGAAAAGTTAGCATTTATTTGATAAGAGAGAATTAATATAGAGCAGACTAAAATGAGGTTTGCAATATTTATTGATAATGCCGTTTTACTTTTATCTGCGACTCTTAAATTTGTACTAAATATTATCAATAAAGATGCAAAGAAAAAATAAAAGCAGCTTTGAATCGAAGATTTAAAAGAAAAAAATTGAAAAAATGACGTTATTAAAATTAAGAAAGATACTAAAAGTATAATAATTAAGGCTTTTTTAGGAAGAATAAATGTTTCTATAAAACTTTTTTGTCTCTCAATGAGGGTTATGAGGTCTTCTCTAATGATTACAGTTATCAAGCCAATACCAAAAAATGGGACAGCAATTTCTGCAATTGATCTTTGCAAAAAGTCTGTAGATGCAGAGTACCCATAAAATACAAATTGAATAATTAGGCCAAGCAGTGCAGTTAAAAATGAGATAAAAAATGGAAAAAATATTTCTACTTTTTTAAATAAAGTGCTATTCATTATGCATTCTAAAAGTGAAGAACTTATGAAGGAAATAACTTGATATGGCTGTTGATAAGACTCCTATAATGTGGGCTACATCATTTGGGAAAAAATTAAATCCCAGCAGCGGGAAAATATAGTTTGATAATCCATTTGAAATTAAAAGTATAAAAATCAGCGAAAAAATATTTACTAAATTAAATCTTACAAACTCTGTTGCTTGCCTTTCACCCGATTCAGTAAAAACATACTTTTTATTCAAGAAGTAAGCAGTTAAAACACCAAAAATATAAGCTAGAAATATTGAAAGTGAGTAAGTAAAAAAAAGATTGAAGAAAATCCTTGATATTATGTTTACAAGAGCTGCTACGCCACCTGTAAGTAAGAACCTTGTAAACATCTATAGATTATTAACCATCTTTTTTGCAAATCCAATGCTTTCAGATATACCTCTATCTTCGGGATAATAAAAACATGTATCTGCAATCTGGAGACCTTTTATTGAAGTTTGTACACAAGGTATTTTTTCATAAAAATTAGGTTCGCAAATTGGCTGACTATATTTGAGCCTTCCAACATAAGAGAATAGAAAATCTTCCTTTTTAATTTTTTTGTTAATTTTACAAATATATTTCCTTGATTCATTTATGAAGAAATCATCAGGTTTTATAAATTTACTATTTGTTATTGGCATATAATATGGAACGTAGACAACGCCAGCATCAACTTTTCTTAAATTAGAAAACTCAATTATTCCAGGTATTTCAAAATCTTCATCAATTATATTTAGCCAAAAATTTTCAGTAATCTGTTTTTTAATCTTATGAACTACACAAACTACTCCAATATTTTCAATTGAATCATAATTTTGTTTTTCTTCATCAGTTAGTTGAGGAACCATCTTACTAATTAATGGAGTAGGAATAGTAGAAATAACTTTTTCAAAAGTATGCTCATTTTTGTCAGTGATTACTTTCATATGTGTATCATCTATTGACAAAACTTCCTTTACTTGGGTTGAAAGAAATATCTCTCCATCGTGTTTTTCAATGAATTTTACAAGAGCATTTACTAACGTTTCACTCCCTCCATCTATGTAACCTAACTCCTCTTTCATAATGGATTTTCTTGAATTTCCTATCCTTTTAATTCTAGTAGCGATCCATGATGCAGAGATTTTGTCTGTATATTCATAAAATTTTAGTTTACTAAGTCTTTCCCACATTAGAGAGTAAACCCTTTTACCTAATTTTGAGATCATCCAATCCTTCATTGTTAGATGCTCTATATCATTGAAGTCTTTCTTTTTAGTAAGAAAAAAAACAAAAAAACCATATCGAATTTTTTCAAATATGTTCATAAGTGGGAAAAATAATAAAGCTAGAGGATTTCCCCATGAGTAATGCTTACCAGAAATAAAATAGCCCATTTTTGTCTCTTTCCAAATAAGTTTTTCTCTAATGCATAAATCATCCAATAACTGGAAAGTATGTTTATCACTTTTACAAATAAAATGATAAAAACGCTCAATAGACATTCCATCAAGATCAAAATGAGCAGCCATTCCACCTGGAATTCTATCTACCTCAAAAATTGATACTCTATAACCTTTCTTAATTGCATAATAAGCAGCTGATAATCCCATTGCTCCAGCCCCAATAATTGCAATCCTCTTTTTCATTCTAGAATTTAAGGACAATGTTTGAGTATTTTTCATCATTAAATGTCTCATTTAGAGCAGCTTTAAGAGAAGTAGAATTTATATTAAAAATAGATGGCCAGTCTATGATTTCAAACTCTTCGGGGATTACCAAAGCTTCCAACTGTGAAGTTGTGAAAGGTGGATTGCTTGAAAATAAAGAATATACTTTTAGTAATATCCAGAAGAGCGTATATGGAATCTTTAAAATATGTGATCTTCCCTTAGATGCTGACTTTAACATCTTAATAAGGTCTATGTAATAAATCTTCTCTAGACCGGAAATATTAAATCTCATATTCACTTTCTTATTGAAGATGCATGACTCAATTATTTTGCAAAAATCACCAACATATAGAGGCTGTCTAATATATTTACCATCTCCGGGTATTGGGAAAATTAATGATCTTTTCAAAAACCTTGATAGCCAGCCTAAATGTTTTCTGTCGAACCAGCCAAACATAAGCGTAGGTCGAAGTACTGTGAAAGGAATTCCATATTTATCAATTAACTTTTCTTGCTCGGTCTTAGTATTTGTATAGAAATCATTAGCTTCTGAGAAGACTACGGAAGAGCTAATTAGAATTACATGATTAATAGAATATTTTTTACATGCCTCTAATACATTCTTTGTTGCGATTACATTATTATCGACAAAATCTTTTTTATTTAATGAACTAATCTGAGCATGATTGATGATTACCGTATCAATATCCTCAAAATGCTTCTCCCAGCCAGATAATTCACTAAGATCAGCTTCAACGAAATTGATTTCTGGATGAGTATTTATAAAAATTTTATTATTTTCTTTATGTTTATCAATACCGATAATCTTCAGATCATTCCTTTTTTTTAATCTTGTAACAAGATTCTGACCTACCAATCCAGCGCTTCCAGTTATTAAAATATTCTTCATTTTTTAAAAATTAGTTCTATTAAAGATTATGTTAGGTAAATTTCGGATTACAAACATTATAAATCTCCAATAGTTAGGAGTATAAACTAGAAACTTTTTTCTTTTTATAGCCTTAGTTATATCCTCTGCTACCTTATCAGCGGTTGACCAAATAAAGCCTTTTTCAAAATCTTTGGTCATGGGTGTATCAATAAGACCTGGCTTAACAAGGGTAAAAAAAACTTCTTTGTAACTGAAAAACCTATGGTTAAGACCCTTTATATAAAATTCAATGCTTGCTTTTGAAGTGCCATAGATATAATTCTTTTTTCTGGCTCTGTCACCAGCAACAGATCCTATTAATATTAAATGTCCAAAAGTTTGTTTTTCAAAAAATTTAACTATTTTTTCAGACCATAAAATATATGATGTTAAATTTACATCAACTTGTTCTCTTAGATAATTTAGGTTTGTAGATTTTTCGTTATCAGTTAAAGATCCTTGAAAAAGTAAAGCTTTATCAATTTTTTCTATTTTCTGAAGACAGTTTTCAATCTCTTTTGGACAAAGAATATCAATTTGATAATTCATTAAAGTAAAATTTACTGATCTCGGCTCATTCTCAAATATGTTTGTTGATGGTTCTAACCTTGAAAAAAGATGAAAATTAATATGACATTCAGGGCTTAACTCATCGATGGTTTTTTTAATATATGATTTTGCAATGTAAGAAGTTGATCCGATTATAACTATGTCAATATTTTTGGATGTTTTATTCATGTGTAACCCTTTCCCAGAATGCTGAACTTATGTTTGGGTCTTTAGCATCATCAAGCTCTTTCCAATTCTTAAAACAGTTTTTATAAATCTCAGATGACATATTTGCATCTTTTGCAGGATATATCCTTCCACCATACTTATTGCATATTGAATCAAGCTTACTTAATAGATTAACTGTGTCTTTGCCATTATTTGGGAAGTCTAAAGCAAGGCTGGTTCCTTCGATACAAAATGAATTTCTTCCAGGTGACAGCTCAGGTCCATGATTTTTTAGGACAGCCAGGAATGAGCCTTGCCCTGACCTACTTATTAAGCTTAGAAGCTCTTGAGTTGCATCGAATGCAAATTTTTTAGGAACAATACACTGATGCTGATAGAATCCCCTTTTTCCATACATCCTGTTCCAGTTTTTAATACTATCAAGCGGATATAAACTTTTTTTATAATTAGCTATCGCTGATTTAGACTGCTTTGAATGAATGCTTTGATACATAAAGTTAAATGCTTTGATTGAAGACTTATTAAGTGCCCAATTTGGTAAGCTAAATGGAAGTGATAAAAAATGCATATCCTTTTCAAAAATAAGTTTTCCGTCATCACAATGTTTGGACCTACTTAGTATTCCGCGGCCAATATTTTTTTCTGGTGCAAGGCAGTCTACCCATGCAGCAACATATTCCCATTCATTACTTTCTTTACTCAACTCAAAAAAATCGTCTAAAGATTCATATCTAATGTTTTCAGTAACTAGATTTGTGGATGAAATCTTCTTTAGCTTTATTTCAACCCAGTCAATGAAACCAGTTAGTCCTAGACCGCTAATTGTTAGATTAAATAATTCTTGATTTTGTTCTCTTGATAGCTCGAGATATGATCCATCACTTCTTTTCAAACCTATTGATTTAACAAAATTACCAAAACTTCCTGATTTGTGATGATTCTTGCCATGAACATCATTTGCAACCGCGCCTCCAAGAGATACATAGCTTGACCCTGGAGATACATTCAAAAACCAACCATGTGGTATGCTATGCTCAAGAATCTGCTTCAGCGAAATACCTGATTTCGCTTTCATAACTCCTGATTCCCAATCTACAGAAATTATTTCATTGTAATCTTGTGTGCAGACTACTCCACCAGAGTTGTTAATTGGTAAGTCGCCATAAGATCTTCCAAACCCAAAAAAAGTAGTAGGCTTGTTATGAAAAATATTTTTATCTGTGGATTTTAAAAAGGTAACTTCGCCATTTGTATGATGTATATTCCCCCAACTTGATAAATTCCTCATATCTAAAAAATCTGCTCTGCAAGAAGAATAACTATAATTAAAAATAATGTGAACCTACTAATATTATCCTTTAATGCAAAAACTATTGGATCATCATTTACTAAATCTCTAATCATTAAGAACCAAAATCTTAGAAACCACCAAACGATTAAAAAAATAATTGAGATTATTGAAATATTATTTGATACAACTACTGAAAGAGTAAGCATTAAGTAAATTAGAATTATTACTAAAGCTGCAAAACCAGAAGCAATACCAGAAGACATGATAAATATAATATCATCTGACGAGTAGCCTCTGCCTGGAAGAGAAAATTTACTCTGAGCACTTTGTGAAGTATTTGTTTTTTTTAGTTCAATAAATCTTTTACCCAATGCAAGTGAGAGAAAAATAAAACCTAAAGAAAGCATAAACCAAACATTAACTTCAAGGGATGCAACAACACCACCTGTGAAAACTCTCCAGCAAAATAAAAAAGAAAGAGTCATTACATCCAAAATAGCTATCCTCTTAAGAAAAAAAGAATATGTTATAGATAAAAGTGCATATGCTCCCAAAATTAAAATCAAATTGTTTCCTACGATGCTTGATAATAAGAGTCCAAGCGAGAAAAGAATTAAGATCATTGTGACTGCAAATGGTATTGAGAGGTCTCCAGATGGTATTGGTCTAAACTTTTTTGATTTATGCCTTCTGTCAGACTCAATATCCAACAGATCATTTAGTAAATATGTAGCACTTGCAACAAGCCCAAATGAAAAAAAAGTTAGAAGAAGCAAATATACCCAATCGCTATTAAAATAATTTATATTTAAAAAAGGAATAGCAAAAACTAAAATATTTTTAAACCATTGGTGAATACGCATAGATTGGATTAAGGTTTTAAAAAAGCTTTTCTTTCTTGAAATAATTTTTAAGTTTATTCCCTTTTTAATTGCTTCATTAGCTGTATCTTTATTAATATTAATTCCATAGGCTTTATCAGCCTCTTCCCACACAGGAATATCATCTTTTGAGTTACCAATATAATCAAAGTCTTTACCAAAATTTGTTTGAATGTAATTAAGCTTATTTTTTCCAATTAAATTAATTTCTTCTGAGCTTCCTTTATAAGAATTAAAAATCTTTAGATGCTCTGCAACCTTTGCAACAAAAGCATTTGGTGAGCCAGATATTAATATCATTTTTCGATTCTTGAAATCTGATTCTTCAAAGATGTCTTTGTTATAAGGTAGAAACTCAGGATCAAAGTCTTTTAGATACTTATTAGAGAGGAAGTTTTTTAAAAATGCTTTCCCTTTATAAACACCTCTTAATAATTCGACGAAACCTGTAAATTTTGTCTCTTTAAGGTGCCTTATGCAGAGTTCGTATGAAATATCTCCATTTGATAAAGTGCCATCGAGATCGATTATTAGTGGTTTTTCATATTCAGCTGCAGACATTGTTATACCTATAAAAATTTGTTTTAAAAAGCTCTAAATGAAAAAGCGTTTCATCCCTGCAATATCCAATTGAAAAAAGTGGGCCATTTTCAAGTTTAAATCTAAAATAAAATGAGTCTTTCTCAAGACGACTATTTTCTATGTTAAAGATATCATAAAAGTTTGGGACTTGTGATTTACTATAATGATTAATTTCATTTTCAGTATAAATGAAGCTACCTTCATAAAATTCATCCTTAAAACTAAGATTTTTATTAAGACCTTTAATAAGCTCAACGGAAAGTTCTTCATAATAATCATCTGTAATTAATAGCGCAGACCACCGATAATTCTCATTTAACTCAACTATTCTTTCAATATCATCTATAAGATCTTTATCATGAATCATTAAAGCCCTTCTTTGAGTTTCATATGGAATGATGGAATTGTAGCTTTCACCAAGAATAATTATGCCTCCAGGATCAACTTTTTCATTAATGACTAAAATTGCTTCATTATTTGAGGGCGTGATATATATACTTTTAAGATAAAAATAACCAAGACTTATGCTTAAAGTAATTGCTAATGCAAAGCCTGGTAGTAACTTTAAGTTTCTATTTTCGAAGAAATAATTACCAAGCAAGACTGAAAAAAATGCAATTAAGAAAATTCCATTAGCATAAGTGTAATAATCATGTCTTAGATGAAGATTGGTAAAAATTAAAATAGGGGCAATGAAGGCTATTAAGAAACTTCCTAATAGTAATTTTTTTTCTAAAGCAAGCTCCAAAAAGAAGTTTCTTACAGGAAGAAAGAAAGTAATTATAAATATTGCCCCAATTGAAAATATCATAGACTTAATAATGATAAATAAAATTAAAAAGACATTAGTTTTTTGATCAAGTGTTCCATAACTCCAATCATTTAAATTCTTAGAGCTAATAGCCTCTCCAACTGGGGTTAACTCTCTGAGCGTATCGGTAAATCCAGTCCAGGAGAAAGCTATTAAAACATTTGGAAGAATAAAAATAATCAGGAAAACAAGGATTTGCTTTAAATCTAATTTACCAATAATAAAAAGAGAGAGGATATTACAAGTTAAAAAAGTTCCAAATGGAAACCAAGTTGTTGGCTTAGTGATGCTTGCAATCAATCCAAAGATAATTGAAACGAAAAGAAAAAGAAATGATTGATTCTCTAAAAACTTCAAAGCATATTTAAGGTATAAAGATGCTAAAAGAATTGCAGAGGACTCTATCATTACAGCAAAAGAGTAAGAAAAATAAATAGGAGAAGCTAGTAGAATCAATAAAAATGTATTATTGCTATCCTTTGTTAGACCTAAAATATCTAAAATATTTCTCCAAATCAAAACACTTCCAAAGAAAAATAAAAGGCTTAACAATCTTCCAATATCTCTTATGTTATTGGTATCTTGTTCAGCAAATATTGAAACAAAGAATTGATAGAAAGGGAATTCAAAAGGTATCATCCAAGGATATCCCATAACTGGTGTCTCATATTTGAGAATATTTGAAATGTTGTCTATGAGATAATAAGCGGAAATTGCTGTTTGAGATTCCCTAAAAGGTGCAAGAAAAAAAATGTCAGGTAATTGTAGAAAAACAAGTAGATATAAACCAACAAAAAAAATAAAAAGAACTCTTGTGTTTAGGTAAGTAAAAATTTTCAATTTATGACTTTCCTAAATTCGTCAATAACTGCATCAACTGTGTAACTTCTTAAAAAGGCATTGAAAGAATTTTCACCCATTTTTTTAAGATCATATTTATTTTGGTAGCAATCCATAATAATTTCTGAGAGTTTTTCGTCATCTCCAGGCTCAACAACAAAACCACATTTATGTTCATCTATTGTTAAAGCAATTTCTGAATTTTTTGGAACAGATGCGACTATAGGGCGGCCTGATGCTAGAATTCCATATAATTTTGATGGAACTGCGACACCTTCTAAATTGTTATTTAATGATATCAATGATAAATGGCAAGCTGCTAAACTTTGATCAAGGTCTTCTAAGTCGACAAAATCAATCCAAGAAATATTTTTAAGCCCAAGCTGATTGGCAAGGTCCTCTGAATGCTGCCTTTTGATGCCTCCTCCAATAAAATTATAAGTTATCTTATTTATATTCATGGTTTTTGCAGCACATCTTACATATGTATCCATATCATGCCAAAGCCCCATGTTACCAGAATACTGGATTACAAATTTATCATTTAATTTTCTTTCATTTATAAACTTTGAATCACGAAACAATATAGATTTTTTTGGTTTTATAGAGCTCCAATGAGGAATGTAAGTAATTTTATTTTTTATATTATATTTTTCAAGGACATTAAACATATCTCTTCCAATAACAATCACCTTATCGGTCATTTTTAGTGAGATTCTATTCAGAAAAATCCAGAATCTTGCAAAAATAGAATTTTGCTTTAAATTTCCTAGAGCTATTAAACCCTCAGGATAAATATCTAAATAAACATAAATATTCTCATTCCTTCTTAAAAGCTTTGCAAAAGCCATTATCCATAAATTTGAAAAAGGATTTGTTACCCCCATCAGTTTAGAGTTTTTTAGAAAAATAATTCTAAAGAGAACTTCGATATTGAATGAAAAATAAGATAATGCTCTATTTAAGAATCCTGATTTTACATCTATTTTTAATCCACATCTGATTACCTCAAAATTTTCATACTTTTCACGTTTAATTATTTTTTTGTTTTTTAAGGATCTTGCTGAGGTAGATGGATAGCCAGAGAAAACTTTTATCTCATAGTCTCTTGAAAGACTTCTCATTAAATCGGTGAAAAGTATACTTGTTGCCTGATCATCTGGATAAAAAACCTGACAAATCAAAGATAGGTTTTTTTTCATTTTCTTTTAAAAGTTATTTTTGTTTTTCTACTTGCTCTAAAATCCATGGATAAGTTTCTACCAATCCATCAAATAGTGGTTTTTGAGGCTCCCAACCTATTTTGCTTTTAAAAAGTTTATTATCAGAGTTTCTTCCTCTGACACCTACAGGGCATTCATAGCCATATTTTTCTTGAAACTCTTTGCCATCAATGTTGTGGAAAGATATATTTTTGTTAGATATAGATATAGCCATCTCAGCGAGCTTATTAATAGTAACCATTTCTTCAGAGCCAATATTTACAGGCCCAATAAAGTCACTATTCATTTGTCTCAGAACAGATTCGATACATTCATCGATATAAAGAAAGCTTCTTGTTTGAAGGCCATCACCCCAAACCTCGAATGATGCATTACTACCTGTTTCTGCTGCTTTTCTTAACATAGCTGCAGGTGCTTTTTCTTTACCACCAGTCCAAGTCCCCTGTGGACCAAAAATGTTGTGAAATCTTGCAACTCTGACATCTAAATTATAATTTCTATTAAATGCTAGAAAGAGTCTCTCTGAAAATAGTTTTTCCCAGCCATATTCAGAATCGGGATTAGCAGGATATGCTGACGATTCTTCACAATTAGGATTGTCTGGGTCATTTTGATTATATTCAGGATACATACATGCTGAAGAAGAATAGAAAACCCTTCCAACTTTTTTAATACTGCATTGGTGAACTACATTTAAATTTATTAGAGCCGAATTATGCATAACATTAGCATCATTTTCACCAGTGAAAATATAACCTGCGCCTCCCATATCAGCTGCAAGCTGATAAACTTCATCAACTTTATCTGGGATTACCAATTCAACAAATTTAGGATCTCGTAAATCAGCTTTTATAAATTCATGACATATTTCTTGATGATCAAAAAATTCATGATTTTTAATATCTGCCACTCGCACATGGCATCCTTCATCTTTTAACCTTTTGGCAAGATGGCCGCCAATGAAGCCTCCGCCACCAAGGATTACTACTTTTTTCTGTTTCATTAAAAAATATGTCTATAATTTATGCATAGTCTATCAAAGAAATAGTATTTTGTAATTTTTAAAAAATTATTGATATCCCCTCAAAGTAAAACTTTAAGGTATCTACTATTTTGCTCTCAAAAAATAATGAAAAATTTAAACCTAAGCAATAAAATAAAACAAAAAATCTTGCTAGATTTTTATTGATATCAAGTGTTATCAAGTAGCAAACCGAAATTATCAATAATGTATTAGTAATTCGAGACAAAGGCTCAAATTCCCATAGTAAAACTTTTATAAGAAAGGCAAAAATGGCTAAGAATAGGAAAACATTTATTTGAAAACGTGTACATATAAGTATAAAAATGACAGGTAACAAAAATTTTATAATTGAAAATATACTTAAGGCACCGTCTGAACCAATTCCTATTGAAAGATAATGCGAGTAATCTCGACCAATATATAGAGCAAAATTGACAAGAAGCTCTCTTATATTTATTTCACCGATCAAAATAATAATAAAAAAGATTGCAGCTAAGAAATAAATAAATGATTGTAGGTTTTTTAATCTATCAAAAATAATGATTGGTAAAATTATAATTGTTGCAGTGTGAAATAATGGAGCCATGATTGTAGCCGTATATTTTTTTATCTTTGAAAGTGAAAATACAGCCAAACCCCCAATAATTATTGCTACAAAAAAACGCACCGAAATTAAACCTGTTTGGAACTGAAGAAGGAGGATAACAAAAAAAATATTTTTTAGATTTTTCTCAATTAAAGCGAATGCTGTTATTGATACAAATAAAAAAGTCGTTGCAAGAACAAACTCTGATGGCAGAAATAAGTATAGGAATCTGGTAATAATTGTAAAAAGTGGCTCAAAAAAGAAATCATCCTGCTCAAATGAATTCATTGTAACTACATGATCTTGAGCGCTGCTATGGGAAAAAACAAGTATATTGAATGAAATAAGCAGAATAGATAAAAGAAAAAAAATAGTCTTAAAGTTTTTCGAAAAGAGCCCAGCGCTTAATAGCAGGGTTATTAATATATTAAGGAAAAAGTACAAGTTCATTTAATCAAATATAATTCCCTTAAAATAATCATTCTTTCTCATTACTTGCTCTAGTGATTCATAGCTTTCAACTTTTAAATTAGAACTTACTTTAGTTTTACCAACCTGATATAAGTTTTTAATATTTGCATTTATGCCTGCTTCAATATCTGATTTTTTGTCACCTATTAAGACTGATTTCTTAACATTAATATTATATTTATCTACTGCAGCATTTATTAAGCCAGGTTTTGGCTTTCTGCAATCACAAATCTTCTTATATTTATCTATTTTGCCTTCAGGATGATGAGGACACATAAAAACATCTAGGATATTTATTTTATTTTCATTAAACTGATTTAGCATATATCTGTTAATTAGCATGAAGTCTTTTTCACTAAAATAACCTCTTGCTATGCCACTTTGATTTGTAACTATAATAATATTTACATTTGCTTTTGATAACTTTTGTAGTGTCGGCAGAACGCCATCTATGAATTGAAAATCTTTCTCTTTATAAACATATCCATAATCAATATTTATCACTCCATCTCTATCAAGAAATAAACAGGAGATTTTCTTATTTACTAGCTTTTTTGATAACATCTGAAGAAGAATAGCCTTTTTTAAATTCTGATTTAATAACCTCTCCACCTAATTCTTTTACCAATTTTGATTCAGGGATATTATTTAAATCATAATCACCACCTTTTGTATAAAATTCCGGTTTTAAAAAACTAATAAGGCTAAGAGGACATGAATCATCAAAAATAATTACTGCATCAACGCATTTTATTGAACTTAGAAGTCTTGCTCTATCATCTTCATTATTAATGGGTCTATTTGGGCCTTTTCCTAATAATTTGGTTGAGATATCAGAATTAACTCCAACAATTAAAGAACCATTACGTTGTTTTGAATTTACTAAGTACTCAGCATGCCCTAAATGCAATATATCAAAAACCCCATTTGTAAAGGTAAATGGTCTTTTAAGAGAATTAATCTCTTCTAAAGAGGTTTCTTTAAGATCTATGAAACATTTTGGTTGATCATTCATGTATTTAAATCATCTAGGCTAGCTACATAGTTACCAATATGTTTAACAGATATCCCTGCTACGTTATTGGCAATTTTCACAGCCGAAATATTGTCATTATTGCAGCTTAAAGCCTTTGTAAAAGATGATATAACAACATCTCCAGCTCCAGTAACATCATAAACTTCTTGTGCGTTTGTTGGAAAATCTGTAAATTCTCCATTTTCATAGTAAAGAATGCCCTTTTCTGACATGGTTAAAATGACTCCTTTGCAATTTATATCCTCAGCAAAAGATTGCAGCTTAGTTCTCAATATTTCTTTTGAGGAGATATCACCTACAAATTCCTCTAATTCTTTTAGATTGGGAGTAATAAATGAAGCTCCATAATATTTATCGAATGATTTACCTTTTGGATCAACTATTATTTCCAAGCCATGACTTTTGGCAACCTTAATAACTTCTCTAGAATATTTTACTGATCCTTTTTGATAATCGCTTATAACCAAATAATTAAAAGCTTCGATGCCATCAATAAGTATTTTTTTTATATCATCCTCAGTTGGGGATATTGATGTATCTTCAAAGTCAGCCCTTATCATTTGCTGTCCAGATGAGTAAACCCTTAGTTTAGTAATTGTTTTATAGTTGTCAGGCTTAATAAGCCGCAAAGAAATATTATTAGATTCAAGAATTTCAGAAATCCTATCTCCATTTCTGTCATTTCCAACAAGTGCAATAAAAGTTACATCCATTCCAAGGGAGGATAGGTTTAGAGCAACATTAGCTGCGCCTCCAGCAATCATATTTGTATCACTAATGTTTACTATGGGAACAGGTGCTTCAGGGCTTATCCTGGTTGATTTACCTGACCAGTATTGATCGAGTATACAGTCGCCCCAAACTAGAACTTTATTTTTTTTCATTATTAATTAAGTAAACTTTTCATCAAGAAGTTCACATATATAGTGGAGAATAAAAATGTGTGCTTCTTGAGTCCTAGCGGTTGAATCACTTGGAACAATAACTGCATTTTCTACTTCACTCAAAAGCTTTCCTCCCCCTTTACCTAAGAGGCCAAAAGTTTTTATACCTTTTTCTTTTGCTTTATTTGCAGCCAAAACAAGGTTTTGAGAATTACCAGAAGTTGTTATCAAGATAATCAGATCTCCCTTTTTTCCAATAGCATCGAGCTGCCTACTAAAAACTTGCTCATAACCATAATCATTACCTATGCATGTTAATGCAGATGAATCAGTGGTTAATGCTATCGCCGAAAGAGGTATGCGATCTTTTTTAAATCTGCCTGAAAGTTCTGAGGCAAAGTGTTGGCTATCAGCAGCTGAACCACCATTGCCGCAAACCAAAATAGTTTTTCCTGACTCAAGCGTGTTTATTACTTCTTCATACATTTCAAAAATCTTTTCTTTGCATGAGATAAGATCTGAAAAAACTAGTTGGTGCTCTGATAACGATTTAGATAAGTTTAACTCTAAGTTCATCTTTTTCCTCTTTCAAAAAATTTAACGTTTTTTTTACAGAATCCTCCAAAGGAATATAGTCCATACATGCAATATTTTTACAGCCATATTGATAATCATCAGAATAACATGGACCGCATTTAAAATCATGAGATAAAGGTATTTGATTTTCGCTCAACGGTCCATTCTTCTCGAAATCAGTTACTCCAGAGAAAGTTATCATCTTGATACCTGTTGAAGCAAACATGTGTCCTTGACCTGTAGTTCCAGCAATTCCAAAATTACAGATTGATATATGATTAAAAAGATCACTGAAATCTAAATCTATTAATTCTCTGCAATTTATATTAGGTAGAAGATTTTCTTTAAAATTAGACATTAAATCTCCATCTGAGCTAATTCCAAATAGAAAAACTTCAAAATCTATGTATTCATGCATCAAATTAATAAATTTAGCAAAATAACGTGCTGATGGAAGCTTGTGTCTCTCATGAGGTCCACAACTTAAGCCAACTGCAACTATATTCTTTTCATTATTTTTAGAAACATCACTTAAATTAAGAGGTTTTACTTTATAACTTGATGAATCTTTATAAGTAAAAATCTTATTTACCTTAGAGTAGGCATACATTAAATACATTGATTGATGGCCCTTAAAGCTAAGTAAATTTGTAGATAGATTTTTTAACCAAAGAAAGGATTGAGAAAAGAAATTATTGGGTACATACGTTTCCTTAAAAAAAATGAGAAGTGGTAAGTAGCTTTGAAATTTTCTTGAAAGCATAGGTGCAATAATTTTTTTGCATGAAGATGCAAAAAAGAGAAAATCTAAAAAATTTCTGGAAAAAATCTTTCTTTTAAATACAAAACATTCTAACTCAGGAAAATATTCATGGGCTAGCTTTACAGAGGCATTATCCTTAAATATAAACAGATGGTCCTCAAGCGGAATATTTGAATTCTTTATCTCATGTATTAGAGGACAAAGCATAACTATGTCTCCCAAACCATAGGGGTACCAAAAGACAAACTTATATTTTTTTTTTAAATTAGCTCTTAGTTCTATCACTCTTAATGGCCCAAATAATAGTTTCAAATCCATAGTATGCCCAAGTTCCTTGTAAGTTCTTTCCAATTAATCTTGAGAATGGCTCTTGCACTAAACCAATTATGTATAAGAGAGTAGGTTGATATTTTTTTTTAGAAAAAGTAACTTTAAAGTAATTTTCTTTTAAAATTTCCAAAACTTTTTCAAAATCTATTGGCTTATCTATATGCGTATCATCATCATAGAAATTTAAGGTAACTTTTCTGCTGGGAAAAGTTACACTATCCTCACAAGGAAAGGCTAAAAAGAGTTTTCCATACGGTCTTAGATTCATATTTTTTATGACTTTAGTGTGATTATGGGAAAGGAATAATACTGGAATTGTGTCGATCGAGGTCGAGTTAGATTATGCATTTTCAATATTTCTATTTTCCCTAAGAAAAGAAATTACGATAAAAAATGTACTCGAAAAGATAAATCCAACTATAAAAGCTATAATTGCTAAATTCTTCCTATTAGGAAAAGACCTTACTTCTGGGATGTAGGGAGGATCAATAGTTTTAAGAAGGTATTTTTCCTCCGTGGTAGCAATTACTTTAATATTCATATGAGATTCAATTAAATTATTTAATGTATTTGTTACATTAGAGTTGTCAGTTTTTTTTAACTCTTCTTGAAGATATTCCAATGCTAGATCGGAGCTCGCTAGATCACTTTTTTGTGCATAATTGTTTACTTCTGCAACCAGCAAATTGATAAAATCATAAGCAAATTTTGGCGAAAGATGTTCATATCTAATTGAAATAAATCCAGTCTTCACATCTTGTTGAAGATTTAAATTTTTTGATATCTTTTCATCCATTATTTCAATATATGATGGAACAATATTTCTACCTTTTGGCGGTTTTCTAACCCATTTTTTCTGTTCTACATTATAGAGAGACTCATCATAAATAATTTTTCCTTCCTCTTTATCGTAACTCTTTGCTGCAAATATATTTTCTCTAACTCCATCATATTCAACTAAATTTTTTAGTATTTCTTTGGAATTGAGAAGCTGGAAAGCGAAATCTTCTTTATTTTGTCCTCCTGAGGGAAGATTAAGACCAATCATAGAGGCTACACCACCGTATTCTCTTAAAGAATTTGAAATCATTGACTCTGGACCATTGTTGTTTACAGAAAAGACTGCGGAACTAGTGTACTTATCAGAAAATGTAAAAGATAACAAAAGAACTGTAATGGAAGAAACTATAGAAAATATTAAGATTTCTTTTTTATTTGTCCACATCATTTTGGTTAATGTGAAAAAGTCCATATCTTTATTTGTATCCATAAATTGGTTCAAATGGTGCCCAGAGCCGGACTTGAACCGGCACGAAGTTTCCTTCGAGGGATTTTAAATCCCTTGTGTCTACCAATTCCACCACCTGGGCAAATTTATTTCTCCTCTTTAAAAGTGATATTTTGGTCACTCTCTCTTTTAGTAAGGTCATTATATACTGATCTTATTTGATTATTTGTTTTAATTACTTGTTTAATTATAGAAAAATCAAATCCTTTACTTGATGCAAATTTTTCTAGTGCAGAAATGTCCTTAGGAAAACATGCGCCTCCAAAACCTTCCCTACCGTCGTGTCCGGGCACATCCATATGCGAATCACCAATTCTTTTGTCAGTAGAAATTATATTGATAAAATCTTTCCAACTTATATTTGACTCAGATTTATCAAGCAGTGTCTTTAGTTGATTAAAGAATATTACTTTTGTTGCGAGGAAGCTATTGATCGAATATTTAATCAGCGAGGCGCTAATTTTATCCGTAATAAAATGTTCTTTTTGCTTACATTTAGTGAAATCTAGATAAAAATTTGATGCCTCTTGACAAAGTTTACTTTCACCACCGAATAAGACTATTTCTCCATTAATAAAATCAGTATCCGCATTTTTTTCTCTTAAAAATTCAGGATTTAAAATAAAATCAGAATATTTACTTAGCATTAACAAATTATCAGGCGTTACTGTACTCTTTAATATTATATTTCCAGTAATATTATGAGATGAAATCTCATGAAAGACATTTTCTAGAATTGAAATATCTTGGCTGCCATCATCACACATTGGAGTTGGTAGACATAAAAAAATAAAATCAGGTTCAAATGAAACAAGGTCTTTTAAGGAAGTTTCAAGCAATGGATCAATTTTTATAACTTCAACTTCTTTTTTTAACGCATTATTTAAAGCTTTACCAACAAATCCATATCCAACTATTGCGACTTTCATTTTAAATTATATGGAGGCTGAGGCCGGAATCGAACCGGCGTACACGGATTTGCAGTCCGCTGCATGACCACTCTGCCACCCAGCCGAATTATTTAATTTTACCTTCATCTCTTAATCTTTTTCTAATTTTTGTAGCGCTTATAGATTCAATCTTTGATTCAAATGATTCTTCTTCAATTGAATATCCTACACCCCTACCATAGGTTATATTTGTAATGTTAGGCACTAACTGAATAATATAATCTTCATTAATTACAAATCCAGATTTTGAGAGTTTTTTCATAATATCTTCTGAAATTTGCTCAAATGAAAATGGATTATCTTCTTGGCCCTCTCCTCCAGATGAATCTTTAACATCCCTAACCTGAATAACAACCTGCCCAGTCTTTGCTATAGCTCTTTCAAAAAGGGCTAAATGACCTTCATGCCATGGCTGCCATCGACCCAAGAGAAGTACTGTTGGTTTCTTTGAATCAAACATCTTTAATTAAATTTGCTATTTCTTTAGGGCTATATTGATTCCATTTAGAAATTTTTAAATTAAAATTTTTTGGTTCCTCAAAAATTTTATCTGTATCCTTATAGTTACTCTCTTCAATTGTATCCATCCAAATACAATAGTCAGCATCAAATATTTTTCTTGCCTCTTTTGTAGGACAAATAAAGTCACAAATCACCTTTCTTCCATTTTGTTTTTCAAAATCCGCCAATGCTTTCATTCGAAAACTTTGCCGTCTTCTTCCCTCTTCAGAAAAATCCCAATCATTTGCCATCTCTCTTAAGTTATCAGCGTTATACCATGCGCAAGATAATTCTTTTTGTAAAAGCTTGGATAGGAAGGTTTTACCGCTCCCAGATAAACCCATTACTAAAATCTTCATTAAATGCCCAGTTTTACTAAGTCTTTTTGATTAATAATTCCTAGTAATCTTTCTTCCTGCATAACAGCAAGACAACCAATCTTTTTTTCAGCCATTATTTTTAGGCATTCAGATGCTAAATCAGCTGGAGTTACAGAAACAAAGTTTTTGCTCATAAAATCTTGAGCTGTCATATCAAAAAAATAATTTGATTTATCAATAGCTCTTCTAATATCTCCATCAGTTATTAAACCAATAACCTTATCATCTTGATTTTTTACAAATGTAACTCCCATACCTTTTTCAGAAATAATTTTTATTACATCTTTTGATAACTCATCATAGTCAATAATTGGAATTTCATCTCCTGATACCATTACATCTTGCGCAGAAAGAAGTAATCTCTTTCCCAAAACTCCTCCAGGATGTGACTTTGCAAAATCTTCAGGCTTAAAATCTTTTTTGTTCATCAACGAAATTGCCAATGCATCTCCCCAAACGAGGGTTGCTGTAGCGCTTGAAGTTGGTGCAAGATCAAGCGGGCATGCTTCTTTTTCGACTTTTATTAATTGATGGTAATCCGAAATTTTTGATAGAGTTGATTTATCATTTCCTGATACGCCTATTACAGAGCAGCCTAACTTTTTTATAATTGGGATTGTTTTAAGAAGATCCTCTGTCTCACCTGAATAACTTATTGCAACAACAATATCATCACTTTGAATCATTCCAAGATCTCCATGAAAAGCCTCGGTGGAATGCATAAAGAAAGAGCTAGTTCCAGTGCTTGATAAAGTTGCAGATATTTTCTTACTTATATGGCCCGATTTTCCTATGCCAGTGAGAATAAGACGACCTTTGCACTCATATATAAGATCTACAATTTCTTGAAAGTTTTCGTCAATATAATCTTTTAAACCAATTAGTGCTTTGACTTCGTCATCAATAACTTGCCTAGCTATATTAATTGTCTTTTTATCTTTGCTCATTTCTTAAAAGTAGAGATTGTATATTGAAAACCCGTATGAATTGTTACTAAAAGGGCGATTATAAGAATAATATCAGCAAAGAAAAGGATCATCATATTATTAATAGTTAGACCAAAGAGATACATTAAAATCGATAACATCTGTATAGCAGTTTTTGTCTTTGCTAAAAATGTCACTCTTGTTTTATCAGATTGATTATTTCTAGAGTTGATATCTCTTAAAGCAGCGACCCAAATTTCTCTTGAAATGATAACAGCTGAAATAAAGCCAATTAAAAAACTATCAAGGTTTATACTTAAACCAATTAGAACAAATACAATTAATAATTTGTCAGCTATAGGATCTAGGATTTCCCCCAGTATGGATTCGGAGTTTGTTTTTCTTGCAAGATAGCCATCAAGAAAGTCAGAAAAAGATGCAATTAAAAATAAGAATAAGGCTACAGAGTAGTTGCTCTCTAAATATAAAATCAAATAAATTAATATTGCACAAAAGATTCTTGAAAGAGTAATGACGTTAAGTATTTTTGTAATCATAATTTTTGTTTAATTTCTAATGCCATTGTCTCATTTATATTTTTGATAGTCATTAGATCATTCTTTGAAGCTTTTTTTATACCTCTAAGACTCTTAAACTCCTTTAGTAAAGCTTTTTTAGTTATTGGTCCAATACCCTTAACAGAATCCAATACAGAATATTTATTTGATTTTCGTATTTTTTTTCTTGATGCAGTTATGGCAAATCTATGTGATTCATCTCTTGCTTCATTTAAAAGCTTAAAAGACTCTGAATGAGGATCTATTTCTAAAATACCATTATTTGTATATATAGTTTCAGTAGCTCTTACTCTACCCTTACCCTTGGCAATCCCTAAAACAAGAATTTCTTTCAAGCCGAAATCTCTGAGTATTTTATTTGTGAAATTTAATTGGATTCTTCCACCATCAATTAAGATTAGGTCAGGTTTTTGATCCTCATAATATTTTAATCTCCTTGAAATTACATGCTCCATTGATGCAACATCATTGCCAGCAATATCATTTGGAATATTGAATAGTCTGTAATCTTTTTTTGAGGGTCCACTTTCTGAAAATACAACACATGATCCAACCCCTTGCTGCATGTATTGATGACTTATATCGAATGCATCTATTCTTTCAATTTTTTTGATTCCTAGCTTCTTAGAAAGTTCTTGGTATGCAAAAGCATATTTTTCTTTTTTACTTAAATGATTTTTGATTATTTGTGCAGCATTGTTTTTTGCGAGTGAAACTATAGGCCTAATAAAAGAATTTCTTGTTTTTGGGAAAACTATTTTTTCAGAAATATTATCTCTGATACATTTTTTTATGAGAGTTAGCTCATCTAGTGTTGATGCAAAGAATATTTTCTTTGGTAAATTAGCTTTGCTTGAATAGAAATTAAAGACTGCTAACTCATAAAGATTGTTTTTGGTTTCAAGAAAAGCATCCTTAACTAAATGAGTTTTTGTTCCTCGTATTTTTCCATCTCTTATGGTTACTATGCATATACCAGCATAGTTATTTACCTTTTCGACTGAGAAAATATCGGCATCAATTCCATTTGGGGTGATGGCTTGTTTTTCGTTAATGACTTCAACTTGATTAATCCTATTCCTAATATCTGCTGCTTTTTCATAGTTAAGTTCATCAGAAGCTTTCTTCATAGCTTTTTTTAAATTAGAAACCAAGTTCTTTTTTGAGGAGGTAAGATAATCTTTAGACTTTTCTATATCCTCCATATATTCTTCTTTTGAAATATTTTTCGTACAAGGTGCGCTACATCTTTTCATCTGAAATTCAATACATGGTCTAGTCCTTGATTTAAAGGTGGTATCTGAACAATTTCTTACCCTAAATATTTTCTGGATGTCTTTTATTGAGTTTTTTACTGCCAAAGAACTTATAAATGGACCAATATAATTCCTATTGACAGAGCCTTTTGTTCTTTTTAGGTAAACTCCTGGAAACTCATGATCAAGAGAGAAAAATATATATGGATATGTTTTGTCATCCCTTAATAGAATATTAAATCTTGGTTTATTTTCTTTTATAAGATTTTGTTCAAGCAATAGCGCTTCAACTTCATTATTAGTTATAAAGACTTCAATATGATCGGTTAATCTTCGTATTTGGTTTGTTTTTCTATCCTTAAGAGACTTTCCAAAATAAGATGAAGTTCTTTTTTTAAGATTTTTAGCTTTTCCAATATAAATTAGTTCTTTGTTAGAAAAAAACTTATAAACGCCTGGCGATTCAGGAATATTTTTAATTTTATCTTTCAAATCTTACAATTGCTTTTTGGTATTAATTTTACCTAATTCGACACCCCATTGGTCAAATGCATTTGTATTCCAAAAAATGCTATTGAAGATAGTTTTATTTTCCCATAGGGATAATAGCTGTCCTATTGAATAAGGGGATATATCTTTAAGCTCAATTTTGGTAGCTCCAGAAATATTTGTTTTTTTATGAATATCTGTTTCTTGCTCATTTCCTTTAACTAAGGATTCAATTTGAGCAACCATCTGTTTGTAATTGAGCTTATTGGACTGAGAACAAATAAAGTATTTATTTGACTGCTTTGTTCCTTGAAATACATGCTGGAAGAATGAGTGTTGTGATTCAGGGCCATAACCACCCCAAATAATTGATCCTGTTTGATAATCAACTTCATTATTGTTTGAGTCAATGCTTTTTCCGTTTGATTCCATTTCAACCTGTTGTGCAAAACTTATAAAATTTCTAAGTTTATAGTCATAGTTCACTACAAGAGTTGTTTCCATATTTAATAGATTGTTATAAATAATATCTTGAACTGAAAGCTGAAAAGCTGGATTATCTTCTGGGCTTTTCAAGCATGCATCATCCATTTCCTTGCCGCCCTCTAAAAAATCTTTATATCCTTCCTCTCCTTCCAATAAACATAAAACTACATTAATAGGACTCCAAATTGAGAATCTTCCTCCTGTCGAGGGGTCAAAAGAAACTATATTTTCTTCATGAACGCCAAAATCTAAGGCTTTAGATTTGTTTGCCGTAATTGCAAAAGTATTATGATAAAAATTATTACCACACACCTCCCTATATGATGATAGTGTTTCTAACGTCCCAAAAGACTTTGAAGATATAACTAGAGCATCATAATCTTGTACTTGAATATTAGAATATTCATCAGGATCGCTTCCTGTTATGAAGATAATTTCAAAATCATGCTTACTAAAAATATCATTCATGAGAGAAGGTCCAAGATTCGACCCACCGATACTAAAAATAATGACTCTTTTAAAATTTCTTCTGATTTTTTCTGCAATAAATAGGATATTCCTCTGGTCTTCTACAAAGTTTTTTTTATTTCCTTTTTTATATTCAAAATGAGTGACTGATTTTTTTTCAGTAAAGTTTGCTTTTTCTCCAATAACAATATTGTTAAATTTTTGAATTACTGCATTTACTTCAGCGTATTTATAGAATAACTCCCTTCTATCATTATTGATGGGATGAGAAATCTGATCTATGGAAATTACATCGGTAGATAATTGGTTATCACTAAATTGAGAATCATCTTTTTCTCTTAAGCTTTCAATAAATGAGTTAAATTTCATAAGAAAAGCTCCAAGGCTTTTCTTGGATCCTTTGATTTAGTTATAGGTCTTCCAACAACAATATAGTCAGCGCCTTTTTCATAAGCTTCCGTTGAGCTCATGACTCTTTTCTGATCATCATTTGAAATATCATTTCTTATACCAGGAACAACCTTTAGCTTTTTAAAATTCTTCAGTTTAATCAGTTCATTTGGAGAACAAACTACTCCATCTATATTCGTGCTAGTAGCCATAGATATTAAATTATTAAAATAAGCATCGAATTTTGTATGAGTTATTTCAAAAATATCACTCTCAGACAAGCTTGTAAGTATGCTAACTCCAAGGATTTTTATATTCCCTTTTTCTGAAGAGGCTGCTTCAATCATATCTTTGCCACCGTTAAGATGAATTGTAGTAAAAGCAACATTAAAATTGGAAATCTTTCTAACAGAATTTGCTACTGTATTTGGAATATCATGGAGCTTTAGATCAAGGAAGATTTCAAATCCCTTTTCTGAGATTAAGTCTAATACATTCCACCCTTCCGAAATAAAAAGCTCTAATCCAACTTTTACTAAGCACTTTTGCGGGTCTAAATTTTCTAAAAAATTTAATGCTAATTCAGCGCTATCAAAATCAAGAGCAACTATTAATTTGTTATTCATAAAATCTTTGTCAACTTTTTAGAGGGTTTAAAATGTATAGTTTCAGTCTCTCCAAGATATGAAACCTCTTTTGTCTTAGGATTAACAAATTTTCTAGGTCTTACATACTTCTTGGAGAATGTTCCAAATCCTCTTATCTCTACTTTTTCGTCCATAGCAACAGTTTCAACTATTTGATTAATGATGAGATCTATTGAAAGCTTTATTTGGTTGCTGGGAATATGAGGAAGTTGTTTTTGAATATATGCTTCTATATCGGATCTATTAAGCTTATTTGATTTCTTATTCACTCAATTTAAGAGAAATTCTCTCTCTATCAGAATCAATTCCAAAAATAACGCATGTAATTTTGTCGCCTTTTGAGAATTTTTCTAAAGCCTCCTTGGCATTATCTTCCTCAGAAATATCTGAAAGATGAATTAAACCATCTATGTTGCCCTCAAGGCCAACAAAAATACCAAAATCAGTGATAGATTTAATTTCGCCCTCAACATTGTCACCAAGATTATATTTATTATCAAACTCAACCCAAGGGTTTGGTTTAGTTTGCTTTAACCCTAAAGATATTCTTCTTTTTTCTCTATCAATTTCTAAAATCATTACTTTAATTTTTTCATCTTGAGAAACAACTTTTGAAGGGTGTATATTTTTTGAAGTCCAGTCTAGCTCTGATAAGTGAATCAAGCCTTCGATACCTTGCTCAAGCTCTGCAAAGCAACCATAATCTGTAACATTGCTAACCAACGCCTCATAAATTCCACCTGAACTATATTTGGAGTCAATTTCTTCCCAAGGATCGTTTTGTATTTGTTTTAAACCAAGAGATACTCTTAACTTCTCTTTATCAAAGCTTAATACTTTTACTTCGACCTCTTCTCCTAAATTTAGTGAATCTGCAGGATTGATTACTCTAGACCATGAAATATCTGTTATGTGCAATAATCCATCAAGTCCGCCGAGATCAATAAATGCTCCGTAATCAGTAATATTCTTTACTATTCCTTTAACTATTTGTCCCTCTTCTAAATTTTTAAGCAACTCTAGCTTTTCAGCACTATTAGCTTCTTCCAGCACAGCTTTTCTTGATAGAACAACATTATTTCTTTTGTAATCGAGCTTTATAACTTTGAAGTCTTGAATAGTGTTTTCAATGTTTGGAGCTTCTTTTAGTGGCCTAGTGTCTACTAGCGATCCCGGAAGAAATGCTTTAACTACATCCACCTCAACTGCAAAACCACCCTTGACTCGATTTAATATTTTACCAGTTACAAATTCACCAGTTTCTAAAGCATGTTCAAGATTTTTCCAAGTAGAAATTTTTCTTGCTTTCTCTCGTGAGATTCTTGTCTCCCCGTAGCCATCTTCAACGGCCTCTAAGGCAACTTCGATTTGATCACCAACCTCAATATTTAACTGGCCATCATTTGTTCTAAATTCATCAATTGAGATTACACCCTCAGATTTGAGACCAACATGAACTGTGACCCAGTTTTTATCAATATCCAAAACAACTCCAGATACTATTGATCCCGGCTGCATTTCAAGACTTGCAATGCTCTCATCTAAAAGGTCTGCAAAAGATTCACTCATAAAATATTCCTTTCTTTAATATGTTGAAGAGCCTCATTTAAGATAGATTCCTGATCTAAATTTGTAGAATCTAATAAAATAGAATCTTCTGTTTTAATCAGTGGAGATAAATCTCTTGTTCTGTCTTTTTTATCTCTTTCAACAATATCATTTATTAGGTCGTGCATATTAACTTCTTGTCCTCTTTTCTGCAACTCTAAATGCCTTCTTTTTGCTCTTACTTCAGGAGCTGCATCAAGGAAAAATTTTAAATCTGCATCAGGAAAAACTACGCTCCCCATGTCTCTGCCATCTGCAATAAGATTACTTGTTTCTGAAAAGAATCTTTGTATTGGAAGAAGTATTTCTCTTGTTGATAACAAAGAGCTTATTTTCGATGCTTGAATGGCTGTCTCTTCAGTTCTTAGATGCCTTGAAATATCTTCATTTTCAAATAGGACTTGAATAGTATTATCAACGATATTAAAGCTGATCTTTCTTAAATTTTTTTCAATTAATCTCTCATCATTTTCGCTTATTGAGAAATATGCAAAAGCCCTATATAAAGCACCACTATCAAGTATTTTCCAGTTCAGTCTCTCTGCTAACAAAATTGCTAATGTGCCTTTTCCTGATGCTGAAGGTCCGTCAATAGTTATTACCTTATTCATACTGTTTTTATTTTTGCTCCCAAAGACGAAAAGGTCTCAAAAAAGCTTGGAAAGGATGTATCAATATTTTTGCAATCATTTACATGCACTTCTGAATCAAATCTTAATCCAGCAATTAAAAAACTCATAGCGATTCTGTGATCACCAAAAGAGTCAATATTAACTTCTTTTGAGATATTTAGATCTCTATTTCCCATAATTACAATACTGTCATCTGAAGATTTATAACTTACGCCCAACATATCTAATCCCTTTTCAATAGCCATAAGCCTATCAGATTCTTTAAATCTCAACTCACCCGCACCAGTTATAGATGTCTCACCTTTAGCAAAGCTTGCCGCAATAGACAAAATCGGAATTTCATCAATAATTTTAGGAATAGACTCCTCATCAATACTTATCCCGCTCAAAGCAGAAGAAGAAACTTCAATATCTGCTACCTCTTCACCACAACAAATTGAACGATTTTTAATATTAATATCTGAGCCCATTTTTTTGAGGATTTCTAGTAATGTGAATCTTGTCTCGTTAATCCCAACATTCTTAATTGTAATTGAACTATCTTTAGTTATGAGTGCAGCCACAATTAAAAATGATGCTGAGGAAAAATCTCCAACCACTGAATAATCTTTTGCTTCGAGTTTATTATTGGCATCAAGAATAATATCTTGCCCGCCTTTATGTTTTTTTGTAGTTATATTTGCTCCAAAATATTTAAGCATCCTTTCGGTATGGTCCCTAGAAACTTTATTCTCATGCAAAGTTAACTTCATATTTGATGAAACAGCTGCTAAAAGAAGACATGATTTAAGTTGTGCGCTGGCAATTGGCATTTCATATAGGAATTCTTTTACCAGCTTACTCTTATTAAAAGTTAATGGAGCACAGCCTTTATTAGATTCGATCTTAGCACCCATTTCATTCAAGGGGTTTATTATCCTGTTCATTGGACGCTTACTTAAAGAATCATCGCCTACGAGTTCGGCAACTATTTTTTGACCAACAATCAAACCTGAAATTAATCTAAATCCTGTTCCAGAGTTACCTAAATTGCAAGAAACTTTTTGATCAGAAATTTTCTTCCTAGAATTCTTAACCGAAATTATGTCATCATCGATTTCAATTTCATGACCTAGATTTCTCAAAGCGCCAATAGTGGACAAAGGATCTTCAGCAAATAGAAACCCACTTATTTGAATATCTTCATCAAGTAAGGAGCCAATTATTACAGATCTCTGTGAAATAGACTTATCTCCTGGACAAGTGACTGTTCCTTGTAAATTATTCGATCTTTTTGAGGATGCTTTCACAATTTTTGTTTTTTGTTTCTTATTTCAACTAGTAATTCTCTGAGAGTTTCAGGATCTTTAAATAAATCAATAATTTTATTCAAATTATTAATAAAAATTTCTGAGCCAACTTTTAAATTTTTTGAATTTGATGAAAAAATATCTGTCCACAGATCTGGATTAGATTCTGCAATTCTCAAGAATTCTTTTAAACCTCCAGCTGAAAATTTAGAAATATCTACCTCGTCATCTATTGAAAGCATTGTTGTGTATGCAATTAAATGCGGAAGATGACTGGTAAACATTAAAAATCTCTCATGATCATCAAGTGACATATTGATAATATTTGATCCAATAGAAGACCAGATCTTTTCTATTTCATGAGTCTGATTTTCTTGAAGATCATTTACATTAACACTTATGACATTTTTTTGATTAAACAAATTTGGGGATGCATTTTCATAACCTGATTTATGTGAGCCCGAAATTGGATGCGTAAATATAATATTTTTTATACCCTCTAATTCAACAAAGTCATTTATTGTGGATAAGGAGCTTGCTAGTGATACAAAAAGGATTTTTTCATCTATAGCTTTCAAAGATTTCAAGTTTTCAATTGTTTTATCAATAGATGAACAAAGCATAATCAATGACAGATCTTCTATTTGGAGCATTGTCTCCATTTCATAAACCGCTTCATCAATTGATTTATCATTTAATGCATTTTCAAGACTTAACTGATCTGGATCATAAGCATAGATTCGATATTCAAGCTCACTCTCTTTTATGGCTTTAGCAAGTGAACCACCGATTAAACCTAAACCTAAAATTAAAATACTCTTCATGAATGCATGGGGTATGATCCAAGAACTTTTACAAAGCTGCTCACATCTTTTACTTTTTTTATAACTTGTTGCATTTCTTTTTCATCGATATGTCCTTCACTATCAATAAAGAAATCATGAGAGCCTCTATCTGATCTTGAGGGCCTGGTTTCAATCCTAAAGAGATTTATGTTGTATTCATTAAATGGCTTTAATATTTCTAAAAGAGCTCCGGGTTTATTTTCAGTCCTAATCAAAAGACTAGACTTATTTTTTTCTGCAATTTCTGGTTCAAAATTCCCTATAACAAGAAATCTAGTTTGATTATCTTTAAAATCTTGAATTGACTTTGCAACACAATGTAATTGATATTTTTCGATAGCTAAATCACTGACAATCGCAACACAGTTATCGTTATTACTAACAAACTTTGCTGCTTCAGCTGTGCTGTTCATTGGAACTTGGTTAATATCTCTAAAATTGTTACTAATCCATTTTGAACACTGACCCAGAGCTTGTGGATGAGAAACTACTTTCTTGATTTGGGAAATTTCAATATCTTTTTTAGCAGCAAGATGATGCTCAATATTAACGATTGTCTCTCCACAAATCTGTATATTGAAGTCGGATAAGCAATTTAGAGTTGTATTTATTACTCCTTCAGAGGAGTTCTCGAAAGGAACTATGCCAAAATTTGTAGTTCCCATCTCGACACTCTTGAAAATTCCCTCAATTGTACTTTCTGACTGTGAAGTAACAGAGCTTCCAAAATGATCTTTTTTAGCAGAATCTGAAAAACTCCCTTCAGGCCCTAAATATGATATTGATAGTTCGCCTTCAATCGAAAGACATGCAGAAATAATTTCTCTAAAGATATTCTTTACATTATCAATTGTTAGAGGCTCACTATTTTTCTTAGTAAGCCTATCAATTATTTCTTTCTCTCTTTCTGGTTTATAAAAGACTCCATCGAAATCGGGAGATTCTTTTTTAATTTCGCCTATTTTAGAAGCATGAATAGCTCTTGATTTAATTAAATCAAGTATTTTGAGATCTATTTCATCTATTATATCTCTTAGATCTTTTACTTTATTTTCCATTCCCATTATAGCTTCTCTCAAAATCACTCATGAAAGAAACCAAATCCTCCACAGCTTCAAACGGAGTAGCATTATATATACTTGCACGCATACCTCCAACTGATCTGTGGCCTTTTAGATTTAAGAGGCCTTTTATTTCTGCTTTTTCAAGAAATGCAGAATCAGCATTCTCATCATCAAGGAGAAAAGGAACATTCATAATTGATCGATATTCTTTCTCAACTGGATTTGAGTAAAAGGAAGAGGAATCTATAAAGTCATATAGGAGCTTTGCTTTTTTTTCATTTTCTTTTTGAATGCTTTTTACTCCACCTTTTTTTAAAAGCCATTTAAATACTTTTCCGGCAAGATACCATGCAAAAGTAGGTGGAGTGTTTAACATAGAGCCTGCCTGACTATTTTTTTTATAACTAAGAATGTCAGGAATATCTTCATTAGCTTTTTCTAAAAAATCTTTTTTTATGATTACTAAGGTTAATCCAGCAGGGCCAATATTCTTTTGAGCGCCCGCATATACAAGATCAAGGTTATGAAAATCAACTTCTTCACTTAGAATGCATGAAGACATATCACAAATAACAGGTATCTCAGATGAGATTGGATCTCGTATTGCAAGCCCCTGTATTGTCTCATTCATAACATAATGAAAATAAATGCTATCGGAATCTACTCTCCATTCTTTAGTACTGGGAACATATGTATACTTTGATTCCTCTGAAGATGCGACAACATTAACTGAGGCATATTTAGATGCAGCCTTAATAGCTTTTTTTGACCATAGTCCGGTATTAAGGTAGCTTACAATAGAACTTTCTTTAGTGAAGTTTAATGGGACAGATGTAAATTGTAGTGTTGCTCCACCTTGTAGAAAAAGAACTTCATGATCGTCTCCAATATTTAAAAGAGCTTTTATATCTGTAGTTGAAGAGGTTGCAACTTCAGCAAATAAATCAGATCTATGACTAACCTCCATGACTGAAGAACCAGAGAGGCCCCACTCCAAGAGTTCGTTTTGCGCTTCTATTAATACTTCTTCAGGAATTGCTGCAGGGCCAGCACAAAAATTCCACTTCCTCATTCTTCCTCATCTTCAGGATCTATCCTTACACATTCAAGGATTTTTTCACCCTCTTTTGGAGTAATTATTTTTACACCTTGGGTATTTCTGCTAATTGTTGGTATTTGTTCAGCAGAGGTTCTAATCATTGTGCCTTTATCACTTATAAGCATTATTCCGTCATTATTATCAACGAGAGTTGACGCAACCATGAGCCCATTCCTTTCACTAGTTTTAATAGAAATTACACCCTGGCCTCCCCGATTATGTGTTGGGAAATCATCAACTGATGTCTTTTTACCAAATCCATTTTCAGAAACGCATAGAATCTCTTTTTCATTATCTGCAACCATTAAAGAAATAATTTGTTGATCTTTTTTAATACGCATTCCTCTTACGCCTCTAGCTGTTCTTCCCATTGGTCTTACTTTCTTCTCTGAAAATCTTATTAGCTTTCCTGCTGAGGAAGCCAAAAGTATTTCATCGCCTCCATTTGTAATTGCTGAGCCAATAAGTTCATCATCAGCATCTAAATTAATTGCTTTAATTCCTGATTTATATTTTTTTGCAAAAAAGCTTAATTGTGTTTTTTTGGTTGTGCCCTTTCTGGTTGCCATGAAAACATATCTATCCTCTGAAAACTCATCCACAGGTAAAATATCACTGACCTTTTCATCATCATCTAAATTAAGCATATTCACCAGGGGTCTTCCTTTTGATGTTCTACTTGCAACAGGAACTTCATAAACCTTCAACCAATAAACTTTCCCTTTTGTCGTAAAACAAAGCATTTGTGAATGACTGCTTAATACATAAAGATTTTGAATAACATCCTCTTCTTTAACTGAGGCAGCGGCTTTGCCCTGGCCTCCTCTTCTCTGTTCTCTATATTCTTCAAGCGGTTGAGTTTTTGCGTATCCTGTCCTTGATATTGTTAGTACTCTTGTTTCCTCTGGTATTAAATCTTCATTTGAAATATCTTGTCTAGTGTCATTTATATCTGTTCTTCTATCGTCACCATAAGTTTCTTTTATCTCATTAAGCTCATCTTCTATGACTTTTTGAAGAACCCCTTTATCATCAATAATTTCTTGAAGTGAAGTAATCTTTTCAATTAGAGAATTAAACTCACTAGATAGATTATCTTGCTCAAGTCCAGTTAATCTTCCAAGCCTTAATTCAAGAATGGCTTTTGCCTGATCATTAGAAATTTTATATGATTTCCCTGTTAACCCAACGCCTTTTACTACGCCCTTTGGCTTACATGCATCTTTTCCTACCTTCTTAAGAATTGCTTCTACAGGACCAGCTTTCCATTTCTTTTTGACTAGCTCCTGAGCTGCTATCTTTGGGTCCTTAGATTTTTTAATAATCTTTATGATTTCATCGATATTAGCAATGGCAACCATTAAGCCTTCTACAATATGGCCTCTTTCTTTAGCCTTTCTAAGCTCGAATTTTGTTCTTTTTAAAACAACGTCCTTTCTATGCTTTAAAAATTCTTGAAGGATTTCTTTTAAATTCAGAACTTTTGGTTGTCCATCAACTAAGACAGTGAAGTTAATTCCAAATGACTGCTCAAGTTGAGTCTGAGCAAAAAGATTATTTTCTAATACTTCAACAGACTCCCCCTTCTTAACATCGATAACTATTCTTAGCCCATCTTTATCGCTTTCGTCTCTGATCTCACTTATACCATCAAGTTTTTTCTCTTTAACAAGCTCTGCTATCTTCTCGAGAGTTCTTGCTTTGTTGACCATGAAAGGTATTTCATAGATAACTAAAGATTTCTTTCCATTTTTGCTTTCCTCTACCTTTGATTTAGATCGCACATAAATTATTCCTCTTCCAGTCTTATATGCCTCATAGATACCCATTTTCCCGTCAATAGTTCCCCCGGTCGGGAAATCAGGTCCGCTTATTGAATCAATGATCTGATCAATAGATAATTTTGGATTCTCAAGCAGCTTTAGAGAACCATTTATTACTTCAGTGAGATTATGTGGAGGAACATTTGTTGCCATACCCACTGCTATACCCGATGATCCATTAATTAAAAGATTTGGGATTTTGGTTGGCATAACATCAGGCATTTGTTCAGAGCCATCATAATTTTCTGAAAAAGAGACAGTTTCTTTTTCTAAATCAGCAAGAATTTCATCAGAAATTTTTTGCATCCTTACTTCCGTATATCTCATAGCAGCTGGAGGATCTCCATCTATTGAGCCAAAGTTTCCTTGGCCCTCTATGAGCGTATATCTCATTGAAAAATCTTGAGCCATTCTAACAATCGCATCATATGCAGCAGAATCTCCATGAGGATGATATTTACCAATTACATCTCCTACGACCCTTGCAGATTTTTTATATGGTTTATTGTAATTATTTTTAAGATCATGCATTGCATAAAGTATTCTTCTATGCACAGGTTTTAAGCCATCACGAACATCTGGTAGTGCCCTTCCATGAATTACACTCATGGCATAGCTTAGGTAAGACTGTTTTAGCTCATCCTCGATATTAACAGGAAGGATTTCTTTAGCAAAATCTGACATTTTTTTGGATTTTTAAAGTATAAAAATTTGATAATTCAGGATCAAATTTTAACTATTATTTTACCACGAAAATGGCTTGAAATGCCTGTTTTTATTGAGGTTTATAGTAATCAACTCTTTCAATATCCTCTTCTACACAAGCTTCTCCATATTGAATTTCAATAAGGTGACAAGTTTCGTCAAAAGGATTTGTTATTTGATGCCATTTTCCAACTGGAACATGATAATCATCAAACTTTTCAAGTTGAATATTTTTTCTATTATCAGGAGTATCGTCGCTGTAATTTACAACACATTTACCTTTACTTACGAGCCAAATTTCATTTCTTTTAAAGTGTTTTTGGAAGCTCATGCCTTCACCAGGGCTAACTATTAATTCCTTCACTTTTATTTCCTGACCATCTTCAAACAAATTATAGAAAGTTCCCCATAATCTATCTTCTTTGTAGTATTGCCAATTTTTAAGAATCCAGCTTGAAGAATTTTTTTTATCATCTCCGCCTACACTGAACAAGAACTCTATCCCACTAACTTGCATCTCAGGAATATTTTCTTTATTACGATCTCCACCATTAGCAAAAATTATCTCTTCATTGGGATACATGGATTTAATTTTTTCTAAACCTTTTATGCAACTACCATGATCATCATCTTCAAAATCAATTACTTCATCGACAAAACTTAAATTTTCAATAATGATTTTTCGCTCATGAAATGGCATAAATGCTTTGCCTTTCTTCTTTTCAAGCCAAGTGTCGCTATTAAGAGCTATTACTAATTTATCACCATGTGATCTTGCAGCCTTAAAATAGGCAATATGACCTGAATGAATTGGATCAAAGCCTCCGCTTACAACAACGATTCTCATCCATATTATTTTAACACTTTTTAAGGCTAGCTTAGTCTTTGAATTCAGAGACTAGACCACTTATTGATTCTTTTGCATCCCCAAATAGCATTCTGGTATTTTCTTTAAAAAATAAAGGATTTTGAACGCCAGCAAACCCTGAAGACATTGAACGCTTTAGAACGAATACTGTTCTTGCATTCGCTACTTCAAGAATGGGCATTCCATAAATTGGGCTTCCTGGCTCTTCAGTTGCAGATGGGTTAACGACATCATTAGCCCCAATAACAATGGCAACATCTACAGTATCCATCATTGGGTTCACATCATCTGGTTCGGCGAGGAGATCATAAGAAACGTTAGCTTCAGCAAGCAGTACATTCATGTGACCAGGCATCCTACCAGCAACTGGATGAATGCCATATTTAACATCAGTACCATTTTCTTCTAGTAGTTCACCTAGTTCTCTCACAACATGTTGTGCTTGAGCAACTGCCATTCCATATCCAGGGACAATTAAAACTGATGAGGCATTTTCAAGAATTAAGAAAGCATCCTCAGCATTGATTGGCTTAACCTCGCCCTGTTCAGAACTTGAAGAGGCAGCTGAGGCAGCATATCCAACAAATAGAATATTGCCTATGGTTCTATTCATAGCTTTTGCCATGATAATGGTCAAGATTAAACCACTTGCTCCAACAAGCGAACCTGCAACGATTAAAACATTGTTGACAAGAATCAAGCCAGCAAATGCGGCAGCAATTCCAGAAAGAGAGTTAAGCAATGATATTACAACTGGCATGTCTCCTCCTCCAATAGGAAGAACAAAACCCACACCGCCTAGCATCACTAAGGCAAGGTATACATAAAAAATTATTTCAAAATTTAGCGGCAAACTTCCAATCATCGGTAAGACAAGCATTACTAATATTGAAACTAAAGATATGTAGAAAATGGAGATAAATAAATTTGTAAGTAAGTGGCCTTTACCAATCTTAAGCCTTTCGGAAAGCTTCCCGAAAGCAATCAAGCTTCCTGAGAAGGTCACCCCTCCGATATAAATTGTCAGTATTACTAATAAATACTGAAAAAGATTGTCATTTGTATTGCTCATCTCGGACCAGGCAATGAAGAAAGTTGCTAATCCCCCAAAACCATTAAAAAGAGCAACCATTTCAGGAATTGAGGTCATTTTAACTTTCACTGCAATTACTGAGCCGATAAAGGCACCTAGCAAGATTCCACCTAGTACAACAAAAGGATTAACAATATTAATAGCTGTTACGATAATTGCTATAAACATTCCAATAGCCGAAATGACATTACCTTTCTGAGCTGTTACTTCTTTTCCAAGCATCTTGATGCCTGTTATAAACAATATCGCAGCAAAGATATAAGCGATGTTTTGTAAAAGTGTTATGTCAAAATTTTCCATATTATTTCTTTTTGAACATACTCAGCATCCTATTAGTAACCAAATAGCCACCAAAAACATTAATTGATGCAAAGGTTATAGCTAAAAATGCAATTACGGTTTGAAGGAAAGTATCTTGTGTCAAGGTTAATGCTCCAACAAGTGCAATTCCTGAGATTGCATTAGCACCAGACATTAAAGGTGTATGAAGAGTGCTCGGAACTTTTGAAATTAATTCAAGACCAAGATAAATAGAAAGAATAAGAACAAACCCAAGCAAAATATATATTTCCATTATTTGAACCTCTCATTTTTTACTTCACCATCAAAAACTAAAACACTGCTTGAAATGATTTCATCTTCAAAATCAAATCTTATATTTTTGCTTTCCTCGTCATAAAATTCTAATAGCCAGTTATTAAAGTTATTTGATAATGCATAGGATGCATGCCCAGCTACTTTTGATGCAAGGTTGGATATCCCTACAATCTTGACTCCATCAACCTCTACAATCTCATCAACCTTTGAACCCTCCACATTTCCACCAGATTCAACAGCCATATCTAAAACTACACTACCTCTCTTCATTTTTTTAATGGTGCTATTATCAATTATTCGTGGAGCTGGTCTGCCAAAAAGTTGAGCTGTAGTTATAACAATATCTGATCTTTCACAAACTTTTGATTGAAGTTCTTTTTGTTTGGCCAACTGCTCATCAGTCAATTCCTTTGCATATCCTTGACTAGTCTCACCTGTCTCGCCTAAATCGATTTTTACAAATTTTGCACCCAATGACTGAACTTGTTCTTCTACAACATCTCTTGTATCAAATGCCTCTACTCTTGCTCCAAGTCTCTTTGCTGTTGCTATTGCTTGAAGGCCAGCCACACCAACCCCAATAACGAAAACTCTTGCCGGCTTAAGGGTCCCTGCAGCTGTCATCATCATCGGCATAGCGCTTGATAATAAAGATGAAGATTCTATTACGGCAACATAGCCTGCTAAGTTTGCCTGGGAGCTGAGAACATCCATTTTTTGCGCACGCGTAATTCTTGGAACAAACTCCATTGATACTAAATTTATATTTGAATCGCACAAATTTTTTAATAATTCTTGGTTTTCAAATGGGCTCACCATCCCCATTAAGGTCTTACCACCACCAATTAGTTTGACTTCATGATCATCAATTGGGCTTGGAGTTAAAATTATTTCGGCATTGGAAAAACAGCTTTCTCTACTTACTGATTTTGCTCCTAAATCTATAAAAGTTTGATCGCCCACATGTATTCCATCGCCAATACCACTCTCAAAAATAATTTCTATTCCTTTTGAAATTAAATTTTTAATAGTTTCAGGATGTAAGACAGATCTTTTGTCTGAAACATCTTTTGATTTAATAGCTGAAATAATCAATTTGAACCCTTTCTTTATCTTTTTGATATTATTATAAAAAATAATGTGTTTTGATTATAAACTCAATATTAGCCTTAAATAAAATTAGTTTTTAGTTTTTTAAAAATGAATAAAAATATAGATCAGAATGAAGTAAACAAGTTTGCCGAACTTGCTGATAAGTGGTGGGATTCCTCTGGAGAATTCAAGCCTCTTCACAATATAAACCCAATTAGATCTGAATATATTGCCTCCAAAATAGATTTAAAAGGAAAAAAAGTCTTAGATGTCGGATGTGGTGGGGGTTTATTAGCTGAAGCGCTTTATGACCTTGGTGCAGAGGTCGATGGTATCGATGCTGCAGGTCCTGGTATTGAGGTTGCTAGGATTCATGCAGAAAGAGAGGATAAGCAAATTAATTATGCAACAGCTCAAGCTGAAGATTTTTGCATTGATAAAGAAGGTTATTATGACGTGGTTACTTGTTTAGAAGTTTTAGAACATGTTCCAAGTCCAGCCTCTTTGGTTGAGGCATGCTCAAAAATGCTGAAAAAGGATGGTCTTTTATTTCTTTCTACGATTAATAGAAATCCCAGGTCGTGGATAACGGCAATTGTGGGAGCTGAGTATATTTTTAGTATTCTCCCAAAAGGAACTCATGAATTTGAAAAATTTATAAAACCATCTGAGCTTGGTGAATATATGGAAAATGCTTCAGTGAAACTTATGGAAGCCAAAGGCATGTTCTATAACCCTGTTACTCATCATGTAAGCCTGAACAATGATTTAGGAGTTAATTACATGATGTACGGAATCAATGAGTAAAATAGAAGCAGTTTTATTTGATCTAGATGGCACTTTGCTTGATTCTTTCCCTGACTTCTTAGCATCTCTGGAAAATATAAATATAAATAGTTCATCAAAAAAAATTGATGAGAGTATTGTTAGAGCAAATGTTTCTGATGGTAGCTCAAAACTTCTTAAACTTGTCTTTAATATAGATGCAGATGATGAAGGCTTTGATGAGCACAAAAGAAACTTTTTAAACGAATATGAGAAGAATATTTTAATGTATGGAAACTTATTTCATGGAGTTTCTGACTTACTCAACTTTTTATTGGATAAAAAAATTCCATATGGAATAGTAACTAACAAGCCAAGGAAATATACTGAGATCATACTAAAGAAATCAAGCCTACTTAGACAATCTAAAGTAGTTATCTGTTGTGATGATGGCTTTAAATCAAAGCCTAATCCAGAAGGAATTAATCATGCATGCAATATTCTTGGGGTCCCAAATTCGAAATGTATTTATGTTGGAGACCATGAAAATGATTTAAATGCTTCTTTGGCCGCAGGAACAATCTCAGGTGTATGCACTTTTGGCTATGGATTTAAAAAAGGATTAATTGTTGATGGTGCAGAGAACTTTGAATCACCATTACAAATCTTAGATTTTATTAAACGAAATGTCTGAATTTGTTCAAGGAAAGAATATTATGATTACCGGAGCAACAAGCGGTATTGGCCTTGAGCTCGTGAAATCATTTTCATCAAAAGGTGCCAATATTATTATGCTTGGGAAAGATGAAGATAGGCTTGATGAGCTCTATGATGAGATTTCAGCACATAGTGGTAAAAACCTAATTATAAGATCTGATCTAAGAAAGTTAGATGAGAAAGGTGCAATTCAGATCTCAGATGAGATAAAGAAATACTATGAGAATATTGATGGCTTAATTCATAACGCAGCTATTTTAGGAAATCTTACAAGGATTGAAGATTACCAATCAAAAACTTGGGATGATGTTTTGCAAGTTAATCTGACCTCTTCATTTTTAATCACAAAGCATTTGTTAGAGTTGGTATCTTATTCTAATGAAGCAAGGATTATTTTTGTTTCTTCAGGTGTTTCAAATATTGGAAAAGCATTCTGGGGCGCATACTCAGTATCAAAATTTGCACAAAGGGGTTTGGCTGAAATCCTAAGCGAAGAGACTGAGGTGAATAAAAATATGAAAGTTTTTAGTTTTGATCCTGGAGCAACAAAAACAAAAATGCGTTTTGCAGCAAGACCTTCTGAAGATCAGGATTCTATAAAGACTCCCAAAGATTTAATTCATTGTTTTGAATGGTTTTTTTCGGATGAAAGTTCGCTTTCAAAGAATGTACATTTTAAATACTCAGATTTTCATCTTCCAAAAGACGCCACATAAATAAGCTTAGATAGGAATTATATGGACTGAATTGTTTATAAAATTTTTCCTCTATTTTTTTCTTTGGAAATGCAATCTTGTGAGCATATATAATTCCTAGATCCGTTAAGGGCATCACATCAGAATCTCCTAAATAAAAGATTCTCGACATATCCACGGTCCACTTACCAATTCCCTTAATAGACAGGAGAAGCTTTGAAAACTCCTCGGTTGATTTAGTCTTTAATTTTCTTCTGTTAGAGCCTCTAATTTCATCGTTATAGATAATTCCAATCATATAATCTACTTTTCTTGCAGAAAGGCCAGCATCCTTTAATTTTTTTTGAAGATTATTAGTTGGTTTCTTAGGTAGCTTTCCCTTTAAGATTTTTTCTACTCTTAGCCAGATCGCATCTGCGGCCTTTGTAGAGATTTGTTGTCCTACAATTATCTTGCATAAATGATGATCAAATTTGAGTTTTGAAAGCTTGATTTTGAGTGGACCAATATTTTTTATGTGTCTATGAAGCTCATTAAATTTGTATTTCTTAGTAAGAATAAGAAGGCCTTTGTATGCTTTTTCACTTTCCATAGGTATACATTTTTTCTAAATCTTTAGATTTTAACTCCTGCCAGTCTCCTTCCTTTAATCCTTTTGGAAGAAATACTGGTCCAAACCTTACCCTCTTAAGTCTGCTTACTTGAAGCCCCTGAGACTCAAATATTTTTCGTATTTCTCTGTTGCGACCTGTGAGCAGACAAACTGTATACCATCTGTTTGAATTTGTTTTATCCCCATCAACAATGTCGCTTAATCTAAGCAATTGATTATCTATCTTTATTCCTCTTAACATATTCTCTTTAATCTCTTCATCAAAATGGCCTCGTGCTCTCACGAGATATTCTCTATCAAATAAATTACTTGGATGAGCTATAAATTCAGAAAGCTTTCCATCGTTAGTAAAAAAAATTAAGCCTGACGAGTTTGCATCCAGCCTGCCAACAATCATTAAGTTTTTTTCATTATCAATCTTAGGAATTAAATCATATATAGATTTCAAATTGCCTTCAGTCTTTTTAGAGCAAATAACTCCTGTTGGTTTGTTTAGAACAAATAATCTGGTTTGAACATCTATAAATTCAACTTTTTTGCTTCCTATTTTAATTTCATCATCCGAGTTAACCACGCAACCAAGTTTTGCTATTTCTCCATTTACAGTAACTTTCCCTGAGCTAATTATCTCTTCACATCCTCTTCTTGAGCCATAGCCTGCTCTTGCAAGTATTTTTTGCAACCGAGTTTTTTTCATAAGTAATTAACTTGCCTCTAGATTTATCTCTGCTGTTTCGGTGATTTCTTTTGAAGAAATTTCTTCTTTTTCAGGCAACGGCGGCAAGTCTGAGATTTTCTTTATGTTGAGATCATTCAAAAAGGTTTTTGTAGTTACCAATAATGCTGGTCTACCAGGTGTTTCTTTATATCCTGAAATCTTTACCCAATCTCTTTCAAGTAAATTTCTTATAATATTAGTGCTAACCTGTACCCCTCTAATTTCCTCAATTTCTCCCCTAGTTACAGGCTGCTTATAGGCTATTATGGAAATAGTTTCCATCAAAGATTTAGATAATCTATTGTTCTCTGTCCATAATGAGGATAGAAGATGAGTGAAATCTTTTTTAATCTGCAATCTAAAACCAGAAGCTACTTCGGATAACTCTAAAGAAGATTCTGCATATCTCTCCTCAAGATTATTTAATCCAACTTTTATTTCAGCCAAATCAACTTTAATACCTTCATTTTCAAGAATTGATCTAATTTCTGATAGTCGCAATGGCCTTCCTGATGCAAATAGTAAAGATTCAATAAGATTTTCGATATTCTTATTCATTTGCTGCATTAAGTACTTTTGATTTGATATAAATTTCTTCATTATTATTTTGGATTAAGTCTACACATCCATCTTTAGCAAGCTCAAGCGAGGCTAGGAATGAAACTACTACTCCAATTTTGCCTTCTGATTTTTGAAGGGTCTTATAAAAACCAATTAAATTCTTTTTTGAAAGAATTGATAATATAAGCTTAATCCTCTCCTGCGTTGAGAGCTCTTCGAAAGCTATCTGATGGCTTTTATCTAGTTTAGGTCTTGATAAAACCTCAACCATACTTGACTTAAGTCTTGCAGCATTAAAGTCAATTACATTTGTCTTTTTTTCAACTTTAGGCATACCGACGCTTGCTAGATAAAAGTCTCTATTTACTCTATCCATGTTTGCAAGCTGTTCTGAAACAGTTTTAAAAACTTGGTATTCTTGAAGCCTTTTTATTAAATCCAGCCTTGGATCAGTTTCATCATCTTCCTCTTCAACTTTCGGTAGAAGCATTCTTGATTTAATTTCAGCCAATGTAGCTGCCATTACCAAGTATTCTGCAGCTAGCTCAAAGTTTAAAGAATCCATAAGATTTATATAATCAATGTATTGATCAGTAATTTTAGATACTTCCAGATCTAGGATATTTATATTTTGTTTTTTTATAAGGTATAACAACAAGTCCATTGGACCAGTAAAAGTCTCTAGACAAATCTCTAGAGCTTGCGGAGGAATAAAAAGGTCCTCTGGCATTTCTGGCAATGGGACGCCATTAACAATGCCTAATTCGCTTTGTTTAGGTTGGAAAGTGCTCATAAACACTACATAGTGTAATTGTGGAAAGTCTTAAATACAACATATTGTGTTTGTACAAAAAAATGGTTTTTTAAGCATTATTGGGCTAATAAAAAATAAATCTAAATATTTAATATATAGCTTTCAATTGATTTGCATCATAGTTATATTTGTAAACCTAATTTAATAAGTGATTAAAAGATGAATTACTCAACTGACAATACCCGAATAATTGACAAAGTAGATTTAGTTACTCCTAATGATGTGATCTCAAAATATCCTCTAACTGATGAGATATCTAAACTAGTATATGGAACTAGAAATGAGGTAAGTCAAATACTGCATGGTAAAGACGACAGATTAATAGCTGTAGTTGGTCCCTGCTCAATTCATGATCCAGATTCTGCTGAAGAATATGCAAAACTTTTAATTGATGAAAAGAAAAAATATGAAGAAGATATTCTTTTGATTATGAGAGTCTATTTTGAAAAACCAAGAACAAGCATAGGCTGGAAAGGTCTTATTAATGACCCAGATATGGATAATACTTTTGATGCAAATAAAGGGCTTTTTCTTGCAAGATCTATACTTCATAAAATTTCTGAGCTTGGACTTCCTGTTGGTACTGAGTTTCTTGATCCAATTTCTCCCCAGTTTGTTGCTGATCTAATTTCGTGGGGTGCCATTGGAGCCAGAACTGCTGAAAGTCAGATTCATCGAGAGCTGGCATCGGGACTTTCATGTCCAATTGGCTTTAAAAATGGGACAACAGGTGATTTAAATCCAGCTATTTATGGAATAAAAGCTTCCAATCATTCACATGTATTTTTTTCAAATACTAAGGATGGAATGGTTTCTATTTATAAGACATCCGGGAACTCTGATACACATATTATTCTCAGAGGTGGAACTAAACCAAACCTTTACCCAGATGACATTAGAGAAACTATTGATGCACTTAATGAAGCGGAAGCAAATGATTCAATCATGATTGATGTGAGCCATGGCAATAGTCAAAAGGTCTTTAAAAGACAGCTTGAAAATATCAGCGTAGTATCTAAGCAAATATCTGATGGTATGAGTGAAATAAGAGGAGTAATGATTGAAAGTCACTTACAAGAAGGTAATCAGAAGATTGGCAAGGATTTACAATATGGGCAAAGTATAACAGATGCATGTATTCACTTTGATGATACAAAACAATGTCTTTCTGAGCTCTCCTCTGCTGTTCAAGCTAGGAGATCGAAAAGCTAGGTGAAGTCAGATAATCTCTCTTTTTCAAAAGATGTTGCAGATACTATTGGTGTAGAAGCTGCAGTTATCCTTAAATTCATTGAAGATAATAAAATTTCATCAAATTCGATAGAAGATATAGCAGAAATTATCTTAGAAAAATTCTCTTTTATGGAAGAGCAAAAAATAGTTAGCAGCATTGAAAAGATTGCTGGCCTTGGATTAATTAAAATTAAGTCTGATAAAAATTATAAGGTTCAGCTTAAGTTGCCTCAAAAGTCGAGATCAGATAAATCAAACATATTAGATTCTGACTGGAAGCCTTCAAGGGAGGCTGTTGAGGTTCTTGAGCTTGGAGGAATTGACTTAGATTTTGCTTCTTTGAAGCTAAAAGAATTCAGGATTTATTGGAGAGAAAAGAAGGTCCAAAAAGATAATTGGAACTCTGTTTTCATTAACTACATTAGAAAAGAATGGGTACAATTCAACTCAAAAAATAAAGGCATGCCATATACTATGGCAGACGACTGGTTACCTAGTAGTTCTGCTCTTGATATTCTTGAGTTGTCAGAAATTAAAAAAGATACTGCTCTAAGCTATCTGAGTGAATTTATTCTTTTTTGGAAGGATAATGGAGCTGCATTAAAAACATGGAACGTTAAATTTGTTGATTTTGTAAAAAGAAAAGAGATTGGGAGTTATAATAGTAAAAATGAGCCAGGAAAATTCACCAAAACATTCAAAGAAAGAAAAAGTGACCAGTCTTGGGCAGAAGAAATCGAGTAAAAAAAAGCTTGATCAAGATTTCATAAATCTTATTGATGATTTATTCCTGAAACTTGAAATGTCCTATCATTATCAGTTCTATAAAGTCTTTGGTGATGATGAGAGGCTGAAAGAAGGCAAAAAGCTCTGGGCTATGAGTCTAAAAAGATTTGAAAATCATCATATCAAGGACGCAATACTTAAAGTTGTGGCCAAGAATGACTTTTTACCAACATTATCTGACTTCATAAAATGTTGTGAAGAAGCAAAGCTATCAGATTTTCAGGAACCAAATGATGACTTAAATGAGGGTTTTGATAGATTTGATCTCGATACACTTGAAAAACTAAGAAAAAAACACCAAATCTAGATCACAAGGTGTGAAGAAGTAAATTTATGAATCAAAACGTTAGAATCTCCCTATACATAATCATCCCAATCATCTTCTGGATGCTTTCGGGAATATTTGTAGAAGAAAAAGGGCCAACTCTTGTAGAAGATAATAATGCTGCTTCTATAGAAATAAGATCAAGCACTCCCACCATGTTTAGTCCATCAATTAAACTTAAAGCTACAAGTAACTCCGAAAGAAGAGTTGCTGTAAAAGCAAAAACAACTGGAGAGGTTGTAGAGATTGGAGCAAAGGAAGGAGATTTTGTAAAAAAGGATTCTCTTCTTTGTAAACTGGGCATTGTTGAACTTAATAGAACTGAAGTTAAATCCCCTTTTAGTGGCTATATCGAATCTATAGTAAAGCCTGGAAATTTCCTTGATAGAGGTCAAGTTTGTGCAACCATCATTGATTTAGATCCAATTAAATTTATTGCTGAAATCCCAGAAATAAGGATCGCCGATGTAAAAGTTGGCCAAAAAGTCTTAATTGAATTAATTACTGGAGAAAAAATTGAGGGGAAGCTCTCGTTTGTATCTAAAAGTGCTTCCCCGCAAACAAAAACATTTAGGGTTGAGAGCGAGATTAGTAATCCTTTGGGGGGAATAAAAGATGGAGTTACCTCTACAATTACTATACAAACTGATGCAATTTTGTCTCATAAGATTTCACCATCAATTCTTGATCTTGATGATTCAGGAAATATCGGAGTAAAAGTTCTAGATTCTGAAAATATTATTAGGTTTGTTCCAATATATATTGTTGAAGATCTTGAAGAAGGATTATGGATTTCTGGTATTCCTGGAACAGTTGATTTGGTTGTTAAAGGACATGGATTTGTTGAAGACGGCCAAATGATATCAGATAGCAAATCAAATTAGTATGACCAGTATTATAGATTTTGCTCTTTCAAAAGCTAAAACCACTATCGTAATTGCGGTTCTTGTCCTTTTGGCTGGATCATATGCTAGACAAGAAATACAAGTTTCATCAAGCCCAAATATTCAGCTTCCATTTATAAGTGTCTCAGTTTTTCTTGAGGGAGCTTCGCCAGAAGATGGCTCACGCTTGATTGCTAGACCGCTTGAGAATAATTTACGAAGTGTTCAAGGTGTTAAAAATATAAGCTCATATAGCACTCTTGGTATAACCAGAATGATAGTTGAATTTGAAATTCAACAGGATATGAATGAGGCCATAATTGATATTCAACAGGCGATAGAAGAAGTTAAATCAGAACTTCCATTAGGCGCTGAGGATCCTCAAATACAAGAATATTCAGAAAGAAGTTTTCCGGCAATGACAATCAGTCTCCAAGGAGATGGCTCTCTCAGACAAAAAATCTACTTCGCTGAAGAAATGAAAGATATGCTTGAATCTATTGATGGTATTTATGAAGCAAATCTTGTTGCAGCACCAGATGAAGTTTTAGAAGGAGTTATTGATAAATCCAAGATGGAAGCCTATGGGGTGACTCTTGATGATCTTTACAATTCTATAAGTAACAATAATATTGTTATCCCGGGGGGGAGACAGGACACAGGTCTAGGAAGTTTTAATGTTGAAGTGCCAAGTGTTCTGGAAACACCAAGAGATGTTTATAGCATTCCGGTTAAGGTTACAAAAGATGCTGTTGTAACCTTTGGAGATATTGCTACTGTAAGAAGAACATTTAAAGATTTCAATGAGTATGCTCGAATCAATGGAAAAGACACTGTTGCCTTAGACATATTTCTAAGAGATGGAGCAAATGCTCTTGATACAAAAAGTTCTATTACTAGCGTGCTAGAAGATCTTAAAAAAAGTCTTCCACCAAACTTGGATATTCTCATTACAGATGATGAAACTGTTATTACTGAGCAAATGGTTTCAGAGCTTGAAGGAAATATTTTGGGTGCAATCATTTTAATTATGGTTGTGGTTGTAGCTTCAATGGGGTTAAGAGTTGGACTACTGGTTGGTCTATCTATTCCATTTTGCTTTTTATTCACCTTTATAGTCCTAGTTAGTATGGGCTATGAATTAAATTTCTTGGTGATGTTTGGTTTGTTGCTTTCAATGGGAATGCTTATTGACGGCTCAATAGTGGTTACAGAATATGCTGATAGAAAAATTAGTGAGGGCCTCTCAAGATTTGAAGCCTACAGACTGGGTGCAAAAAGAATGTTTTATCCAATTCTTGCCTCAACTGGAACAACTTTAGCAGCATTTATTCCATTAATTTTCTGGCCTGGATATACAGGACAATTTATGAAATATCTCCCAATGACAGTTTTCTTTGTGCTTTGCGCTTCTTTTTTCTATGCAATGATAATTACTCCAGTTATTGGAACATATTTCGGTCAGCATAAATCAGTATTAAGCTCAAAAGATTCAGTAGATAAAACTGGCCAAATTGTTTTTGATACGATCTCAGAGTTCTATTCAAAAAAAATAAAGTTCTTTATTAAAAATCCAGTAGAGACCATGGTTGCGTGTATTTCAGTCATTGCGCTAATTGTAACAACGTATAACTTTTATGGAAAAGGAACTGAATACTTTGCAACAATAGATCCACTTGAGGCAAAAATATCTATCCGAGGAAGAGGTAATTTTTCTGCTCTTGAGAAAAAAGAAATTATTGAATCCATTGAAGAAAGATTATTAGAAATTGATGAATTAAAGAGTATTTATTTAAAAGCTGGTGCCGATTGGTTTGACTCTGGAAGCGATAAAATTGGAAGTGGTTTTGTTGAAGTAGTTCCACCATCAGAAAGGGAAATTAGTGGGCTTGAATCAATCGGTCTAATTACCAAAGTAACGCAAGATATTCCTGGTGTTGTTGTTGAGGCTGAACCTGATATGGGAGGCCCTCAATTTGGCGCTCCTATAATGCTAGGTATTTATGGAGATACTGAAGAAAGTGTTACTTATGCTGCTAAAGAAATTGAGAATCATATGCGCTCTGAAGTAAATGGCATAACAAATATTTTTTCATCTAGGGCTTATCCAGCTGTAGAGTGGAGTGTTGAAGTTGATAATCAAAAAGCTGCTCAGCTGGGAGTAAGTGTTTTTAATGTAGGTGCGCTTGTACAGATGCTTACTTCAGGATTTAAGGTTGGGGAATTCACTCCAGATGACTCAAAAGATGCAATTGAAATTAGAGCAAGATTCCAGCCTCAGGATAGAACAATAACTGGAATAAATAATCTTAAGGTGCAAACACCAAATGGATTGGTTCCCGTAAGTAGCTTTATCTCTCTGAAGCCTCAGCAATATAAAGAGAATGTTTCTCGAAGAAATGGATATTTTTATCATGAAATTTATGCCTCCAATGCTCCAGGAGTTCTAGTTAATGACAAAGTGGAAGAACTTCATAGTTGGCTTTCTGTCCAGGATTTTGGTGGCGATATAAAATATGGCTTCCAGGGTCAAGCTGAAGAAACTGAAGAAGTTAATGAATTTTTGGGAGTTGCTGGAGGTACAGCAATTTTTGTAATGCTATTAATGTTACTTACTCAATTTAATAGCTTCTATCAATCTCTATTAATCTTGTCAGCTGTTGTTATGTCTTTTGTTGGAGTTCTTTTAGGACTTCTAATTACTAATAAGCCTTTCAGCTCAACGATGACTGGAATTTCAATAGTTACTCTTGCAGGTATTGTTGTTAATAACAATATTGTTTTAATTGATACATTCAACAGACTTAAAAGTGATATGCCCCATGAAGAAATTACTAAGATTATTAAAATAGCATGTATGCAAAGATTGAGACCTATCCTTCTAACCACAACCACAACAATACTTGGACTTCTTCCTCTAGCTCTTGGTTTAAGTGTGGATATTATTGGAAGAGATATTTCAGTTGGAAGTAGAGTTGTCGACTGGTGGTCGAATCTTGCTCAATCAATTGTTTTTGGTCTGAGTTTTAGTACTTTGCTTACTTTAGTATTTACTCCTGCAGCATTATCAATACCTCCAAAGGTAAAAAGATTTTTAGAAAAAAGGGGGCAGCTCCAAATTAACCCACAATAATAATTTTTAGTTACAATATGGTATGAGTAATTCAAAGAATAACTTCGAGTCCTCGCTAAAGAAGCTTGAAAAGATTGTTGCTAAGCTTGAGGAAGGTAACATTGACCTCGATGATTCAATAAAATCCTTTGAAGAAGGAGTCATGCTTGTTAAGGAGTGTCAAAAGCAATTATCTGAAGCAGAGTTAAAAGTTGAGAAGCTCTTAGATAGCGGTGATTCTGAACTTTTAGAAGATTAATTTAAATTATGTTTCCTGAAATCCTTACAGAGGCTAGGTCACTAGTCTTAAAAAGAATAAACAGCCTTATAAACGCTGAATCAAAAGTTTCGAATTCAATGTTATATACTTCAACAGCTGAAAGTAAAATGATTAGATCTGCCCTTTTAATCACAGCAAGTAAAAAAAATACCTGCCTAACTGAATCATCTGCTATCAATCTAGCTACAAGTATTGAATTACTTCATAGCTACTCATTAATTCATGATGATTTACCATCAATGGATAACGACAACATGAGAAGGGGTAAAGATTCTAATCATATCAAGTATGGCGAAGCTATAGCCATATTGTCAGGAGATGCATTGCAAACATTGGCTTTTGAAGTAATAACAAATGATGATGACCTTGATAGCGATTTAAAAGTCTCTGCTATTTCTCTTTTAACAGATGCATGTGGCTATAAGGGAATGGTGCTTGGTCAAGAACTCGATATAACTGCTGAATCAAAGCAAGCAGATGAAGAATTTATTAAGAAAATGCATTATTTAAAAACAGGAAAGTTAATAGAGACATCATTAGTTTTAGGTTTTCTTGGATATGAAAGATTCTCTGAATACAAAGACCTAATTTATAAACTTGGAAAATCTATTGGGGTTGGATTTCAAACAGTTGATGATTATTTAGATGAATTCGGTAGTCAAAAGGAAATTGGAAAGCCAACGGGGTCGGATTTAAAGAATAAAAAAATTAATATTCTTAGCATCCTCAATAAAGAAGAATGTTTAAAAGTAATTAGTGAAAATCATGTTGAGTCACTTGAGATTGCTGAGAAAATCTTTGATAAAGAAAATGATGAAGATATTTTTAAAATAATAGATTATATTTACCAGCGGAAAATGTAATGAAAATATTTAGTGAAATCCCTAGTGAAGTTCCTTCAACTAAGCTACTTGATAAAATCAATTATCCTAAAGATCTAAAAGAGCTTTCGCCTCCTGATCTAAAGATTTTAGCTGATGAATTGAGAGAATTTTTGCTCTACTCAGTTGGTAAAAGTGGCGGGCATCTTGGAGCAGGTCTTGGTGTTGTTGAGTTAACAATTGTTTTACATTACCTTTATGATTCTCCATCAGACAATATTGTCTGGGATGTTGGTCACCAAGCTTATCCCCATAAGATATTGACTGGTCGTAAGAATCAAATAGGCTCAATAAGATCTAAAGATGGCCTAGCTCCCTTTCCATCAAGAATTGAAAGTGATTATGATGTTTTTGGTACTGGACATTCCAGTACGTCTGTAAGTTCAGCAGTTGGTATGGCTATTGCTAACAAATTAAATGAGGGAGAGAAAAAAACAGTAGCTGTTATTGGAGACGGTGCAATGACTGCAGGAATGGCTTTCGAAGCAATGCAACATGCTGGAGGCATAAAGCCAGATATGCTGATAATTCTAAATGATAATGACATGTCAATCTCTGAGAATGTTGGAGGCTTAAATAATTACTTCTCAAGAATATGGGCTTCCAAACTTTATAAAGGGATTAAAAGTAATGGTAAAAAATTTTTAAAGAACATCCCTGCTGCTCATCATCTAGCCCGCACCGTCGAAACTCATATGAAAACAATGGTAGCGCCAGGAGCTATTTTTGAGGAGCTTGGACTAAATTATATTGGGCCAATTGATGGGCATGATATTGATCAACTTTTGAAAGTAATTGAAAATCTAAAGAATTTTGATGGACCACAGTTCCTTCACATAATTACAAAAAAAGGTGCTGGATATGATTTAGCTGAAGAGGACAGAATTAAATATCATGCAATATCTAAAACTAATACTTCAAAAAATATAGGAAAAACTAAACCAAAATATCAAGATATATTTAGCAACTGGGTAGTAGACATGGCTAGAGAAGACATTGATCTTGTTGCAATAACGCCAGCTATGAGAGAAGGATCAGGATTAGTTGATTTTAGTAAAGAGTTTCCAGAGAGATATTTTGATGTTGCAATAGCTGAACAGCATGCTGTTACTTTATCTGCTGGATTAGCCTGTGAAAAAAAGAAGCCTGTGGTAGCAATTTATTCTACATTCCTTCAAAGAGCCTATGATCAACTTATTCATGATGTAGCACTTCAAAACTTAGACGTCACTTTTGCTATTGATAGAGCTGGACTAGTTGGTGAGGATGGGCCTACTCATTCGGGAAACTATGATCTGGTTTACCTAAGGTGCATTCCTAATATGATCGTGATGACTCCATCAGATGAAAATGAAACTAGAAAGCTTTTGACAACTGGCTTTTTGCATAATGGCCCTGCATCAATAAGATATCCAAGAGGATCTGGTCCTAATGTTATTGTTGAGAATGATCTTTCACCAGTTGAAATAGGTAAAGGAAGATTGATTGAAGAAGGATCAAAAGATTTAATTGTCATCAATTTTGGAGCTTTACTCGATCAAGCAAGAGAAGTTGCAAGTACTCTAGGTCTTACTCTTATAGATATGCGTTTTGTGAAACCTCTTGATGAAGATATTCTTAGAAAATATTTATCTAAAGCGCAAGCATTTGTTTCAATTGAGGATGGATCAGTAGCTGGTGGTGCAGGAAGTGCGGTTCAAGAGTTTTGTTCAGACAATAACATCAATATTAAGTCTAAACTTCTCGGCATACCTGATATATTCATTGAGCATCAATCCAGAGAAGAAATGATTGAAGAATGCGGCTTAAAAGCTTCTAGAATAATAAAAGAGATAGAGGAATTAAAATTAGTAGAGTAATTATTCCTGCAACCACATCATCTATCACTATCCCAAAACCATTCTTAAATCTTTGATCAAAATAATTTATTGGGAATGGCTTCAAAATATCAAAGAATCTAAATAGAAGTAAAGCCAGAATTGCGATTATCGTTCTTTCGGACTGTGTGTCAGCAAAATAGATAGCAGGCATCAGTGCAATCCACATTCCTACAAGCTCATCAATAACTATTGACTTATCATCTTTTACTTCAAGATCTTTTGAAATGTATTCACAAACCCAAATAGCTAATAAGAGTACTAAAGAGGTCAACAAGATCATATTTATGTAGTGAGATAAAAAAATAAATAAGAACCATGCAAAAATGGAGCCAAATGTTCCAGGTGCAAATTTTATTAATCCAACTCCACCCAATGAAGCAATGAAAAAAAATGGATTTTTTAATGTTTTTTTATTATTCATTATTAACAATTCTAACAATATTTCTTGCTATTGAAGGTGCTGTAGTCCACTTCCCTCCAAAAAGACTCAATAAATTCTTATCTTTTTGTATATAAAAATCTCTTGATGACGAATGAAAATCTTTAGCTTTTGACTTAATAAGTGGTCTAACTCCTGCATAACTTTCAATTATTTCATCTTTGTTAATTGGTCTATGAATATAAATATTAATACTTTCTAGAAGGTAATTAACTTCTGAATCTAATATCTCTTTATCTTCAGGTGTACTAACTCTTTGTTCAGTTGTTCCAAGAAGTAGATTTCCTTCGTATGGAAGAGCAAATATATATCTCTGCTTTTTCTGATCCCTGAACATAAAACCATTTTTTATTTTCCTATTAATTACCAGATGACTACCTTTTATGTAATCAATGGTTTTGTTTGTATGAATTTTATTTTGCTTGAGAAATGAAGAGACCCAAGGCCCTGTTGCAATGATTATTTTTTTATATTGTTTTTCTTCAATATATCCTTCCGATCTTATACTCTTGATTTCATTATTCTCGAAGAAATTTACTCCATTACTTTTACATCTTTTTATAATTTCTTGGCCCACACTTTCCTGCATCAACCCATCATAGAAAGATATACCCGCTTTAATATTATTTTTTATACCAAAAGATAAGAGATCATCTTTTTTATAAAATCTCCCAGTTTTAATATTTGATCGACCAGCAAATGTCTCATAGACTTTTATGCCAACAAAAAACTTAAGAATTTCAGGAGATAATCTTTTTTTTGAGAGAATTATAATTTCCTGAAGTTTTGTTTGATTAGGAAAATTCTCAAGCCACCATTTTCTATCATTAATTCCATTTTTTACCTCATAAAATTGCAAATTTTCTAAGTATCTTATTCCGCCGTGAATTAGCTTAGTTGTCTTTGAGCTTGTCTCACTCAAGAGTGTCTTCTTTTCATACAGATCAACTTCGTATCCCTCAAGAGATAAAAAATATGCGGAGATTAGTCCTGTAATTCCACCACCAACAATACCAACTTTATTATTCAAATGGATCCCATCCATTTTTTTCAAATGTTATTTCGCAACCGTCCTTTTTAACTAAAAGATCTAACTTTTGAATTATTTTCCCAATAAGAAAGAATCCTTGGCTTTTTATCTGGTCATCAAGATGGCTTGGCGCTGTAAAGCATAGCTCATAATCATCTCCGTGAGTTAAGTCATTATAATCATTGAGGATGGGAATATCTTCATAACATAATTCAGCACCTACATTTGACTGTTTGCAGATATCACCTAAATCTTTTATGAGCCCATCCGATATATCAATACATGAAGTTGCAAAATCTGAAATATCTTTCGCTTTTTGGAATTGCGGCTTTGGTCTAAGAAAGTCCTTGCAATATATTGAATCTTTTTTGTTGAGCCAATCGTTGAGACCTTGTTTTGCTTTTCCTAATTGGCCTGTTACAAAGATGGAGTCTCCAAGATTTGCGCCATTTCTTAGTATTGGTTTTTTAAATGGGTATCCAAAAACATTTACTGAAATATTTAATTCTCCCTTAGTTACATCGCCACCAACGAGATCAATGCTAAATTCATCCAAAGTTTCCTTAATGCCCTTAGAAAATTTTTCATACCAAGAGATTTCTTCAATGTCGCTGGTTAGTGCGATAGAAATAAAGGATGGAAAAGAGCCCATTCCTGCCAAATCACTCAGTGCTGTAGTTATAGACCTATAAGCAATATCTTCAGGTCTCATGCTTTCATGGAAGTGGACTCCAATTCTTGAAATATCAACCGAGTGCACTAGCTTTCTGCCTTGAGTATCTATAACAGCGGCATCATCTCCTGAGCCTAAAAGAATAGAATCCTTGTGATAAGAGCTGTCAACTAGGTGTTGAAAGCATTTAAGAATGTCAGATTCAGATATCAAGAAGGATATCTTTCAAACAATCCACTTGCTCCCATACCGCCGCCAATACACATAGTTACAACACCAAATTGCTTATCATGAGAATGAAGCTGTCTAACTATATGCCCCACTTGTCTTGAGCCGGTCATACCGAATGGATGGCCTATAGATATAGATCCTCCATCCAGATTAAGTTTTTCCATTGGAATACCAAGCTTATCTCTGCAATACACTACCTGCACTGCAAAGGCCTCATTAAGCTCCCAAATATCTATATCATCCATTGAAAGATTGTAGTTATTTAAAAGTTTTGGAACAGAAAAAACAGGGCCTATACCCATTTCATCTGGCTCACATCCCATGGTTGTAAACCCTCTAAAATAAGCTAATGGCTTTAGACCAAGCTCAAGAGCTTTATCTTCTGACATTACCAAGGTGACAGACGCGCCATCAGATAGTTGAGAAGAATTTCCAGCAGTAACTGATCCATTTTCTGGATCAAAAACTGGTTTTAAAGAAGCCAATCCATCAAGAGTTGTCTCTGGTCTATTGCACTCATCTTTTTCTACACAATAATCAATTTCTTTTGAGTCGCCAGTTTCTTTATTCATAAGAAGCATTTTTGTTTCCATTGGAATAATTTCATCATCATATGCTCCGGCTTGCTGAGCTGCTGCTGTTCTCATTTGACTTTCGAAAGCATACTCGTCTTGAGCTTCCCTAGATACGTTATATCTTTTTGCAACGACTTCAGCTGTCATTCCCATTGGGTAGTATATTCCTGGAGACTTTTCAGCAAGTCGTTCATTTACAAAATTATCCATATTTTGCTTTCCTTGCATCATAGAAATTGTTTCTGCTCCACCAGCAATAACTGTGTCATAGCAACCAGCCATAATTTGAGATGCCGCCATAGATATTGACTGCATTCCAGAAGAACAATACCTATTTATAGTTGTTCCTCCAGTTGTTATGGGCAGATTAGAGAGAACTGCAGCATTTCTTCCAACATTATGCCCCTGAGCACCCTCAGGATTTCCGCACCCCATTATGATATCTTCGACAGCTTCTGGAGGTAAATTAGGATTTCTCTCCAATGTTGCGTTTATGATATGTGCCAACATTTCATCGGGCCTTGTCATATTAAATCCGCCTCTAAATGACTTTGCTAGTCCTGTTCTAACACTATCTACAATTACAGCTGTTTTCATAATTTACTCCGAAATTTACTCTATTATTCTAATCTATCATCCTGTTCTCTTAAAGCTTTATACCACTTGGGAATTATATCGATATTATTTTCTTTAGCTTTTTTAACAAGATAAGGAATGCTAACAGGGCTAAAAGGTAAAATGACGAGAACGCCCATACCTAAGCTTTTAAGTATCTCTGCAAGCTGTTTGTTGGCATTTTCTAGATCTTGCTCCGAAGCCTCGCCCTCAAGATATTTCAGATATAAATCCAACATCTTTGTGTTTTGTACATTTTCTTCTAAAAATGCATCTTTAAGCTTAAGTAGATATTTCCTATACTTGATCATTTAGAATTAATTTAAATATTTATTATATGACAAGAAAAGAGAGAGCATTAATAGTTAAAAAGATTTTAGGTAAAAAATATCCTAATCCACCTATACCACTCAATCATTTCAATAATTTTTCTTTTTTGATAGCCGTTTTACTATCAGCCCAGTGCACTGATGAAAGAGTAAACCAGGTAACTCCCAAGTTATTTAAGTTAGCAAAAAGCCCTCTTGAGATGTCAAAACTATCTGAAAAGAAAATATATTCTATTATTAAGCCTTGTGGTCTGGGTCCTAAAAAATCAAAAGCTATAAAAGAGTTGTCAAAAATATTAGTTAAAGAACATGACAGCAAAGTTCCTGAAAGCTTTCATGAGTTAGAAAAATTACCAGGAGTTGGCCACAAAACTGCATCTGTTTTGATGAGTCAAGCTTTTGGTGAACCTGCTTTTCCTGTAGACACTCATGTTCACAGGTTGGCTCAAAGATGGGGGCTTACTTCAGGAAAGAATGTAGTGCAAACAGAAAAAGATTTAAAGAAAGTATTCCCGCCTGAAGACTGGAATGATTTACATTTGCAATTTATTTTTTGGGGAAGAGAATATTGCCAAGCCAGAGAATGCTTTGGACTGAAGTGTAAAATTTGTAAACAAACATCGCCTAATAGAAAAAAAACTTTTATCCACAAAAAACCATAGTTCATTTAAAATATACTTAATATTCACAAATTGTAACCCTCGATATTGGAGAAACTTTAAAAATGTCTATGCTTGATAATAAATCTAATCGTAAAACTGATTCAATCTTTTCAAATAAAAAAGATATAGAACTTTATGATGCTGAGCTTTGGGAATCCTTTGAAAAGGAAATGGTTAGACAAGAAGAACATATTGAACTTATAGCTTCAGAAAATTATGCAAGTCAAAGAGTGCTTCAGGCTCAAGGTTCTGTATTAACAAATAAATATGCTGAGGGATATCCTGACAAAAGATATTATGGCGGCTGTGAGTTTGTTGATATTGCTGAGAAGTTAGCAATAGATAGAGCTAAGGAGCTTTTTAATGCTGATTATGCCAATGTTCAGCCTCATTCTGGCTCCTCTGCAAATGCTGCTGCATATTTAGCATTACTTGAGCCAAATGACGCAATACTCGGAATGAGTCTTGATCATGGGGGACACCTTACACATGGATCGAAAGTAAATTTTTCAGGAAGAAACTATAAATCTTTTCAATACGGTTTAAATCCTGAAACACATGATATCGATTATGACCAAGTTCGTGATTTAGCAAAAAAACATAACCCAAAACTAATAATTGCTGGGTTTTCAGCTTTCTCTGGTTTGGTTGACTGGAGCATATTTAGAGAAATTGCAGATGAAATTAATGCATATTTCTTAGTAGATATGGCCCACATATCAGGACTTGTAGCGGCAGGTATGTATCCTTCACCTGTGCCATATGCTGACGTTGTTACATCAACGACTCACAAAACACTTAGAGGTCCAAGGTCTGGAATTATTCTTGCAAGGAAAAATGAAGAAATACAAAAAAAATTAAACTCCGCAGTTTTTCCAGGATCACAAGGAGGTCCTTTGATGCATGTTGTTGCTGCTAAAGCAGTTTGTTTTAAAGAAGCTCTTGAGCCTGAATTTAAAACTTATATGTCTCAAGTTATTAGTAATGCTAAAACCATGGCGAAGACTATTATTGGAAGAGGAGTCGACATAGTAAAAGGCGGCACTGAAAATCATATGATTCTTGTCGACCTTAGAAATAAAGGGATAACAGGAAAGGACTCTGAATATAAACTTGGTTTAGCTAATATCACAGTAAATAAGAACGCTGTTCCTAACGATCCACAGTCTCCCTTTGTAACATCAGGAATAAGACTTGGAACACCTGCAGTTACAACAAGAGGTTTTAAAGAGGATCAAATTATTCAAATTTCAAATTGGATCTGCGATATAGTCCTTGATTTAGATAATGAGAAAAAAATTGAGGGAATTAAAGATAAAGCTCTGTCTTTATGCAAAGAATTCCCAGTGTATAAATAATGTATTGTCCTTTTTGCCAAGCAGAAGATACAAAAGTTGTTGATTCAAGAATATTTGCTGATGGTTCTCAAATCAGAAGAAGAAGAAAATGCGATGTTTGTAACGCAAGGTTTACAACATTTGAGGTTGCTGATCTAGCTCTTCCAAAGATTATTAAAAATGATGGGAAGCGACAAGAGTTTAATGGTTCTAAGTTAAAAAAAGGGATGCTAAGAGCCCTAGAAAAAAGACCTCTTTCAGCTGAGAAAACAGATGCCCTCTTTTCAAAGATCTTAAGTGACATAAGAGTGCTTGGAGAAAGAGAGATTCACTCTGAAAAAATAGGAGAGATTATGATGAATGCTCTTAAAGATGTTGATCAGGTTGCATATGTCAGATTTGCGTCTGTCTATAGAGATTTCCAAGATATCAGTGATTTTTCAGATGAAATAAAGTCGCTAAGTAAAGAAGATAAGAAAAAATCTAAAAAGAAATAATGAATGAAATTTTTTTAAAAAGGGCTATTGATCTTGCTCATAAAGGGAAATATTTAACTAAACCTAATCCTATGGTTGGATGCGTTATCGTCAAAGACAACGAGGTAATTGCAGAGGGACATCATATGAAATATGGCTCTAATCATGCAGAGATAAATGCGCTTAAAGATCTTTCTAAAAATAATAATATTTCCGAAGCGGAATTAAGACAGCTCACTTTATACTGCACGTTAGAACCTTGCTGCCATCATGGTAAAACTGGACCTTGTACAGATGCAATAATTAAGTCTGGTATTAAGAAGGTTGTAATTGGAACCAAAGATCCAAACCCAAAAGTTTCTGGATCTGGTATTAAGCAATTGGAGGATAATGGTATTGAAGTCTTATCTGGTTTTTTTGAGGAAGAATTGATTGAACTTAATAAACATTTCTTTTTCAAAAATACTTATAACAGGCCCTACATAGCAGTAAAAATTGCTTCCTCAGCAGATGGAATGTCTCATAGAAAAGATAATACATTTACATGGATTACCTCTGAACAATCTAGAGATGATGTACAAATTGTAAGAGCAGGATTTGATGCAATCCTCACTGGTGGCAATACAGTCAGAAATGATAATCCTAGGATGAATGCCAGAGTTAATTTCGAAGTTAATCAGCCTCAAAAAATACTTCTAACTTCTCAAAAAATTAACAAAGAATTAAATTTCTTCAAAACTGGAGATGTAATAATTAATCGCTCATCTGATTTAAATAAAGTAATTACAGAGCTATCGAATACAGAAATAAATTCAATTTTAGTTGAAGCAGGTCCAAATTTAGTAAAGGCCTTTCTGGATAAGCATTTGGTTGATGAAATAATTATATATAAGTCTAATATTATATTAGGAAATGAAGGGGTTTCCTGGTTTGAAAATAAAACTATAGAAAGCTTAGGTTTTGATTTAAAATCCTCTCTTAAAATTAATGATGATAGTAAAGAAACTTATTTAAAAAGAACATGAATACAACAAAAGAAATCATTGATGACCTAAAAGAGGGGAAAATGGTCATTATCGTCGATGATGAAGATAGAGAGAATGAGGGTGACCTAGTTTGTGCAGCAGATAAAGTTAATTCAGATATTGTTAACTTTATGGCAAAGTATGGAAGAGGCTTAATTTGTCTAACGCTTACCAAGGAAAAGTGTTCTATTTTGGGCTTAAAACAAATGACTGATTCAAATGAATCCAACAATAAGACCGCTTTTACTGTCTCTATAGAAGCAAAAGAAGGTATAACTACAGGAATTTCTGCCCAAGACAGAGCTACAACCATTCTTGCAGCTGTTAATCCAGTTGCAACAAAAAAAGATATTGCTCAACCTGGGCATGTCTTTCCTCTGCAAGCAATGGATGGTGGTGTCCTAGCAAGAGCCGGTCATACCGAAGCTTCTTGCGATCTTGCAGAACTTGCAGGATATTCTCCATCAGGTGTCATTTGCGAAATCATGAATGATGACGGCTCAATGGCAAGAAGAGATGATCTTATTGAGTTCGCTAAAAAACATAGTTTAAAGATTGGTACTATTGCTGATTTAATTGATTTTAGACTTACAACTGAAGCAACTGTAAAGGAGGTTGAAAAAAGATCTGTTGAAACAGACTTTGGAGAATTTGAATTAAGGATTTGGGAAGATATGCTAGAAAAAAACTTCCATTTTTCTTTATCTAAGGGTGATATCCAAAATGTAGATGCCCCATTAGTCAGAGTTCAAACGCAAAGCGTTTTACAAGATACGTTAGCGATTAATGATCTTGGAAAAAAGTGGTCGGTTAGGAAATCTTTAGAAAAGATTTCAAAATCAGAAGCAGGTGTGTTTGTTTTAATAAATCATAGAGATGCCAGTAGTTATTGGCTCTCTTTACTTGAAGGTAAAGAGCTAACAAAAAAAAGCAGAAGAGTTATTGGAGCTGGATCTCAAATTTTAAGAGATCTGGGGCTCACAAAAATAAAAGTTTTAGGTACCCCAACTCAATATAATAATATTTCTGGATTTAACATTGAAATAGTAGGTTTTGAAAATGACTAAAAATGATGAAATCCTGATTATCTATACCAGTTGGTATACAGATTTTATTAATGAGATGACGGGCGCGGCTTTGGAAAGATTAGGATCTGAGGATTGTATGATTAAATCCTTTAAAGCACCTGGGTCACTTGAAATTCCAGCCTTAGCCAAAGCAAAGATTACCTCTAAAACAAAAGGAATTCTTGCCATAGGAATTGTCATAAGAGGGGAAACATCACATTATGACTTGGTCAGTAATGAAACTTTTAGATCACTGGGGCAGCTAGCTCTTGATTATCCTGATATTTCAATAATAAATGGCGTAATTTGTGTAGATAACAAAGATCAACTTGAAAAAAGATATATCACTACAACGACAAATAATGCCAATGCATTAATAGCTCTCATTAATGAAAAATCTAGCGAAACATAAAATAGCTGTTAAAACTAGAGAAGTCCTAGTTCAAGCAATTTATCAGCATTTATTTGATAAAACTTCTTCTGAAGAAATATTAGAACAATTTAAAAAAGAGCATCGGTCTGGAAAAGTAGACTTCAAAAGATTTAAACTTTGTGTAGATGCACTCATTAAAGATAACGAGACCATTGAGAAAACTATTTCAAAAAAAATGAAAATTAAAGAAAATGAAATTGAACTTATTGATAAAGCAATCTTGTGTCTTGGCATAATAGAAATGAATAATGAAATGGCACCAAGAACTGTTGTCATTGATGAATGTATAAGGTTAACAAAAAAATTCTCTAATCCTGAATCATATAAATTTATAAATGCGAGTTTAGATAAAATTTAGCTGAGATAAATTTATAAATGTATGCTTTGTTCTCTAGAAGGGCCAACAGAGATTATGCTTACTTTGCATTCAACAGTTTCCTCAATGAATTTTACATAATCCTTTAATTTTTGTGGAAGTTCGTCATATGAACTGCATTGACTAGTATCCTCTTGCCATCCTTCGAATCTCTTATAGATCGGTAAGTTGTTGTCATCATAAGCTACGCAAACACTTATATTTTCAAAAGTATCGAGCACATCAGCTTTGGTCATACATAAACTGTCAACAGAATTTATAAAAATAGCCTTTTTTAAAGCAACAAGATCGAGCCATCCACATCTTCTTGGCCTACCCGTAGTTGCTCCAAATTCATTCCCGCGTTTAGCTATTTCTTCTCCATCTTCATCAAAAAGCTCAGTTATAAATGGGCCTTCCCCAACTCTTGTTGCATATGCTTTAACAATTCCGATTACATTATTAATATGCTTTGGCCCTATTCCAAGACCTGATGAAACTCCACCAATTGTAGTGCTTGATGAAGTAACATAGGGATAGGTTCCATGATCAATATCAAGGAAAGTCCCTTGCGCACCCTCAAATAAAACCTCTTTTCCCTTTTCAGACCAATTCATTAATAAATCTGTTGTATTAACTGAGAAAGCTTCAGCAAAGTTTTTAAAAGATAGAAGATTATTTAGGATTTCTTCTACAGAAAAGGGTTCTGAATCATAAAAATGCTTCAACAATTTATTATGAATCTTAATTAACCTTGAAACTTTTTTTCTTAATAAAGTCTCATCTTTTAGGTCACCGAATCTTATTGCTCTTCGTCCAACCTTATCTTCATAGGTTGGTCCAATGCCTCTTCCTGTAGTGCCAATAAATTCATCTTTATCTCTTACTTGATCAATCTTTATATGACTTGGGAGAATTAATGGGCAGTTTTCACTTATATATAATCGGTCACGTATTTCAACACCAAATTCCTCCAATCCTTCAATTTCTTTTTTGATTGCCTCAAGAGATAGAACTACTCCATTTCCTATAAGGCACTTAACATTTTTATGAAGAACTCCTGATGGTATCAAGTGAAGAACGGTTTGAACCCCATCTACTTTTATTGTGTGTCCAGCGTTATGACCACCTTGGAATCTGCATACTGCATAAACTTTTTCGCTTAAGGCATCAACAATTTTTCCTTTTCCTTCGTCTCCCCATTGCAGACCAAGGATAAGGGTATTATTAGACATTTTACTTTTCTTCGCCGGAAGAATCTTTGAAATATTTAAGAATTTCTTGATCTGAATCGATCAACATAACATCTGATTTATTGCTGAATGCATCTGGAAGAAGCTCCATAGTTCTTATGAACTCATACCATTCTGGATCCTGATTATGAGCCTCAGCATAAATTGCAGCTGCAGTTGCCTCGCCCTCTCCTCTTAATTGTTGAGATAGCTTATTTGCTTCAGCCAGAATTATTATTCTATCTTTGTCAGCAGATGCAGTAATTTCTCTTGAGAGCTCCTTACCTTCTGATCTTAACTCCTCTGCGAGTCTATTTCTTTCAGTTCTCATTCTTTCGTATACAGAATTACTTAATTCAGGGGGAAGATCTATTCTTTTAACCCTAAAATCAATAACCTCAATGCCAAGGTCAACAACAGACGCAGCTAGATTATCTCTCATTATTCTCATTAGCTCATCACGCTCACCCGAAACAACTTCAGTGACACTTCTCTTACCAAACTGGTTCTTTAATTCGAATTCAGTTCTTTGTCCAAGCAAATTATTTAAGTTATTAAAGCTTCCACCGGTAGCTTTATAAAAAAGTAGAACATTACTAATCTTATATTTAACAAATGAATCAACTAACAAATATTTACTTTCATTTGTGAGAATTCTATCTGGATCCTCATCTAACGACCTAAGCCTAGCATCGAACTTTTTAACTTCCTGAATAATAGGTACTTTAAAATGGAAACCCACGCCTACATCTTCTCTAACTGTTTCTCCAAACTGAAGAACAATTGCTTTTTCACGCTCATCAACAATAAAAAAGCTATTAAATAAAATTAATACAGCAAGGAGAGAAAATAAAACTGTTGAATTCTTAAAAGACATACTTAATCCTCATCCTCATCTTGTGTTTGTTGCAAAATATCACCTAAGGGAAGAAGTGTTATATTGCTTCCATCGTTGACATCAATCATTATTTTGGTTGAATCTGAATAAACTTTTTTCATAGCATCAAGATGGATTCTCTTTCTAACTACTTCAGGATTCTTTTTATACTCATCATAAACTTCATTAAATCTTACAACTTCACCTTCGGCAGTAAGTATTACTTGTTCTTTATATGCTTCAGCAGCTTTAATAGTTGCCTCAGCCTGACCTCTTGCTTCAGGGACAATAGTAAGAGCATATCTTTCAGCCTCATTTTGAAGCCTAATCTTGTCTTCTCTTGCAGCAACCACATCGTCAAAAGCAGCTTTTACAGCAACCGGCGGATCAGTTTTTTCAATGTTAACTTGTTGAACAATTAATCCAGCTTGATAAATATCAAGGTATTCTTGAAGCCTGTCTCCAACATCTTGAGCTATCTTCTCTCTTCCTACTGTTAAAGTTTGTTCCAATGAGTTATCGCCTACAACAAATCTCAATGCACTCTCCGTAGCCTTTCTAAGGCTTGCTTCAGGATCTCTAACATTGAGAACAAAGTCTTTAATATTGCTTATTCTGTATTGAACTGAAACTGTAACATCGACTAAATTCTCATCTTGTGTAAGCATATTTGCTGTTTGAGAATATCTTCTCGTAAGGGCTACATCCTCTTTAAATCTTTGATCAATTCCAAATAACATAAAGTTAAGACCTTCTGTAGTCTCTTTGTGATACTCACCAAGTCTTAAGATAACTACCCTTTCACCAGGCTGAACTGTATAGATGGATGCAGATAGATAGACGACTGCTAATATAAAAAATCCATAACCAAGAAATCTACTAGGTGAAAAATTAAAACCACCGCCTGATGATGAGCCTTTTCCTCCACCAGACTTGCTGCCTAAGATAGAAGAAAATCTCTTTAGAAGATCATCAAAGTCTTGATCATTTCCATTGGAGCGATTGCCCCAAGGGTCTTTATTATCCTGATTATCCCAATTCATAACGCTTATTATATATGTTTAACATTAATATATGGATGAAAGAAGATAATTAAACAAATTATTTTAAAAAATTCGCTCTTCTAAGTATTTCTCAATTTCAATAGCTGAGTTGATATCAAAAGTTTTTGAGAAATTAAAACTCCTCATCCAAGTAAGCTGTCTTTTTACCAATTGTCTAGTAGAAATGGCGCACTTCTCCTCAAGCTCATTGGAATCTAATTCTCCATTAATTACTTGAATTGCTTCTTTGTAATTAATTGAATTAAGAGCTGGATGATTTTTTGCGATATTGTCTAATTTAATTATTTCTTGAGCTTCTCTAATTAAGCCCATGTTGATCATTTCTACTATTCTTTCTCGTATCCTTGCTTGGAGAATCTCTCTATCGCTTGGAAAAATTCCTAAATTTATAAACTCAAATTCTTCAAAGATATTTTCAGTATCTTCTTTTTTGAAATCAGAAATCTTCTTACCTGATATTTTGAAGACCTCTAGAGCCCTCATTATTCTCTGTTTATCATTTTGCTTTATAGTTTTAGCTGAGTCTGGATCTATTTCTTTCAATTCATTAAATAGTTTATCCACTCCTCGATTATCAAGCTCTCGCTGAAGCTCCTCCCTGATAGCTTCATTTCCTTCAGGTATATTATTTATTCCCTTAAATAGTGCATTGAAGTACATCATTGTTCCACCAACTAGTAAAGGAATCCTATTATTTGAATGCGCTTGTACAACAATTCTGTAGGCCTGATCATAAAAATCTTTTACTGAAAAAATATTTTCTGGATCAGCGCTATCAACTAAGTGATGTTTGTACTTTTCAAGGATTTTTTTGGGGGGCTTAGCAGATCCAATATTAAATCTTTTATAAATTTGAACTGAGTCTACGCCTATGATTGAAATTGGAAATTTTTTTATTAAATGAACTGCAGTAGAAGTTTTATTACATGCAGTTGGTCCAATCAGGGTAATTATTTTCTTTTTAATCTTGCTATTATGCAATTTACAAACTAGCTCTAATCAGTGAAAGTTGGCGCATGGTTGCTCCGATATTCTTTTCAACAACTGTATTTGCATTACTAATCATACCCTCTCTAAAGTCTTCTTGATTCTTATAGGTTTTGCAAAAAAGTTCAAATATATCCAATGGAGTTCTCACAATGTGTGTTGCATTAGCATTTATGAAAGATTCAACAATATTTTTAAAATTAAAATAGTGTTCTCCCAATATAAATGGGCACTGAGCTATTGCAGGCTCAATAATATTATGGCCTCCTCTTTTTACTAAGCTTCCTCCGACAAAAGCTAGCTGAGCATCTGCATAAAGTGTGGGAAGAATTCCAAGTGATTTAACTATTAAAATATCTGATGAAGTCTCCTCTTCATTTTCATAAATTGAATTTGATCCCATATTAAGAAAAAGGGCTTTAATTTTATTTGCCCGCTCTGGATGACGAGGCACAACAACTAACTTAACTGATGGAAAATCTCTTTTTATCAGGTTAAAAGATTCCAAAATAATTTTATCCTCTCCCTCATGGGTGGATGCAGCGAGAAAATATGGGTGCTCTAAAAACTTTTTAAAACTTAGTGATTTTGATTTACTAAAATTAGATCCTTGGTCAAATTTAACTGAGCCTGTGACGTGAATATTTTTGCAGCCAAGCTGATGATAGTAATTCTTATCTTCATCTCCTTGAGCCATGACAAGATCAAGATTAGAGAAAACTTTTTTAAGAAAGATATTAAGCTTCATATATTTTTTAAAACTCTTTTTAGATAGTCTTCCATTGCTAACAATAGATGGTATCTCCAGTGCCTTGCATAAATGGATAGAGTTTGGCCAAATTTCTGTCTCAAAAAAGATAGCTGCCTTAGGTTTAACTTTATTTAAAAAGAGCAAAGTAAAAAAATAAAAATCAAATGGCGCATATGCAATATCAACTCGCTTATTATCAGAAAAAAGTTGGTTTGCTTTTTTAAATCCTGTTCCAGTTGTTGTAGTAAGAATGACTTTATGATCCTTTGATAGCTTTCTAACTAAATCGCTCGAAGAAATTACTTCTCCTAAACTTACTGAATGAAACCATATTGATTCAAGACCAGGTTCCATAGAAGTTGATAAAACGCCAAATCTATTTTTTAGATTCCTTAAATAGCTTGAATCTCCAATTGCTTTGAAAAAGATCCTGATAATAAATATTGGGGTTAAAACCAGAAAAATGAGATTATAGATAAAGATAAGCATAGTTTATTACTCTGGTTAGTATAATAACTGCGCAACAGGATTTAAATGAAATTTATCAATCAAAAGATAGGCGTATTTTTTTGGAAGCTAATTGTTGCTTTTCCAATAAACTTTCAAAATGTTTTAGCAAATATTTTATTTTCTTTTCTAAAAAACCCCAATCTTAAAAGAAATATTTTTAGTAGAAAAAATATTGATGCTGCTTTTCCTGATTTGAATAAGCAGGAAAAAATAAATCTTTTTAATAAAAATCTCAAGTCGATGATTCGTGGAATATTTGATACTGGTAAAGCGTGGTTTTGGAGTGATTCAAAGATAAATTCTTTAATTAAATATGAAATATTTGGTTTAAATAAGCTTATTGCAACCAAAGGCAACCTTCTCATTTTTAAACACTCTCATCATTTAGAGCTGGATTCAAGAATACTCGGAATGCATTGTGAGCTTTATGGGGTAGAAAGAGCACATAATTCACCCTTCATGCAGAAAGTACAAAGCATGGGAAGATTGAAAGGGCTTAATGCTCTCGCTGATAAGAATTCACCAATTACATTCATTAAATGGCTAAAGAAAAATAAAACTGTTCTTTATGCTATTGATCAAGATTATGGCTTAAAGAATAGTTCAAATGTAGATTTTTTTGGCATTAAAACAGCTACTACAAATGCTCCTGTCAAAATTGTAGATGCAACTCAATGCAACGTTTTGTTTTTAAATTCATATTATGACTCAGACAAATTAATTCTTTCTGTTGAAGAGATAAGCATCTCAGATTCAGAATTGATGATTCAAGATATCTCGTCACACATCGAGGCTAGAATTAGAGAGAAACCATCAGAATATTTATGGCAACACAGGAGATTCAAATCAACTTTGGGAAAGGAAAGTTTTTATGAGCGCTAAGTTAGATCGGTTTAAGAATATTAAAGGTTTTCTTCACCCAGATGAAGGAAAATTCCTTTATGAGCTCTCTTCAAGAGAATGTAGAGAGAGATTTGCTGTCGAGATTGGTTCCTATTGCGGCAAATCTGCCTGCTATATTGGTTTAGCTTGCAAAGAAAATGATACAAAGTTATTTTCTATTGACCATCATAGAGGATCGGAAGAGCAACAATTTGGTGAAGAGTACTTTGATGAAGAGATCTACGATTATGAGAAGAAAAGAGTTGATACCTATCCTCTTTTTATAAGCAATATAAAAAAATTTGGTCTCATTGATACTGTTATTCCAGTTATTGATAATTCTGAGGAAGCATCAAAAAAAATTGAAGATGACTTAGACCTTGTTTTTATTGATGGAAGTCACACCTTTGAGTCAGCAAGAAATGATTATTTTTCATGGAGAGATAAAATAAGAATTGGCGGTATCCTAGCTATTCATGATATTTATGACTCAGAATTAGAGGGAGGCCAAGCTCCTAGAGAAATTTATGAAAAAGCATTAGTTGAAAACTTTGAGCTAATAGATAGAGTTCACAGCTTAGTTGCTCTCAGAAAGCTATACTAAGAATACATTTCTTTTTTGTGAGATCCCAAATACACAATCTGCAGCAATGATAACTGCAGCATTTGTCCAAGTTGAAAACTCATCAGGCCATAAAATATCCAATTTATATTGATAGCCAGTTGGGAATATTCCTCTGTTGTCTTGGAATCTCATTATTTCCTCTAAAATTTTTCTAGCATCTTCTTTTCTGTTCATTTTTACTAAGCTAATTATAAATTCTGATGATTCCGCAAAAGTTACCCACGGCTCTTCAATAACACATTTAATTCCTAGTCCTTCATGGTAAAAATTACTAATAGTCTTATTAATGAACTCATCATTTCCAATACCACATAAAAAAGGATAATAATTATCCATAGAGAACCTTTTCCTGCTTACACCATCGCGATCAAATTTCTTTGAATTAATTTTTTCTTGATTTAGTAGTATTTTTTCATGGTTGCAATCTAAATCTAGAGTAATAGCAATTTTTTCATATGTTTTTAATGAGATATGAACTGAACATGAGGCAGTTATTAGAGAATTATCAGAATATCCATCTTCGTCTTTAGCCCAAAATAAGAATCCTTCTTGGTCTGTAAAGGCTAAGGTTGAATTGTATATCGACTGTATTTCTTTTTTGTACTTAACTAAGTAGTCAATATCATTATCAATTAAAAATTTTTGGTAAAGAGGAAGAAAAACATATGGCGCATGATGACTTTCGGCATATCCCTTAGTTACTTTTCCATTAATAAATTCTGATGCAATTTCGCCTTCAGCATTTAAATTATTAAAGAACCATTCAATGCCCTTATTAAATGCATCCCACTCTTCATATATTGCGAGAGCTATTAAACACTCACAGTGATCCCAAGGATCGCACTTGCCTCTATGGTCCCAGTATATTGATCCACTCTTATTTTGATTTTCAATTATCCAATCCTTAGCAGGAACTAATTGATGTTTAATCATTTTCATAACTTCTTAAAATAAAAAGAAGTACTTTTTCCTAAAAATGGATTAAGAAGATTATCTAAGACCCTCAAAATCATAGGATTTCTTAATATTTGTATCTCTAATATCTTTTTATAAACTTTAACAAGAAAATTATTATCCTGTGATGACCAAAATAGACATCTAAGCCACCAATAAGGACTGTGCAAGGCATGATACTTTTCAGTTCTCTCTAAGTTATAACCTTTTTCTTCAACTTTCTCTTGAAGCACGCTTTTTCTGAAAATTCTTACATGGCCACCTGGCATATTTTGATAGCCTTTAGAGAGCAACCAACAAATTTTTTCTGGAAAATAAGATGGCACGCTTATAAGCAAATTACCACCAGGCATAAGCAATCTTGTTAACTCCTTAAGGGTTGCATCGACATCTGCAACATGTTCTAAAACCTCAGAACAAATTATTGTCTCAAAGGCATTATCGCTAAAGGGTAAGTTATAAACAGAGCCTTGAAGAAATGTTGATTCTTTATTAGAAATTGAGCTAAATAAAGTTAAATTTGTTTTCCCTTCCTGAAGCGAATCAGAGTCTAAATCAACTCCAACACAAGTTATATCAGGAAACTGATCCATGAAACCAAAAACATGCCTACCGGGACCACATCCAGCATCAAGCATAAAAGAATCTTTTTCTGGACTAATATTATTAAAATTGAAGGTTAGCATGAATTAAACTTTTCTATTGTCTCTAAAAATTGTTCTTCGTAATCTAATGCAATTTTCTCCCAATTAAAAGTTTCATTTGCATATAGAGATCCTTCTTGAGCAAGATTATTAAATGAAGGTCTATTTAGATAAAAATTTTCTATGCACTCTTTCAGGGCATCTGGATTACCAGGCTCATATAACTGTCCAAAATCTTGAATGATTTCAGGGAGTGCAGAGGAATTTGAAGAAATTATTGGTGTTCCGCATGCCATTGCCTCAGCTGCAGGAAAACCAAAACCTTCATACAAAGAACTAATAACTGCAAGAGAGCTAGACTGATATTCATATGCAACTTCTTCTTTAGAAAGATTTGTTTTAAAGGAAACATGGTTAGTAAGATTGAGTTGTCTAATAAGCCTTTCTGTATGACCATTCTCTCTGGGATTTCCAACAACTGAAAGTTTAATATTTGGATATTTATCTAGAATTAATGAAATAGCTTTAAGTGTAGTATCTAGTCCTTTTAATGGAATGTCAGCACTTGCGACAGTTACGATTTTAAAATTTTCTCTCTCTAATGCATCATTCTTCTTAAAAACTTCTAGATCTAGTCCATTAGGAATAACATGGATTCTCTTTGGATCAGTCTTAAAATCAATAGCAATATCTTTCTTTGAATTTAAAGAGACTGTAATAATCTTTTTAAGTTTGGGTGCTACTTTTTTATTCATTTTAAGGAATGTATACCATCTTTTTTTAAAAAATCTTTGCATACAGCCATTTGAATAAATAAGATCATATTTAAAGTCTTTCGTTATGGGATGATGAATTATTTCAACAAAAGGATAATTTTTTTGAATTTCCAAAATCCCTGAACTTAAAGACTGATTATCGATAACGATGTCATAGTCCTTTTTTTGTGAGAGATATTTCTTCACCCTTTCTCCGAATGAGTACATTTCTGGGAAACCGCCTATCAAGGTTTTAAAAAAATCATAATAATCGAGAAAGTCTTTATCCTTTCTGTTCCAAAGCTTTAAAAGCCTATCTCTAAAGCTAAATGTTTCAAATAAATTTAATCCTTCCAATTTAATTAATTTAATTCCTGGATCGAGAATTGGCATCGGAGGCCCTGAAATGACGTCTATCTCATGTCCCCTTTTTGAAAGGGCATTTGAAAGTTCTTTCACAAAAATACCTTGCCCACCTGAGAAAGGTGCGCTCCTATAACTTAGTAGTGCAATCTTTAATTTATGCAAAATATTATTCGATGTATGTCAGCCAGTTTCTTGAATTATTGTCAGTTCCAAGAACTGCATTCTCATAATTTGTTTGTATTTCTTTTGTAATTGGTCCAACAGTTCCATTAGAGATTATCTTTTCATCAATTTTTGTAATTGGGGTAACTTCTACTGCTGTACCAGTGAAAAATGCCTCATCACATTCAATAATCTGTTCATAAGACCAGTCTCCCTCTTCAACTTTATGGCCAAGATCTTTTGCGATATCTATAACCGATTGTCGAGTTATTCCATTTAAGCAATTCTTTGTTGTTGGCGTCATAATTAGACCATCTTTTAAAAAGAAAATATTTTCCCCGCTGCCCTCTGAAATATAGCCATCATTGTCAAGAATTAATGCCTCATCAGCTCCTTTTGCAACCGCATCATGCAAGGCAACAATTGAATTTACATAAGTCCCAGTAATTTTATAGTTTGACCAATTGGGGTTTTTATATTGTTTATATGGAGACTTTGCCACAGAAATTCCTTTCTGTTTTGATTCAGGATCCATATATGAGGGCCATTCCCATGCTGCAATAATTACATTAACTGATAAATCTTCTGCTCTTAAGCCAAGTGATTCATTTCCTAAGTAAATTATTGGTCTGATATATGCCTCATCAAAATCGTTTTTAAGCAACACAATCTTTTGGGCTTCAATAATTTCTTCAATAGAATATGGAATATCTATATTTACTATCTTTGCAGCCTCAAAAAGTCTTTCTGTATGCTCTTTTACCCTGAAAATTGCTGGCCCATTTTCTGTATTATATGCACGCACCCCTTCGAAAACACCAACACCATAATGAAGGGTATGCGTCAAAGAATGGACATTGCATTCATCCCATGAAACCAGATCTCCATTTCTCCAAATCTTTTTATTCTTGTAAGTTAAATCAAACACTCTATTGCATTTATAATTAATAAAATCGAAGGTATTATGACAAACAAGCTATCAAATCAAAAGCAAATGTCAGAACTTATAAAATCAATATTTAGGGAATATGACATAAGAGGTATTTTCCCAGATGAGCTTAATGAAGATTCGATTGCAAAAATTGCTAAATCCATTGCTCAGAAATGTTATCAAGAATCAGTGGCTGAAGTTGTAATTGCACGAGATGGAAGACTGTCAGGTCCATCCCTTTTGGAATCTCTCCAAGAATCTTTAAATAAGCATGGAATTAATACTATAAATATAGGACTTGCTACAAGTCCTCTTCTTTACTACGCAGCAAAAAAACAAGCTTCTAAGTCTGGAATCATGATCACAGGGAGTCATAACCCTAAAAACTATAACGGAATTAAGCTTGTTATAGATGATAAACCAGTATCTGGTACTGAAATATTTGAGCTATCTAAAACAGATATATCTTTAAAAGATACAAATGGTGAGAATAGATTTTTAGATATAAAAAATAACTATATAACTGAGGTTAAAAATAGCTTTAATTTTAAAAACCTCAAAGTAGTTGTTGATTGTGGAAATGGTGCAGCCGGAATTATTGCTCCAGACTTATTAAGAGCAGTTGGCTGCGAGGTCATCGAAATTTTCTGTGATGTTGATGGAAATTTCCCAAACCATCATCCGGATCCAGGAAAAGAAAAGAATTTAGTGGACCTTATTGATAAAGTAGAAGAGGTCTCTGCAGATGTTGGTGTTGCCTTTGATGGTGATGGAGATAGGCTTGGAGCAGTAACTTCATCAGGAAGATTAATTTATCCCGATCAAATGATGATGTTATTCTCAAAAAAAATACTTTCAAAAAAGGGAGGCAAAACTATTGTTTTTGATGTTAAGTGCTCAGACTTTCTACCTGAAATAATTAAGGAAAATGATGGTATACCTTTCATGAGTCCAACTGGGCATTTTCATATTAAAAACAATATAAAAAAATATAATGCCGTATTAGGAGGTGAAATGAGTGGTCATATTTTCTTTAATGATATTTGGCATGGTTTTGATGATGGTCATTATTCTGCAATAAGGCTTTTAGACATCATGAATGAAACAGGATCATCGCTAGATGATTTATTGGATAGCCTTCCCGTTTCTTATTCAACTCCAGAATTAAATATAGATGTTCCTGAAGAGAGAAAGTTTAAAATAATTAAGGATTTCATTGAAAATGCATCAATTGATGGGAAAAAAGATTTTACTGACGGCCTTCGAGCCTCATTTGAGAATGGTTGGGCTCTATTAAGAGCTTCAAATACGACTCCGAAGCTTGTATTGAGATTTGAAGCAAATAGTCAAGAATCATTAGAAAAGATTCAAAGAAACTTTTTGGAAGAGTTAAAAAAATTCTTACCAAATCAAGATATTAATTTAGAATAATATAAATGCCTAAAGAAAATAGGAAACAAATCATTCTTCAGTCACTAGCAAGTCTTCTAGAAGAAAGAAATCTTTCTAAAATTACAACTGCTCTCTTAGCAAAAAAATCGTCAATTACAGAAGCAGCTTTATATAGACATTTCCCAAGCAAAAGATCTATTTATTTGGAATTATTTTCTTTTTGTGACGAGACAATAATCTCAAAGTGCGCTGAAATTAAGAAAAGTAAAGATAGCGCGGAGCAAAATGCAAAAAATCTATTTATGTTTTGTATATTATTTATTGAAAAGAATAAGGGCTTTGCAAGACTTCTATCGAGAGAGGCTTTAAGTGCAAACGAACAAAATGTAGTTGATGCTACTAACCAGTTTTATGAAAGACTGGAACTAAACTTTAAACAAATATTACAAAAAGATTCTGATTCGCTCCTATCACAGCCAGGAATATCATCTCATTTATTGATTACTTCACTTGAAGGCACAATCTCAAGATATATAAGATCTAAATTTAAAGAAAAGCCAAGCTCATATATTGAAAATATTTGGACACTCTTACAAATATCTCTTTTTAAATAAATTTAAAAATCTTCGCTTAAAAAAAGCTCGAAATAACTTTCGTCTTCTGCAGACTTGCTAAGCTCTCCAGTTTTTTTATTAATTCTTACATAAGAAATACCATCTGGAAGAGAAAATTCATCTACATCAATCTTTTTGAAAGCAGAGTTCATATAATCTACCCAGATTGGTAATGCTGTTGTAGAACCAAACTCATTATCGCCAAGAGATTCAAAATCATCATTCCCAACCCAAACCGTTGTTACAACATTTGAGTTGAAACCACTAAACCATGTACTTACAGCATCATTTGTAGTTCCTGTCTTGCCAGCAAAATCTTTTCTCTCTAAATATCGTGTAAGTCTTCCATTCGATCCTCTTTGGGAAGCTTCTTTTAGAATATCTTTCACCATAAATGCAACTCTTGGATCAATAACGGGGTCCGATTTATTGAGTGGCGGTAAAAGAAAATATGGCTTTGATGCGTCTAGCTGAACTGTGTTGAGCCATGGAAAAGCAGAAATACTAGAGACATTTACAACATCTATTTCTGAGTGATCGAAAATGATATCTCCATTCTTATCCTTAATCTGACTTACATAGTGAATATCGGAAATCATTCCACCATTTGCAAATACACTGAAGCCTCTTGCAACCTCAGCGGGAGAAAAATTACCTGATCCCAAAGCTAAACTAAGATCTTGAGGCAGTCTCTCTGTGTCAAAACCAAAATTATCAATGGTTTCAGATGACTTTTTAATACCGATTTCTCTTAAAAGCTTTATCGAAACAATATTAATTGATTGAACAAGTGCTTCCCTGAGAGTTGTTAAGCCATAGAATTTACCTGAATAATTTTCAGGTCTCCAAAAAGTTTCAAGATTTTCATCTTCAAAAATAATTGGTGCATCATTAATTAAAGATGAAGGATTATAGCCTCCACTGAAAGCTGATGCATAAATGAATGGCTTGAAAACTGATCCTGATTGAGGATAAGACTGTCTTACTCTGTCAAATTGAGAATCATTGAATACTGAGCCGCCAACATAAGAGAGTACCTCGCCAGTCTTTGGGTTGAAAGAAATTAATGATGACTGTGCTTGAGGTATTTGATCCAACTTAACCTGATCATTTTCCGCAGACAGATAAACTAGATCTCCCACATCCAATAAATCCATGAATCCTTTTGGCGCTTTTCCTCTCCTATTCTCATCTAAAAATTCTCTAGCCCAAGAATAACTATCATCCCATTGGATAGTTTCAAAATTAAATTGCTCATCAATAGCTGTAAATCCTGAATCCCAAACTTCAATTACAATAGCTCTTTGATGAGATTGAATAAATGGATTTTCTTCAAAAATATCACGAAGTAACTCCTCTGAAATATTTTGGTAATTAATTGGATCAGATTGAATTACATAGTCTTGAGATAATAAGAAATTAAAATCTTCGCTCTCTATTGATTTAAAGAATTCATCACCTAGTCTATCAATATAATTGCTCTTTTCTCGCCAGCCATGCCTTTTATCATACTCAAATAGCCTTTTTGTTATTGCTTGGTTTGCGCTTTCCTGAAGCTCAGAATCAATAGTTGTATAAACAGACCAGCCTTCTTCATATGCTCTGATACCATATCTGTTAATTACTTCAAATCTTGCAAGCTCAGCAAGATGGCTAGCTTCAAGATCATAATTATTGATAGATATGGGAAGATTTATTTCACTATTTATTGCAGTCTGATAATCTTGTTCAGAGATAAAGTCTAAAAGTTTCATTCTGTATAAAACCCAATTCCTTCTAGCCTCAGTTCTATCTGGATTTCTAATTGGATTCACTCTTGATGGAAGTTGAGCAAGAGAGGCTATTAAAGCTGATTCAGCTACCGTTAATTCTCCAACCGATTTACCAAAATAAGTATTGGCAGCTGCCTCAATGCCATAAGATCTATTGCCTAGGAAGATTGTATTTACATATATCTCAAATATCTCTTCCTTTGAGAATGCACTTTCGAGGTGAAATGCTAAAAAAATTTCTTTAATCTTTCTCCTTACTTTCTTTTCTCGAGTTAAAAGATAATTTCTTACAACTTGCATTGTAATTGTGCCGCCACCAGTTGCATCAAGGCCTACTCTAATATATTGAGAAAAAGCTCTTATCAAACTTGGATACGAAACACCTCTATGCTCAAAAAAACTGTCATCCTCTGCTGCTAGAAATGCATTCTTCAAATCTTCAGGTATTTCTTCAAATCCTAATGGTCTTCTTTTCTTTTCTCCGAATTCTCCAATTAATTTCTCATCGGATGTATAAATTTTGAGAGGTATTTGAAGTTTTGATTGGTCAACATTGTCTACTCTTGGAAGTTCGGATAATAAATAAAGGTATGTTGAGAGTAATATTATTCCAACAAAGGTTGCAACAAAAATTGCAACTTTCAGGAATAACTCTAAAAGCCTACTAACCATAATTTTAATATTTTATATGTTTAGGTGCTAAAATTCGCAGCTTAGTGAAAAATCTTTTATGAATATTTATATTGTTGGGCCTATGGGATCAGGTAAATCCACTGTTGGTAAAATAGTAGCTCGCTCGCTTTTTTTAGATTTCTTGGACTCTGATGAGGAGATAGAGAAAACAACTGGTGCTAGTATTGATTGGATTTTTGATCTTGAAGGAGAGGAAGGATTTAGAAAAAGAGAGACGGCTGAGCTTGAAAAGATAGTGCAACTAAATTCTCATGTTGTTGCTACTGGCGGTGGAATTATTCTATCTGATCATAATAGAAATCTTCTTAGTGCTAGAGGAGTTGTTATTTACTTAGAAACTCCCATAAAAATTCAAGTTGAGAGAACAAGTAAAGATAAAGACAGGCCCTTATTAAAAGATGGTGATCCGGAATCAATACTTACAAAACTTAATAGTGAGCGAGAACACTTATATAAAGAGGTATCTGACTATACAATTCAAACGAGTGATAAATCCAGTCAAGAGGTTGCAGACCAAATAATAAATATTATTAAGAATAAATAATGATTAAAAAAGTTTTAGTTGGTGATGAAAAATATAAGGTTCTTATTGGTAAGAATAAGATCTTTAAAGATTATCTTCCCAGCGCAGTATCAAAGAATAATAAAATTTTTATTATTACTGATAAAAATATCCCTACTGCATACATTGAACTCATAAAAAAATCGATTCCCTCTAATAAAGTAACTGACTTGATTAAAATTAAGCCTGGAGAGGAATCAAAATCATTTACTAACTTTCAAATGATTCTTAATAAGCTTGCTAAAAAAAAATATGATCGATCGGATTGTATAGTTGCCATTGGAGGTGGTGTTGTTGGAGACTTGAGTGGTTTTGTTGCTGCAAGCTTTATGAGAGGCATAGATTATATTCAAATACCAACCTCACTTCTTGCCCAAGTTGATTCATCAGTAGGAGGAAAAACTGCCATTAACATTGAGTCCGGAAAAAATCTTGTCGGTGCCTTTAAGAATCCAAAGTTAGTGTTGATATCTTCAGCCTTATTAAAATCACTTCCGGAGAGAGAATTCAAATCTGGAATAGCAGAAATAATTAAATATGGGCTAATTTATAACAAGAAAATATTCAATATTTTTGATAAGCAGCATAAGCAAATTCTGAAAAGAAACCAAAGAGTAATTGAAGAGCTTATTCATGAGTCAGTTAAAACAAAAGCAAAAATTGTCACTGAGGATGAGAGAGAGTTAGGCATAAGAGCTATATTGAACTTTGGGCACACCTACGGTCATGCGATAGAAGCAATAAATAATTACAAAAATGTTTTACATGGTGAAGCCGTAGCTATGGGTATGAGAATGGCTTCTAAAATGTCCATGATAGAGGGTCACTTAAATGAAAAGACTTATAAAAAAATAATTAATGTTTTTGATGCTCTTAACTTTCCTAAAAATACATCAAATAATTATTCAGACTTAAAGAAGTTTATTTTGAGTGACAAGAAGGTCAAAGGTGGGAATATTAATTTAATACTTTTAAAAGGAATTGGCCAGTCATTCCAAACTCAAAAATTTAATTTTGAGAATTTCAAAAAATCTTTTTCTTAGGCAGCGCTGGCTGTTGTAGCTTTAAGGAGATCGTTCACACTCAGAGCAACCGGCGAAACAAGCCAAAAATTTGGCAGATATCTTTCAAAATCTTCTAATATTTCTTTTGCTTTCATGCTCTTGGTATTCTTGTAATGTTCCTCTATAAGAAGTTTAAGATTTTGTCTATGTGGATCCATAGTTTCGCTTAAAACTCTGTCCAAATTGATCAATTCACGATTACATTTATCGAAGAATGATCTCTTTTCATCCAATACATATGAGAATCCACCCGTCATTCCTGCTCCAAAATTTGCTCCAACTTCACCTAAAATAACAACCTGCCCTCCTGTCATGTATTCACAACAATGATCTCCAGCTCCCTCAATGACTGCGGTTGCTCCAGAGTTTCTAACTGCAAAACGTTCTCCTACTCCGCCTGAGACAAATAAGTTTCCTCCAGTTGCTCCGTAAAGCGCTGTATTTCCTGCAACAATATTGTTGAGATTCTTTTCTAGGCTTTTAGGCGGCTTAACAACAATTCTTCCGCCATTCATCCCCTTTCCAAGATAATCATTTACATCACCTTCGACTTTTAGATTCAAACCTTTAATGTTCCAGCAACCAAAACTTTGTCCTGCTGAGCCAGTGAAATTTAAACTAATTTTGTTATCTAGACCATCTTCTCCAAAATTTTCTGCAATAAATCCAGAAATAGATGCCCCTACAGACCTATCGCTATTTGTAATATTAAATTTTAAAGTCTTTGATTTATTTGAAAGAATGCTTTTTTTCGCTTTTGCTAAGATCTGTTTGTTTAGTTGACCTTTATCCCAAGGCTTATTCCTATTTGAATTACAAAAGTAAGGTTGTAAAGACTTTTTACTGGAAGCTAAGATTGGACTTAAATCTAAATCGCCATACCTTTCAGGCATGTCTTTTATAATATCTAAAAGTTCAGTCTTTCCAATTATATCCTCAAGCTTTTGTTCCCCAAGTTCAGCAAGAATTTCTCGCACCTCATTACTTATAAATTTAAAGTAATTTACGACTCTTTCTTTCTCTCCGACAAAATGTCTATCAATTATGTCTGATCGCTGTGTTGCAACACCTGTTGCACAATTATTGAGATGGCATATTTTAAGATACTTGCATCCCATAGCTATCATTGGGCCAGTCCCAAAGCCGAAAGATTCAGCACCCATAATCGCAGCTTTAACTACATCCAGTCCAGTCTTTAAGCCGCCATCAACTTGCACTCTTACTCTTCCCCTTAATCCGCTTTCTCTCAAAGCTTGGTGAGTTTCAGATAAACCTAATTCCCATGGAGACCCTGCATATCTTATTGAGGAAATAGGACTGGCTCCAGTTCCTCCATCATGACCAGAAATTGTTATTAAATCGGCATAAGCTTTAGCAACTCCACAAGCAATTGTTCCAACTCCTGGTTCAGAAACTAACTTTACTGATACAAGAGCTTTGGGATTTACTTGTTTTAGATCAAAAATTAATTGTGCTAGATCTTCTATTGAATAAATATCATGATGCGGTGGTGGAGATATCAGAGTAATGCCTGGAGTTGAATATCGTAATCTTGCAATTAGCTCATTAACTTTTCCACCAGGAAGTTGGCCTCCCTCACCAGGCTTTGCGCCCTGTGCAATTTTTATTTGAAGCACCTCGGCACTTACTAAATATTCAGGAGTAACACCAAATCTTCCAGAGGCAATTTGCTTTATTTTTGATCGTTTATTTGTTCCATATCTTTCTTTCGCTTCTCCCCCTTCACCTGAATTCGATCTACCGCCAATAGAATTCATGGCTTCAGCAAGAGTTTCATGAGCTTTTGGCGATAATGAGCCTAAACTCATCCCTGCTGAATCAAATCTTTTTAGAATATGTTTTTGTGGTTCAACTTTTGATTTTTTAATCTTTGGTTTTTTACTATTAAACTTTAAAAGATCTCTGAGCATGGAAGTTGGTCTTGAATTTACTAAATTAGAATATTTTTTATATTCATCTTCATCTCCGCTTCTTACTGCTTCTTGTAATGTTTTCACTACATCAGGGTTATAACTATGGTATTCACCGCCATGAATAAACTTTAATAAACCACCAACGCTTACATCGGATATATTTGACTTTGCAAATAATGAAATATTCCTGTTTTCATTTTCAAGATTTCTGAAGTTCTTTCCACCAATTCTGCTATCCGTATTTGTGAAACATTTATCTACAACTTCATTTGATAGTCCAACGATTTCAAAAAGTTGTGATCCTCTATAGCTAGAAATTAATGAAATGCCTAACTTTGAGATTATTTTTAATAGGCCTTTATTAATTCCCTTTCTATACTTTGCGCAATTTTCAAAAGGATCGCCTTTCAATTCTTTTTTATGACTAAGGTCTAAGATTGTTTGGTATGCGAGCCATGGATAGACGGAGGTCGCACCAAAAGCAATAAGACAGGCAATTTGATGAGTGTCTCTGGCAGAACCAGTGCTGACAATAATATTTACTTTGGTTCTCTTTCTTTGCTCTATTAGGGCTTGATGAAGAGCACCAGTTGCCATCAAAGCATTCAAAGATAATTTATTTTTTGATGGCAGTACCTCATTTAGATGAATAATTGTTACGCCTTTATCTATGGCTGAAGAAACGTCTAAAATCAGCTTATCAATTGCATCTGAAATTGAACTACTTTCACCATATTCAAGATCAAAGGTTTTAACCTTAAAAATCTTATTTTTTAAAATCCAATCAAGTTTTTTATAAGAGAGAATTGGGGAGTAAGTAACTAAACGTTTTGCATGCCCAGATGATGGTTCAAATATATTGAGTTCAGGTCCATAACATGTCTCTAAAGACATCACTGATTGTTCTCTTAATGAATCGATTGGTGGATTTGTGACCTGAGAGAATTGTTGTCTAAAATAGTCATATATTTGTCTATTTTGTCTACTTAGCACTGCAAGAGCTGTATCATCTCCCATGGAGCCCGTCCCCTCTTGTGCTGCAGCTCCAAGAACTTTAATGACGCTTGTTCTTTCTTCCAAGAATAAGGAAAAAATCTTTGTTGCAAGAATATATTTCTCAGGAGATATCTTTTTCAGTCCACTACCTTCGAATTGATCAAGTTTAGATTCAACATAATTTGAATGCTCTTTTAACCAATCTCTGTATGGATATTTAGAAGCAAGTTCTTGGTCAATATCAGTTTCGGTTAAGATTTTTCCGGTCTCTTTATCAACTGCAAATATTCCGCCTGGAGATATTCTTCCTTTAGCTTCAATTTTTGATGCATTTACTGGATTTACCCCAGTTTCTGAGGCTACTGTTACTGTTCCATCTTTTTCAATCTGATATCTTGATGGACGCATGCCATTCCTATCGAGGAAGCTTACCGCATATCTTTTATTTGCAAGGGCAATGCCTGCAGGCCCATCCCATGCCTCCATATGCATAGAATTATATTCATGGAATGCTCTTATATCTGGGTCAAGTATTTGTATATTTTGCCAAGCGGGAGGTATTACAGATCTAATAGCCCTAAATAAATCCATGCCTCCTTCAAGAAGGAGCTGAATCATATTATCAAGCGCTGAGGAATCTGATCCATCAGTATTTATAAGATTTTCATGCTTGTGCAGATCTGGTAGCAGCTTTGACTTAAACAAGGAGCTGCGTGCTTTTGCCCAATTCCTATTACCTCTAATGGCATTAATTTCTCCATTGTGAGCAAGTAGTCTAAAAGGTTGAGCTAAATGCCACTTTGGAGCTGTATTGGTGGAGAATCTTTGATGGAAGAGACATGTTGAAGCAATAAAATTTTTATTTTTAATATCTAAATAAAAGCATTTAAGGTCTTCTGGCATCATAAGTCCTTTATAAACAATGGTTTCATTTGAAAGACTGCATGTATAAAATTCTTCACAATTTAAATATTTGTTCTCGATAGTCTTTAATGCTTGAAATAGTGATGATCGCAAAGATAAATCAGAACAATTATCTTTTTTTTGTTCTAGAAATACCTGAAAAATATCCGGAAGAGTATCTTTAGCCTCTTCCCCAAGAACAGATACATCTATGGGAACATTTCTGAAACAAGTTACTTTAAGATTTTCAGATCTAAAAATCTTTTTTAAGTCGCTCTGCAGTTTGTCTTTCAATTCTTTTTTAGAAAAGAAACAGCCAATAGCAAATTCTTCTGGGAGTGTTATAGATAACTCAGATTTTATTATCTTTTTATAAAAGTCCTTGTTTATATCAAATAGCAATCCTGAACCGTCTCCAGTTTTCCCATCAAAACCAACTCCTCCTCTGTGGGCCATGCTTGATAGAGCATCAATTGATTTTTCTACTACTTTTCTAGAGGGCTTCCCATTTCTATTGCAGATAAGACCGTATCCACAGTTGTCTTTCTCAAAATTTTTATCAAATAGCATAATGGAAGGGAATAGATTTTATCATAAAAGTGTCATACTATGTCATACTTTGTGAAAAGGAAGAATAAACAATATCAAATTGAAAAAGGGCTTTTGCTGTTTACTCAGCCTAAGTCACCATACTTCTATGGAAAAATAAGACATAACAAAAAATATCTGACTAAATCATTTGCTCCTATTACTGATAAACAAGAGGCAATATATGAACTTTATAATTGGAGAAGTGAGCTTTTGTCAGAAAAAGACAAATCAGTAGCTGAGCCAAATAATCCAAGATCGGAATATGTAGATTTTAAGGAGATAGATAATGATTTTCAGTTCTTAGATGTTGGTAGATTTGATCCACAAAAAAAAGACATAGAAAGTAGAAAAATCCATTTTGTTGAGATTTATGGTGAATACAATCAAACTCAAGCTGCAAATCAGGCTCACAGATGTCTTGATTGTGGTAATCCTTACTGTGAATGGAAATGCCCTGTTCACAACTACATACCAAATTGGTTAAAACTTGTTAATGAAGGGAATATTCTTGAGGCGGTTGAGCTATGTCACCAAACAAATAGTCTTCCGGAAGTATGTGGCAGAGTTTGTCCACAAGATAGACTTTGTGAAGGCGCTTGCACATTGAACGATGGATTTGGTGCTGTAACTATTGGGTCTATTGAAAAGTATATAACTGATAAAGCTTTTGAGATGGGATGGAAACCAGATTTATCAAATAGATCATGGTCTGGGAAAAAAGTTGCAATTGTAGGAGCTGGTCCTGCCGGACTGTCATGTGCTGATGTTCTAACAAGAGCTGGAGTTAGGAGTCATGTATTTGATAAGCATGAGGAAATTGGTGGTCTGCTAACTTTTGGTATACCAGAATTTAAACTTGAAAAAAGTGTGGTTAAAAAAAGGAGAAAAGTTCTTGAAGAAATGGGAGTGAAATTCTTCTTAGGTAAGGAAATAGGTACTGATATAAAGTTCAAAGATATCTATAAAGATTATGATGCTGTCTTTCTAGGTATGGGCACATACACATCACTTGAGGGTGGTTTTAGAGGTGAAAAACTTCTAAACGTTCACAAGGCAATCGACTATTTAGTTGAGAGTAATAAGAAACTTCTTGGAATTAATCAAAAAAAAGGTTCCTTTATCGATTTAAAAGGAAAGGATGTTGTTATTCTTGGTGGAGGGGATACTGCTATGGACTGTAACAGGACTGCTATCAGGCAAGGAGCTAAATCAGTTACATGCATATACAGAAGAGACGAGGATAATATGCCAGGATCTAGAAAAGAAGTAATCAATGCTAAAGAAGAAGGGGTAAATTTTGTTTTTAATAATCAGCCAATAGAAATATTAGGAAATGATAAGGTTGAAGCTATCAAAACTATATCTACAAGGCTTGCTGATCCAGATCATAATGGCAGGCGAGTACCAATACCAATTACTAACTCAGAAAAAATCTTTAATGCAGATGCAGTGATTGTTGCTTTTGGCTTTCGCGCCAGCCCCCCAAACTGGGCAGAAGATTATTCGATTAATTTAAAACAAAATGGTCTTGTTGATGTTGATTGTCATGATGAGCTTGACTTCCAAACAACTAATCCAAAAATATTTTCTGGTGGTGACATGGTTAGAGGATCTGATCTTGTAGTGACAGCAGTATGGGAAGGAAGAGAAGCAGCAAAAAGTATTATAAAATACGTCCATGACTGAATTGAATCGAAATTTTATAGCTGCACTTAATAGAAAGACTCAGAAAACTCCACCTATATGGATAATGAGGCAGGCTGGTAGATATCTTCCTGAGTACAGGAAAGTAAGGTCAAATTTCAAAAACTTTCTTGATATGTGCAAGACCCCTGAGATTTGCTGCGAGTTAGTTTTACAGCCTATAGAAAGATATGATTTTGATGCTGCAATTATTTTTTCAGATATCCTTACGATTCCTGATGCTCTCGGTCTAGGAGTATCTTTTTTGGAGGGGAAAGGTCCAATCTTTTCGAATCCTATAAAAAGACCAGAGGATATTTCTAACATGGCAAATTTTAATCCAAATAGTCTTGACTATGTATACAAGACTGCTGAACTAACAAGAAAAGAGTTGAATCCAAGCATTCCACTAATTGGATTTGCTGGAAGTCCATGGACTCTTGCAGCATATTCAATTGAGGGTAGTAGTTCCAAAAACTTTGATCTAACAAAATCATTTATAGAAAATCATTCTGATGATACCCATAAATTCCTTGATATCCTGGCTGATGCTTGTTTTGAATATCTAAAAAGACAAATCATTAGTGGCGTAGATGCAATTCAGATATTTGACTCTTGGGCTAATCTTCTTTCAGAGGAGCAATACCTAGAATATTCTTTGAAATATATAAAGAAAATTCTTAAAAAATTATCGGAGGATCCTATTACAAGCAAGACTCCAACTATTGTTTTTGCTAGAGATCCAAAATGTAATCTTAGTGAATTTAAATTAGATGATCTTAGTTGTTATGGCATGTTTACTTCGATTGATCCAAGCAGTGCTATAAGTGTATTTGAAGGCACTCATGCCCTTCAAGGTAATTTAGATCCAAAGATTCTTCTTGAGGAAGATTCGGTGATCAAAGAGAGTGCTTTAAAAATGCTTTCAGAATTTAAAGACTTTCCTGGCTACATTTTTAATCTGGGGCATGGCATAACACCAGATATAAATCCAGATAAGGTAAAAGTATTGGTTGAAGTTATAAGGGAGTCTGGAAGCTAGTCTTTAGGCTTGTCCCACATCCTCATTAAGCCTTCCTGAACGCAACTTGCAACTAGTTTGCCTTGAGAATCAAAAATAGATCCTCTTGAGAATCCCCTTGCATTTCTGGCAATGGGGCTATCAATTCGATAAAGCATCCAGTCTGAAAAATCTACCTTTGAATGAAACCACATTGCATGATCTAAGCTAGCGCTTTGAAAATACTTAGACATAAAATTAATTCCATGTGGCAGTTGAGCAGTTCCAAGCAAACCACGATCTGATGCATACAATAATAGGGCTTGATTAATCACTAAGTCATTGGGTATTTCACCATTTGGCCTCATCCAAATATCTCTCAATGGCTCACTCTTTTTTGGTTGAACATAATCATTGTTTTGAGTAGCTCGCATTTCAATCTCTTGCTCTCTCAAAAAGAACTTATCCTTTTTTTTCCCATGAAGTTGTTCAATTGCTTTATTTCTAAGCTCCCAGTCACTTGGAAGATCTTCAGGTTTTGGAATTTCGTTAAGGTCTATATCAATTTGATGCTCAAATCCTTTTTCTTCTTTTTGGAAAGAAATTGAGCATGCAAATATTGCCTCACCATTTTGTATAGCTCTTACTCTTCTCGTCGTAAAACTTTTTCCATTCCTGATTCTATCAACATCAAATAATATTGATTCCTCCATTATTCCTGGTCTTAAAAAATAAGAATGGAAAGAATGAGCCTGATGATGGGCTTCTACAGTATGATTGGCGGCAATAAGGCATTGGGCCATGACTTGGCCACCATAGATTCTTTGCCAGCCAAAGTTTTGACCTTTCCATTGGAAGACATCTCTGTCAATTCTGTCCAAATTTAATAGCTTTAAAGTGCTTTTTATAGCCTTCTTATTGGGCACTTAAACCTCCATCAATAACAAGTTCAGTACCTGTTATCATTGAAGATTCATCTGATGCTAAAAATAACGCAGCATAGGCAATATCTATAGGTTCGCCTAATCTCCTAATTGGAATCTGTTTTATAAGCTTTCCTTCAATGTCAGCATCTGGGTTCATATCAAAAAGACCTTTTAGGATCTCTGTTCTTGTAAAAACAGGATGAATAGAATTACATCTTACAAGATCAGTAGTTCTTGCGCAGTGAAGAGCAACAGACTTCGATAAGTGCCTTACTCCAGCTTTTGCTGAGTTATAGGCTGAAAAGTTATGTCCTGCAACAATCCCAGAAATTGAAGATATATTTATAATCGAGCCATCCCCTGATTTCCTCATCAGTGGAAGAGAAAACTTACATCCATAAAATACTGAGTCTAAATCAACTTTATGAACCTGATCCCATGTTTCTAGATCACAAGATTCGACATCACCGCCACCGCCTATGCCAGCATTGTTTATTAAAATATTGAGTTGAGAGAACTCAGTTTCAATATTATCTAAAACACTCTGCCAATCCTCTGGCTTAGTAACATCTAAGACATAGTAAGGAGCATTAAGCTCTTCTGCGCTCTTCTTTAAAAGTTCTTCGTTTATATCAGTCATTACTATTTGGGCGCCTTCCTCAATTAATAATCTTGCCATTTCTTTACCCAAACCTTGGGCGGCACCGGTTATTAAACCAACTTTATTTTTTACTCTATTGCTCATCTTATTAACTCAAAAACATTTTATAATTAGTGGAAGTTTAACTTCTCAGGATGTAGTATACAGGACTCAAAAATTGCTTATAAGATGAATACTGAAGAAAAAATTAATCTCCCAAAAAAGCCAGATCAAAAGATTGATGTAAGGTCTACTTTTAAAATAAATTCTGATTTGACTGTCAAAGGATTTAGTGAAAAAACTGAATGGGTTCCGGAAATAGATAACTCTTATATATTTGATGAAAAAACTACCCTGTCAATACTAGCTGGATTTGAGCATGACAGAAGAGTAATTATCCAAGGCTATCACGGTACTGGTAAATCAACGCACATAGAACAAGTTGCGGCAAGATTGAACTGGCCATGTATAAGAATAAATTTAGATAGTCATGTTAGTAGGTTAGATTTACTCGGTAAAGATGCTATTAAGCTTGAGGATGGAAAACAAATTACCAAATTTGTAGAAGGTATTCTTCCGTGGTCAATTCAAAATCCTGTTGCTCTTGTTTTCGATGAGTATGATGCTGGAAGACCAGATGTTATGTTTGTCATCCAGAGAATTTTGGAAGTTGAGGGGAAGCTTACTTTATTGGATCAGAATAGAGTTTTAAGACCACACTCAAACTTTAGGCTTTTTGCAACTACAAATACAATTGGAATGGGCGATTCAACAGGCCTCTATCATGGAACACAACAAATAAATCAAGGCCAAATGGATAGATGGCATATCTTATCCACTTTAAATTATTTAACTCCTGAACACGAATCTAAGTTAGTTCTTGGAAAACTCAAAGGCTTTAATTCTGCCAAAAGGAAATTAATACTTTCAAATATGATTAAACTTTGTAACTTAACAAGACAGGGTTTTATAAATGGTGATATATCGAACCTTATGTCACCAAGGACACTCCTTACCTGGGCGGAAAACTTCATTATCTTTAAAGACATTCACGAGTCGTTCAAGCTTTCTTTTCTTAATAAGTGTGATGATCTTGAAAAACCTATAGTTGCTGAATATTTCCAGAGATGTTTTGCCGAAGAGCTGGAAGTAGAAAATAGTTAATGGCTATTAATAGCGATGAACAACAAAATGCAGCTTTATCTTGGACTAAAGCAGTAACTAAAAATAAAGAGATTGTCGCAGAGAATTCTAATAGGCTGATTCCAAAAGGCTCTAAATTAAATCTAAAAAATCCACCAAGAATTAAAAGAAAGTTGTCTGCATGGAAAGGCAGAACAGATAGGCAGGCATTTTGGTTAAAACATAATCTAATTAAAAAAACATTACCTGGCGAAGCTGGAGAAATCTTTGATGAACTCAAAATGGCCAGAGCAGAAATCTTAGGCTCTAGAGAATATGATGGAGCTAAATTAAATATTCAAAATTTTTCAATTGATGAAACTAAAAACTTAGCCGATGATGAGATTCAACTATCCACATTAATTAATCTTTGGTTTAAAAATCTAAATGGGTTTAAATTAGATAAAGACCAAAAAAGATTAATTGATAAAATCCCAAATATAAATTCAAGAAATTCCCAAAAAATATCTGAAGATATGGTTTCTTCAATTGAAGATGAAGAATCTTTTCTTAAAAGCTCATTGTCTTTTCTAAATGCTCTTAAATTAATAGAGCAAGAAAAGTCAGAGGAGAATGAAGAAAACGAAAAATTTGATGAGCAAAGTGATGAGAATGAAGAGAGCTTATCTGATGATTTGAATGAAATTGAAAGTGATGAGGATCCTAGTAATGAGATAGATCTCATGCAATCACTTGTTGATGAAATGCCAGATGAGCAAGAAGTATTGCAAGAGGCTGAGGTATCTATAGATGAAGAATTGGAAGCAAATATTGATTTTGACGATAATCAAATGGGAAAAGAAAGCTCTGATTACTCTGTTTTTACTACTCAGTATGATGAGATTATTTCTGCGGCAGAACTTTCAAATCTTAAAGAAATCAACCGACTCAGAATACAGTTAGATAAACTCATTCAACCTCATTTGCAAACAATTGGAAAATTAGCGAATAGACTTCAGCGTTTATTGCTGGCAAAGCAGAATAGATCTTGGAAGTTTGATCTAGATGAGGGAGTTTTAGATACATCAAAGCTTACAAGGATAATTACTGATGTAAACAAGCCGTTAAGCTTCAAAGAAGAGAAGCAAAGTGATTTTAAAGACACGGTTATCTCCATATTAATTGACTGCTCAGGATCAATGAGGGGAAGGTCAATAAATCTTGCTGCTGTTTGTGCTGAAATCATAGGAACAACCCTTGAGAGGTGTTCTGTGAAAACAGAAGTTCTTGGTTATACAACAAAGCATTGGAAAGGTGGAGATTCAAGAAAGAGCTGGTTGCAAAAAGGTGGTTTTTCACATCCAGGAAGATTAAATGACTTAAGACATATCGTTTTTAAATCAGCAGAGGATAGTTGGAGGAAATCGCGTAAATCTCTTGGCGTCATCTTAAAAGATGGTTTATTAAAAGAGAATATAGATGGCGAAGCATTGCAGTGGGCAAATAAAAGATTACAAAAAAGATTTGAAGACAGAAAAATTATGATAGTAATATCTGATGGTGCTCCCGTTGATGATAGTTCTCTATCTGCAAATAACCCTCATTATCTCGATAATCATCTTAGAGAAGTTATTGCAGATATTTATGAAAAAGATCAAATAGAGTTATTAGCAATAGGTATCGGACATGATGTTACTAAATACTATAATCACGCTATCACAATAAGTAATGCGGAGAGTCTTGGTGAAACGTTGTTAGATGAATTGACTGGTCTTTTTGAATAACTTTATAATTAATCTATGAAAATAAAAAAACAAAGCGGACCACCTGAAGATTTAATCTATTTTGATGATGATCTTCCTCTTTCACAATCACAAGTAGAGGATGTTGTCGAAATCTTCAAAACTCCATTAACTGGATCATATAACTGGGACTACACAGTTGCAGATAATAGAATAAAAAAACTTTATGAACTTGGTAAAGAATTAAACTGGAATGGATCAATTGATCTGAATTGGGATTATACACATCCTGCAGACGAACGAATTCTTGAGACCGATGATGAGCTGCCTCATGAAACACTAGAAGCTTATGAAAATCTTTCAGATGAAGAAAAAATCCTTTTTGATAGGCATGATGTCGCCGAATTAATGAGCCAATTCTTGCATGGTGAGCAAGGCGCCCTTCTTGTTGCTTCTCAATTAGCAAGTTGTGCACCTACCTATAATGCTAAGCTCTATGCTGCATCTCAGACATTTGATGAAGCAAGACATGTTGAAGTCTTTAATAGGTATCTTCAAGAAAAGATTGGTATCCACTACCCTATTAATCCTGCACTCAAGTCACTGCTTGACAAGATCCTTACTGATGAAAGATGGGACTTAAAATTTATAGGGATGCAAATTATTATTGAAGGTCTCGCTCTTGCTGCTTTCTCTATGTTGAAATCTACGTCAAAAGATCCTCTATTAAAGCAGCTACTTCACTACGTTATTAGAGATGAGGCTAGGCATGTAACTTTTGGCATTAATTACTTAGAAGATTTTATTAAAACCTTAACTCCAGAAGAAATTAATGAAAGAGCTGAGTTTGCATATGAAGCATGTGTGATTTCAAGAGAGAGACTTATTAATACAAAATCTCAGCAGCGGTTCTTAGGAATGTCAGAAGAGGAAGCTAGAGAGTTCCAATTAAATACCGGGAGTTTTGAAATGTTCAGGAACTTCCTTTTCTCAAGAGTGATACCAAATCTATCAAGGATTGGCCTACTCACTGATGAAGTTAGACCGAAATTTGAAGCTCTTGGTCTTTTAGAGTATGAAAATGCTCCTGATGACTTTGAGTGTGATTGGGCAGAAATGAGAAAGCCACTTGAAGAATTTGAAAAAATTCCTGTTTGATCCTATATATAGAAATATGTCTAAACATTCAGCTTTAAACAACTTTGGCAGGTCTGGGAATCCAGCCTTTCGAAATCACTTTGATAACAGTCAAACTGCTTCTAATACCTCAGTTAGAAATCCTTCTTATCAAAATCATTTTGAAGTAAATCAAAGTCTTTCAGAAGGAACAATGTCTCTTGATGGGACCGTAAATAAAACAGGAATTCTGTTAGCTTTATGTGTAGGTGGTGCATTTTTTGGTTGGAATGCTCCAGGATTGGCTCTTCCTGCAGTAATTATTGGTTTTGTAATAGCTTTATTTACGATCTTCAGGCCTAAAAACTCACCATATACTGCCCCAGCTTATGCTGCTATTGAGGGTGTTGCTTTAGGAGCGATTACAATGGTTTTTGAGGCACAATATCCCGGCATTGGTATCCAAGCAATTGGTCTGACTTTTGGTATCTTAGCTTCGCTTCTATTTTGTTATAAGAGTGGGATTATAAAACCAACTGAAAACTTTCGTCTTATGATTTTCTCAGCGACTATGGGTATAGCTTTACTATATTTAATAAGTATTATTATGTCGTTTTTTGGAAATAGTATTGGGTTTATTCATTCAAATGGACTCATGGGTATCGGTTTTTCCCTTTTTGTTGTTGGTATTGCTTCACTTAATCTAGTTCTAGATTTTGATTTTATTGAAGAAGGTTCTGAAGTCGGCCTTCCAAAATATATGGAATGGTATGGAGCATTCTCATTGATGGTAACTTTAGTCTGGCTTTATCTGGAAATCCTAAGACTTTTGGCAAAGATTAGATCGAGATAGATCTTGGAAAACTTATTTTTTATAATTCTTGCTGCTTTATCTCTCTTCGTTTTTTTTAAACTTGGAAAAGTAAAAGCATCAAAAAAACAAACTGAAAGAGAAGATCGTATAAACAGGTTTAAATAACCAAGGAATTAATTATGTTAAAAAACTTATCTCTACAAACTTTATTTTCCATTTCTCTTTTATTTTTAAATTCACAATTAACTGCAAATGATGCGCCAATTATTTTGCCAGGAGCGCCCGGTGAAGAATCTAAGAATTTGGATGCGGAGGATGCAACAAATATTGCTAATACTTCCTATATTGAAGCTGACGTCAAGTTTCTTCAAGGAATGATAGTACACCACGAGCAAGCAATTCTTATGTCTAGCATGGTTGGCAAAAGAACAAATAACCCCACTATTGTTGATTTGGCAGATCGAATTGATGCATCTCAAGAGGATGAAATTAGCTTTATGGAAGGTTGGCTCAAAGATAGAGGTGAAAATGTTCCTGAAGAAAATGAGCATTCTATGATGAGCCATCACGATATGGGAGATCATGACATGAACATGCATCTAGATATGGTAGGTATGGCTAGTCCAAAACAATTAAAAGAATTAGAAAACTCTAAAAGTACTGACTTTGACAGACTCTTCCTCCAGTTAATGATTGCTCACCATGATGGCGCTCTTGAAATGGTAAAAGACCTAAAGAAGTTTTCAGGTGCTGCATATGATCCTATTTTGAATGAGTTTGTGTCTGACCTTGTTAATGATCAGGGAGTGGAGATTGAAAGAATGAACACTATTGCTGTTGGTTTATCTGATGATCCAAGATCTGGACTTGCTCATGGTCTTTATACTGCAGACGAAGCAATTCTAAATTTAGAATTGATAGCTTCATTAAGAAAACCAACAGGTTTTTATGATCCAAGCAATCCCGAAGGAAAAGGCTCAGAAGATCTCACTGAAGACAATGAAGGTAAAACGACCGAGGAGATTTCAAGATCTCTTAGATCACCGATGCTAAGTTTTTCAAATACTGATATGGCATTTAGAGATGACTTACTGGTTGCAGGAAGTTATCACGGCTTCAATATGTATAAGATTGATTCAGATGGAATACCCAATCTTATATCATCAGTTGTTTGTCCAGGCGGTCAAGGTGATGTATCAATTGTTGGTGACATACTTATTATGTCTGTTGAAGAGAACAGAAGTAGAATAGATTGTGGACTTGAAGGTGTTAGCAGAGACGCAAGTCCTGAGAGGTTTAGAGGAATCAGAATATTTGATATTTCAGATTTAGAAAGGCCAAAACAGGTCGGAGCTGTTCAAACCTGCAGAGGTTCTCATACTCACTCTGTTGTCGATGGTCCAACAGCGGATGGAAAAATTATTGTCTATAACTCTGGAACTGGCGGAGTGAGAGATGATGAAGAGATGGAAGAATGTGTAGGAAATATTGCTGGTGATCAAAGAACAGCACTATTTAGAATAGATGTTATAGAGATACCAATTTCTGACCCATCTAAGTCTAGAATTGTATCAAGCCCGGCTGTATTCGCTGATCCTGAAACTGGGTCATTAGCTGGTCTATGGAGAGGCGGTGATCACGGAGATGATACTCAAGATACTCGAAGAACAGATCAGTGTCATGATATTACAGTCTTCCCGTCAGCAAAGATAGCTGCAGGTGCTTGCTCTGGAAATGGAATACTTTTTGATATTTCTGATCCATATAATCCAACAAGATTAGATGTTGTCACTGATATTGGTTTTGCATATTGGCATTCGGCTACTTTTAATAATGATGGAACTAAAGTTATCTTCACTGATGAATGGGGTGGTGGTGGAAGAGCGAGATGTAGAGCATGGGATCCATTAGATTGGGGTGCAGATGCCATTTACGATATTGTTGATAATAAATTAGAGTTTAGAAGCCATTACAAAATGCCAGCTCCGCAAATGGAAACAGAAAACTGTGTTGCACATAATGGCTCAATAATCCCGATTCCTAACCGCGATATTTTCGTTCAAGCTTGGTATCAAGGCGGCCTTTCAGTAATGGATTTTACAGATTCTTCAAATCCAATTGAGATAGCGTATTTCGATAGAGGCCCAATTCTGAAGGATCTTTTAATCTCTGGGGGATACTGGTCGACTTATTATTATGAAGGTTATATATACGGTACAGAAATTAAAAGAGGTTTAGATGTCTTTAAACTTTTACCAAGTGAATATCTTAGTAATGAAGAAATAGCTGCTGCAAAAAATGCTTATCCAGCTCAAGGTCCCAGAGTATTCAATCCACAGCAACAAGTCCCTTTAGTTTGGCCAAGTGCTGGATCTGAATAGTTTTAGTCAGTAGATATGTCTATTAATCTTTTCTCCATTGGAAGAGTATTGATTGGCATATATTTTCTGCTGCCAGGAATTGCAAAGGTATTCCTTTTTTCAGCAAACTTAGAAGTTATTATTGCAAAAGAAGTGCCCTTCCCAATCTTTTCTTTGTCTATTGTGGCAGTTGCTCAAATCTTATTAGGATCATTTGTCATATTGGGGAAGCATCTTAAAATAAGCTCTATTGGTTTAGCAATAACTACTTTGCTCATAAACTTTTATATTCATGATTTCTGGAATTTAACTGGCGATCCTAATCAGGCACATGAAACTCAAAATTTTGTTAAAAATATTGGCATACTTGCCGGACTACTCATCTTATCTAAAGAAAAATGATTGTTGCAATTGATTTTGGTATTACAAATACTGATATTGCAGTATCTAATGGTGGAGCATTGGATTTTTTCTCCTTTAAAACAAATCTTCCTATTGAGGAGAGCAATATTTTAGGATTACTAAATCAGATTAAAATTAATCACAAAAGCATAAAAACTATTGGAATAAGTGGAGGGAGATCTTCAGATTTTTCGGAAGATATAGATGACATTAAATTAATAAAAGTTCCTGAAGTTGAAGCAATAGGAAGAGGCGCTAAAAGAATATTTAAAGAAAATAATTCCATGCTTGTCATGAGTTTGGGGACAGGAACTGGATGTATTTTTGGAGATAACAAAACCTATCAATATGTGGGAGGAATTCCAGTGGGTGGTGGAACGCTTGCCGGCTTGTCAAAGCTCCTCATAAATGAAGATAGTATTGATGAAATTTCAAGTCTTGCTACTTCCGGTGATAGGTCTGAAGTAGATGTTTTGATAGATGATGTTGTAAGTGGAATAGACATTTTAAAGCCTAATCTAAGTGCTGCAAATTTTGCTAAAGTTTCGAGAAATAAATATAGAAAAGAAGATATTGCGAAAGCTCTTACAAATATGATTGGAGAAATTATTGGTACTGTTGCTTTTTCAAATGCTTTTATATTCGATAAAGCCGAAGTCTTTTTTATTGGTAGAACATTTTTAGAACCTAATATTAAGGCTGCAATTAATGAAAGACTAACAATCGCTGGAATAAAGGGAATCTACTCAGATGCACCAGGGAAGGAAAATTGCATAGGAATCTTAGATTTTTTAGAGGAAAACAATTAAAATCTCATCATGGATAAATCAATAATAATTTTTTACGCAATCCCAGTATTCTTTCTATTGATAGTTATAGAGTTTATTTATGGATTAATTGTGAAGAATAATACTTACAGAATGAATGATACTTTTGTAAGTATCTCAATTGGTTTAATTAGCAGAATACCAGTCATTCTCAATCTTGGCTTTAGCGCTTTTGTGTTCGCTCTCGCCGCTACTACCTTTAACTTAAAGCTAATGCCAGTAGATAGCTGGATTACATGGGTAGTCGCTTTTCTAATGTATGACTTAATTTATTACATACAACATAGACTTCACCATGAGATAAAAATTTTATGGGCAACTCATGTGGTTCATCATCATGGTGAAGAATTCAATATGTCAACAGCCATGAGACAGACGAGTACCGGATGGCTTTGGAAGTGGATGTTTTATACGCCAATGATGGTTATTGGCATTCCGGCTGAAGTCTTCATAACTGTGGGTGGTATAAATTTAGTTTATCAATATTGGGTCCACACAGAGCATGTGCCAAAACTTGGATGGCTAGAAAAGATATTTATAACTCCTTCAAATCATAGAGTTCATCATGCAAAAAATCCAGAATATATCGATGCTAATTATGGAGGTGTTTTTATTATTTGGGATAGGATCTTTGGAACATATATTGAGGAGAAAGATGAGATTAAACCTGTGTATGGAACTGTCAAAGCCCTAAATAGTTGGAATCCTATATGGGCAAATTTCCAAGTTTTTCATAGCATGTTCCTCGACTCAATGAGAACAAAAAAATGGTCAGATAAATTAAAGGTTTGGTATGCCCCAACCTACTGGAGACCTAGCGATGTTGAAGAAAAATATCCAACAAAACCGGTTGATCTTAAGAATAAATATAATCCTTTTATGACAACATCATCTAAGGTGTTTACTGCTATTCAAATGTTTGGGATTATTCTCATTTCAAATTCACTGTTTCTCAATATAAATAGTTTCTCTTATGAGCAAATCGGTATATTTAGCTTACTTTTGATATCCATACCAACTATCACAACTTTATTAATGCAAAATAATAAGTTTTCTTTGCATATTATCTCGATCTTTAGCGTTATTAGTTTGCTGGTTTGTTTTTCCAATTTAATACCAACTGAGGCTCTTGCAACACAATTTACAATATTTATAAGTTTGATAAATATACTATTTGTCTTATATCAAATTACTTTTGCTGGTAAATATGAAGAATTCAAACTTAGCAATATCAGATCGTAGATTTCTAAAATCTCCTTTTTTTAGTTGCTACCATCATGAGAATGTTCTATATGGAGTTTATAATAATAGACTATATCCTCTTAACTGTGGATATGATAATCAAGAGCATTATAGGCATCTTAGGCAATTCTGCTGCTTGTATGATGTGCCTGAAACCCCTTTAAGAATAACTGGTAAAGATAAGAAAGAATTTTTAGAAAAAATATTCACTCGAAACATTGACAAAATTAAAACTGGAAGAGCTGTGTATGCGTTCGCATGCAATCATGATGGTGGAATATTGATGGATGGAGTTTTGATGCATCCAAGTGAAGATGAATTTATTTATGTTCAAGCAAATGGTGATTTCATTAATTGGGCAACTGCGAACATAGGTAATCTTGATGTAAAAATAGATGACTTTAATTCTTGGGTCCTACAAATCCAAGGGCCCACTTCACTAGATGTTCTCTCAAAGATTACCGATATAAAATTAGAAGAATTTACATATTATTCATGCTCTAAAGTAAAAATACTTAATAAAGATTTTTATGTTTCCCGATCTGGTTGGACTGGAGAAAAAGGTTTCGAACTATATTCAGATGGTGATAATTTCTCAGGAGAAGAGCTGTGGAATTATCTTCTTGAAGCTGGAAAAGAAGAGAAGCTGATTGCTTCAGATATTGCATCAATGCACATAAGAAGGATTGAGGCTGGAATATTAGACTATGGGACAGATTTTGATCAAAGATTTGATCCTTTTGATCTTGGGTTACAAAAATTTATAGACTTTGATAAAAGCGACTTTATAGGAAAAGAAGCCCTATTGAAAAAAGGAAACAGTCCTATGAGAATTAGGGGAATAAGGTGCCCTTCTGAAAAGCCGGTTGTCGATGATGAATTGCAGTCAGTAGATGGAAAGGTTATTGGTTCTGTTACAGCTGGAGCATGGTCTCCTTTTCTTGAAACAGGAATTGCCATAGTGCAATTAAATTATGATTTAGAGAGTCTTAGTGAAGGGAAATTAAGAACTAACTCGGGTATTCATGATGTTAAGATATGTGACTTACCATTTCATGATAAAGAAAAAAATATTCCTATAGATTAGATATGTTTGGCGATAAAGAATTAATTTTTACTGCGGAAACAACCCCAGACCTATCAATGGATTTAGAAAGTAGTGTCAATAAAATTATTCCTTTAGTTGGTTTAGCGGATGCAGTAAATATTACTGATTCACCAAATTGTAAAACAAAATTATCAAGTATTCTTGTTGCTGCGGAAATTAGGAAAAAAGGGCTAGATGTTATTTTGCAATTAACTGGAAGAGACAGAAACAGGATTGCTATTGAATCTGAAATTATTGGAGCAGCATCTATAGATATAAATAAAGTCCTTTGCTTGACAGGCGATCAGCCAGGTGAAGATGGCCCTAAAGCTGTAAATGAATTTAATGGCGCCTCTCTTATTGAGCTTATAAATATATTAAATTCTGGAAAAATAACAGATGGAACGGAAATTGCCGCAACAAAAGAAATATATGCTGGGGCTGCAGATGATTTATATACCCATCAGTCTAAGCCTGAGGCAGTAAATGCTCTGATATCAAAAATAAATTCAGGCGCAAAGTTTGTCCAAACTCAATATTGCTTTGATATTGAAGTAATTAAGTTCTATTCAAATTTACTCTTAAATAATGGTAAAAATGCTTCTTGGAAAGTGTTAGTTGGTATGGGTCCATTGAAGTCTGCAAGACAAGCAGATTGGATGAGAAAGAATCTTTGGGGGATAAATATCTCTGATGAGATCATAGATCGATTGGATAAGAGTGAGGATCCAGTTTCAGAAGGTGAGAAAATATGTATTGAGCTCATTGACCAGATCAAAGATCTCCCAGGTATTGATGGAGTCCATCTAATGGGCCCCAATTGTGAAAGTCAGTCCGCAAATATAATTAAAGCTTTAACTTAAATCTCTTTTTCTTTTTTTATTCGGTTAATGTATATACAATATGCAAATTAATGTGGGGCTATAGCTCAGCTGGGAGAGCACCTGCTTTGCAAGCAGGGGGTCCGCGGTTCGATCCCGCGTAGCTCCACCATTTTTATAATCTAAGCTTCTTTATAAGGATTCCATAAAACTAGGTTTTTAGTCTTTAACCTATTTGCTACGATCCTAAATCTTGATTGCTCTTCACGCCACTCCTTCAACCATTTTTCGCCATCTCTCTCAGCATCAATAAATACTGCATTTGTAAAAATCAAAGGAATAAGTATAGATAGATGAACAATAATACTGGTAGAAATACTATAGTTTATAAACCCGAGCCAGAAGATCGCAATTAGCCCAAAAGCAACGCTCCATATTGAAAACAGTATAAGCATGAAGTAAGTTTGCAAACTTGGGTCTGGTATGTGTTTCAAGGGATTATATTTTACATCCATGACAACCCTCCAGCTATCAACAATAAACAGAATAATGCGTTTAAAAATATTAGGCTTCTTCATTATTTTCACTCTCACGTAATTTAAGTTTTGATAAACTATTCTTATCTTTAAGGCTCATAATATAGGCTGCAACGGACAATAATAAAATGCCAGATGCCTCATAGATAATATTAATAGCATCTAGGCCTTTGCTTTGAAGAATTATCATTCTTGTTAATGCAGTAATAGCAATAATTATAGGCAGAGTAACTGGTATTCTATTATCCCTATAAAAAACTCCGACCATACCAAGCACTTCAGCATATATAAATAATAGAAATAGATCACTCAAATTGACAGTCATAACATCAAATATTCTTACTAGCTCAATTATTGTTGCTCCTATAGTAGCCACCGCGATAACAAGCAAAATTGCTTGTTCAGCTATCCAAATAGACGATTGAATTGGATTAGTCTTTTTACTCATAAGAGACCTCTCTTTTTTGTGAATATGCTCCATAGAAACTATGCAAAAAATAAAACCAGAATGCATTGATTATCGGCTCTACAAAAGCATCTATTGCAGCAAGGTTTACTGTGGCTGAGAATATTATTACAGCGCACATCGTTGCAATAAAAATATGTCCAATAGTGTATACAACAGTTAGAGTTATTTTTCTTAAAATCTCAGCAAAAAATTTGTGAAGCGCATAAAACCAAAAGCCATTTATAACTGGCTCAATAAAAGCATCCATTGCAGCAAGATTAAGTGAGGCGTCAAATATAAAAGCAGCACAGAGAATAGCAATCCATATATGACCAATGGTATAAATCACTGCCAAACCAAAACTGCCAAGATTTTTTGCAAAAGCTTCGAATCTATTTAACAGGGCTAAATAACTTTTAACTATATATTTAGTCATATTTAGATTCTATATTGATTTTTTTAGATAATACAATTTTTAAAACAAAAAAAATGGGGTGACTTTAAGTCACTCCATTGAATGATTAGAGAGAATAACCGTCAAAAAGGGGAAAGTGTATTGCATTCTAATCATTATGAGATTTTTAAGTTAAGGGCGACTGAGTCGCCCTTTTTTTAAAATGAAGAGCTAAGGGGTGTGTGATTAAAGGAAGTATTACCCGATTAACTCTTTATCCTCAACTTAAAACTTATCAAACTCCCAAATTAGAAGCTTCGTGTTAGAGAAAGTCTTACGTTTCTTTCTCTTCCTACAGAAGCTTGATGAGTGCTATGTGAATGTGGAAAATATAACTTATCTGCTAAATTTTCCATGTTCAGCTGAAGTCTGAAGTCATCAGAAAGCATATAGTAAAGTGCAGCATCAACTCTTGTATAAGAAGGTAGCATTTGCGTACCACCATCTTTAATAAGTGAGTCGTCTTGATGTATAACACCTACAGCCCATCCAAGCTTAGGATTCATTGAAACATTCGCCCACATTGAAGCTGTTGTTTCAGGGACTTCTCTCGCGTCTTTTGTACCATTCTTTGCATCTATGATATTTGAAAGGCCAAGAGTGAGGTCTAGCTTATCGTTAACTCTCCCTTTAAGTTCTAACTCCATTCCATTAACTTCAAGGCCTCTTTCAACTATATATTCAGCACTAGACCCATCATAACCAGCTTTATCAGCTTTGCTGTCAAAGTAAGCAGTAGTTAAACTTAGATCAGAAGTTAAGTCTACTTTTAAGCCTAATTCTGTATTCTCGAAATAGTCAGGTCGCAAAGTTTCACCTGAGCCAGGAGATCCGCCTGTAAGTTTTTTGTACTGCTCACCAGATCTTGGTGCAAAACTCTCACTGTAACTGTAGTAAATAGATATAGCATCTCTTGGTTTATATATTAATCCCATTCTTGGAGAAAATTCACTATCTTCTCTGGCCGCTGATGTTCCATTCTTAATGTCATCTACAGTCACATCAAAAGTATCATGTCTTCCACCTAGAACTAAAACTAAGTTGTCAGTTACGTCTATTTGATCCTGAATAAAGAAAGAAGTAACACTAATATCAGTTTCTGTGCTTGATTTAAGGGAACAAGGATTTGTATATTCTACTGATGTTGGAGCTCCGCCTGCTGTTATAGTGAAGTCCATTGGGTCAGTAATATTGAAAGACTCTTGATCATAACCACTTACTGAGCAATCTTTTGAAGTCCAATAAGTATTAAATCTGAAGTTACTATTTTCTGTTTCGATGCTTTCAAAACCTGCAAGAACTGTATGTGTAGTGTTTCCAATTGTAAGTTCATTAACTAAGCTACCAGAAAGTATAAAGTTATCTCTTTCTGTTGGATCATGGTAACCATCCATAGTTACCACACCACTCCCAGCAGTATGGGATGCAGCATAAGTATTTTGATACATCTTTTCAAAACTGTTTGATGTCATAGATAGGTTTCCTTTTCTTGTATCTGAGAAAACATGACTTACAGTTGCTCGAAAAACAGAAGCTTCAACGGTATGAATATTATTGTCCTTATCTCCGAAAACAATACCTGCAAAATCTTTTACCGGTACATTATTTGCTGTTGGTATACCTCTATCAATAAATCTCTCATGATCAATATGCTCATATGAAAGATCTAATGTTGTATCAGAACTCAACTTCATTCTAAGTATCGGATTAAAGCCTAATCTGTCGCCTTCATAGTAATCTCTATGATTTTCAAGAGTATCGCTATGAACATTTATACGAAGCGCCATTGTATCGCCCATATCCATGTTTATGTCAGCAGCAACATCAAATGCTCCAAATGAGTCCATGCCCAGGTTAACTGTCCTGAAATCGTCTCCAACCATAGCTTTTTTTGTAACTCTGTTAAGAGCTCCACCTGTTCCACCTCTTCCAAATAGAAGTGCATTTGGCCCTCTTAAGATTTCAACCTGTTCCACGTTATATAGTGAGCGATAGTATTGAACATCATCTCTGGCACCATCTTGGAAGAAGTCAGCTGTGGATCTTACACCTCTGAAAACTACCGCATCTCTGTGCCCTTCACCTTGTGAGGTATTTACACCAGGCGTATATCTGATTATGTCTCCAATAGATCTCATGCCTTTCTCAAGCATCTCATCATCAGTAACGATTGTTAGAGATTGGGGAACATTAATAATAGGCGTTGGTGTCTTCAGAGCATTAACTTGATCTGATTGGAGCACTTTACCTTTTACTACAACTTCTTCTATTTCAGCATCTTGCGCAGAAACTGAACCAGAAATGAAAAAACCGCACACTGCGATTAAGCTTAAAAATAATACTTGTCTCATATAACTAACTCTTATATCTTAAGTGATAGTGAGAATGATAATGATTCTCATTTAGATTTACAAGTATTTTTTACTTTTTTAGTTATTCCCTCTTATCGTGAAATATAAACCAATAATAAATAAGAAAATTTGTTCGCTTGTGAATAGCTTTCTTAAATCAGCAAACCAATCCATATGAGCTAGGTAAATAGCACCAATCATAATTACTACAACTGCCCCTCCGGATAGTCTTGTAACTAAATTACCAAAATTGCCTGGCAATAGTCCTCCCAAAATTATTCCGGCACCAGCCCCTACTTCACCCAAAGCAACAAGACTTGTAACAATCTCCGGATACATAAAGCCCATGCTTTCAAACCAGGTAACCATTCTTTCAGGTGGTAATGGAAACTTACCGATTCCATGGTAGATAAATGCTATCCCAAGACCAAGTCTAAGCAGCCAAGGAGTTATAGGCATAAAGGGTTTTGCCATTGCGTCTAAATATTTATTCATAAAATCTCCTTAATGAATACATGCAATTAAAATTTTTATATAAATCTATTGTACTAGCATAGCAAAAAAGATATTTAATTATCTTTTTTAATGCTGCCAAATACGTCGATGGCTTTTTGTCTTGAAGTCTTCAAATCAACAATTGGCTCAACATAGCCAAGATCTTTTGGATTACTTGGCATGTGAACTTCTTTATTTGGGCAATCTCGAAGTTCTTTTACATATTTCCTAATATATTCACCTGTTTCATCAAATCTTAGTGATTGAGTTTCTGGATTCATTATTCTGAAATACGGAGCAGCATCAGTCCCTGTAGATGCACTCCACTGCCAACCACCATTATTTGAAGCAATATCACCATCTATAAGATGCTTCATAAAAAATTCTTCGCCTATTTTCCAATCCACCAGCAAATTCTTAGATAAGAACATTGCCACAATCATTCTTAATCTATTATGCATCCACCCTGTTTCAATCATTTGTCTAATTCCTGCATCAACTATAGGTATCCCCGTTCTCCCATTTTTCCATGCTTCGATAAAATCTGGATTATTCTCCCAAGGGATATTCTCATACCGCATTTGGAAAGGTTTGCCTTTTGATACTCTTGGATAATTAAATATTATGTGCCGGTAGAATTCTCTCCAAAGTATTTCAGACACCCAGTGAACAATTCCTTTATCTCCCTCATCTAAAGCATCGTAATTAAAGTTTCTTGATTGATTCAAGCACCACTTTGACGAAACAACACCCGTATTCAAATAAGGAGAAGCCATAGATGTTGCTTTCATCGAAGGAAAGTTCCTATCAGTTTTGTATAAGGTTCCTTTTTTCTCTAAGAAATTTGAGATCATTGTCTGGACGTTAGTCTCGCCGACAGGCCAAAGATCTTGATTTATTTTAGATTTGTCATAGCTATGAATATCAAATTCATTCTGATGAGAAATATTTATCTGACTTACTGGTGAAGGAATGGGAATTTCTTCAAGCATTGCATAATCTAATTCAGCAAACCAACATCTTTTAAAGGGACTGTAAACTGAGAAATCTCCTCCAGCTTTTGTTTTTAATGTTCCAGGTTTATGAATAACCTGATCATGGAATGAAAATACTCCCTTATTTTGATTTTCAAAAGTCTGAGTAACTTCTTCATCTCTTTTTCTTTCATTTACAGGATATTCAATATTAAAGAAGATGTTGTCTAAATTATTTTCAGTTGAAAACTCTAGAAGTTTTTTTGAATGATCTTTGTAAAAATCTGACTTTAAAATGATTAGAGGAATATTTATCTTTTTAAGCTCTTTTTCGAGCTCAACCAAGCATCTAAACCAAAATGAAATCTTATTTACAGAATCATTATGCTCATCCCACTGTGATTCACTGACAATATAGACCGCTATAACCTCATTATTAGCATTACATGCTGCATCCAAAGCAGGATTGTCATAAACCCTTAGATCATTTCTAAACCAAACTAAATTTCTCATCTAACTTTCTATTTTACTACCATCAAATGCAAAAACTGATCCTGAATCACCTTCTTTCAGTCCATCTACAACATTAATCATTGCATCTGCAGAAAACTTTGGAGTGAAAAGTTTATTGTCTGGAACATTTTTTTGAAATGGTTTACTCAACTGAGTATCAACTGTGCCTGGATGAAGTCCAATAACTTTTGCTAATTTATTAGTTCTAGCTAATTCAATTGCAAAATTCTTAATCAGCATGTTTAGTGAAGCTTTGCTAGCTCTGTATGCATGCCATCCACCCAAATTATTGTCTGAAATGCTACCAACTCTTGCACTCAAAAAAGCAAAAACACTAGAATTTTTATTATCTAGCATGGGTAAAAAGGATTTGCCAACTAAAGCGGGTCCAACGGTATTTATGTTAAGAACTTTCTTAAAGTTATCAGCTGATATTTGTTTCAAGCTTTTTTCTGGAGAAAAATCAGCGCCATGGAGGACTCCAGTTGCAACAATTATTAATTGGTAAGGCCCATATGCCTCTGCCTGTTTTGCGGCACTCTCAATGGAGTTCTCATTTTCTAAATCTAAAAAATGATGGGCATGAAGGTTTTCAATATCTGTATTTTCTGATCTTGATAGTCCAATAATCTTATTATCAGCATTTTGTTTTGCAAAAATATCAACGAAAGCTTTGCCAATTCCGCCTGAGGAACCAATTATTAATATATTTTTATTTGTCATAAAAAATTCAGTGGTGTAAATTCTAAATTGACTATTAATTTAAGAATTAAGTAATGAAATTTATATTGACGTCATTTTTATTTTTTTCAAGTCTTTTGGGGGCTGAAACTCGTTTGGCTATCTTGGGGTCAGGCACTCCAAACCCAGATCCTCAAAGAATGGGATCTGCTTACGCGGTAATAGTAAATGATAATGCATACTTGGTGGATTTTGGTCCCGGAGTAATCAGAAGAGCGGCTGAACTATCTTCGAATTGGGGTGGAGATATAGATGCATTAATTCCTGCCAAATTAAAGCATGCATTTTTAACTCATATTCACTCTGATCATACTATGGGGTTATCAGATTTCTTAATAACTCCTTGGATCATGGGTAGAAATGAAAAAGTTGAACTTTTTGGTCCTAAAGATCTTGAGAATATGGCAACAAATATTCTCAAAGCCTACAAAACAGATATCGATTATCGTATTTATGGAACTCAGCCAGCAAATAAATTAGGTTATAAATTTAACTTTCATGAATTGAAAAATGGCGTAATTTTTCAAAATGAAGATGTTAAAGTTGAATCCTTTAGAGTTGATCATGGAGGACTTCATGAATCATATGGCTTTAGGTTTACATCTGCAGATAAAGTGATTGTTTTTTCAGGTGATACAGGGCCATCAGAAATTTTAGAAAGTTACGCTAAAGATGCTGATATTTTAGTTCATGAGGTTTACTCATATGCTGGCTTCTTGAATAAAACTCCAGATTGGCAGAAATATCACAAAGGTCATCACACTTCTACTCTTGAATTAGGCGAAATAGCTAAAAGGATAAAGCCAAATAAGTTGGTTCTATCTCATATTTTATTTTGGGGGTCGACTCCAGATGAGATATATAAAGAGATTTCGTCTGTCTATGATGGGGAAGTTATTGTTGCTGAAGATTTAATGGTTATAAATTAGCAAAAAATCATTGATTTGTATTAAATTAAATTGAAAAAAAGTTTAGAATCTTTAAATAATATATATAAATTGATTAAAGGAGTTTTCGATGGAAAATGAAGGTAAGTGTCCTGTTATGCATGGCGCTATGACAAGTAATAGTTCAAGTGGTACATCCAATAAAGATTGGTGGCCTGAGCAACTAAATTTAAATATTCTGCATCAGCATGATAGAAAATCTGATCCAATGGATGAGGGTTTTGACTATAGAAAAGAATTTGAAGATATCGACTATGATGCTCTGAAAAAAGATCTAAATGATCTCATGACTGATTCACAGGAATGGTGGCCTGCAGACTATGGTCACTATGGTCCATTTTTTATAAGAATGACTTGGCATGCTGCTGGAACATATAGAAGTACAGACGGCCGAGGTGGAGGTGGAACTGGTGCACAGAGATTCGCTCCATTGAATAGTTGGCCTGATAATGGAAACCTTGATAAAGCTAGACGACTACTTTGGCCAATCAAACAAAAATATGGCAAGAAAATAAGTTGGGCTGATCTATTAATATTAGCCGGCAATGTGGCAATTGAGTCCATGGGTGGAAAGACCTTTGGTTTCAGTGGTGGAAGACCTGATATCTGGGGTCCAGAAGAAGATATTCATTGGGGTGTTGAAACTGGATGGCTTGAAAATAATAGATATAAAGGTGATAGAGAGCTTGATAACCCCCTTGCTGCTGTCCAGATGGGATTGATTTATGTAAATCCTCAGGGTCCAGATGGAAATCCTGATCCACTTGCAAGTGCAAGAGATATTAGGGAGACCTTTGGCAGAATGGCTATGAACGATGAAGAAACAGTTGCACTTGTTGCTGGTGGACATACTTTTGGTAAAGCTCATGGAGCAAGCACTGAAGATCATGTTCAAGCAGAGCCAGAAGGAGCTCCTCTTGAAGAGATGGGATTTGGATGGACAAGTAGCTATGGTTCAGGAGTTGGAAGTGACACTATTACTAGTGGTATTGAAGGTGCATGGACTGCAAATCCAACACAATGGGATAATGGATACTTTGACTTACTCTTTGGATATGAGTGGGAGCTAACCAAGAGTCCTGCAGGCGCACACATTTGGCATGCTGTTGGGCAAAAAGAAGAAGATATGGCTCCGGACGCGGAAGATGCTTCAGTGAAAGTTCCAACAATGATGACAACTGCTGATATGGCGATGAGAGAAGATCCAAGCTACAAAGAAATATCAAAACGTTTTCATGAGAACCCGGATGAATTTGCAGATGCTTTTGCAAGAGCTTGGTTCAAGTTATTGCATAGAGATATGGGACCCAAAACAAGATATATGGGGCCAGAAGTTCCTGAAGAGGAATTGATTTGGCAAGATCCTGTGCCTGCTGGAGATTCAACTTATGATGTAAGTGCCGTAAAAGAGAAAATTCTCAATTGTGGTCTATCAATCCAAGAAATGATTGAAACAGCTTGGTCAAGTGCATCTACTTATAGAGGTTCTGACATGCGGGGTGGAGCAAATGGCGCAAGAATTAGATTAGAGCCTCAAAAGAATTGGGAAGCTAATAATCCTGATCAATTAAGTAAAGTGTTAGAGATTTATGAAGCAATAGCAAAAGAAACTGGCGCCTCAGTTGCTGATGTTATTGTTTTAGCAGGTAATGTTGCTATTGAGAAAGCTTCTGGTATTGAAGTTCCTTTTACTCCAGGGCGAGGTGATGCAACACAAGAAAATACTGATGTAGAATCTTTTGAAGTTCTTGAACCACAATCTGACGGCTTTAAAAACTTTCATAAATCTGGACTAAATGTTAATCCTGAGGAAATTATGCTTGATAAAGCTCAATTACTTGGGCTTACAGCTCCAGAGATGACGGTTTTAGTTGGCGGTCTTAGATCTTTAGGAATAAGCTCAAGTGGATATGGTCTTTTTACTGAAAATAAAGATGAATTATCTAATGACTATTTCAGAACTCTCTTAGATATGTCAGTTAAATGGAGGCCTAACGGAACTGGAAATTCTTATGAAGCAATCGATAGAGTTTCTGGTGAGAAAGTTAGAACAGCTTCAAGGACTGATTTAGTTTTTGGCTCAAACTCGCAGCTAAGAGCTCTCGTAGAAGTTTATGCAAGTGATGATTCGCTTGATAAATTTAAAGGTGACTTTGTTCATGCATGGAATAAAGTCATGAATGCTGACAGATTTGATCTAAATTAATCCATCTTTTTTATAATTTATGGCTTGAAATTTATTTTTTGAGCCATAAATTTATTAATTACTGCCTTGTCAGGATCTTGATTTAAGTGGGCACACTTATTTCTTACATATCTCGAACGCCCAGTACTGCGAATATAAAACTTAAAGGGAAATTCTCTCTATAAATATTTGTTTAGGAGGCTTATATGTATAGATCAAATTTTAAAAACGTTTTAGTTGTTATAGCTACCATAACCATAGCTGCTTGTGGCGGCGGTGGCGGCGGTGGTGGAAGCGATTATGGCGGCGGTGGCGGCGGTGGCGGCGGCTACGGCAACAATCCACCGACAATAACGAATTCAACATCAAGCTACTCTGCAGTTGAAAACCAAACTGGAGCTTTTTTAGTTACTGCTACCGATAGTGATGGTGATGCGTTAACTTATTCAATAACTTCAGGTGCTGACTCCAGTTTATTTACTATTAACACAACTGGGAGCGTCTCCTTTAATACTGCTCCTGATTTTGAAGTTCCAGGAGACTCAAATGCTGATAATGTCTATGAATTGGAAGTAAGTGTTTCAGATGGAACAGCCTCTGATTCTCAAGCTTTCACAGTAACCGTAACCAACGACACATCTGATGATCCGGTTACATCAAATTATGATGGAGTATTAATTAGAGATGGTTATATACAATCAGCAACTGTATGTATTCCTGTTACTGATTCAGATGGAGATGCAACTTGCGAAGGAGCTACATATACAACAACGACTTCTTCGGATGGGTCATTCTCATTAGAGGTAGACGACAACGCTCCTGGAACAATAGAAATAATAGCGGAGGATGGCTTTAATCCTGTCACTAATGACGGAGATGCTTTCACAATGGCCATAGCTGATCCTACTATTGATCAAAACTTTGTAATTTCTCCACTAAGTTCAACACTATATCTAGACAATCGATTCTCATTTACCTCTCTTAAAGAAAAACTTGGGGTTGATTCAAACTTTATGATCCGCTTTGATGATCCATACCAAAGCGTCAATGATGCTGCATCAAATAAAGCTGCATTGGTTAATACACAACTACTTATGATGTATGAGTCTTTGAGTGTTCTTCAAAGTATGTCTGGTGCAGATACTCTAACGGCAGTTGCAACAATAAATGATGCTATTTTTAATCGAGATGCATCAACTGAAACCTCTCTTGGAGATACGACTCTAGTAAGAGATGTTTTGTTGAATCTTAATTTACCTAATTATACGGTTACAAATACACAGCTAGAAAACTTATCAGGAAGTTTTTCTTCGTTCTTGCAAAAAGTCTATGTCGATTCAGATAATGAGCAAGCATACTTCTCTATGACTGCCAGAGACTATGTAACTCCCCTTCTAAAAGGGATCTTGGATGATACCGCTGATAGTGCTGAAATTGATCAAATAATCTTTGATACTTTACAGTGGGTTTCAGATAAGAGTTCAAGAACAGGCCTGACAGATGTTGAGGACTTCAGGACAACAACCTATACAGTTGGTAATAGCGGTTCAGCTTATTACACAGTTGATGGAATTAATGCTGACTCAACTGCATTAGTAATTTATGCACGAGTTGGTGACACTATTGTATTTGAACCAACAGCAAACAGCGTTTTTTCTGCACATCCATTTGAAATATCAACAACAGCCAATGATACTAGCGGATCAAACAATATCGGTTCCCCTGAAGGCTGGGATCAATCCAGCCATACATTAACAGTAACGGACTCCACGCCTACAACTCTTTATCCTCATTGTGGAGTCCACACTGGCATGTACACCAATGGAAGAATTGAGATTGTTACAACATTTGATAATTCCCTTATTGATGTTACATCTGCAAGTAGTGGTTTAGAAGTTAGCGGAACAGTTTCTGTTGGACCTTTTAAAGGCGCATCAGGTAATACTCATACAGTGTACTTAAGAGCTGCAGATGCAGGTGCTGATTATCATGAACATCAATTCCATGAATTACCAGGACTAACATTCTATATGCCTGCTGACCAAGGCTATCACGGCGCAACAAATTCATCGGGGCAAACTAAGTTTAAAACAAAGTCGCACTACTAAGTTTTGGCTATAAAGCCTCCTCGGGCTGGCTTCGGTCAGCCCATTCTTTTTTTAAATGCTTTAAAATAATCCAATGGCATTAACATATTCAAGCATGCTAGAGCTTGGCTCTAGCTTAGAGGAGTTTAAACTTCTAAATACAGTTAGCGGCAATGACTTTTCTTCAAGTGAGCTTGATGAAGCTAAACCTTCGTTAATAATGTTTATCTGTAATCATTGTCCTTATGTCATTCATTATCATGACGAAATTAAGCGTCTTGCTGGAGATTATGCTGAGATTCTTAATATGGTAGCTATCAGCTCAAATGATATAGAAAACTATCCTCAAGACGGGCCGGATAAGATGGGTGAGTTATGGAAAGACCTAGGACTATCATTCCCCTACTTATTTGATTCAACTCAGGAGATAGCTAAAAAATATAAGGCGGAATGTACTCCTGAATTCTATCTTTTTAATCGCTCGCAACAGCTAGTGTATAGAGGCAGGCTTGATGAAAGCTCGCCTAATTCAGGCATTGAGCCAACTGGTAAAGATCTTAGAGATGCAATAGACAATCTCATTGGTGGCAAAGAAATTAATTCGAATCAGCTTCCTTCAATGGGTTGCAACATAAAATGGTTTTAAAAAAATTTAAGAGTTGGTTTCAATCAATAAGTTTGGTTGATCTTTACGTTTTTTAAGAAGAAATTCATCGTATAGCTTTCCCGTTGCCGTATATGCGCGGAACCTAAGATTATCTTTGTTAATATCTATAATTTGATAGAGCTGAGTATTTTCTCCGAGCTTTTTTGCATATGAACCTTTAGTAATTTCATACATTTTTGGTCCGCTTACTGAAACAACATGGACAGTCCCGATTTCTGGATCATAAGCTTGCTGATAACCTGTTGGAATATTTTCAACTTTTTTTGCATCAATTAGACCGGTACGAGAGTAGGTATGATCGTGCCCGCTTAAAACAAGATCAACTTTAAATTCATCAAGTAATGGTTTCCATAGTTTACGCATTTCTAAATTATCTCGATCTGATGCAGGAGAATATAGTGGATGGTGAAATGTAATTATCGTCCAACGATTATCATTCTCTTCTAGAACTTTTCTAAGCCAATCTACTTGAATCTCCATTTCAATATTTGAATCAAGCGATATAAAACGAACACCTTGGTAATCCAGAAAGTATAAAGTCTCCTTTAATCTCTCATCGGGAACATTCTGGATTGGAAAGGAGAATTGTGGTCTCCAATGATTGCTAACCTTTTGAATACCATCCGGATTTTGAAGACGATCATATAGTGGAGCTTTGCCACCCAAAATTGGTTTATTTATGAGTTCTTCTTTTTTATACCCTGTAATTAATTCAATGCCCTCATCGGCATCTATTATTTCTCCAGAATCTTTAATCTTTATTGTTCCTGTTCTATTTTGAAAGTCTTCGATATCAACAATAAAGATCCCTGGATTATCATTGTTTAAAGATTCAATTTCGATATTGATAGGTTGACCATCTTTGTTTGTCCATATTCTTTTAGTCTCAGAATCTTTTTGATATTCATGATTGCCAGGGGTTGCTATTACAGGAATTGTTCCATTTACCCAATCAGGACCCTGATGCCATTCACCCCATTGTGAGTCCATATTGTGTTCATCAATTAAATCACCAGCATGTAATGTAAATGCAGCTCTTGGTGCGTCACGAAAAGCTTCCCTAAAAACTCTGGACCAATGAGTTCTCACTTCATTTTGTGCGTCACCGAAATAAATAAAACTGAAGGGATCTTCTGAAGAGCTTGCAGTTTTAAAGTGATAATACTCTGTCCAATTTACTCCATCTCCAACTCTATAAGCATATAGAGTATTGGGTTGAAGATTCTTAAAAGTAACACTATGGTAATGAGCATCATTTATATCACTCTCAAAGTAACTTGTTTCTGCTTTAAACTCATCTGGCTTAAGTGCCCTCCCATTTGCATTTGCTATAGCAAGCTGTGCAAGCCCCACTTCGATAGATGTATCAGTTCTCCATGTTACTGCTTGGGTTGTTGCAGGATCATCATTCCAAGTTAAGACTACTCTATCTGGCAGAGGTGTTGGAGCATGTGCAATTTCGTCAGGATACTTCTCAATAGAAGAATTTGGATGCGATAGAAGAGTTATCGAAAAGAAGAAAATTAAAAAATAAAAAAATCTATGCACAACGGTACAGATTTTACTTGAAAAAATTAATGTAAGTGTGGCTAAAAAGAAACTTTTTGTATCAGGTTGGAAAAAGATGGTGGGTCTGGGTGGACTCGAACCACCGACCTCACCCTTATCAGGGGTGCGCTCTAACCAAGCTGAGCTACAGACCCAATTAAATTGGAAGGAGCATTTTACCCTCCAAATGCAATCACAACAATACGTTTAGCTCTTTATAGATTTATATAAGCTAAAGTAGATGTACATCCAGGGGAGAATGAAAACATACTCAACAAGCCCTGCCCCAATAGTTCCTGCAACTGGATTGCCATTGAATATTACACCTGACATTAATGAGCCCGCTACAAGCGTAAGTACAAAAAATACAAAGGTTAAAAAGAAAAGGGTTGTTCCGTGCTCATCGGTTGCTTCCCATGAAGCTCTTAGAGAATCCATAACGCCCTTATCTTCAAACATAATATATGCTGGGAAAAGGTAAACACGTCCCATAAAATAAAAGGCAGGAAGTATTAAAAGGATTGCTCCCAAGCCAATCAATAAGGATGAAAGAATAGTTGCTCCAAGCAAAGGAAAGAATTTCTTAAACCCAGCAGATAATGCATTTATTGGATTAGAGGCCTCTTGCGACATAATTGATTGATAAGCAACCATCAATCCGCCAGTAAGAGATACACTGAGCACAATAGCAATAAGTGAAACTATCATAATGCTTGCTAGGTTTCCGGACATATACTCGCTTATATCCATTGGATCCATTCCATCAATAGGTATTAATAAATATGCGACTAGCATTTCACTCACCATTACTGGTAAAACCAGTAAAAATAGATATTGAAAGTTTTTAAGCGCAAATTCCCATGCTGCAATGAATTGATTCATGTTTTTACCTCTAATTTATTGATAAGATATTGTATACATGAAACTATCCCATATCTACTTTATAACCCTTATTTTTGTAGCAGGTTGCTCAAATATGAATAATGATGAAGATTACCCAGAATCTAGGAAAGATGGTACTGTTGAGGAGATCTTCGGAGTAACAGTTGAGGACCAATATAGGTGGCTTGAGGACTTCACATCGCCTGAATCTACCGCTTGGGAGCAAAATCAGAACAAATTTACTGAAAAATACCTAAAAAAAGGCCCTTTTACTCGAAATATTGGTAAAGATTTAGAAAAAGTATGGGATGGAGAGTCAATTAGTACTCCATATGTGCAAAATGATCGAATTTTTTACTATTTTAATGAGGGTGATTGGCAGCATAGCAAATTAATGATGAAAGACTGCCTTGAAGAATGTGAGGCAGAAGTATTAATTGATCCAAATTCATTTTCAGATGACGGAACATTCTCTTTGGGCGGAACTAGCATTAGCCCAGATGGAAAATGGATCGCATATTCAATTTCGGATGGAGGATCAGATTGGCGCATTTGGAAAATTATGAACATAGAGACTCGAGAGCTTTTAGAGGAAACAATTAATTGGTCAAAATTTTCTGGAGCCGTTTGGGAAAAAAATAATTCAGGTTTTTATTATCAAAAATATTCTGAGCCAACAGATGAGTTGTTAGCAGATATAAATGAACAACCAAAATTAATGTTTCATAAATTAGGTACATCACAAGATGAAGATGAGCTAATTTATGAAAATCCTGACCAACCCAGATGGGGTTGGTCGATTTCGATCTCCGAAAATAATGCTCATAAAATTCTTTCGATCAGTGATGGGACAGAAGAAAAAAATAGAATCTATATTAAATCTAATGATTCTGAAAATTTCATTCCAGTCATCGATGAGCTAATTGGTGAGTATGGATACATAACAAGCAAAGATGATGTTCTATTTTTCTACTCAACAGAAAATGCTCCTAATGGAAAAGTTTCAGCGCTAACAATTAAAAACGGATCTTACGTTTGGAATGACGTAATTAGTGAATCTGATTTTGCAATTCGTTCTGTCAATATAGTCAATGAAAAAATAGTTATTAATTATCTGGTAGATACCATTTCAAAAATCAAATTCTTCGATATGAATGGAAACCATCTGAATGATTTCAGTTTTGAGCTTGCTGGAACTATAAGCGGATTTGGTGGCGGAATAGACGACAAAGAAACTTACTTTAATTTTTCTAACTACGTTACCCCGACAAAAATCTACAAGATAAATATGGAAGATTTCTCTTACGATGTTTTTTGGGAAGAGCAACTAGCAGATCATAATGTAGATGATTATGAGACAAAATTATGGTTTTATGAATCAAAAGATGGAACTAAAATACCACTGCATATCAGTAGTTTAAGCAATATAAATGTTGATGAAAATACACCAGTGTTGCTTTATGGATATGGAGGTTTTGATATCTCAATTCTTCCTGGTTTTAGTAAAAGATTTCTATCTTGGATGAATCAAGGTGGCGTAGTTGCAGTTGCAAGTTTGCGAGGTGGATCTGAGTATGGAGCAAAATGGCATGAGGATGGGATGCTCTTCAACAAACAAAATGTCTTTGATGATTTTGCCTATGCTGCAAAATTTTTACATGCAACTGGAATTGGTTCTCCAGAGACAACTGCAATTGAGGGAAGATCAAATGGTGGACTTTTAGTTGGAGCAACTATGCTTCAAAATCCTGAGTTATTCAAAGTGGCTTTACCAGGAGTTGGAGTTATGGACATGCTGAGATTTCATAAGTTTACAATTGGGTGGGCATGGACAAGCGACTATGGATCACCAGATGAAAAAGATGCTTTTTTAAATTTGTATGAGTATTCGCCCTATCACAATATTCAAGATGGAGTATGTTATCCAACTACTTTAGTTTTCACTTCTAACAGAGATGATCGTGTTGTGCCATCTCACTCATATAAATTTGCAGCCCGTCTTCAAGAAGCTCAAGGTTGTGAAAATAAAATTTTAATTAGAATTGAAGATCGAGCTGGACATGGTGCAGGTACTCCTCGATCAAAACAGATTGAAGCAATTTCTGAGATATATGGATTTGCTCTAAATGAAATTTCTAAGAAATAATTAGGTTTTAATTTTTAAGAATCTTCTCTTGCCAACTTGGACAAGTAACTCTTGATTCTTTTCAATGCTAAGTTTTGGGTCATCAATTTTTTCATCATTAATTTTTACTGCTCCCTGTTTAACTAAACGCATCGCTTCCGATGTGCTTTGAACTAACCCAGATTCTTTAAGCAGGTTTCCAATAGCAATGTCATCATCCAAAGAAATTGAGAACGTTTCTATTTCTTTTGGCTTTGCCCCTTTTTGGAATCTATCAAGAAAAGTATTTTTTGCATTTTCAGCATCTTCTTTAGAATGAAATCGCTCAATTATCTCTTCAGCAAGCAAAATCTTAGTATCTCGAGGGTTCATACCCGATTTCACCTCTTTTTTTAGCTCATTTACCTCATTTATTGGCCTAAAACTCAGTAATTCGAACCATCTCCACATCAAATCATCAGAAATTGACATAATTTTGCCGAACATTTCATCAGGATCTTCATTGATACCAACATAATTATCTAAAGATTTAGACATTTTATTAATTCCATCCAAGCCTTCTAAGATAGGAAGGGTTATACAAACTTGAGGCTCTTGATCAAATGCCCTTTGCAGCTCTCTTCCGACAAGAAGATTAAATTTTTGGTCAGTTCCGCCCATTTCCACATCAGCATTTAAAGCGATTGAGTCGTAGGCCTGAATTAAAGGATATAAAAACTCGTGAATGGCAATTTGTTGATTTGCTTTGTAGCGTTTCGAAAAATCATCTCTTTCAAGCATACGACCTAAATTATATTTTGATGCAAGCCCAATAATTCCATCAGCACCTAAATCTTCACACCACTCAGAGTTAAATCTGATATCTGTTAAGTCTTTATTTAAGATTTTAAATACTTGGTCGGAGTAAGTTTTGGCATTTTTTTCAAGTTCCTCTTTATCAAGTGATGGACGTGTTTTGTTTTTGCCAGAGGGATCCCCTATTCTTCCAGTAAAATCTCCGATTAAAAAAACTACCTTATGACCAAGATTCTGGAAGTGCCTCATCTTGTTTAAGATCACAGTATGGCCAAGATGAAGATCGGGTGCAGTTGGATCAAATCCAACCTTAACAGTTAGTTGTTTTTTAGATTTAAGTTTTGAAACAAGGTCGTCTTCAGTTAAGACTTCATCGATGCCTCGCTTTATTAATTCAAGAGATTCTTTCATAAAAATTTTTCTCCATCATAGTATAAAATAACTTTATGAAAGATTTCACAAAATTCCATTCAGATAAGGAAATTGCTAAATATTTAATAAGTGAATTTGATGACTCTAAAGAGAAAGAAATCTTTTCAGCAACAAAAAAAATAATCACTGAGTGTAGGAAAAATAAGTCAGGCAGAACACTACTAGATAAATTTCTAAGTGAGTATGGTTTAACAAATGATGAAGGCGTTGCCTTAATGTGTCTTGCTGAATCTGTTCTAAGAATCCCAGATGACAACACAAAAGATGAACTAATATCTGAAAAGATTACAAATTCAAATTGGGTAGATCATATTAATCAGGCAGATAGCTTATTCGTTAATGCAGCTACTTGGGGCTTACTAATTGCAGGTAAAGTTATTCAGCCTCCAAGAGCATTATTTGATAATCCGCTTGAGTGGATTGGCAAACTGACACAAAAAACTGGAGAGACTTCTGTGCGGCAAGCAATCATGACTGCAATGCAGATCTTGAGCAAAGAATTTGTAATGGGAAATGATTTTGATTCTGTTATCAAAAGTTCAAATCTGAAAAAGTCTATCCACAGCTTTGATATGCTCGGTGAAGCTGCAAGAACTAAATCACAAGCAGAAGGTTTCTATAATTCTTATGTTGAGGCGATTGAAAGGGTTGCTAAACTTAATAGAGAGTTTGGAATCAATCATGGAGTATCAATAAAGCTTTCAGCACTTCATCCAAGATACGAAACTCTCAAATATGAATTAACAAAAAAAGAGATCCTTAACTCAATCCTAAGCCTAGTTAACCTCGCATATCAAAATGATGTAGAGATAACAATTGATGCTGAAGAACAACACAGGCTCTCTATAAGTCAAGATTTGATTGAAGAAGTTGCTATGAGTAAAAGAATAAAGGATTGGAATGGATTGGGTTTTGCTATTCAAGCTTATGGGAAGAGAGCATCAAATGTTGTCAATTGGGCGAATGACTTGTGCTCTAAAAGAGAAAAAATGCATGTCAGGCTGACAAAAGGCGCTTATTGGGATGGAGAAATAAAATTCTCTCAAGCCGGTGGTCATGAGGGGTTCCCAGTCCTTGTTAATAAAAGTCTTACTGACCTTAACTATTTATTTATTGCCTCAAAACTTCTTGGCTCAGATAATCTGAAGCCTAAGTTTGCTACTCATAATGCTCATTCTGTAGCCTCGATTTACTTTATGGCCGAAGAGAAAGAATATGAATTCCAAAGACTTTTTGGAATGGGAGAGCTGCTTTATAAGTCTGCAGATAAGGTTCTAGGAGGAATACCTTCCGCAGGAATATATGCACCCATTGGTCCATATAAAGATCTGCTCCCATATTTAGTAAGAAGACTGCTTGAAAATGGTGCTAACAGCTCATTTGTGAATAACTTACTTAATCCAGAAGTGAGTCCAGATGATCTAGCAGAAGATCCAGTTAAATCTGTAAAAAAAGCTATTGATAAACTTCAACATGAAAAAATCGTAAACCCATCAGATATCTTCTCTCCAAGAGTTAATTCATCTGGATATGACTTAAGCGAACCTAAGAATCTGCTTGACTTAAAATCTGACCTTTTGAAATTTGATAGTTTAAAAGTTGAGGCAAAAAACTTTTGTAGCGAAATTAATGAATCTAAAAATGAGAAACGATACTCAATAGCTAATGGAAATGAGATTGGGGATTGTTCTTTTGCAGATATAGCAAATGAATTAAATTTCCAACAATGTACTGAATGGAAAAATACTCCTGTTAGCGAGAGAGCAGATATCTTTTATAAAATTGCTGATAATTTAGAGAAAGATTCTACAAAATTCTTATATTACTTAATTCATGAAGCCGGGAAAACTTACAAAGATTCCTATGATGAAATTAGGGAGGCAGTCGATTTTCTTAGATATTATGCAGACAATGCTAAAAGTCTTTTAAGCGAACCCAACAACCTCAATGGTCCAACAGGTGAATCAAATCAGCTTTTCTACCAGTCAAAAGGTACTTTTGTGTGCATCAGCCCATGGAATTTCCCGCTTGCCATTTTTGCAGGCCAAATAGCTGCGGCTCTTGTAACAGGGAATTCAGTTATATCAAAGCCGTCTGAGCATACTCCAATCATTGCGACCATGATGATTGAGCTTTTTTATAAAAATGGTGTACCAAAATCTGCATTAAAATTAATTCAGGGAGATGGCTCAATAGGCTCAAAACTAATTTCATTTGATCACATTTCTGGAGTTGCCTTTACGGGATCCTCAGCAACTGCAAAGAAAATTAATCTCCAGTTGGCTAAGAAAGATGGTCCTATCTCTTCTTTAATTGCTGAAACTGGTGGCCTTAATGCAATGTTTATAGATTCCAGCTCTCTTCATGAGCAGGTTGTCGATGACATAATGCGATCTTCCTTTAATAGTGCCGGGCAAAGATGTTCTGCTTTGAGATTAGCAATTATTCATGAGAGTATTTTTGATGATCTGGTAGAGATGATTAAAGATGCAATGGCTGAACTTACCGTTGGTAATCCCGAAGACTTCCACTGTGATGTGGGTCCAATTATCGATGAAAGATCAAGAAATATGCTTCTTGAATATATTTCAGAATGTTCAAACAATGGATATCAAGTTTTTAGTCATAATCAAGCTCCTGATGGTAATTTTGTTTCGCCAACCTTAATTGAATTAAATTCGATTGATGATATAAATGAAGAAAAGTTTGGACCGATACTTCATGTCATCAAATACAAAACCGATGAGCTTGATCAAATTCTAAATGCTCTTAAGAATAAACAATATGGTCTAACCATGGGTGTCCATTCAAGAATTGAATCAAAGGCAGATGACATCATCAACAAGTCTATTGCTGGAAATACTTATATTAATAGAGATATCGTGGGTGCTGTTGTCGGCTCTCAACCATTCGGAGGAACGGGTTTATCAGGGACTGGATTTAAGGCTGGTGGCCCAAACTACTTACTCCAATTTGTTGATGAGAGATCGATAACTAAAAATACAGTTGCTTTTGGTGGCAATGCCGAAATACTCAATTTAGAAGACTGATGATTGAATACAAAAGAATATCATTTAAGTATGTTGTGTTGGCATTTCTAATTGCAGCCTTTTTAATTGTTCTTCTAAGCGTCGATCGCAAGAATAATGAAGCTCCACCAATTGAAGATGTATTTATTGAAGAGCTTTTTAAACCTGAACTCGAAAGAGTGGAAACATCTGCGATCCACGAAGTGAAAGATGGAGAAAATTTATCAATTATTTTTGAAGACTATAGAGTGCCTTTAAATACTGTTTATAAAATTCTCAAGCTTGATAGAAGTAATGAGCTAAGAAATATTAGACCTGGTGATGAAATTAAGTTTTCTTTCCTTAATGATGAGATAAATAGAATTGAAATCAAAAAAGATATCTTGAATAGCATAAGGGTTGATATAGGAGAAGATATTTCAATTGAAAAGATTGTAAAAGAAGTTGAAAAACTTAAATCAATTAGCATGGGAGAGATTCAAAGCTCTTTTTATGAGTCTGGTCTAAAAGCAAATATGCCGGACAGTATTATTATGGACTTCGCTTTTATTTTTGGCTGGGATATTGATTTCATATTTGATGTTCGAAATGGAGATACTTTTTCAGTTATTTATGAAACTGACTATTCGGAAGGAGAAAAGATTTCTAGCGGCGACATAATTTTCGCTGAATTCATTAATAATGGTCAGAGATATACTGCCCAGAGATATTTTGATGATGAGCTTGGAAAGCAATATTTTGATGAAAATGGTAAGAATGTAAAAAAAGCTTTTTTAAGAGCGCCATTAGATTTTGCTTATATTAGTTCTCACTTCAATCCAAACAGAATGCATCCAATACTCCATAAAATTAAGGCACATAACGGAGTAGATTATGCAGCTAGAAGAAATACTCCAATTAAGGCCTCAGGCGAGGGTGTTATTTCCTTTGCCGGATGGAAAAGTGGTTATGGAAGGACTTTAGAGATCCGTCATGGCGGAAATATATCAACTCTTTATGCCCACTTGGAAAAGTTTGAATCAAAAATAAAAGTCGGCACCAAAGTCTCTCAGGGTCAAATCATCGCTTTTGTGGGTGATTCTGGATTAGCAACTGCACCGCATCTACATTATGAATTTAAAATTGGTGATAAAAGGACTGATCCAGTTAAAGTAGAACTACCATCAGCTAAGCCAATTGATCAGTCCAAGCTAGAGGATTTCAAAGCTATTGTTCAAGAAAGTAAAGAGGCATTAAAAATTTTTGACTTAGAAAGTAATGAAGTAGCTTATGAGTAAATATTTTATTGGTTTAATGACCGGAACAAGCGCTGATTCAATTGATGGGTGTGTGGTGGATTTCGGTAATGGATTTGAACTTATACACTCAAAATCAAACAATCTTGAAAAAAACTACAAGTCAAAATATGAGAAAGCTATTAAAAAAGGCTTTAAGAACAAAGAAGATGACGAAATTGTGCTTGAACTTGAGGAGAGCTTAAATAAGAGCTCTGTGGAGCTAATTAAAAACTTGTTAGATGAAATTGATACATCTTTAATATCTGGAATAGGTTTTCCTGGACAAACTATGTTTCATGACACTGAGCGAAGCTATCAAATTGGATGCGCCCAATTTCTAGCTGATGAAGTTGGAATTAAAGTAATTCATGATTTTAGAAACTATGACATGCAAAAAGGAGGTTTGGGTGCGCCGCTCGTTCCAGAATTCCATAAATATCTTTTTGCTGAATCAAACAAAAGAAAAGTTATTTTCAATATTGGAGGAATATCTAATGGTACTTACTTGGATGGAGAAGATATTAAAGTAGCTTCAGATGTCGGACCTGGTAACTGTTTAATAGATTTAGTCGCAATGCGTGACTTTGGGATGCCATATGATGAAGATGGAAAGATTGCAGCTACAGGACAAATAGATCAAAGGCTTTTAAATAGCTTGCTTGATAAAATCCGTACTAAAGGCTATCCCAGAGCCGATGATAAATCTTTTTACTATAATCTTGATGAACTTAAATCAGATAATCCTGAAAATCTATTGGCAACTCTAAGCGAGCTAACAGCCTTATGCATATCTGATTTTTGCCATTCTTGTGATATGCCTGGGGAGATATTGCTGCATGGTGGTGGTACCAAAAATAAATTCCTCATGGAAAGACTAGAGAAAAATATTGGGTCATCTTTAAAATTTACAGATCGTTTAATCCCTTCAAAATTTGTAGAATCTGCAGCTTTTGCTTATTTAGCTTATTTAAAAAGAGGTATCTTGGTTGAGCCTAGACGGTAAAAGATTCACCACATCCGCATGTGGTTTTGGCGTTAGGGTTTTTAATAATAAATTTAGCGCCTGAGAGATCTTCAACATAGTCCAGCTCAGAGCCATACAAATATGGATATGAAAGAGAATCTAATAAAACTCTGAAATGGCCAAAATCAATTACATCATCATCGAAAGCTTCTTCTGAATCAAACTTAAAACCATATTGGAAGCCGGAGCAACCTCCTCCCGTAACATAAACGCGGAAAGCATTTGATTCATATTCAGGAAGCAGATTCTGAATCCTTTTCTGCGCACTTTCTGTGACGTTGATAGATGTATTTTGTTCCATAGCGTTATCTTAATAAATTAATAGTATTAATTTCAATAAAAACAATATCACTTAATGAAATATATCTTTTGCAAAATCATCCACTTTTGACCAATCTGTAAATTCAAACGATTCATTAATATCTGTTGGTCCATTTGTAATCCACATAATAAATCTAATCATATGTTTATCAAAAAACTTATACTTTGGATAATCAATCTTGCCCGCAAAAACGCCCAATTTTTTGGGCTGCCAAGCTGATTGCTTCATAAATTTAATTAAATATGGATTTGTTTCTGGATCACATTTTTCTGGTTTTCTTGCTACTGCATTAACACTAAAAAAAGCATTCTCTTTTGAATCTAAAATACTTTTATATTTCTTAGAAAAGCTAAAAAGGTTTTTATTATGCTTTCCATAACGGATGCTTGCACCAACTAAGACTTTATCAGCACTCTTTATCTCAAGCTCTGAACAATCTTCGAGGCTGGTAATTGTGACTGATCCATTAATAGATAAGACTTCTGCAATTCGATTACATATCGAAACAGTGTGGCCATCAGTTGTTGAAAAAAGAATTAATATTTTATCCATTTCTATTCTGTTATATTTTATATCGTGATTGATGCTAAAGATAAATTAAAGGGTATTTATGCAATAACTCCTCCAAAGTTCGATGAAACAAAACTTTTGCATGATATCAATATATGTCTTGGTTGTGGGATAAAGATATTCCAAATCCGCTATAAAGAGGAAATAACGAGAGAGCTGAAAGATTTTTTCTCAGTTCTTATCAAAGAAATTAAAAAGAAAGAAGGAATTACTATCATAAATGATTTTCCACACCTTGCTCATGACTTAGGGGCAGATGGAGTCCATCTAGGCAAATCCGATTTATCAGTTCGTGCTGTTAGGAATAAATACAAAAATCTTATTATTGGTAAAACCTGTAAATCATCAATTGAAGAAGCAAAGAAAGCTATAAATGAAGGTGCTAATTATGTCTCATTTGGTGCCTTCTCTCAGTCTTCAACAAAGAAGGAAGCAATTCCAATTGAAAAAAGTGACTTAGACCTAATAAATAAGTTTAATGTTTCTAATAAAGCAATTATTGGTGGAATAAGTAATGAAAACTTTCACGAGGTTGCGGAGCTAAATTTTGATATGATTGCTTTAAGTAATGCTATTTTTAACTCACAAGATATTGCTAAATCAGCAAGCTTTTTTGTAAACAATTTTAATTTTGAGTAAAACGAATAAATCTAAGTCTCTTTTTAATAAAGCAAAATCGGTAATGCCTGGGGGTGTAAATTCACCTGTAAGAGCATTTGGGAATGTTAATAGTACTCCTATTTTTATTAAGAGCGCCTCTGGGGCATATCTTCATGATGTTGACGGAAATGATTATGTAGACTTTATTGGATCTTGGGGTCCAATGATTTTAGGTCACAGTAATCCAAAAATAATAAAAGCAATCAAGGATCAGGCTGACTTAGGAACAAGTTATGGGGCTCCAACAGAAGCAGAAACATCTATAGGCGAGTTAATTAGAACGGTAATGCCCTCTATCGAAAAAATTAGAATGGTAAATTCTGGAACAGAAGCAACAATGAGCTGCATAAGGTTGGCTAGAGGATATACAGGCCGCAACAAAATTATTAAATTTACTGGCTGTTATCATGGTCATGTAGATTCTCTTCTTATAAAAGCAGGTTCAGGAGTATCGACTTTTGGGCTTCCCGACTCTCCAGGTATACCTGAAGAACTTGCAAGACATACCATAAGTGTCCCCTACAATGACATAAATGCTTTTTTAGAAGTCTTTGAGTCAATTAAAAGTGAGCTTGCGGCAGTCATAATTGAACCAATTGCTGGAAATATGGGTTTTATTCCAGGAGATAAAGATTTTTTAGAAACTCTGAGGACCAAAACACATGAAAGCGGTTCGGTATTAATCTTTGATGAGGTAATGACAGGCTTTCGAGTATCTTTAGGAGGAGCTCAAGAAATATATGGAATCATGCCAGACCTAACTGCTTTAGGAAAAGTTATAGGTGGAGGCCTTCCTGTAGGAGCATTTGGTGGCAAGGCCGAAATAATGAACTTTCTCGCGCCAGAAGGACCCGTTTATCAGGCAGGTACTCTTTCAGGCAATCCTCTAGCAGTTGCTGCTGGAAAATGTCTCATTAATGAGCTTATAAAAACAAATCCTTATGATGAGCTTGAGGCAAATGCCAGCTATCTATTAACAAATATTAAAAATGAGATGTTTAAAAAAGAAACGCCCTTCTCTTTTAATCAAATTGGTGGAATGTTTGGATTCTTCTTCACAGATGAATTTCCAAATAACTTTGATGATGTAAGCGCGTCGAGCGATAAGTATTTTGAAAGTTTTTTTAAAGACTGTCTAAATCAAGGTATATACTTTGCTCCATCAAAATATGAAGCTGGATTTATCTCAACAAAGCATACTAAAAAGATTCTTGATGAGGTAATAAATAAGGTAAAGGTGATATATGGCACATGATATAGCGGCAATAGGTAATGCATTGGTTGATACTCAGTTTAAGATTGAGCAAGATTTTCTTGACGAAATTGGTATGAAGCCAGATGAGATGGTTATTCAATCAAGAGAAGAGCAAAATGTAATATTGGATAAGCTTTTGCTATTAAATCTTGAGTCAGTTGTTGACTGTGGTGGCTCTGCTACCAATTCATTAGTTGCTGCATCTTATTTCGGCTCTTCCTGTCATCATGTTTGTAAATTGAATGATGATGAAGATGGTAATAAATACCTAAAAAGTCTATCAGAGGCTGGAATTGATCACATTGGTATTAGCTCGAATGATCAAAATACTCCAACAGGAAAATGTCTTGTTCTTGTTACCCCTGATGCAGCAAGAACTATGTGCAGTACCCTTGGAATTAGTGAGCATTTAAGTGAGAAAGATATAAATTTTGAGTATCTTCAAAAATCTAAAATCTTCTACATAGAAGGCTATATGGTAACCAGCGATTCTAACTTTAACTCTGTTTCAAAATCTCTTGATTCCTTAGTGGGTTTTGGAACTAAAAAAGCATTATCTCTATCAAATGATGGCATTGTTCATGGTTTTCGAGAGAAGTTTGAAAAAATACTTTCATATGGAATCGACTTCGTTTTTGGTAATCATGACGAGGCATTGGCTCTTACCGAAACCGATAATATAGATGACGCAATAGAAGCTTTAAAAGAAAAAGATTTCACTACCATAATTACTGATGGGCCTAACGGCAGTTTTATTATTGCTGATGGAGAAGTTATTAAAAGTAATGGGTTTGAGGTTGAGGCAATTGATACAAACGGAGCTGGCGACATGTTCGCAGGTGCATTTATGCATGCAATGCTGAGCGGTAAAGAGCTTCATGAATGCAGCGCATTTGCTAACTTAGCAGCTTCAAAAATAGTACAAACATTTGGCCCACGTCTTAAAAAAGAGGAATACCAAGATCTCTTAGAAAATTTATAAACTTGATAATTAAGAATCTCTTTAAAAAAACCAACAGTAATAAATTGCCTGTTAGCTCTAAGGATTGGAAAAGCATAAGTCCTTTTGCTGTAGAGATTATCAATAAGCTTCAAGATCATAGCTATGAAGCTTACCTTGTTGGTGGTTGTGTCAGAGATTTGTTAGCCAATATTAAACCAAAGGATTTTGATATCGCGACTAATGCTGAGCCAAAAGAGATTAGGAAAATTTTTAAAGCTTCAAGAATTATTGGGAAAAGATTTCAGTTAGTTCATATATACAAAGGAAAGCAGATAATAGAAGTTGCAACATTTAGAGCTGGTCTCGATAAAAATAGTACAACTATAGAAAATGATCTCATCAAGGATGATGCTGGGAAAATAATCAGAGACAATATCTGGGGTAATATTGAGGATGATTGCAATAGAAGAGATTTCACAATAAATGCTATTTACTTTTGTCCAATAAGTAATACTTTTAAAGACTTCCATGATGGCGCTCAACACGTTAAAGAAAAGAAAATAATTTCTATAGGAGATCCTTTATATAGATTTGAAGAAGATCCGGTGAGAAGTCTAAGGGCTATAAGGTTTGCAACTAAACTTAATTTCAAACTAGATAGCAAAGTAAAAGAAGCTATTTATGAAAAAGGTGACCTTTTAGGCAACATCTCTAATGCAAGATTGTTTGATGAGTTCTGTAAAATCTTTTTGAATGGGCATGGGTATGAAAATTATAAAAAACTTCAATCTTTTGGTATTGCAAAATATCTGCTTAACTTAGAAAAAAAGTATTCTGGAAACAAAGTTTATGAAGAATCATTCAAAAATACTGATAAAAGGTATAGAGATGGTAAATCTATTACTCCAGGGTTCCTTCTTGCAGCAATCTTATGGCCAAGGTTAATTGAAAGATGCTCTTTTGATAACGGGATTAATGTTAGAAAATTTTTTAGATCTATGGACTCTATTATTGCTGAACAGCAAAGAGTTACTGCCATCCCAAGAAAATTCTCTAGCTACATAAAAGACATCTGGTATTTGCAATTAAAATTAAATGATAGATTAAAAAATAATCCTAATAAGATAATTAAGCATCCAAGATTTAGAGCTGGATATGATTTCCTCTTAATCAGAGAGAAAGCTTCAAAAGATAAATCAGATCTCGGGAAGTGGTGGACAAGCTTTCAGCATGCAGATGCTAAATCCAAGGAAAAAATGATTGGAAAAGTAAGAAAAATTGCAGAAAGTGATGGAAATTTCAACCCAAGAAAGGGTGAGGGAAAAGAATTTGGATTTTCTGAAGAATTAAGATAATCTAATTTTTATATATTTTATGAAATTAGCATATAAAGAAGACCCTTTACCTAAATATATTGCTGTTGAAGGGCCAATTGGGGTTGGAAAAACTACCCTGGCAAATAAGCTTGCAAAATCTTTTAACTATGACATTTTGCTTGAAATGCCAGCTGAAAACCCCTTTTTAGAAGCATCTTATAAAAATCCAACACAGTCTGCGCTCGCTGCTCAATTATTCTTCTTATTTCAAAGAGTTCAGCAAATGGAAGAATTGAAACAGAGAAGCTTGTTTGAACCAGTTAGGGTTGCTGATTTTATATTGGAGAAAGATAGACTGTTTGCTGAAGTGGTCTTATCGGCAGAGGAAATGAAGCTTTATGACAAAGTTTACGAACACTTAACTCTTGACTCGCCCACACCAGATCTGGTCATTTATCTTCAAGCACCTGTTGAAGTATTGATGAGAAGAATTGATAAAAGAGGTAATGAATACGAGCAATATCTTACTAATGAATACTTAACAAAAATCAATGAAGCTTATTCCCGATTCTTTTTAGACTATGAAAAGGCACCAGTTCTGATTGTTAATGCTGCTGACATAAACTTCGAAGAGAATGAAGAAGATTATGAGATGTTGGTTACAAAAATTATGTCCAATCCAAAAGGAAAGACTTTTATAAATCCCCAACCATCTATTCTTTAAGATGACACAAGAAATTTATAATCCTAATCCCGGATTTTCAAATCCGCATATAAAAGATTTTGATGAATACTTAAGTCTATATAAAGAGTCAATTGAGAATCCTGAAAAATTCTTTGGCGATCTGGCAAAAGAAAATATTTCATGGATTGAAGATTTTAAAGAGGTACATAACTCTGAATTCCAGGAAACTAAATGGTTTGTTGGAGGAAAAACAAACATAACGCTCAACTGTATTGATAGACACCTTGAAAAAAATGGCGATAAGGTTGCCTTAATTTGGGAAGGTGATGAGCCAGGAAACTCTAAAGAGATAACTTTCAAAGAATTACACTCTGAGGTTTGCAGGTTTGCAAATATCCTTAAAACACTTCAAATTAAAAAAGGCTCCAGGGTTTGTATTTATATGCCGATGATTCCTGAAGCTGCATTTGCAATGTTTGCATGTGCAAGAATTGGTGCGATCCATTCAGTTGTTTTCGGTGGATTTTCTCCAGAATCTTTAAAGGATAGGATTCTGGATGCTGACTGCAGAATTGTAATTACTGCTGATGAGGGTGTTCGAGGCGGTAAAAAGGTTCCTTTAAAAGATAATGTTGATGAAGCCCTAATAAATTGTCCTGATGTTAAGAATGTAATCGTTGTTAATCGAACCGGCGGAAAAATTAATTGGTTTGAGGATAGAGATCTTTGGTTTCATGAACTAAAAGATAAAGTTGATGATGTTTGCGAGCCTGAGCCGATGGATTCTGAAGATCCACTCTTTATTCTTTATACATCTGGATCAACTGGGAAGCCAAAAGGAGTTTTACACACAACGGCTGGGTATCTTTTAGGAGCACATATCTCTTTTAAGTATTTATTTGGATTCAATGAAGATGATAAATATTGGTGCACAGCAGATGTTGGCTGGATTACTGGACATACTTATATTCTTTATGGCCCCTTATCAAATGGGGCTACTTCACTTATGTTTGAAGGCGTGCCTACATATCCAACTGCATCCAGATGTTGGGAAATATGTGATGAGCATGAAATAAATATTTTTTATACTGCCCCAACTGCCATAAGAGCTTTAATGTCGCTAGGAGATGAATTTGTTGGAAGTACCTCGAGAAAATCGATTAAAGTTCTGGGTACTGTCGGTGAACCAATAAATCCTGAGGCATGGGACTGGTATTACTCAGTTGTAGGAAATAAATCTTGTGAAGTTATTGATACATGGTGGCAAACAGAAACTGGTTCAGTCCTTATCTCTCCGATTGCAGGCATTACGCCAACAAAACCAGGCTCTGCAACATTACCATTTTTTGGTGTAAGACCTGAGCTGTATGATGAAAATGGTATTCAACAGTCAGGAGAAGCATCGGGTAATCTGGTGATTGAGTCTTCATGGCCCAGTCAAATTAGAAGTGTTTATAACGATCACCAGAGAATGATTGATACTTATTTTTCAACCTATAGCAATATTTACTTTACAGGTGACGGTGCAAAAAGGGATGAAGATGGTTACTTTTGGATTACTGGAAGAGTCGATGATGTTCTTAATGTTTCTGGGCATAGGCTTGGAACAGCTGAAGTTGAAAGTGCGCTTGTTCTGCATCCAGTTGTAGCTGAAGCTGCTGTGGTGGGCTTTGAGCACCCAATAAAAGGACAAGGCATATATGCTTTTGTTACTTTAATGGTAGGTGAAGAATTTTCAGATGAGTTATCAGCAGAATTAAGAAACTTTGTTGGCAAAGAAATTGGTCCTATTGCAAAACCTGACTTAATTCAAAATGCTCCCGGTCTACCAAAAACTAGATCAGGCAAGATTATGAGAAGAATATTACGTAAAGTTGCTGAAGGTGATTTCGAAAACTTAGGTGATACGACAACACTTGCTGAGCCTGCTGTGGTTTCTGATCTTATAAATAATAAAAAAAGTTTATGAATAGATTAGCTGTCATTTTTTCTTTTTCGATAATATTTCTTTTCTCTTGCTCTTCAGCTCCCAAAAATGATCCTCTTACAGATATCGTTGGCGAAAATAAAATAGGTTATGTGCAAACATCATGCATGCAGAATCCAGATAATGGTCCAAGGATGGTTTCAAGACAAGACAAGCATGAATACCTCAACAGAGATGATTACTTTGATTGCGTCGATAGAACAAGTGCTTCCATTGAAGCCCAAAATGAAGAAGAAAGATTAAATAAAGAAAATCAACTCAAATTAGTGCCAAAAAAAGAAGAAGAAATTAAGCTTGAAGAAGATGAGGATGAGTTAAAAATTAAGTGCGAGCCTGATATTGGAGGAGATACAGGAAGATATTACAAATGCTCTTAATCTTCTAAAGATCTATATTTTCCTTTTTCCAGAACAACTCTTTTGTCCTCAATAAGTTTTATCAGATGCGCTTCAAGGCTCCATTTTGCAATAGGAAGTAGTTTTGGATTGACATCGTTATAAACTGAAATTAACAGACGATTAATTCCAGTAGCTCCAAGCTTAGAAAGCTTCTTGAAAACTTTTTCTTCTCTATTTAGCCTGTGTTGAATAGTCCACTCAATAATTTCGTAAGGATTATCAATGTAATTACCATGACCAGGTGCTATTGAATCAAAAGAAAAATCATTAAGCTTTTTTAGCGAAGAAATGTATTCGTTCATATTGCCGTCTTTTGGAGCAATAACAACTGTAGATCCATCCATAATATGATCACCACTCAATAAGCATTTAATTTCATCAATCAAAAAACAATAATGGTTAGAGGCATGACCAGGTGTATGGATTGGCTTAATCGTATATTCTTCAGTTTCAATATGCTCATCTTCTGACAATATAAAATCTGGCTTGAAAGACTCGTCTTGAATTGAGAAATCATTTTCAACCAATTTTCCATAGCAAGGAACAGATAGGCGTTCAGCAAGAGGTTTAGCCCCTGGTGAGTGATCCATATGAGTATGAGTTACAAGAATCCTTTTTATGTTGTTGTCTGCCTTCTCAACAAGCTTATCTAAATGCTTTGGTATGTTTGGGCCAGGATCTACTAAGGTTATATCCTTTTTGCCAATGAGGTAGGAGTTTGTCCCTGCGCCAGTAAAAATACCTCCATTTGGTGAAGTTATTTTCTTTAATAAATTATCTCTTTCCATCGCTAAAAATCTTCATACCCCTCATCATCTGGCAATCGACCTTCCCACTTGCCATCAACTTTCTTAAATTTAGGCAGAATAGATTTGATCTCTGAAGACCCCTTGCTTTTATAAAAAGATATTAATTCATTTGTAGAATTAAAATCAAAGGTTTGCTCTAAATTCTTTGAAGTTGGTAAAATCATCTTTATCTCACCATTCCAGGCTTTTTTAATTGCTTTCTTTGGAGAAATCCATAAACTATTTGTCAGCTCATTCCCATCATGAAGGGTTGGTTGATCTTTTGGCATTTCCGCAGCAAAGAATCTTGTATCAAATCTCTTTGTTTCAATATCTGGAGTAATCCAATGAGAGAAAGGAACAATATTAGTTGTTTCAAAAAAAAGGTCTTCTCTTTCACAAATCTCCAAAAAAGAAATCTTGTTAGAGATTAATCTTTCTCTATAGTCAACAAACCTATCCTTATCCTTGTTGTTTAAGTCAATTTTTGATCCATCTTTTTTTCTTGCCAAAAGCACTCCAACTTCTTCAAAGCATTCTCTAATGCAAGCAACCCAAAAAGATGCACCACCATCTTCTATATCAAGTAATTTCGAACAATCTGCATCATTTAAATCAGAGTGGAAGCTAAGCTTGTCTGAAAAATTATCTTCGGAATCCACTTTGCCTCCCGGAAATACATACAAGTCTCCAAATGCCGTATTGCTTGAACGCTCTACAAGTAAAACCTCCATTACATTATTGTTCTGTCTTAACAATAGAACTGTTGCTGCTGGAATTAAACTCATTATTTAAGAAAATTTTTTGTTTCTAGATTAGAATAGCCTCAATGAACATTACTGACAATCTTAAAAAAGATATATCGAATGCCCCTGAGTGGTTTCAAAATGCAATTGTTTCAAAATCAGAAGTGAAAGTATTGGAAGCAGAGCTTGGCAATGTAAGTTATAAATGTTGGGGCAAGGGTACAAATGATAAAACTATTGTATTAATCCATGGAACTGGTGCTTCTAAGAATTGGTGGGATCCAATAGCCCCATTTATTTCAGATGAATATAGAGTTATTGCGCCAGACTTACCAGGAATGGGAGACTCTGATCATAGAGATGAGTATAGCTATGAAGTTTTTGGTGAAAGTATTTTATCGATTTTAGAACAAGAAAATATTACAAATAATGTTTTTCTTGTTGGGCACTCTCTTGGGGGTCATATAGCTGGTTTCGTGGCTACTGAGAAGCCATCAAAAATTTCTGGGATCATTATGATTGATACGCCTGTTAGACCTCCAGACTATGAGTATGATAAGCATGTTGGCTCTGGTCCACTTAGGTTGATCAAATACTATCCAGATAAGAAAACAATACTTGGGAGGTTTAGACTCATGCCTAAACAAGAGTGTGAAAATGATTGGTATTTAAGGTATGTTGCTGAGTATTCAGTAAAACAGACTGAAGAAGGTTGGAGATGGAAATTTGATGACAGTCTTTTCTATAAATTAGGAAGGCCCAAAGGATATGAATATATTTTTAAATGCCCTTCTCTCTTTATAGCTGGAGGAAAAAGCTTGCTCATGGGTTCAAAGATTTTGGAGTATATGCAATCAACATTTAAAGAAAATATGGAATTCGTTTCAATTGACAATGCAGCCCATCACGTTCCTATAGATGCTCCAAAAGAGGTTATTAAAATAATAAAAGAAACTATAAGTAAATGGCTCTAAATTATTTCTTTACAATACTTTTTTTAGCTTTAGGTCTATCAGCGCTGCTTTTTGGTAGAGCTATGTTTAGCTTCTTTTTAAAGATAGCTAATGATGATGAGCTTTCTAAAAGAGTTGGTCTTGCAATAGGCATTCCAGGCTTAGCATTACTAATTTTTATTCTCAATATCGAAAATTGGTATTTCAGGGTTTGGAGTATAGTTTCCTTTTTATTTGGATTAGGTTTCTTCCTGAGAGGATTATTTTTCATGTTTTTTAGGAATTTTTTAGTGAGCGCTCTGGAAAAGATGATAAGTATGGGAAAAATAGTTAGTGTGTTTGCTTTTTTGATTATGCTTTGTCTTTCAGTTCTTACAGTAAGTAGAGATTATGTTGGGCCAATAGAAGATATTTCAGATTGCTCAAATGGATCAAGGTTGGAGGTTTACTGTGTGCTCTCAAATCCTGAAGATATTTTAAAAACGCCGGATGAGAAATACTTTATTGTTAGCGAGTTTGGTGGAATAAAGCCTTATGAGGAACCTAAAGAAGGAAACCTTGCTCTCTTTAATTTAAGTACAAAAATGAGGGAAGACTTGGATATTAGATTAGGTTCAAATGTTTGGGGTGACCCGAAGTGTCAAAGAGATGACTTACGTTTTGGACCTCATGGCATTGATCTTAATAAAAGATATGATGGCAGTTACCAGCTTGCTGTAGTTAATCACTATCCGCAGGAGTCGGTAGAGTTCTTCGAGTTAGTTTTTGAAGAAAACTGGTCTTTGGTTTGGAGAGGGTGTGTTTCTGTACCTGAAAAATATTATATAAATGATATTACGGTCGAAAGCAGTGGTTCATTCTTCACTACGCATATGTATCCAAGAAATATTTCTATGAATGAGTGGCTTAGTGCAGCTATTTTTAAATACCCTACAGGTGTGGTTTTATTTTGGAACAAATTTAAGTTTGAAGAACTTTCTTTTACAAATGCTGGTCAACCTAATGGAATAGCTAAAAAGGATAATATTCTTTATGTTGCAAATAATTTAAGTGACACTGTAAAAGCATATGATCTGATCAAAAAAGAGGAAGTTTTTAGTTATAGTATCAACAGCCCTGATAATTTGGTTATTGATGATAATTCAATTTGGGTAACAAGCTTGGATCATGAAACCCTTGACGTTACAGCTAAATGTCCAGGATATACTTTAAAAGGTATCGAAGAAGATCATATGGTCTGCTCACTACCATTTAAGGTTATTGAACTTAGCGCCAAAGACCTTACCCCAATAAATATTTTTACTTTTAGCAAAAATAAGGCGGCATTTCCTACAGTTGCTCTGCCTGATGGAGACTCTGTTTGGGTCGGCTCATTCTCGCTTGATAGATTAGTTAGTTTCAAAAATTAATTATGCGAGATTTTTGCCTGGACAATTTAGATGTCCCCCTAGATCAAGGTATTTTAGATACTCATAAAGGAAGCTTTGGTCATCTTTTGATAGCCAGTGGTGATACTGGTTATGGTGGTGCAGGCATAATTGCATCTGAATCTGCCATCATGTCAGGTTGTGGTCTTGTAACTTTAATTACAAAAAAAGAGCATATTCAATCTTCTTTATCAAGAAATCCTGAGGTCATAGCTATAGGTGTTGATGGTCGTCAAGATGCAGAAACCTTTTTAAAAGATCAAAAAAATCTCTTAATTGGTCCAGGCTTAAGGGAGTCAGTATGGTCTCAACAGCTTTGTGAGCTTTTTCTTACTAGCGCTGAAAGAAATGAAGATATTAATATTGTCATTGATGCTGGTGGGCTCTATTACATGAAAGAGTTTGGCTGTCCTTCAAATGCAATTATTACTCCACACCCTGGAGAGGCTGCTATGTTGCTCGATTGTTCAGTTGAGGAGTTACAAAAAAATAGATTAGAAGCTGCTAAAGAGCTTTATAAAAGATATAACTGTTTGATTATTTTAAAAGGTTATCAAACTATAATATTTGATGGAGAAGCATATCAATGCACTGATGGAGGTCCTGCCCTTTCAACTGCGGGAACAGGAGATGTTCTTGCTGGCCTAATTGGATCTTTTTTGGCACAAGGCCTAAGCAAGATAGATGCAGCTAAATTCTCCGTTGCTATTCATGGTGCAGCAGGAGATAAATTTTCTAAAAACAAAGGGGTAAGAGGATTGACTGCAACTAAACTGATTAAAATTATAAATGAGGAAATGTTATGAAAATCTTTTTGAAAGATCCAGATGCAACTGCTCATTTTGGGATCGAGATTTCAAAACTTATTTCAGACTCAAAAAATAAAGTTATTGAACTTCATTTAGTAGGAGAGCTTGGAGCTGGTAAAACATTTCTTACTAAATCAATTTTAAACTCCCTAGGCTGGCATGGAATCGTAAAAAGCCCAACTTATACCTTATGTGATGAATATGAGACTGAGGACATTTTGTTTTTACATGTTGATTTATATAGGCTCGCTGATGTCTCTGAGATACAAATTTTGGATCTCGATAGGCCATCGGAAAAAGTTAAAGTTATCATCATTGAATGGCCAGAAATCATTGGTGACTCAAGAACCTTTGATTTGAAAGTTAGCTTGAGCTATAAAGATAAAGGAAGAGAAGCTTTACTAGAAAATAAATTAATAAATAGATGAAAAGAAACTTAATTGCAGTCTTAATTTTTTCATTCCATCAGGTAGTTTTTTCTAATCAATTAGACTTTGTGGGAGTTGGTGAAAAAAATAAATCTTATAATCTAGAATTTTCATTGGAAAAAACTGCTCTAATAGTTGCTCAATCTTCTAACTCTCCTTACAGCATCACACTAGAGTTTAAGGAAACTTATCTGAAAGAAAATTTTGATCTAAAGTTATGGCAAAACTACCCAATTAAAAATATTGAATCATCTACATCAGAAAATAATTCAATAATTGAAATATTTTTCCATAAGCCTGTCACATGGCAAAAACCGCAACAAATTAAAACAGAAGATGGTATTAAGGTCTTGCTATCCCTGGATCATGAAAAAGAGATTAAAAAAATGACTAGAGAGGCAATTGTGATGATTGATGCTGGCCATGGCGGGAGAGATCCTGGAGCAATCGCAAAATCTCATAATGTGATAGAGAAAGATATAACCCTATTAATTGCCAATGAATTATTTAGAACACTTGAGGATACTGATGGATATAAACCAGTTCTGGTAAGGGAAGATGATTCATTTATTTATTTAGATCAAAGGTATCAAAAAGCGAGGCAAAATAGTGGAGATATTTTTGTTTCAATCCATGCAGATGCTTTTAGTCTTCCTTCTGTTAAAGGCGCCGCTGTATACATTTGGTCTGACGAAGCTTCCAGTAATTCGGCAAAAAGTCTTTCTTCTAAAAAAGTAAGCTCTGTTCGAGTTGATGAGTTTGATTTTGATGAAGATTTAGCAAGATCGAAATATCCTGAGATATATGAAAAGAAAAAGGGTAAAAGTCTTCAACTTGGTAAAAAAATATTAGATCAGCTCAAACGAGATCCCTATACACATCTTCATAAAAAAAGAGTTGAATACGCAGACTTCAGGGTTCTAAAGTCTTTAGATGTACCCTCAGTTCTAATTGAGTCTGGCTTCATATCTAATTCGGAAGATGCCGAAAGGCTTAAAGGAAAGCCTGGAAGAAGAATGATTGCCAGATCGCTTTTTCTGGGTATAAATAATTATTTTAAGGAAAATCTTGAAGACGATTTTTTTATTTATGATGCTGAGGGGTACTTAACCTATACAGTCCAAAGAGGTGATGTTTTGTCAGAAATTGCCATTCGTTTTGGAGTGCCTGTTATGGACATAATAAATACTAATTTGATAAGAGATGAAGCTATCTTTCCTGGGCAACGAATTAAGATTAAGATTTAACCTATTGATAATCGATTGGATTAAAATCCACTGACCATCTCACCTTGAGTCTTTTTTGTTTTTCTATGTATCCTTCGACTAGATTTTTAGTATTTTTATGAAGTGTTGGCAATGTTTTTGCTTTAAGCAAGAGAGAGTGTCTAAAATTGCCTCTTACTTTTGAGATAATATCTGGAAGCGGTCCAATACATTCACAATTTGCTTCTTTTTCTAAATACTTACGAGCCTTATTTAAGAAATTAACATTACTGGTTTTATTTGGTGATGATGCTCGCAAGATTGCAACAGATGAAAATGGCGGAAGGTTTGCTGCTTCATATTCTTTAAGCAAATGTTTAGAAAACTCTAAGTAGTCTCCGCTACTTAAGATATTTAAATATTCATTATCTAAAAGATTAGATTGGACTATTATTTTAGACTTTCCTGATCTACCAACCCTTCCGGTGACTTGAATTAAAAGTTGCGAGAGTTTCTCAACTGCATTTACTTCATGGCTTACTAGGCCTAAATCTGCATCTATAACAATTCCTAGCTCTACGTCAGAAAAATCATGACCTTTAGCAATCATTTGGGTACCAATTAAGAAAGCTTTTTTTGTATCGCTAATTTCTGATAATAATCTTTCTAGAGAACCTTTTTTTCTTGTTGAGTCTAGATCAAGCCTTACCATTGGTACTCTTGGAAACTCTTCATTCAAAAAGGATTCTATTTTTTGAGTTCCTACACCCTCTGAAGTAAGTTTGGTGCTCTCACATTCCGGACAGCTATGCGGTACTCCAAAGGATGTATCACATCTGTGACATCTTAGTCTGGCACTATCTTTATGATATACAAGACGTGAGTTACATGAATTACACATAGCGGTCCAATTACAATCTGTGCACTTGAATACAGGTGAGTACCCTCTTCTATTTATAAATATCAATACCTTCTTATCTTTTGAAATTGTTTTATCAATTAAAGATAGTAAGTTGGTATCTATTCCTGCTTTTCTATCTAAAAAGTGAGAATTTAATATTGAGAACTTAGGAGGGTTTTTGTCATTGACTCTTTTTGGCATAGAGATAAATTTATATTTACCTTTATCGACTAAATGCAGCATCTTCAGCGAGGGAGTAGCTGATGCAAGAATAATCGGGATTTTTCTATCCTGCGCCATTTTAATAGCAACATCTTTAGCAGAAAACTTTAAGCCCTCCTGCTGCTTAAAAGATGCATCATGTTCCTCATCAATAATTATCAAAGAAAGTTTTTGGAGTGGGACAAAAAGCGAGGATCGTGTTCCTATTAAAACTCTTAGTTCTCCAGACTTAGACTTTTTCCATGTTTCAAATCTCTCTTTAGAGGTTTTCTTTGAATGATATGTACCAATATTTTCTCCAAACCTTTTTTTAAATCTCTGCTCTAATTGAGGCGTTAGACTTATCTCAGGAATTAATAATAAGCATGACCCACCTTTCTTTAGTGCCTCTTCTACTAGTCTCATATAAACTTCAGTTTTTCCAGAGCTTGTGACCCCATGGAATACACACGGATCAAAACTTTCTAATTTACTTAAAAATTTAAATGCTCTCTGTTGGTAAGAAGTAAGAGGAAATCTTTTGTCATCATCATTTGCTTTATACTCATTGAATTTAGTTTCAGGACCCTCGTAATAAAAATCTTTTCTTAACTTTGGAGGTAAAAAATTAGAAAAAACTTCACCTCGTGAATGAATATAAAAATCTGAGACCCAATTAAGGGTTTTTAACGCCAAACTATCAAAAACTGGTTTTTCATCTAACAATTCTTCAATTTTTGTAGTTTTGAAAGCCGGTTTCGATGTTTGTTTGCAGACTACACCAACTACCTTCCTCTTATTGAATGAAACCTTTACCCTCGATCCAGCCTGAATCTTTTCTTCACTAAAATACGTAAAATCTTTTCTTACAGGAACTGGTATTGAAACTGAATAGTAAAATTTTTCCATAATTTATTGTAAAGATTTCCTTATTTGGTATAGTTCTCAGCCTAAATTAAGATTTTATTATGAAAAAGGGCGTACACCCTAATTTGGTTTAATTATGAAAAAAGGCATACATCCTGAATACCGTGAAGTTCTTTTCCACGATATTAGTGTGGATGAGTATTTTTTAATTAGCTCAACCCTAAAAACGGATAAAACTAAAGAATGGGAAGATGGAAAGACATATCCATACTATCCTTTGGATGTATCTTCTGCATCGCATCCTTTTTATACAGGTAAACAAAAAATTCTTGACACTGGTGGAAGAGTCCAGAAATTTGAAAAAAGATTTGGTAAGAAATCATGAGCAAAGTTTGTCAAGTAACTGGTAAGTCACCTCAAGCTGGTAATCATGTTTCTCATGCAAAAAACAGAGTGAAGCGAAAGTTTTTTCCGAACCTTCATAGTCATAAATTTTGGGTGGAATCTGAAAATCGTTTTGTTACTCTCAAAGTGTCTGCAAAAGGCATGAGAGTTATTGATAAAAAAGGTATCGAAGAAGTCTTAAAAGATATTAGATCTCGCGGTATTAAAGTCTAAATTAATTGTATCCTGCTGTTTGCGCAATAAAGACTGCATCACTTTGTATTGATCCAAGCTTATCAACCTGAATAAGGTCCTCCTTAAAATCACCCCAAGCCTCTATTACAGGATGAAGAGGAATTCCATCAACAGTTGGATATTCTTTATTTGCTTTAGCATACATCTCCTGAGCTGTATCTGACGACAGCCACTCAAGCAATTTAATTGAAGAGCCCTTATTGTTGGACCATTTAACAAGGCCTGCACCTGAGATATTCACATGCACACCTCTATCTTCTTGATTAGCCCAAAAAATTCCAAGGTTTTCTACTGAATTGCTTTCAATTAGCCTTGCTAGATAATAGGTATTCACAATAGTTAGGCTACAATTTCCAGCCTCAACTGCCTTTAGAACATTGGTGTCGCTAGAGAAAACTGGTTCAGCCAGATTGTTGACCCAGCCTTTTACTACTCTTTCAGTCCTTTTAGATCCATTAGCTTCAATCATGCTTGCAATTAATGATCTGTTATAAACTTTTTTTGAAGTTCTTAAGCAGAGTTTACCCTTAAACTCCCTTGTAGCTAGCGCTTCGTATGAGCTTAAATCTTGTGGGTCTATATCTGTCTTTGAGTAAACTATTGTTCTTGCTCTTTTAGAGAAGCCAAACCATTGATTATCGATGTCTCTCAAATGTTGAGGTATTCTTGAAGAAAGCACTTCTGATTCAACAGGATCGAATATTCCTTTATCTGCAGCTTGCCACAAAACGCCTGCATCCACGGTCATGAATATATCTGCATCTGTATCTACTCCTTCTACTGCAATCCTTTCCATTAACTGCTGTGCATCTCCTGATAAAACAGTTACCTGGATTCCTGTTTCTTCAGTAAAAACATCTAAGAGATTTTCTATTAGCTGTGGTTGACGAGAGGTGTAAATAACAACCTCATCATCATTTGCTTGCTCAAAAGAGCATGACGATATGAGTATGGTTAAAGCTAGAATATAATTTTTCATGCACCCATTCTAAATGATAATGATTATCATTTAAACAAGAATGCTATATTACTTTATTGGGCCAGAAGCTGCTTTAACAAAGAAAGATTTTAGAAATTTAGACTGATTAAAAGCATTTAATCCAAAATTTCTTAAAAATCTTATATATGGATTTCTTTCATTAAATAATGCTACAAATCCATCCATGGTTTTAAGCATAATTTCATTCTGTAGTCTTCTTTCGTTTGAGTAGGCATTCAAACTTTCTTTAAAATTTATAGTATCTGAATCATTAGTTTTGATAATCTTCTTAACTAAGGAGTTTGCATCCTCAAATCCAAGGTTTATTCCTTGGCCCGCAAGGGGATGGATAGAATGAGCAGAATCACCAACTAGTACAACCGGAAAATCTATATAACTCGATCTATTATGTGATGATAATTTAAAGCTTTGGACTTTAGACCTTATTTGAAAACTATTTCCTATTTTTCTAGAGATCTTTTCTAGATTCTCCTCAATAAAATCTTCATATCCATTCTCGATAAGATCATCTGATATTGACCAAACAACGGTAACGAAATCCTCCCCACTTTTTTTTGTTGGCATAAAAGCACAAATACCATTGTCTGAGAAAATCTGAAAAGCGCTCATGTTCATATCTTTTTCAGCAGAAGCTAAGAAAGTTAAAGCTGTTTGAAAGTAATCCTTATCTGATTTAGGAATTTTATTTGCTAGCTTCGAGTTTTTACCGTCTGAAGAAATTATAAGATTTGTTTTAATGACCTTTCCACTCGATAAAGTTACTTCATTAAGGTCACCTTTATTATCAATATCAATAATTTCCTCTTTATATAGGATTTTTTCACTTGCTTTTTTTCGGACCGCCATTAAGAGAGTGGCAAAATCTGATACATAGGCGAGATGATCCATCCCTATCTCTCTACTTTTAAAAACTATTTTTCCAGTACCATCAAAGTCTTTGACTTCCATTTTATTGATCATCGAGTAATCATTTTCAATGCCTATCTTGTCTAAAAGATTTTTTGAGAAGGGATTTAATGTGATGGTCCTAACAGAATCTTCAACCTCATCATCTTTTTTTTCCAATACTATAGAGTCGATGCCTTGAAGGCTCAGGGCACAAGAAATATAACATCCTAGGATTCCAGCTCCAGATATTACAATTGGTTGTTGCATTAAGATTCTTGCATCAAGGATTCGATTTCAGCAGGATCAGTTGGAACAGTGTCAGTTAAGTTTTTATTACCATCTTTAGTAACCAAAACATCATCTTCGATTCTAATACCTATACCCTTCCACTTATTATCAACGTCTGAAGTGGAACTTATATAAATACCTGGCTCAATTGTTGTAATCATGCCTTCATCAAACTTAATGAATTCTCCATCGTGCATATAATCACCTACGTCATGCACATCCATTCCCATCCAGTGACCAATTTTATGCATATAAAAATCTTTAAATGATCCTTTTTCATGCTCTTCTTCAAGATTCCCTTTGATTATCCCAAGGTCTATTAGTCCCTCAGTTATAACTTTCTCAGATATTGTTTGAGGGTCCATAACTCCATTACCCTTTCTGACAGCATCAACTGATGCTTTTTGTGCTTCAAGCACAATATTATAAATCTGAAGCTGTTCATCACTGAACTTTCCATTTACTGGGAATGTTCTTGTTATATCGGAAGCATACATCTCATATTCGCAGCCTGCATCAACAAGGAGCAAATCACCATCATTGATTACTTGATTGTTTTCAACATAATGTAAAACACATGCGTTTTCTCCTGATGCAACTATTGGATTATAGGCTGGAAATCTTCCACCATTTTTAGCAAACTCATATAGGTAAAAAGCTTCAACTTCAGCTTCATTCATACCAGGTTTAACGAACTTCATTGCTTCCAAGTGAGCATTTGCAGAGATTTCGCATGCTTTTTCAATAATATTTATCTCGGAGCTATCTTTTATAAGTCTTTTATTGCCAATAATTTTTGAGATATCTGCGATCTCCATTTTTTTTGAGTGGCGATCTTTGCTATTAGCTTTTTTAGTCCACTTAATTACCTTTTGATCAAAGCCCTCAACCTTACCAAATGGATAATATACACAGCTCACACCATCCAATAAGTCTGGTAAAAGCTCGTCTATCTCATCATTATTAAATGCATCATTAAAACCGAAATCTGACTTCATGCCCTCAGGGCCATGCCTAAAGCCATCCCAAATTTCTTTTAGTTTGTCTTTTTTGGGAACAAAACCTATAGAGTTAGTCTTTCCAGATTTGTTAATAATCATCAATGTTGAGTCTGGTTCATTAAATCCACTTAAATAGTAAAAATTACTATCCTGCCTAAATGGATAAGCAGTATCATTACTTCTGTTAGCTAAAACTGATCCAGGAATAATTACAGCAATATCTCCACTGAGATTTTCTGTTAATTTTAGTCTTCTTTCCTTGTAAATCTTCATATCTTTATTTTACTCTCTTATTTGGAAGTTCCCAATTTTATAAGCTAGAATTAATCTAGTTTATGGCCAAAGATCTAAATAAGAATGTTTTAGAAGAACTCAATAAAAAAGTTGATGTTCTTCTTAAAAAATTTAGTGAGCAAAAAGGTATTATCGACGGATATGTCAAAAGAGAAAGGGATTGGAAGAAAAATAAAACCCTTAATCTAAAGAAAATAAAAGATTTAGAATTTGAGCTAAAAAAAATTGCTTCAGAGAATAATGGCTGAAATTGAAAGAGTTTCCCTAAGAGTTTTTGGAAGAGATATAACTCTTGCATGTCCCTCTGATGAGAAAGATGCTCTCTTGTCTGCAGCTGAGCTTCTTAATGAAGAGCTAAATGGGATTTCAGATAAAGAAAATGCTTTAATCCTTGCTGGACTGAATCTTGCAAATAAATGTCTTAACCCTTCAGGTGAATCTATAAATATTGAAGGTTTAGATCTTCTTTTAGAAAAAGTTGATAAAGCTTTAAAAACATAGTTCTCGATAATTAATAAATAACTTATACTAAGTGCATACTGGTTCATTCGTTTATATATAAGTTATTTTTTGAACCTATAATTTTTAATAAGGTGATTTTCCTCTGTTAATGTTGTGCATTACCTTTTTTTAAGAGAAGCCTGATTTAGCATGATATTCACCACCTGGACAACGGGTTCGGGGATTATATGTGACGGTGAATCGGTTCTATGCCTCCGTACTGAATGCTGTGAAAGAAGATATTCGAAGATCACTTTTAAAACGGAGGCGATCTCTTTCCAAAGAAGAACTGAAGCAAGTCTCTTATGAAATTAATACTCATTTAATAAATGAAATCCAAAACAGAGATTTAAAAAAAATTCTTGTCTATCAATCCATCGATAATGAGCCTTCAATTGAGCAAACCACTGAATTAGCATGGCAAAAAGATATTGAAGTTTATATTCCAAAAGTTACATCAAAAGAAAAAATAATAATTAATAGATTAAGGAAAAGTTCTAGTTATTCAAAAAATAAATTTGGTATCAAGGAGAGTAATGACTTAGGCACTGTTGAATTAGATGAAATTAGCCTTGCAGTATTGCCGTTGGTAGGTATTGATATAAATGGATTTAGGCTTGGATATGGAGGTGGATACTACGATAGGTTCTTTAATCAGGAGAGTGAGTTGAACAGAAAACCATTTATAATAGGTGTGGGTTATGCATTTCAAGTTTTAGAAGTCAGTTTTGCTGAAGACCATGACCTTAAATGTGACTCAGTTATAACTGAAAAGGGAGTTTTAAAATTTTAAGATTATTTTTATTAACTTTTTTTTGCATAACTTACGTTAATGCAATTGATGTTGATGGTGTCCTTGATGAGAAGGAGTGGGATAGTGCTCAACAGATATCAGACTTTACAACCATAGTTCCATATAATTTTGAGAATCCTAAATATCGTACTAATGTAAAAATCTTTACCAATCAAGATGGAATTTATGTAGGTTTTATCAATGAACAAGATAATGAGACTATAAGATCTTTTAACCATATCCGTGATGACTGGGATGATAGAGGAGATAAGAATTCATTCACAATTGATTTTGATGGCAATTCTAAAGTTGCATATGGATTTACTGTATCGCTTGGAGACTCCCTTGCAGATGCAACATATACAAATGGTAATAGTGAGAGCAAAGATTGGGATGGTGATTGGATAGCAAGAACATTTAAAGGTGATAATTTTTGGAGCTCTGAATTTTTTATACCTTGGACAGTAGTGCCAATACAAAAAGTAGATGGACCAAAAAGGAATGTAAAATTTATTGCATTTCGATGGTTAGCTAGTGATGAATATGGCTTTGGTTCAACAAAAACAAATTGGGAAAGAGAAACTTTTATATATGATCTTGAAGATCTTGTAATTGATAATTATCAGTCCAAAAAATATAGTTATTTCCCTTATCTAACGGTTGCGGAAGACTCTGTAACAAATGAATCGATTCAAAAAGCTGGAATAGATATTTTTTTAAATCATGGTGATGGAAGCCAAACAAACATAGCTATTAATCCAGACTTTGGTCAGGTTGAGACGGATCAAGTTGTAGTTAATTTCAGTGCAATTGAGACCTTTTTCTCCGAAAAAAGAGCATTCTTTACCGAAAATCACTCCTTATTTGAAGTCAAGGGTGGAAGAGATGATTTTTACGTCATTAATACAAGAAGAATAGGAGGAAGACCGGATTATGATTGTAGTCGTTTTGAGCAATCTGATATTTGTGAAAACAACAGAAAAGAATATTCTGATTTAGATCTTGCTTTGAGGCACACAATTCAAAAAGAAAAAGTTGATTTAGGATTCTTAGCTGCAAGTGAAAGTGATGAAAATTTCTCAAAAGGAAGGGATTATTTTGCATTTAGAGTAAGGTCAAATAGTCCTCAAAATAAAGTTGGTTTTTTAGCAACTAAAACTAAGAGTAATTTTTTTAATGAAAGTTCAGATGTATATTCTCTTGATATAGAGAATACAGCAGTAAAGAATACACAGATTTCTGGATACTTATTGAATTCTAGGAAAGAAAACTCTACAGGCCATGGATTTAGGTTTGATATTAAATATATTCCAAATGATAAATATGAAAATACTGTAGGCTTTCACTATTTTGATAAAGATCTTGATCTAAATGATATGGGCTATCTTCAGAGAAATGACCAAATCAAGTTTTATAACAGATTTGAGTTTGACAGAAACTCATATCCAAAAGAATCATTGCTTAGAAGTAGAGATAGTCATATATCTATCTTCCAAACAATGACAACAGATGGAAAGAAGTCTCCAAAAGGAGTTTGGACTAAGACCGAGCTGTCTTTCAAATCAAATTTCAATATTGATTTATCTATGTCTGCAAAAACTGAAGGTAAAGATACTAATATTACAAGAAAATACATAGGCTCACCCTATATCCAAATTATGGATGAGGTGAGTTTTAATGCCGGTTTTGGATCTCCCAAATATAAAAACTTCTCTTTTGGTGCAGGTTTTGGATTTAACAAATATTCTCCATATTCTTCTTGGGATTCTGATGGAAGAAATAATAAAAGTAAGAGGTTTAATATAAATTATTTCCCTAATGATCAGCTTCAGTTTAGTTTTGGTGTGGATGATTCAAAAGAAGAGGAATGGTTAAAGTGGATTGATACTAATAGACTAGGATCATTTACTAAAAACAGAAGAAATATTAATTTTGGTATGACCTACTTTCAGGGTACAAGACATGAATTTAGGCTTAAAAATCAATCGGTGATGATTAAAGCCGAAGATCCAACTCCATTAATAAGCTCACTTTCAGGGCAATTAAGTGAATCTGATTATTTGATTGACCCTTTTTATGTTTCTGAAAACTCCCTTCAGATGAGATATCGTTATGAAATATCTCCTCTTTCCTATTTCTATTTAGTTTATACAAGGGGATATAGTTTTTTTGACGACTCTGACACGTTCACTTATGAAGATCTTTACCAAGATTCTTGGGAAAATCCTTCCAATGAAGTTTTTACTTTAAAAGTTAGATTTAAATTTTAAGCTTCTGAACAAAAAGTCTTATATCTTTTTCTAAAGTCTCAGGCTTTTCAAGGGCTGCAAAATGACCTCCATCATAATGCTCCCAATGGATAAGGTTGTATATTTCTTCTGCCCAAGCTTTAGGCGGGAGCATGATCTCATTTTTAAAAAGTGCGCAGCCAGTGGGTACTTCAACTTTTGATTTTGAAAACCCTTCCCTTCCATTCTCGTTATAAAGTCTCATTGAGGAAGTTATTGATTCTGAAAACCAATATAAAGAAACTATAGAAAGGACATCTTCCAGACTTACGATTAATTTATCTCTCTCATCATCAGTCCAAGAATGAAACTTCTCAATAATCCATCCCGCTAAACCAACAGGAGAATCGTTAAGTGAGTATCCAAGAGTCTGCGGCTTAGTTCTTTGAATTTCAAAATATCCACTTCCTAACTCTAAGTATTTAGCATATCTTCCAAGCAAAACTTTTTCCTGATCTGTGACTCCCTCCATGGGATCATCTTTTTCAGGTGGAAAAGCGATAACTAAATTTAAATGCAGGCCCAGCACTTCATTGGGGAAAAGTTCAGCAGACCATTTGCTCACTGTTGAACCCCAATCACCACCCTGAACTAGATACTTTTTATATCCAAGAGCTGTCATAAGCTCGTGATTAATTTCAGCTATCTTTTTTGAGTCATGGCCTTTTTGACTAGGCTTATCTGAAAAACCATACCCTGGCATGGATGGACAGACAACATCAAAGCTCAGACCATCTTTATCCTTATTAAGTAAAGGGATTATTTTAAAAAATTCCTGAATACTCCCAGGCCATCCATGGGTTATTATGATTGGTATTGAATTTTCAGAATCCGATTTTGAATGAATAAAGTGTATCTCTAGATCATCCTTTGTCTTAAATTTATAACTTCCAAAATCATTTATTTGTTTCTCATGTATCTTCCAATCAAAGTCATTTCTCCAATACTGGACAGCGTCTTTTAAAAAACTTTTCTTAGTTCCAAGAGTCCAAATCTCATCATTAACCTCATCGGGCCATCTGGTAAGATCTATTCTTTTATGAAGATCATCTATTTTGGACTCATCTACTGAAACCTTGAATTCTCTGATAGTCATTTACTCAAGAAAATGTTTGTAAGCTATGTTTGAAGTCTCTTCTGTGAAAGTGTATCCAGTTCTTTTTAAATATCTTTTTAGTAGTTCTTTATTCTTTGAGCTATCTTGGATTCCTACTAATACTTTCCCAAAAGCAGAACCCAAATTCCTGTAGTGAAAAAGCGTTATATTCCATTTATTACCTAATTTTTCTAAGAAATCTAGCAAAGCCCCTGGCCTTTCAGGAAATTCCATCCTGAAAACTCTTTCGGTTCTCGCAGTTGTACTTCTTCCACCAACCATATGTCGCAAATGGTCATTTGAAATCTCATTTTTTGTAAGATCTTTAAAAGGATAGTGATTTTTAGACAATCTGTTTTTTAATGATATAAAGTTTTTAGCTGACTTTGTTTTTATTCCAACCAGTACATGAGCATCATTTGGATCAGAAAGCCTGTAATTAAACTCTGTAATCTGAGAATTAGAAAATATCTTAGATAGTTTTAGAAAACTCCCAGCTTTTTCAGGAATTTGGATACTTAGAATCTTTTCTTTGTCCTCTCCAAGCTCTGACCTTTCAACAATATAACTTAATCTATCAAAATTTAGGTTAGCGCCGCTACTTATTGCTAGCAGATTCTTTTTCTTTTTTGATGCGTATTTCTTCAATCCTGCTAACGCTACTGCTCCGGCTGGTTCAGACATTACTCTTGTATCTTCAAACAGATCTTTTACTGCGGCACATACCTCATCAATAGTTACTGTTATTACCCCATCAATGCATTCTTTTATAACATCAAAGTTGTTTTTACCTACTTGTTCTACAGCAACGCCATCAGCAAAGATTCCTACGTTCTTGAGTCTTACTCTCTTGTTTGCTTTGAGAGCCTCATAAAGACATGCAGAATCATCAACCTCGACTCCATAGATTTTTATTTTTTTGTTATTTTGGGCTATCCATGCAGAAACTCCTGCCAGAAGACCTCCTCCACCAACTGGGACAAATATTGCATCTAAGTCATCATTTGTTTCTAAAATTTCTTTTCCAACTGTTCCTTGGCCAGCTATTGTATATGGATCATCAAAGGGGTGAATAAATTCTTTCTTCTCCTTTTTACAAATTTCATATGCATGCTTCACGGCTTGATCATAATTATCACCAAATAGCTTTACTCTTGCTCCAAAATTTTTAACAGCCCTAATCTTTATTTCTGGGGTCGTTTTAGGCATAACTATAAGACATTTAATTTTTAATTTTTTACATGCACTTGCTACTCCTTGAGCATGATTACCAGCAGATGCGGCAATAACCCCCAATTTAAGCTTGTCCTTTTTAATATTCACAATTTTGTTGTAAGCGCCTCTATTTTTAAAAGAAAAAATAGGTTGTAAATCTTCTCTCTTTAGGAAAACATTATGGCCAAGTTTATTTGAAAGGTTGGTTGCATTAGTAATTGGGGAAACATTTGCTACATCGTAAACACTAGAATTTTCAATCAAAGATAAATATCTTTTTGATTTAGTAAAATTCTTTGTTCTTTTGTTAGAAATTTTCACAGCTCTTTCCTCATTGGAGTATTATAGCTTTATGAGCGATGCAAAGATAAGGGCTGCAGAAAAAGCACTAAATTATCTAAGGCCCAAAATTAATTCAAAATCTATCTTAGGAATTGGAACTGGATCAACAGTTAATTGTTTTATTGAACTGTTGCGACCATGCCCTACCCTTGTAAAAGGTGCAGTTTCCAGCTCTGAAGCTTCAACAAAGCTCTTAAGAGAAATAGGAATAGATGTCTTTAATTTAAATGATATTGATGAGGTTGAGTTCTATATTGATGGAGCAGATGAAATTGCTGATGATTTATCTCTTATGAAAGGTGGAGGTGGTGCACACACTCAAGAGAAAATTATTGCAACAGCCTCTAAGAACTTCTTATGTATTGCGGATCAATCAAAAATAGTTTCAAAATTAGGCTCCTTCCCAATCCCTGTCGAAGTCTTATCGCAAGCCAGAAGTTTTGTTGCAAGGAAATTAATGGCTTTGGGCGGTATTGCAAAATTGAGACATGGTTTTATTACCGATCAAGGTAATGAAATTCTTGATTTAACTGGAATGACAATTGATGACCCAATATCTTTAGAAACAAAGATTAATTCAATCCCCGGGGTCGTAGATAACGGAATATTTGGATTACGAAAAGCAGATCAAATATTTATAGGTTAATTAGAGGAGATTTTCTATTTTGCCAGCTAGTGACTCTGGTAGAACTTTTGAATCATACATTCCCACTAACTTACCCTCTTTTGAAATAAGAAATTTATTAAAATTCCAAGATGGTTCTTTACCAGATTCTCGAGAAAGTTTTTTGAAGAGTGGGTGTGCTTGATCTCCTCTAACACGAGTGGTTGCATAAAGAGGAAATGTTACGTTGTAAGTTGCATCACAAAATTCAGCAGTTTTAGATTCATCTGTAAATTCTTGCCACATAAAATCGCGAGATGGAATACCTATTACTGTGAAGCCTTTATCACCATATTCTGAATATAGTTTTTGTAATCCTTCGTATTGAGGTGTATATCCACACTTGCTGGCCACATTAACGATTAAAAGAACGTCACCCTCATATTTGCAAAGACTTTCAGATTCAGTCGAATCAAGTATTCTGAGCTTTTCGTCAATCAAAGAATTACAAGCAAAACTTGTAACTGAAATAAGAAGCGCAGATATGTACAACAGGTTTTTCATGATGTGGGATTATAACTTAGCTTACAGGTGCAATTGCAAGTACTGAAACAAAAAATAAGCTTGCTAAAAAAATTACTTCTAAATTCTCTCTCATTATATTCCTTATAAGACTTGGAGGGCCTGAGCCCTCCACATTTTTCAGAGGATTTGTCAGCCCAAAAATAGGGGGAGGAGTGCTGACAATTTAATATTATGCACGTTTATAATATATTATCAATACTTTTTATAAAATAAATGGTCTTTTTTTTGGGTATAATGTAAAAAAATTTTGGAGTTTGTCTTGAAAGGAAAAATTAATTACAGCGTTACCGATGGAATTGCAATTCTTGAGGTTGATAATCCACCAGTCAATCCTCTTAGTGACGGCGTAAGACATGGTCTTATAGAGAGTATGGAAAAAGCAGAATCTGATGACAGTGTTGTTGGTATTGTGCTTACAGGTAAAGGGAGATCATTCATTGCAGGAGCAGATATTTCAGAGTTTGGCCAACAAATAGAAGGGCCTTCCATTCATGACGCTTTTGAAAAAATTGAAAAATCAACAAAGCCTGTTATTGCCGCTATTAACGGATCCGCTCTTGGTGGTGGATTAGAAACAGCATTATGTTGCCATTATAGAGTCTCATCAAAGCAAGGTTTTATAGGTTTGCCTGAAGTAAATCTAGGATTGTTGCCAGGTGCAGGAGGAACTCAGCGTCTCCCCCGTCTAGTTGGGCCAGCTGAAGCTCTCAAAATAATGCTTTCAGGAAGGCATATACCCGCTGTAAAAGCTGTAGATATGGGTGTTATAGACTCATTATCTGAAGGAGACATAGTAGAAGATGCTGTTGCATTTGCTAAAGATGTAGCAGAGAAGAATGAAACACATCCGCTAGTAAGAAATCTTAATGAGAAGGTTCTCGCAGCAAGAGGTGATGAGAACATAATCTCAGAAGCGAGAGCACTTGCGGCAAAAATCAGAAAAGGGCAATTTGCACCCGGGAAGATCATTCAATGTGTGGAAGCAGCAATAAATTTAGATGATTTTGATGAAGCAATGAAAAAAGAAGCTGAATATTTCATTGAATGTCTTATGAATCCTCAAAGAGAGGCAATGATTCATATCTTTTTTGGTGAAAGAGCTGCTTCAAAAATTAATGATGTTCCCAAAGAGACGCCAAAAATGGATATTAAAAAAGCCGGAATAATTGGTTCAGGAACAATGGGCGGAGGAATAGCAATGTGCTTTGCAAACATTGGCATACCAGTTCATATTGTTGATCAAGATGAAGAAAACCTTAAAAAAGGTCTAGCAGCTATTGAAAGAAATTATAAGTTTATGGTTGATAGAGGAAGAATGTCGGCTGAACAAATGGAAAAAACTTTTGGTCTTATTTCATCAGGTCTTTCTTATGAAGAAATTTCTGATGTTGATATCGTCATTGAGGCTGTATATGAAAACTTAGACCTAAAACTAGAGATATTTAAGAAACTAGATGAGGCTGTCAAAGATGATGCAATCCTTGCATCAAATACTTCTGGGCTTGATGTTGATGCCCTAGCAGATTGTACTAAAAGGCCTGGGAAAGTAGTGGGCACTCACTTTTTTAGTCCTGCAAATGTGATGCGGTTGTTGGAAGTTGTGCGTGGTGAAAAAACATCTAACGAAACACTTGCCACTATTATGTCGCTTGGTAAGGCCCTTAAAAAGGCTCCAGTTGTATCTCTAAATGCACCAGGGTTTATTGGAAATAGGATGCTATTTGGATATACAACTCAAGCAAATAAACTCCTATTAGAAGGAGCTCTCCCACATCAAGTTGATTCTGCACTTGAGAATTTCGGCATGAGCATGGGTCCATTTAGAATGCTAGACCTCGTTGGTTTAGACTTAGGATGGAGAGCTAGAAAGCTTAGTGGGACCGAATCACCAATTACGGCAAAAATAAATGACGCATTATGTGACTTGGACAGATATGGTCAAAAAAATGGAAAGGGCTTTTATAACTATGTTGAGGGTTCTAGAGCTCCACACCCTGCTCCAGAAAATGAAGCTATATATGAACAAGTTTCTAAAGATAATGGCTTTGAAAGAAGAGAAATATCTGATCAGGAGATCATTGATAGATGCATATTGGCTCTAGTTAATGAGGGAGCAAAAATCCTTGAAGAAGGTGTTGCTCAACGATCAGGAGATATGGATGTTGTATATATTAATGGTTATGGCTTTCCAATTTGGAGAGGAGGACCAATGCAGTTCGCAAATATGGAAGGTCTTGATGTAATTTCGGCTAAAATTGATGAATTTGCAAAGAACGATCCTGAATTTTGGCAAAAAGCTGATTTAATAGGTAGTTTAAGCGAAATCAAGGGTAGATTTGGGGATGCGCCGGCACCTGAAGACAGAAAACCCGTTTCAGGTTTCAATAAATCATCAGTTGCTGGTAATTTATAATACTATATTAACTTTTGTTCCCTTTTCAACTAGGCTAAATAGTTCAATTACGTCCTGATTGAACATTCTTATGCAGCCATGAGAAGCTTTTTCACCTATTAAACCCTCTTCGGGAGTGCCATGAATATAGATATATCGATAAAAAGAATCTACATTACCACCCTTATTGAAACCCTCCTCGGTTCCCTCTAACCATAGTATTCTTGAGGTTACATGATCGTCTTCTGAATCATAGTCATCATGGTAAATTTCGGCGAATTTACCAGTATTTATTCTCTCTTTAAAAATAATGTTTTTAGGAGCATCTGTACCAATTTTTTCTTTAATTATATGACTACCTAGAGGTGTTTTATAGGAATTCTCGATTTGGCCTTCACCATATGAAGATGAAGATATAGGATAGGAAATAACGAGATCTCCCCTATTATCAAGGAGAAAAAGTCTTTGTTGACTAATATCAACAAGAATCTCAGCACCTGAGAGACCAGAAAAGACTATTAAAAATAAAAAGTACTTATGCATTCCTCATTCTAACAAAAAATAATTTGATTGAAACTATAAAAAGGTATATATAAAGAAGTAGGTTGCCATATTTGTTGTAGAACGTGCGTACATCTGTGGGTACAAGTTTAACATGGAGTATGCCTGAATTGCCTTTACCCATATAATCAACAATTGTTCCTTTACTATCTATAAGCGCTGATATGCCGTCATTTGTGGCTCTAACAATTGGAATGTTATTTTCTATAGATCTTATTCTTGATATCTCAAGATGCTGATAAGGGCCGAAAGAATTACCAAACCAGGTATCATTACTGACATTGATAAGATAATTAGAACTTTTGACGTCTTTTCTAACCATTTCACCAAAGACTATATCAAAGCAAACAAGGGGAGAAAAGCTTCCATATCCTACATTCATCTTTTTCGGACTATCACCCCTGGTCATATTTGACATGGGCATATCAAAAAATGAAATTAATCCCCTTAAAAATCTTTCAAATGGAATATATTCCCCAAATGGTACAAGTTTTCTTTTGTTATATTTTATTTCTTGCTCTGAATTTATTATTGAATTGTATAAATTTCCATTCTGATAACTAAAAAATCCGCTAATCAATGGCTTTTCTATGTTTTTAATTAAATCTTGGCTTCTTGCAGATTCTGAAGTATAGGGTAATGGAGCTTCGGGCCAGACCAAAATATCAGCTTTTTCTGCAGCTTGAGAAGATAAGCTTACAAATTCCTGTTCAATGTCATTTAAATAGTCATTATCAAATTTCTTAAAAGGATCTGTGGATGGCTGAATGATTGCTAAATTAATAACACCTCCATCACTTTTACCGCTTTCAAAAATATTTGGTGACATAAAGCTAATGAATATGAATAAGTTAAACGCCAATAAATAAATTTTGTTTGAATATAAAACTACATTTGAAGCTACAAAAATATATAGCAAAAGAGATAAACCTGAAACGCCGATCAAACCATATAAGATTTCATAAGAGGTATCTAAAAAAATGTATCCTGGCAATAGCCATGGAAATCCGCCTAAAAAGTAATACCTACCGAATTCAACTAAAATTAGAACGAAAGGCACGAACAAAAGGAGATTATTTGATTTGTTAATAATAACTCTTTTTAGCAATAGAATTGGTAGAAAAAAGAATATGATGCAGCCAATTGATAATATTAAGAATAATAAAATTGATCCAAAAAGACTTACATTTCCGTAATAGTAAATACTTACTATTATCCATGATGTTCCAATTCCCCAATACCCAAACGACCATAGAAATAGGTTATATAAATTCCTATTATCATTTGATCTAAATAGTTTATAGATTAGATAGGTGTAACTTACAACTAGCGCGTATTTAAATGAAAAAGGTGCAAAAGATAATACTCCAATTGAGCCAAACAATACTGGCTCAAAGTATTTTCTCAAACTAAGTAATAATTGAGATGCCAATTTTTTTAATTCGACGTTTATCTGCAGCTGTGACGACTAGCTCAATTGATTCAACAATAATTTTATCGCCAACTTTTGGAAGTATTCCTAATTTTTTGGTCATATATCCGCCCAAAGTCTCAACTGAGCTTTCATTTAAATTAATCTCAAATTTTTCTTCGAATTCATCTATTTCGATCTTTGCATCGGCAATGAACTCCTTTTCTGATACCTGAATGAGATCAAGGTCATCGATATCGTGCTCATCTTCTATTTCACCAACTAATTCCTCTAAAATATCTTCGATAGTTACCAAGCCACATATTTCTCCATATTCATCAATTACAACAGCTAAATGTGACTTATCTTTTTTAAATTCTTCAAGAAGTGAATCCGCCCGTTTTGTTTCAGGTACAACTTTTGCATCTCTCATTATTGAGTCTAAATTTACCTCTTCATTTATAGATAGAAGTGGCAATAGATCTTTTGCTAAAAGGATTCCTTCCACCTTCTTCTTTTTTTCATTTATGACTGGATATCTTGAGTGGCCAGATTCAATTACAGTCTCAAGCAGTTTCTCAGATGAATCATCAATATAGATATTTACCATTTCAACTTTTGGGATCATTATTTCCTTAACGGAAGTTGCTCTTAATTTAATTGCATTTTCAGCAATAGAAAATGCAACCTCATCGATAATATCTGATGATAGAGAGCTTTCTAGAACCTCTGTAACATCTTCAATATTTTTTGGTTTGATAAAAAGAATATTTCTTACAAAAGCTCGGAACCTTTGATAAAAAGAGGAGGGCGCATCTTCCTTATTTTTTATTATTTTGTTCATATTAAATAAGGGTCGCCTATTTTAAGTTTTTTTAAGATTCTTATCTCTTCTTTTTCCATATCTTTTCTTTGTGTCGTTTTAGTATGGTCATGACCAAAGATATGAAGAATCCCATGAATGAGCATATGACTAATGTGATCGTTAATACTTTTTCCTTGCGATGCTGCCTCTTTTTCAAGATAAGGATAACATATTGCAATATCTCCAAATTCTTGAGTCTGTTCTTTGGACTCATCATCGTTTACAAATGCAAGCACATTAGTATTTTTATCTTTATTTCTAAATGTCTTATTCAGTTCTTGCATTTCTGTATTGCAAACAATCTTTACATTTATTTTCTTATTTGTTTTCTCTCTCTCACAAAAGACTATGTCAGCAACTTCTTTCATAGCTTGAAGTTGACTATTTGATAAAAATTTATTTGGGTCGGAGATGTTTAGGCTCAATTTTCTTCTAACCTTTTATCGTATGCATCTACTATTTTCTTTACTAAAGGATGTCGAACTACATCTTTTGAGTTAAATCTCGTAAAACCTATTCCATCTGTTCCATCCAGGAGGTCAACAGCATCTTTAAGCCCAGAATATATACTCTTTGGAAGATCTATTTGTGTTAGATCGCCATTAATGACTGCATAAGAGCCAAAACCCATTCTGGTAAGAAACATTTTCATTTGTTCTGTAGTTGTATTCTGGCTTTCATCCATAATGATAAAAGAGTTATTAAGAGTCCTCCCTCGCATGTATGCAAGAGGTGCTATCTCTATAATCTCTCTATTCATTAACCTCTCTGATTTTTCAAAACCTATCATTTGATACATTGCATCATAAAGAGGTCTTAGATATGGATCTACTTTTTGAGAAAGGTCACCCGGTAAAAATCCTAACTTCTCGCCTGCTTCAACTGCTGGCCTAATTAACACAATCTTTTCAACTTTCTTATCAAGAAGAAACTCAATAGCTAATGCCATGGCAAGAAAAGTCTTTCCTGTTCCTGCAGGCCCAATTCCAAAATTAATTTCATTATGTTTAATGCTTTGAATGTATTTTGATTGATTAATTGATCTTGGTTTAATAGTTTTCTTTGGAGTCTTAATTATTATGTCTTCATAGTCTTGACTAGAGGAATCCTCCTTTACTTCTTGTATACAAAGGTGAAGAGTCTCTTTAGTTATTTCAACTCCCTTACCAGCAGCTTCATAAAGCTTCTTAAGCGCATCTGATGCTAATTTAACATCTTCATCTTGCCCAGTTATCTTCAGTTTATTTCCGTTCTGGAAAACTTTAACTTTAAAAGACTTCTCAATAAACTTTATGTTCCCATTTAGCTCACCAACAAATCTTACCAAGACATTTGCATCTGGTGGAGAAAGAATAAGATTTTTCGGGCTCTCTTTATCAGGCATTAATTATGAAGAGTCCCTCTAAGGCAGTGTGGTAAAGCATCTATAATTTGAATATTAATTAATTGTCCAATTAAATCAACATTATTTGCAGAAAAATTTACAACCCGGTTACATATCGTCCTTGCTTGGAGCTGTCCAGGATCTCTTTTTGATTGACCCATTACAAGACAATTTTGGATTGATCCAACCTTTTTTCTGCTATAGCCAAATGACAGCTGGCTGAGTCTTGTCTGTAGAATTGAAAGACGTTCTTTTTTTTCTTCTCTAGAAACATCATCTGGCATATCTGCAGCAGTGGTATTCGGTCTAGGACTGTAGATAAAACTAAAAGATTCATCAAATTGGACTTCATTAATAACATCCATAGTATCTTTGAAGTCTTCCTTTGTTTCACCTGGGAAGCCAACAATAAAATCAGATGAGAAGCTCATTTCAGGTCTTACAGATTTAATGCGACTAATTAGATCCATGTATTTATCAACATTGTATCTTCTTCTCATTAATTTTAAGATTCTATCTGATCCGCTCTGGATTGGTAAATGAACATGACTAACTAACTCAGGAACCTTGTCATAGACCTCAACTAAGTCTTCTTTAAATTCATGTGGATGGCTTGTGGTAAATCTTATCCTTTCAATATTCTCAATTTTAGCTGCTTCTTCTATTAACTTTGCAAGTGAGGATTTCTCCCCATTGTGCATACCTTTAAAATTATTAACATTTTGTCCTAGGAAATGAATCTCTCTGGCTCCTTGGTCTGCAAGTTTGGAAACCTCATTTAAAATATCTTTAAAATCTCTTGAGACTTCGTGCCCTCTTGTCTTTGGTACAACACAAAATGAGCAGTACTTATTGCACCCCTCCATTATTGATACAAAAACTGATGGGCCCTCGGCTTTTGGAGATGCAAGATGATCAAACTTTTCTAATTTTGGAAATGAGATATCAATCTGATTTTCATTACTCCTCTCTTTTTCATTATAAAGACCGGGAAGTTTATGAAGTGTTTGTGGTCCAAAAACTATATCAACTGATGGTGCGCGTTTAATAATTTTCTCCCCTTCCTGAGAGGCTACACAGCCCCCGATAGCAATTTTTAAATCAGGATTTTTTTCTTTTATTTTTCTCCATCTCCCAATCTGATGAAAAACTCTTTCTTGAGCTTTTTCTCTTATTGAGCATGTGTTCAAAATTAATAGATCAGCCTGTTCTTCAGATTCAGCTAACTCAAAGTCTTCTTTCTCTTGGAGAAGATCAATCATTTTTGCAGAATCATATTCATTCATCTGACAACCATGAGTTTTAACGAAAAGCTTCTTTTTCATATGCTAATTATCTATTATTTCTGACCTCAAGTGTTTTAAAATAACTTTTAAGACATACATAATTTTTATGAAGGACAAAAAAATTTATAAGATTATATTTATTCAGCTTGGAGAAATCTATGAAATTTTTGCAAAACAGATTTTTCAAAGCGATATGTACGGCTTCCTGGAGGTCGAAGAGTTCATATTTACCAATGATGATCAGCTTGTCGTTGATCCTAGTTCAGAAAAACTTAAAACAGAATTTAATAAGGTTAAAAGAAGCTATATTCCAATTGGAGCTATTCAAAGGATTGATGAAGTGATTGAGTCAGGAGAAGCTAAAATTAAGAAAACGTCCAGCCAGGTCAGTCCTTTTCCTCTCAACATTCAGCCCGCAAAAAAAACTGACTAAAATTCTTACTCTTCAAAAAGAAGTTTCTTGTAGTGCTTTAATTCGTTGATTGAGTCCTTAATATCATCTAAGGCTCTATGGTTACTGTTTTTCTGATATGACTGCGCCTGATTCATCCATCTAACAATTAATTCTTTTACCGAAGAAACATCTATATGCCTATAGTGAAAGTAGTTCTCTAGCTCGGGCATATATTTGCTAAGAAATCTTCTGTCATGAGAAACAGTATTTCCGCACATTGGAGATTTTCCTGCTGGCACATATTTTGAGATAAAATCTAAAGTCTCTAGCTCAGCTTCCTTGTCGCTAATTATGCTTGTTTTAACTGCATCTATGAGACCGGATGAAGTATGTTGGTTTACATTCCATTCATCCATATTATCAAGCAACTCATTATTTTGATGAATAGCTATATTAGGGCCTTCGGCAATAATATTTAAATCTGAGTCAGTTATTATCGTAGCTATTTCAATTATCTTTTCTTGCTCAGGATCTAGGCCTGTCATTTCAAGGTCAACCCATATTAAGTTATTATCGGATTTATTAGCTTTCATTTTTTGTAAAACTCTCTTAATAGTGTATTTTGTGCTCTATATGGAAAAAGTTCAAATTGGAAGAGTGGTTGAGTTTTACTCAAACTCATGCCTTGTAGAGATAAGAGAATTTAAAATCCCCTGCAAGACACCCAAAGATCAAGATATTGTCGTTGGTGATTTCGTTGAAATAGTTCCTCTCCAAGATAGCTTAGAAGTAAAAGGAAAGATCTTAAATAAAGTTCAAAGAAAAACATCACTGAAAAGATTTCATAGAGGTAAAAAGAAAGTTTTTGCAGCTAATGTTACAAATATTGCTATCTTGTTATCACCTGTACCACTTACTCCAAAAATATTTATTGATAAGTGGTTGGTTCTCTCTGCTGCTGCAGGAATAGATCCATTAATAGTTGTAAACAAAATAGATTTAACTAGCGACGAGGAATTTATAGAAGCTTGCAATATTTATCAGAGTCTTGGGATTAAGATGTTTAAAGTTTCAGGCAAATCAGGAGAAGGGTTATCTGATATTGGAAGATTTCTTGAAAATAAAACTACTATTTTTGTTGGAAAATCTGGCTCAGGCAAATCAACGATCTCATCAAAGTTGCTTGGTATTAATTTAAAAACTAAGGAACTTAATAAGTCTAAGGGTGTTCATACCACGTCAGTATCTTCCTTATATGTTAAAGATAAAATTGAAATCATAGATTCTCCTGGTGTCAGAGACATAGAGATTGAGAAATTTAGTCCAGATGAAGTCTTAAAAGGTTTTTTTGAAATTAGAGAAGCTGCATTGTCTTGTAAGTTCAAAAATTGTAATCATATAAATGATATTGGCTGCAACATTATTGATCAAGTATCAAAAGGCAATATTGCAGAAAGCAGATACAATAATTATATAAGTTTTACAAATAATGAATAAAGACACCCACTTCGGTTTTGAAAAGGTCTCTAAGGAAGAAAAACAAGAAAAAGTAAACTCGGTTTTCACTTCCGTTGCAGAAAATTATGATCTTATGAATGATGTCATGTCATTTAGACTTCATAGATTTTGGAAAAAAATAATGATTGAACTTGCAGGAGTTAAGCCTGATAGTAAAGTTCTTGATCTTGCGGGAGGAACTGGTGATATTGCAAAAGAAATTCATCTTAACTTCCCAGATGCAGAAATCACAGTAGCTGATATAAATGCAGAGATGCTGGTTTATGGAAAGAAGAGATCGGTTGATGAAAACTTTTTCAAAAATACTTCCTTTTGTCAGTTAAACGGTGAACTACTCCCTTTTGGTGATGAATATTTTGACACTACAACTATTGCCTTTGGATTAAGAAACTTTACTGATAAAGAAAAGGGTTTATCAGAAATGCATAGATGTCTTGCCAATAACGGAAAGTTAATAATCCTAGAGTTCTCTAAGCCTCAGAATGCTACCTTCAGTAAAATATATGATTGGTATTCTTTCAATGTAATGCCAGTTATGGGAAGCATATTTGCTAGTGATTCTGATAGTTATAGATATCTAGCTGAATCAATTAGAATGCATCCTGATCAGGAAAGATTAAAAGAAAAAATACTTAAAGCTGGTTTTAAAGATTGTAAATTTTATAACTTGCTTAATGGAATAGTTGCCATTCATGTTGCAGAAAAGAATTAAATGACTATCATCAATCTTTTTTTAGGAGGGCTGAAGATAATTTCAAGAGTCCTATGGTTCAACTTAATTTTTTTAGATAAAGACTCAGAAAAATTTGGTCGCAAACTCAGACTAAGCCTTGAATCAATGGGTCCTATGTTCATAAAGTTTGGTCAACTTTTATCTACCAGAACGGATCTTTTATCTATTAATGTAGCCAAAGAGCTTCAAAAATTAACTGATCAATGTAAGCCTTTTAGTAGCGACAAGTCGAGAAAGATCATCGAATCTGAGCTTGGTGGCCCAATTGAGGATTTCTTTCAAGATTTTGATGAGTCTCCTTTTGCGGCTGCTTCTCTTGCTCAAGTTCATAAGGCAACGCTTAAAGATAATTCAAAGAAGGTAGTTATAAAAATATTGAGGCCAGGTATAAGACGAGAAGTGGAAAGAAATGTGAGTCTCTTAAAGTCTTTTGCCTCTATCTTTTCAATAACTTTTAAAGATTCAGAAAGGCTTAAGCCGCTTGAAGTTGTGAGAGATTATGAGAAGACTATTATTAAAGAGCTGGACTTAAAATTAGAGGCTTCAAACACAAACCTTACTCGAAAAAACTTTAGTGGTTCAAAAATACTATATATTCCTGAGGTTTATTGGGATTTGTCTACCTCTAAGATGCTTGTTTTAGAGGAAATTGAAGGAATTCCTTGTACTGATATAGATAAAATTGATGCAGAAGGGGTAGATAAGAAGAAATTGGCTGAAAATGGTGTCCAAATCTTCTTAGATCAGGTCTTCAGAGACAATTTCTTTCATGCAGATATGCATCCAGGAAATATATTTGTAGATAAGAGAAATACTGAAAATGCTGGTTATGTAGCAGTAGATTGCGCTATTTGTGGCTCATTAACGAATGAAGAAAGGTATACGCTTGCTAGAATGCTTCAAGCTGTTATCAAGGAACAGTATCATTCTCTTGCAAAACTCTTCATAAATGCAGGTTGGGTAGACAAAAATTCAAATATTGGTGATTTGGAAAATACATTGAGAGCATGTTGTGAGCCAATTCTTGAAAAACCACTATCTGAAATAGAATTTGGCAAACTTTTACTATATTTATTCGAAAGTACTAGGGAGTATGGTTTATCTATACAGCCATCTTTGGTTTTGTTGCAAAAAACCTTAATTCATATCGAAGGAATGGGTAGGCAAATTTATCCTGCTTTAGATTTCTGGGGTTTAGCTGAACCGTATTTAGAAAACTGGATAAGTGAACAATTTAATCCTACAAAACTTAAAAACTATATCTTTGAAAATAAAGAAGAGATCTTGGAAAGTATCAAAGATACGCCGGGAATGTTTTTTGAAATTGTTGATGAAATCAGAAATATTAATATTTCATCAAATAGAAATAATGACCTCATGGTTGAGTTAGATAAAAGAATTAAAAAATTGAAAAACATTTCATACTTCTTGATTGGCTTATTAGGTGTAACAATTATTTTCTTGTACTTAAATTGATTTATATTTATTTTCAAAAAGGTTAAGATAAAAGTATGTTTTCAGGTCCATGGGAAATACTTTTAATTCTTGCAATTGCCTTGCTACTTTTTGGTAGCAAAAAAATCCGAACTTTGGGTTCCGATCTTGGTGCTGGGTTAAAAGGTTTTAAGAAATCCATGAAAGATGATAGTGAAGACGATCAACAAAATAATAATTAATTAATCGCAACTTGTTTCAAATAGGCTTCCCTGAATTACTAACACTGCTTGTTCTGATGCTCTTGCTTGTAGGGCCAAAAAGATTACCTGAGGTTACAAAGTTCTTTATTCAAATTTGGTCAAAACTTAGATCCCAATATGAAAAGATTTCTAATGAAATAAATAATGAAATTGGGACAGAAGAAATCAAAAAAGATATTTTTAATGATATGAAATTACAAGAACTTGAACTAGAGGAAAGTGAGGATAATGATGGAGGAAAATAATCTAATCGGTCACTTATCTGAACTTCGTAATCGCTTAATCAAGGCTCTAATTTTCTGCTTGGTTTTATTAGTTTTTATGTTCCCATTTGCTGATGATATTTATGTCTTATTCTCAAAACCTCTCATAGAATCTTTGCCTGAATCTTCTGATTTAATTGCCATTGGTGTAGGGTCACCATTTATTGTTCCAATTAAATTAATATTATCAATAAGTATCCTTATATCAATACCTTACATCATTTATCAGATATGGTCATTTGCAAAGCCTGGCCTTCTAGATGGTGAAAAGAAGCTAATGCTTCCTTTTGCAATAAGCTCTTTTATACTGTTTTATTTAGGAGCTATCTTTGCGTTTTATATTGTTGTTCCAGTCCTGATAAATTTCTTTATAAGCACGGCTCCTGAATCTGTAAAGATAATGACGGACATAAGCCAGTTTTTTAATTTTGCCATCAAAATAATCATTGGTTTTGGTATCGCTTTTCAGGTTCCGGTCTTTACAATTATTTCAGTAAGGCTTGGTATATTTACAAAAGAAGCTTTAAGAAAATCTAGGCCGTATTTCATAATCTTATTTTTTATCATTGGCATGTTTCTAACGCCGCCCGATATCTTGTCTCAAGTTTTTTTAGCGTTGCCTATGTGGATGTTATTTGAGCTCGGTATTCTTATTTCTAAGGATAAAGATTAAAGACCTAATCTGCCTTTCCAATCATTTGAGGATTCACTTTTTTCTTCGAGTATTCTCTCAACCATTTCTTCACAATTGTCAGTAATAATTAATTCATCAAGATTTGCCTGAGTTATAAAACCCTCGTTAACAGCTTTTTCAAACCATGCAATTAGATGGTCATAATATCCATCTGTATTTAATAACCCAACTGGTTTGTTAATTATGCCTAGCTGGTTGCTTGCTAAAATTTCTGCTAGCTCATCTAGTGACCCAACTCCTCCTGGCAGAACGAGAAAAGCATCAGATCTTTTCATAAATTCATCCTTTCTTTCTAGTAGTGAATGAGTAACTACTAAGTCATCAATTCTTGGATTTGTAAGCTCAAGGTTATGAAGAGATTCCATGGTTATGCCGGTGACTTTTGAATTATTATCTTTTGCCTCATCAGAGATAATTTTCATAATGCCAACATTGCCTCCACCAAAAACAACATCTACTCCTTTTTTTGAAAGTAGCGCCGTTATCTTTTTTGCCTCCAATGCATAGTTAGGATTTGTACCTTCATGTGCTCCACAAAAAATTGAAATATTTTTAACCATTTTTACGTCCTAAAATTAAAAGTTATTGGGCCTTTATTTGTTAAAGTTATATTCATTATCTCACCAAACTTACCAGTTTGAACATTTAAGGATGAGTCTTTAAAAATCTGAACAAATTGATCATATATTTCTTTTGCTTTGTTTGGTTTGGCTGCTTTGTGAAAGCTTGGTTTGTTGCCTTTATTCGTAATTGCAGCAAGGGTAAATTGACTTATTATCATCACATCTTCTTCTAACTCCCTTAAACTTGCAGACATTGTGCCTCTATCTCCCTCTAAAATGCAAAAATTTAATATTTTATCTGACATTTTTATCGCTTGCTTAGAGTCATCGTCTCTTTCAACACACAAAAGTATTAATACTCCATCTCCAATTTCAGAATAGATGCTGTTGTTTATCTCAACTTTTGCTTCTGAAACTCTTTGAACGGTAGCAATCACTCGTTATCTATCTTCAAGTTTGATATCCCATTGTCCAAGTGCTGCTAGTTTATTCATTTCAGCCCTGTGAGATAACTCATCTTGAGCTATGAAGATATTTTCGCTTTGCCCTGACCAGGCTTTCAGAGCACTTTGCTGAAGGGCTCGCCCATATGAGAAGCTAAGTTTCCATGGAAACTCACCTATTTTGTTCATTTCATTTAAATGAGCTGTCGCCTCAAGCTCTGTTTGCCCTCCTGATAAAAAAGCAACTCCGGGAAGATCTGAAGGAATATTCTCTTTAAGACACCTTACTGTCATTTCAGCCACTTCTCTGATTGCTACTTTTTCAGATAGCGAGCCTGGAGTAACCATGCTTGGTTTTAATATGGTCCCTTTTATGTTTACACCATTATTTTCTAGAGCATCAAAAAGAGCTCGAAAAGATCTTGCGCAAGCATCAAAAGAAAGATCAATTGAATGGTCACCATCCATTAAAACTTCAGGTTCAACTATTGGCACCATGTTATTAGATTGCGCAATTGCAGCATAATCTGCTAATGCTTTAGCGTTTGCATTAATACAATTATCAGATGGCATGCTATCTCCGATTTTTATTACTGCACGCCACTTTGTAAATTTTGCTCCTAAAGAATCATATTCGGAACATCTTTCATCGAGCCCATCCAATCCTTGAGTCACTACTTCATCTGATCCATCAACCAGAGGTACTAAGCCTTTATCAACCTTAATGCCGGGAAGGGCACCCGAATTACTGATTAATTCTTTAAGGGGAGTGCCATCTTTGGCATCCTGCCTCAGAGTTTCATCAAATAAAATTACTCCGCCAATATTACCTTTCATACCTTTTGATCTAAAAAGCATCTCTCTATAATCTCTTCTATTGTTCTCAGAATTTTCTACTTCAATAGAATCAAATCTTTTGCCGCATGTTGGATTACTTTCATCTGCGGCAAGAATTCCTTTACCGTCTGAAACTATATAATTTGCAATTTCTTCTAATGACATTTTTAGCCTCCTAAAGCCTCAATTGACGGGAGTAATTTGCCTTCCATATATTCTAAAAAAGCCCCTCCACCTGTTGAACAGTATGATACCTCATCTTTATTAATAAATTTATTTATAGCAGCTATAGTTTCTCCACCTCCAGCAAGCGAAAAAGCCTCAGACCCTGCAATAGTTTTAGCTAATTGATGTGTGCCTTTTTGAAAAGGCTCTTTTTCAAAAACTCCTATTGGTCCATTCCATAAAATAGTTTTTGAGTTCTTAAGGATTTCCGACATATTGCTAGTTAAATTAATATCAAAAATCTTATCCGAGCCACCAACAGAATCTATATTTTTAGTAGTTGAGGAATTGCTATCAATTGAATCAGAAACAATTACTTTATTTGGTAATATTATTTTGCCGGAATTAAAAAGCTCTTTAGCAATTTCAATCATGTCATTTTCTACCAAAGACTCTCCAACATCGAAGCCCTGAGATTTCAGAAAGGTATTAGCAATACCGCCGCCAACAACAATGAAATCTGCTTTTGAGTTTAAATGAGCTATAAGTTCAAGCTTTGTTGAAATCTTTGAACCTGCGATTACAGCAGTGAATGGGTTTTCAATAGAGGTTAAAGCTTTATTAAGTGAATTAATCTCTTTCTCTAAGAGAAGTCCAGCACATGAAAACTTTGCTTGTTGAATTGCTGAGTGTGTGGAAGCCTGTTTACGGTGAGCAGTTCCAAAAGCATCAAATATATAAACATCTCCTTTGTTTGCTAGCTGATTGCCTAGCTTTTCATTATTGTCTCTTTCACCGATAAGAAATCTTAAATTTTCTAATAGTTGTATTTGAGTTGTATTAAAAATATCGCTGCTTTCTAGGGAATCAATAAGATCAATTTCATGGTTTAAGATTTCAGACAATTTTTCAGCGACCGGAGACATGGAGAACTCTTGATCAAACTTTCCTTCCTCGGGTCTGCCTAGATGTGATGTTAGAAGGACTTTACAATTTTTGTTTACGAGATATTTTATTGTAGGTACTGAAGAAATGATTCTGGTTGAGTCTATAATTTGCTTGTCTTGAATGGGAACATTTAAATCTAATCTCACGACCACATTCTTATTACTAAGATCTTGGTCTTTAAGTAATCTCATTTATTTAAAAGTTTTTTTGCCTTTGAAACAATATTCCCTGCTGTAAAGCCGAACTCTTCAAAAAGCATTTTTGCAGGTGCAGACTCCCCAAATGTTGTCATCCCAATTACAAGGTCATCTCTTCCTAAAATTTTATACCATGAGTTTGGGTGGGCAGCCTCAACAACAATGGAAGGCAAATCTTTTTGGATCACTTTATTTTGATATTCTAAATCCGCCTCAAGAAACCTATCTAAACACGGCATCGAAACCACATTTACCTTTATGCCCAACTGATCAAGATCTTTAGCTGCTTGAATGGCTAATTGCAGTTCGCTTCCAGAGGATATAATGTTTAGCTCTGCATCTTCGTCCTTTTGAACTAAATATCCTCCCTTAGAGATATTAATAATCTTGTCCTCACTCATTTTGATCTGCGGAAGACCTTGCCTGCTGAGGATAAGACAGCTTGGAGATTTTGATAAAATTGACTCTTTCCATGCTACTGCTGTTTCTTTAAGATCAGCTGGCCTCCAATTGTATAAGTTTGGCGTTGCTCTGAGAGTAACCAAATGTTCGATAGGTTGATGTGTTGGACCATCCTCACCTAAGCCGATTGAATCATGAGTAAAGACATATATATTTGGCAGACTCATCATTGCAGATAAACGCACTGCATTTCTTGCATAATCCATAAATACTAGGAAGGTTCCTCCATATGGCCTAATACCTCCATGGAGACTCATTCCATTCATGATAGTAACCATGCCGAACTCTCTTACGCCATAGTAAATATGTGATCCGCTAGGATTGTCGGGAGTAAGTTCAGTATTATGTTTAGAAAAAGTATTATTAGATCCTGTTAAATCGGCAGAACCACCAATTAGCTCAGGTAAGTCAGCACAAAAATGATCAAGACAAATTTGAGATGCTTTTCTGGTTGCGATCGGATCTTCTTGTAATGAACAATCTCTTAAAAATTCAACAAATCTTTCATTAAATTCATGAGTCATCTCTGAATTAAATCTTCTCTCCAGTTCATTGGATTCCTCTGGATATTTTTGTTTATAAGTTTCCAGGAGATCTTCCCAGACTTTTTCTTTTTTGGCGCCCTCATCTTTTGCATTCCAGGCATCGTAAATATCTTCAGGTATTTCAAAAGGGGCATGCTCCCAATTAAGCTCTTTCCTGGTTATTTCAATTTCGTCGTCGCCTAACGGACTTCCGTGAACTCCAGCAGTTCCTGATTTATTTGGCGAGCCAAAACCAATAGTTGTCTTGCAGCAAATCATTGATGGTCTTTCAGTTTCTTTCTTAGCTTCTTCAGTAGCTTTATTAATTTCATCTATATCATGGCCATCAATTTCAACTACATGCCACCCATAGCTTTCAAACCTTTGTTTTGTATTATCGGTAAACCATAGATCAATTTCTCCATCTATGGATATTCCATTTTGATCATAAAAACATATGAGTTTTCCGAGTTTATGTGTTCCTGCAAAAGAGCAAACCTCATGAGAAATACCTTCCATTAGACAGCCGTCGCCAAGAAAAGCATAAGTAAAATGGTCTATTATTTTTATATCTTCTTTGTTAAATGTTGCAGCAAGATTCTTTTCGGCTAGAGCCATTCCTACAGCATTCCCAATTCCTTGTCCAAGTGGACCAGTAGTTGTTTCAACTCCGATATCGATATCATACTCGGGGTGACCTGGTGTTTTTGATTTAAGTTTTCTGAAGTCTTTTAAGTCATTGATGTTAAGGTCATATCCTGTTAAATGTAAAAGACTATAAAGCAACATCGAACCATGGCCATTTGAAAGAACAAACCTGTCTCTATTAATCCATTTAGGATTAGAAGGGTTATGCTTTAAGTTATTTTTCCAAAGAGATACGGCAATATCAGCCATGCCCATTGGCATGCCGGGATGTCCACTTTTTGCTGCTTGCACAGCATCAATAGAGAGAAAGCGAATTGCATTTGCTAGATTATGATTTTCCAATTTCTAGATATCCTCGAATAATGTAATCATAATATGAAGTTGAGGGTATTTATATACGTAAGTAGCATCAAATTGCATTAATTTAGGCATGCTTATAAAATACACATATAAACAGAGATTTCAGTTTCTTGCAAGCTTAATCTGCTAAGAAACAAGGATAAATTATGGGTTATATATTTACATCTGAATCCGTTTCAGAAGGGCATCCTGACAAAGTTTGTGATCAAATTTCTGATGCTATTCTTGATTCTTATCTTGCACAAGATCCAAATAGTAGAGTTGCTTGTGAAACACTTATTAAAAATAATACAGTTATTGTTGCTGGCGAAATTACATCCAATGGCACGCCAAATATAGAAGAGGTAATAAGAAATACCGTTAATGAAATTGGTTATAATCATGATGATTTAGGCTTCAATGGAAATAACTGTGAAATCCAAAACCTAATTTCAAAACAATCGCCAGATATTGCTCAAGGTGTTAATGAGGGTGAGGGTGAAGATCTAGATCAAGGCGCTGGTGACCAAGGGCTTATGTTTGGATATGCATGTTCTGAAACTCCAGTTCTAATGCCTGCCCCAATTAATTTATCTCATGAGCTCGTCTTAAAACAATCCGAAGTAAGAAAGAGTGGTGAACTAAGCTGGCTTAGACCAGATGCTAAAAGTCAAGTTAGTGTTGTTTATAAAGATGATAGAAAAACTGTAGATTATGTTTCTGCTATTGTTTTATCGACTCAACATGACGAAGATATTTCTCAAGATGAAATTAAAGCAAAAGTACGCGAGAAAATTATTAATCCGATAATTCCAACTGAATGGATTAAAGAGGATACAAAAATATATATAAATCCAACTGGTAAGTTTGTAATTGGTGGTCCTGTCGGTGATTGTGGCCTAACTGGAAGAAAGATTATCGTCGATACTTATGGAGGAATGGCAAGGCATGGTGGTGGTGCATTTTCAGGAAAAGATCCATCAAAGGTAGACAGGTCTGCTGCTTATGCTTGCAGATATGTTGCAAAAAATATTGTTGCTGCTGGTCTTGCTGAAAGATGTGAAGTACAAGTTTCTTATGCGATAGGTATTGCTGAACCGACATCAATTACTGTTGATACTCTTGGAACAGGCAACTTGTCTGAAAATGAGATTTCACAGATTGTTAGAGACAATTTTGATCTAAGACCAAAGAACCTAATCAATCTTCTTGATTTAAAGAGGCCAATATATAAAAATACTGCCTCCTATGGGCATTTTGGTAGGGAAAATAAAGATTTTTCATGGGAAAATACTGATATCTCAAGCCAAATTAAATAACTATAAAAGGAACTATTATGAGTAATGACTACAAAGTAGCTGATATCGAACTTGCTGATTTTGGAAGAAGAGAAATTTCTCTTGCTGAAAATGAAATGCCTGCGCTAATGGCACTAAGGGAGAAATACAAAGCTGAGCAACCTCTCGCTGGCGCAAAAATTATGGGCTGTATTCATATGACTATCCAAACCGCAGTATTAATGGAAACATTAGTTGATCTTGGAGCTGAGCTTAGATGGTCAGGGTGTAATATTTTTTCAACTCAAGATCATGCTGCTGCAGCTATGGCAAAAGCTGGTATCCCAGTTTTTGCATGGAAAGGACAAACCGACGAAGAATTTGATTGGTGTATTGAGCAAACAATCCTAAAAGATGGAAAACCATGGGATGCGAACATGATCTTAGATGATGGAGGAGATCTTACTCATATGGTTCATACAAGATTTGTAGAAATGCTTGAAACAATCCATGGAATATCGGAGGAAACCACTACAGGAGTTCATAGACTCAAAGCAATGCTTGAAAAAGGTGAGCTTAAGGTTCCGGCTATTAATGTAAATGACTCTGTAACAAAGGCAAAAAATGATAATAAGTATGGTTGTAGACATAGTCTTAATGACGGAATAAAACGAGGAACTGATATGCTCCTTTCAGGTAAAAAAGCACTTGTCATTGGCTATGGTGACGTTGGAAAAGGATCAGCAGCAAGTCTTGCTCAAGAAGGAATGGTAGTTAGAGTTACTGAGTCTGATCCAATATGTGCTATGCAAGCTTGTATGGATGGCTTTTCAGTAGTTTCATGTTATTCCAGTGGAAAAGTAACAGGAAATACAGACGACATTAATAAGGATTTAATGCAAGATACTGATGTATTGGTTACCACAACGGGTAATGTAAATGTCTGTGATTCAGCAATGCTTTCAACGCTTAAGGATGGGGCTGTTGTATGTAATATTGGCCATTTTGATACCGAAATAGATACAAAATATATGCAGGAAAAATGGTATTGGGAAGAAGTAAAGCCACAAGTTCATAGAATATTCAGAGATTGTTCGCCTGATCAGGAGCCTGACTTATCAAGCAAGAATTATCTAATACTTTTAGCCGAAGGAAGACTGGTGAACCTTGGAAATGCCACAGGTCATCCAAGCAGAATTATGGATGGCTCATTTGCCAACCAAGTTCTTGCCCAAATGCATCTCTTCTCAGCTGGTTTTGCAAATGTAAATGATGAAGATAAAAAGAAAGAATTAATTCAAGTAGAGGTCCTTCCTAAAAAACTTGATGAGGAAGTTGCCTCCCTTATGGTTCAAGGTTTTGGTGGTGTTGTTACAAAGCTTACTGAAGAGCAAGCTGATTACATAAATGTCCCGCAAGATGGTCCTTTCAAAGAAGATTCTTATAAGTACTAGAGGATAAAAGGCTTATATCCTAAAATTGCTTATAATAAATTATGAGCAATAAAATAAACGATAAGGATGTTGAACTTTATCTTTTAAAAAATACTGATTTTTTTCTTACAAGAGAGTCAATAGTTAGTGAGCTTAGTTTTAAACACTCGCCTGGAAAAGCTGAATCTTTACTAGAGAGACAGGTAAGGAAACTTAGAAGTGAACAAAAAGATCTTCTGGATAGCCTCTCCGTTTTTTTATCGAATGCTTCTGAAAATGAAGACTTGTTCTCAAAATCAAAAGCTTTAGTTCTAAAAGTAGTAACTGCAGAAGATGAAGATACATTAATTGAATTAATGCCCAAAAGTTTAAAAAAAATATTTGATGTTGATGCAGCCTATTTAAAATTTTTTACTAATAGTGAAATGAATGGTCTTGAGGAAAGTACTGGGATGACTTTTTCTGCGGGTGAAACAAAACACGGTAGTTTTGCGACTGAAAAAATTCAAATCCTTTTCGGGGATGATTCTATTAAGTCAGTTGTAATAAGCGTTTTTAAAAACAAGAATAAAATTGGGTTGCTGCTTATTGGCTCGAAAGACAAAACTAGATATCTAGGAGATGAGGATACAACTTTTATTGAGTTTATAAGAGATATAGCTGAAGCCAAACTAAAGACTTTTCCAGCTTAATGTCTAAAAAATTCTTCATTGATAATCTAATTGATGACTATTTAGTTTTTTTAAAAGATATTAAAAATCTTTCAGATAATTCCATAAAAGCGTACGAAAGGGATATTTTGAAATTTAGGAACTTTCTTATATCTAACAAAATTAATAAATTAAATGATATATCTGAAGAAATATGCAGTTCATGGATAGGCTCTCTCTATTCTATGAATATCGGTGCAAGAAGCATTCAGCGACACCTGTCCTCTATTAAAGGTTTCTTTAAATATCTGCAAAAGAATCATCGAATTAATCAGTCCCCATTTGAACTTATCTCTGGACCAAAGATGGAAAAGAAACTTCCTGAGACTTTGACACCTGAACAAATTAATAGATTATTAGATTTTAAACCTACCTCATTTATAGAAATAAGGGACTTAGCGATAATAGAATTAATGTATTCCTCAGGATTAAGGGTTTCTGAAACAGTTAATGTAAATATCCATGATTTTGAGGAAGGTAAGGATTTTTTAAGAGTCGTTGGTAAAGGATCGAAGACTCGGTTGGTTCCTTTGGGAAGATTTGCCATTAGTGCAATTGATAACTGGTTAGAAGAAAGAAAGAAAATAACTAATAAAGATGGAGCGCTATTCGTTAATAAAACTGGGGGCAGACTAACAACGCGTAGTATCCAACTTCGCTTAAAAAAGCTTGCAATAAAACAAGGACTTCCTCCTATTAATCCACATATGCTTAGGCATAGCTTTGCAACCCACATGCTTGAATCATCTGGAGACCTAAGGTCAATACAAGAACTATTAGGCCATAGTTCTTTATCAACCACTCAAATATATACAAACTTAGATTATCAACATCTTGTTAAGATTTATGATAAGTCACACCCAAGAGCAAAAAAATAAACATGAGTGAAAAAATTAAAGCCATAACTTTTGACCTTGATGACACATTCTGGGATGTAAAACCAGTATTAATAAATGCTGAGATGAAAACCAGAAAATTTATAGAGGACAAGATTGGAAAATTAGAGTGGGGATCTTGGGAAGAATTCAAACTAATAAGAGAAAAGCTTATTATTGAAGATGCTTCATATGAATTCGATGTTGGGAAACTCAGAAAAAAATTATTATTAATGAAAATACAGGAGCGTGTATCTGATGAAGAAACTGCAAATGAGCTATCAGAAAGTGCTTTTCAATTATTTTTTCAGGAAAGAAATAAAGTAGAGTTTTTTCCCTCTGTTTTGGATGAAATTGAGAAACTTTCTCAAATATATAAGTTGGGATGTCTAACAAATGGTAATGCTAATATTGAAATAATTGGTATTAGTAAGTTTTTTAATTTTAATATTTCTTCAAAAGATGTAAGTGCAAACAAGCCGAGTGAAAATCACTTCCATAAAGCAATTGAACTATTAGGAGTTAGTAAAGAAGAATTGTTGCATATTGGTGATCACAAAATTAATGATATGCACGGAGCAATTAGTTATGGCGTTCAAGCTCTTTGGTTTAATCCAAATAAAGAAATTTGGGATCTTGAGGGTGTAGAAAAACCTCCGGAGTTCAGCATATGGCAAGGGCTAACGGAAAAAATCGATAGTCTTTACAGTTGATTTAGATAGCCTTGAAGTCTGTCATTATTCATTAAGAAATTCGCACTATAGCTCGAAGCTGCATTTCTAATCTCTTCCATATTGACTGCCTCGCCAACCTGAATAACTCCAACCATTGCCATAATAAGATGAGGGTCACATTGGTAGACATAAACGCCCTCGGTATCCAAAGTAACACTTATATCCTGACTCAATTGACTAGCCCAACTAGCTGCACCAGCTGGCACCATACCATCAACAGATACAGAGTTGTGTGCTGCATCTGTAGCTTTAAAGTGAATAGTATCTCCAACAGAAACTTTTATTACAGCAGGTTCAAAAATCATTTGTCCGCCTTCACCTGAATTAAGCATTTTTACAATATGCTCTGAACCTTCAGATAACTCTACTTTTACAACATCTTCTGCAACAGTTTCTTCCATCATTGAAGGAATCTCAATATCTAAAGTTTGACCTTCTTCACATTTCTGGGTTGGGCAGGTTATTCTTTCAATTACTTGATCTTCATATTTCTTGCCAGCAAAAGCTAATGTTGTAAGAAAGAATAAAGAAAGGAAGAAAGTATGTTTCATTATTTAGGACTCCGATTTTTGCATTTCAACTAAATAGTCAACTGTTTGTAGTGCTGTGTCTCTAGCAGCTACTTTATATTTACCATCGACAATTATCATTGGCACTGAATCAACTCTAAGTTGTTTGGTTAGCTCAACAGCTCTATTTACTCTTTGTTTAACACCAAAAGAATTTAAATACTTTGATAAATCTGAGGAAGGAACACCAACTTTTCCGAAAAACCTTGTCACAGCCTGTTCGCTAGATAATATATTTCTCTCATTATGCATTGTTGAAAATACTGCTGCGTGTAGATCTTGTTCAGAGCCAATAGACTCAATTGTATAAAACATAGCAGCATGGAGACGGTGCACTGGCCCCCATGTAACTGGCATCTTTTTAAAGCTCACATATTCTGGAGTTGTTTTATTCCAGGCTTTAATTTTCGATTCCATCGCATAACAATGACCACATCCGTACCAAAAGATTTCAAGAACTTCCACTTTCCCATCTTGTTTAGTGGGCAAAGGGTTTTCAAGCAAGCTGTAGTCTCTTCCAAGTACAGGCTCAAATGAGTATGCAAGTCCGCTAGTTACTAGTAATAATGAAAGCAGTATTTTTTTCATGATTTTGTATCTTTAATAAATATTTTATGAATATACGAAATATTTTAGAAACGGTATTATAAACCTAAGAGAGGCTCAAACAAACAGAAAAATGCAAAACATTTTCACTAAAACTACCTTCATGCAAGGTGTATTAAATATAAAAAAAGCTCCGCCAGATGAAGGTTTTGAGTTTGTTTTAGCAGGGAGATCAAATGCAGGAAAATCAAGTGCTCTGAACTGTTTAGCAAAAAACAAAAAGTTAGCAAGAACGAGCAAAACACCAGGGAGAACTACAGAAATTAATTTTTTTAAAGTCACTGACGAAATCAAACTTGTTGATTTACCAGGATATGGATTTTCTAAAATGTCCGTTGATAAAAAAAAGAACCTGGATACTTTGCTGGATAATTATTTTTCATCAAGGCAATCGTTGTGTGCTGCCATTATCTTTATGGATATAAGACATCCTCTAAAAAATAGCGATATTCAAATGATGGAGTTCTGTCATAAATATGAAGTCCCATTTATACCTGTTTTAACTAAAAGCGATAAACTAAATAGCTCTGCAATTTCTAGATCTATTAAGGATGTTGAAAAAAAGCTTAATTCTAAGCCTGTCATTGTAACGTCATCAAAAGATGATGAGGGTTTTGACAAGCTTTCAAAGAAAATACTAGAATTTGTAGAATAATGCTGGAATATCAGAAACAAGAATGTGATTTAACTCTCCAAGAGGGCCTAGAGCGCTATTACAAATCATTTCCTGAATCTACAGAAATACTTGAAGATAGTAAGGAGACCGGCACTCTTCTTAGAGATCATGACTGTACACATGTGATCTTTGGTTTAGACATATCTATTGAACAAGAAGCCATTCTTGATAGTTGGGTTCTTTGGGGAAGTAAGTGGAAGCTTAGCTACCTCCTTTCATACCAAAATCTTCCGCAGCTAAAGCAACTTTATAAAGACTTGTATAAAGAGTTTGGTGTTTTTGGTTTTATAAAAATATATTGGAAGATTGGAGGTATTAAACGCAAGGTTATATATAGAGCTTTAAGAATGAAGAAAAAATGGCCCTTCAAGATGCCTGAAGATTATCTTTCAATGAAAATTAGTGATCTTAGAGAAATGCATGGAATTAAAATCTTACTTCCTGAGGAAATGCAATATATTCCAGTTGAAAGAGCGGTTTAACTAATGCGCCTCATTCCAGTTTGAGCCAACAGCTGCTTCGGCGATCAAAGGTATTTTTAGTTCTACGGTTTGCTCCATAGTTTCTTTCATTTTCTCCATCACTAAGTCAGCGTTTTCTTTTGGGCATTCAAACACTAGTTCGTCATGAACCTGCATTATCATTTTTACATCAGGCATTTCATTTAAAATAAGTTTATCAATATCAAGCATTGCCTTTTTAATTATGTCTGCTGCAGATCCCTGAAGTGGAGCATTAATAGCTGCTCTTTCTGCAGCCTGTCTTCTTAATCCATTTGCGGCATTTATTTCATTAAGATAAAGACGTCTTCCCATAATGGTCTCAACAAACATATCTTCCTTCGCTTTGGCTTTAATATTATCCATGTAATCTCTTACCCCAGTATATCTTGCAAAATAAGTATCTAAATATGCTTGCGCTTCAGCTCTGGTAATTCCCAGCTGTCTTGTGAGTCCAAAAGCGGACATGCCGTACATTAAACCAAAGTTTATAGCTTTGGCGCTCCTTCTTTGATCTTTATTTACCTCTTCAATTGCTACGCCAAAAACTTCTGCAGCGGTTGATGAATGAACATCAATATTATTATTAAAAGCATTTGTGAGGTTTTTATCTTCTGATAAATGAGCCATTATCCTCAGTTCTATTTGAGAATAATCAGCAGAAATTAGTGTGTTACCTTTTTCTGGAACGAAAGCTTCTCTGATTCTCCTTCCTTCAGCGGTTTTAATTGGAATATTTTGTAAGTTAGGTTCTGTAGATGAAAGTCTTCCTGTTGACGTTACGGCTTGTTGATATGAGGTGTGAATCCTTTGTGTTTTAGGATTCTCAATATTTATTAAGCTATCTGTATAAGTAGATTTTAGTTTTGCCAATGTTCTATATTGAAGAATTATCTTTGGTAGTTCATATTCCTCTGATAGCCTTTGAAGTGTCTCTTCATTGGTAGATGGTTGTCCTTTAGGTGTTTTTCTCAATACTGGTAATCCCTGCTTTTCATATAAAATTTCTAAGAGTTGTTTTGGGGAATCAAGATTAAATTCCTCTCCAGCTATTTTGAAAGCTTGGGCAGATAAGTCAGCAATCTTGTCGCCAAGCTCTTTGGAGTGATTTCCAAGTTTTTTCTTGTCTATTTTTGCTCCATTTTGCTCTACTCTTGAAAGTACATGCACAAGAGGATATTCAATTTCTTTTAATAGTTTCTCTTGAATTGGTTTCTCTTTTAATAACGCAGATAAAGTATTAAAAAGTCTTAGCGTTACATCAGCATCCTCGGCTGCATAATCTGTTGCAACATCAATTTGTACCTCTGCAAAACTAATTTGCTTAGAGGCAGTCCCTGTTACATCAGTATATTTTGTAGTTGTGTAGTTAAGATAATAATCAGCGAGTCTATCCATTCCATGGCGGGTGGCGGTGCTATTAAGCACATATGACATTAGCATTGTGTCTGCCAAAAACTCAGAGATTTTTATGCCATGTCGAGACAAAATTGGAATATCAAACTTTAAGTTTTGGCCGACAGCTTTTTTTTGATTTTTTTCAATAGTAGGTCCTAGTTTTTTTTGAATAAAGTCAAGAGAAAGCTGCTCAGGACAATTTTTATATGAGTGCCCTATAGGGATGTAACACCCTTCATTTTCTTTTACAGAAATTGAAATGCCTATAAGATTTGCTGAAACAGTACTTACTGAATCGGTCTCGGTATCGATTGCAAATGCTTTACATTTGTCTATCTTTTTTACCCATTTCCCTAAGCTTTTTTCAGACAAAACTGTTTCATATTTTGAATCTTTCTTTTGCTCCTTATTTTTTTCGTCATTATTTTTTACTGTTGCGAATTCTAACTCCGAGAAAATCTTATTAAGTTCATCATCATCGGGATTTAGTGTTAACAGATCGCTAAATTTCACCTTAATGTCTACATCTTGTTTTAAAGATACAAGGTCAATATTTCTATCTAAATCATCTAAAGAATTTCTTAGATTCTCACCAACAACCCCTTTGATTGATGGAGCGTTTTCTTTAATTGACTTTAAATCTCCAAACTCATTTAACCATTTAGCGGCTGTCTTCTGTCCTACTTTTGGAACACCTGGAATATTGTCAGATGAATCTCCGACAAGCGCTAGCATATCTCTGATTTGATTAGGCTTAACTCCAAATTTTTCGATTACATCTTTTTCATTAAATTTTTTATTGGTCATTGTGTTTATCATTGAAACAGCAGGATCTTCAACTAACTGCATTAAATCTTTGTCTAATGAAGAAATAACACAACTATATCCCTCTTCTTTTGCTATTTTTACGATGGTAGCTATTACATCATCAGCTTCTACCCCCTCTATCTCTACTATTGGAAATCCTATTGCCTTGCATATTGATTTAATTGGATCTAATTGAAGCCTTAGCTCGTCTGGCATGGGAGGCCGATTGGCTTTGTAATCAGAATAAATATCGCTTCTAAATGTTTTTCCCTTGGCATCAAACACTGTGACGATAGAAGAACCATCGTTCTCATTTTTAAGATTCATCATCATGTTCGATACACCTTTTATAGCACCAGTGGGTCTGCCTGATGATGTTGTTAGAGGTGGCATTGCATGGAAAGCTCGATAAATATACGAAGATCCATCAACAATATATAAATTTTTTTTCATTTAGTTATTTATTATGACATTAGGATTTTTTTATTAATACAAAAGATTTATCATATGTCACAAGTGTTACATTTTATTGAAAAATTATGGGAAATCTATGTAAAAAGATTTCATCTAAATAATGCTATCTTGTCTTTTGGCATAATAATTCTTGCCTGGATTATGGATATTGTTTTGGCCTTATATGCATGTCCTTTGTGTATATTAACAAGATATGTTTTTGGCACATTTGGTTTCTTTTCACTTATTGCAGCATTTAATGATAGTTTTAAGAATCTCCAAAATATTTTTATTTTTGGATCATTATTTTTTGGCGTTGGTGTAACTAGTAGACAAATATATATTCAAAATCTTTCTTCAGAAGGTTTAACTAATTTGTCTGGGTGTGGAATGCCGCTTGAAACAACTATTGAATTTTATGGTTTTTTTGGAGGTATTTATAGAACTCTTCAAGGGGGTCCTAGCTGTGCAGAAGAAGGTTGGAGATTTATCTTTAATTTTGCTGAATGGGGCTTAATCTTCTTCCTAATATTTATATTTGTTAATCTTCTTAACGTATTTAAAGCCTTAAAAAAGGTATAATTTAAGGACAAATTTAAAAAAATCATGGTTTTTGAACTTTCAAATAAAGATCTTATTTCCAAAGCTCTAGAGAGAGAAGAAGGAGTGCTTGCTTCTAACGGAGCGCTAACAGTTGTAACAGGGAAAAGAACTGGGAGAAGCCCACTTGATAGATATATTGTAGAAGAGGAAACAACCAAAAATGATATTGAATGGGGAGAAATAAATAGGCCATTTGATGAAGAGAAGTTCCACTCTCTCTGGTCAAAAGTTGAGTCTTATTTAGATGACAAAGAAAGGTTTTTAACTAAAGTCCATGTTGGGTCTCATCCTGATCACTATCTTCCAATTGAGATAATAACTGAAACAGCTTGGCAGAGCTTTTTCTCAAGATTAATATTTATTGATCCTGATGAATTTAATCCAAAAGGTAAAAGTAACTGGAAAATACTTAGTGCGGCAAATTTTGAATGTGTGCCTGAAATAGACGGTACTAACTCAGATGGTTGTGTAATTATAAATTTTAAAGAGGAAAAGGTCCTTATAGCGGGCATGAAGTATGCTGGCGAGATGAAAAAATCAATGTTCTCGGTTCAAAACTTTCTTCTTCCTGCCAAAGATATCCTTCCAATGCACTGTTC
>CABYHU010000003.1 GCA_902518715.1 uncultured SAR86 cluster bacterium
ATCTAAATAATTGTTTAAAATTTTTTTAATTCTGCTTATCTCTTCAAGCGAATCAAACCATTCAGGATTTGCAATTCTGAACTGACGAATAAAAGGTAAAATTGAGATATCCAGTTTGTTTAAATTTTCTCCAAAGATCCATTTATCATTTGAAGCTGTGGCGTCAAGGCCAACTAATATCTTTAAACACTCAGCTCTGTGAAAATCCGAATCTGTATTCTCATATCTTGTTGCATATTTATATCTGTCTAAGTGATGTTTAAACTCATCATCAAACTTTTTAATTAATGATTCTGTTAAATCTATTTGATCTGGTTCCAAATTGTCATTAAAGATATTACTCTGTTCTATAACCCAATTTACAATATCATAGCTTTCATCAATAACTTTATCTTCCAAAACAAGGATTGGAACAGTACCTTTCGGTGATACCTCCAACATCTGTTCTGGTTTATTGCTCAACCTGATTTCTCTTATTTCACATTTGATTTCAGCCAGATGTAAAGCCATTCTTGCCCTCATAGCATACGGACATCTTTTAAATGAGTATAGAATTGGATAACTCATATGGTTAATTAAAAACTTCTTCTTTTGGTCCAATATGCTTCTGATTTCTTTGTTTTGCTAGGTCAACTTGCTTTTGTCTACTCATATATCTAGATTTTTGCTCTTCTGTAGTTTCGTCATAGCAATTTGGGCATGAAACTCCTCGAATATATTTTTGAGAGGTTTTATCTGTTTCGGTTATGGGCATCCTACATCCATGACACATATCATAATCCCCAACAGATAAATCATGTTTAACTGAGACTCTATCATCAAAAACAAAACATTCTCCATTCCAAAGAGATTTTTCTTTCGAAACTGATTCAAAATATTTTAAGATGCCGCCTTTAAGATGATAAACCTTCTTAAATCCTTCATTTTTCATTAATGATGAAGCCTTTTCGCATCTAATACCTCCGGTGCAAAACATAGCAACTTTTTTATTGTTTTTATCCTCATGAGTGAAATCCTGATTTTTTAGCCATTTTGGAAAGTCTCTAAATTTTTGGGTCTTTGGATTAATCGAATCTTTAAATGAGCCTATGGAATATTCATAATCATTTCTGGTATCAATAAGAAGAATGTTTTCTTCTTCTAAAAGGGAATTCCAGTCTTCAGGGTTAACATACTCTCCTACACTTTTTGTTGGATCTATAGATTTGTCACCAATAGTAACTATTTCCTGCTTTAGTTTTATTTTTAACCTTATAAAAGGATTCTTTTTGGAGTCTGAAAATTTTATATCTAAATCATTAAAGCCCTTGAGATTTTTTAGATGCATTAAGGCTTTATTGAGATTTTTTTCATTTTTAGCAGCTATTGTCCCATTAATGCCCTCACTTCCTACCAAGATTGTTCCATAGATAGAAAGCTTTTTTAGAATCTTCTTTAAAGAAATCTGAACTTCTAAAGGATTATTAATTTCAGAGAACTTATATAAGGCTGCTACTTTAAACATGATCAAATTAAAGCAAAAAATGGCGCGCCTGGGAAGATTCGAACTCCCGACCCACTGCTTAGAAGGCAGTTGCTCTATCCAGCTGAGCTACAGGCGCTTGGTCGGGGTAGTAGGATTTGAACCTACGACCACTCGCTCCCAAAGCGAGTGCGCTACCAGACTGCGCTATACCCCGGTGAAATGAATCTTAAAGTTTTAGAGATAAATAATCAATCTTCATTGGAATAATTATTTTAAGATGAGAAAATATCGAAATGGCGGCACAAATACTTGATGGAAAGAAACTCGCAAGTGACTCTGAAAAAGAGATCTTGGAATCTGTATCAGTCTTAAAGGAAAAAGGAATAATTCCAACCTTGGCCACTATTCTAGTTGGCGACGATCCAGCATCTGAAACATATGTAAGAATGAAACAAGAAACTTGCAAAAGAGTTGGTATGGAATCATTAGCTATTAATTTACCTAAAGAAACATCTACAGAAGAACTCCTCTTGAAAATTGATGAGCTGAATAATGATAAAAAAATTCATGGTATTTTGTTGCAACATCCAGTCCCTAATCAAATCAATGAAAGAGAATGTTTTGAGAGGATTTCCATAGAAAAAGATGTTGATGGAGTTACATGCCTAGGTTTTGGAAGAATGTCTATGGATCTGTCTGCATATGGATCATGCACACCTGCAGGGATTATGAGAATTCTTGAATTTTATGATGTAGACATATCTGGAATGAATGCTGTTGTAGTTGGAAGAAGCCCTATTTTAGGAAAGCCGATGGCAATGATGCTTCTTAACAAAAATGCAACTGTAACCATTTGTCATTCTCGAACTAAGGAATTAGAGGATCATGTACGAAATGCAGATTTAGTTGTTGGTGCAGTCGGTGTTCCCAAGCTAATAAAAAAAGAATGGCTCAAAAAAGGTGCTGTAGTAATCGATGCTGGGTACCATCCTGAAAAATGTGGCGATATTGATTTAGATGGAATCGAGGAAATAGCTTCCTCGTATACTCCTGTACCGGGCGGTGTGGGCCCAATGACAATTAATACTTTAATTCTAAATACTATGGAGGCTGCTAGGAAAACTCTTAACTAGTTTCTTCCTTTTCTTCTGTAGGAACTTCTTCTTCGATTTTTGGATCTACAACAACTTCATCTGAACCCGATTCACCATCAATATCTGTAAAAGGAAATGGTGGTAGATCTGTTTGAAATAGAAGATAAGAAATGATTTGGTTGTAAAACTTTAACAACCAAGAACAAACTCTTGATAAAGGTTCATTAACATTCCCGGTTAATAAGAAGAAAACAAACTGAATTAAAGCAAAGCCAAAAAGAAAAGGAATACTAAAATTAAAAATAAATGCATAAATAAGCATATACACGAGTCTTGCCCACTTACTAGTTTTTGTAATTTCTTCTCTATTAATTTGTTCCATAGCTATGATTCTACATCAAAATTCACATCAACATAAATTTCACTATTTATGATCTCTTCCAAGAGTAATTCTTTGCTTCCGTTATTAAACAATATTTCATGCATGCCAGATACAAGTGGCATCTTGATTTCAGATAAAGAAATCTCGCTGTGAATTATTTTAATAGTATTTAACCCCTCTGCTACCTGACCCACTTTATTTTTTGCAGCCTCAATATCAAGACCTTCTCCAATGGCCCAACCAAACTGATAATTTCTTGATAATTTTGAAAAGCAAGTTGCAACCAAGTCACCCATTCCTGCAAGACCTAAAAAAGTAATTGGATTTGCACCTTTACTAACAGCAAAGTTGCTCATTTCTGCCATGCTCCTTGTGAGTATAAGTCCGATAGCGTTCTCACCTACATCAAGAGAATGACAATAACCCGATACAATTGCATAAATATTTTTTAAAGCCCCCGCAAGTTCTATACCTTGAGTATCTGCGCTTGTGTATATCTTAAAAGTACTTGAAGACAGAATTTCCCTTCCTAGATGACAAAGATCTGCATGCTTGCTTGCTATAACCGTTCCAGCAACCTTTTCATCTGCAATTTCTCTTGCTAAATTTGGTCCGCTTAAAACACCCACCTTGATGCTGGAATTATTAAAGTGTTTTTCAATTGTTTCAGACATTGTCATGAAAGGTTTTTCATTAATACCCTTAGTGCATGAAATTATCATCTTATTGTCCATCGAGAAATCAGAGAGTCTATCAAGGACATCATTAATAATTTTACTAGGAGTAGCTACAAATATTATTTCAGATTTTGGAATAATTTCTTCTAGCTTCTCAGAAGCAATAATATTATTAGAGAGTTTGAGTTCGGGATGATATTCAGTATTTCTGCTTTCAGAATTTATTCTTAAAGCTTTATCAGAATCTTTAACCCATAGAGATACATCATGTCCATTCGATGCAGCTAAGTTTGCTAATACAGTTCCAAAGCTTCCTCCACCGAGAACGCAAATTTTGTAATTTTTATTCATATTAAGAAAGATATTTATCAAGTTGTCTTAGATATTTAGAAGGATCTTTTGGAGATCCTCCTTCTGCAATTACTGCATAGTCATAGAGAAAATCTACAAACGCTTTGAAGTCTTTACCATCTATCTTTGAAAGCTTTTTAATGAGCTTGTGCTTCATATTTAACTCAAATATTGGAACTACATCACCCATTTTTTGACCCGCAGCCTCAAGAATCTTTCTAAGCTGTATCCCTGGTTCATTGCTCTGCAGAACTAAACAGCAGGCAGAATCTTTTAATCGTGAGCTAGGTAATACTTCAGAGACTCTTTCTCCTAGATGATCAGCAACTTTTGTTAAAAGCTCATTTTGATCTTTTGTTGTTTTAGGTTTTTCTTCGGCTTCATTGCTAGTTTTTGCAACATTGATAAAACTCTTACCTTTGAATTCAAAAAGAGTAGACATCAACCATTCATCTATTCTATCGGTTAGTAATAATACCTCTGTATTTTTAGATTTAAGTGATTCAAGATGTGGAGAGTTTAAAGCACCCTCAAATGTATCAGCAACGCAGTAGTAAATGTCCTTTTGATCTGAGGGCATTCTAGAAATGTAGTCATCAAGAGTTTGATCCACTTCATGTGTTTCTTTATGTGATGTAGCAAATAGAAGAAGTTCTGCAATTGCTTCCTTGTGTTCAAAATCTTCAGCAGGTCCCTCCTTCAGAACAAGGCCATACTCCTTCCAAAATTCTTTATATGCATTGATATCATTGTCTTTAAGTTTTTTGAGAGCATCAATAACTCTTTTAGTTAAAGCTTTCTTTATTGAATCTACTAGAGGGTGATCTTGAAGGATTTCCCTAGACACATTTAAAGGTAAGTCGCTTGAATCAATAACGCCTCTAATAAATCTTAAATAAAGGGGTAAAAAATGGACGGCATCATCCATAATAAAAACTCTTTGAATATAAAGCTTTATTCCTCTTGGAGATTCTCTATTCCATAGATCAAAAGGTGGCTTTTTTGGTATATATAAAAGATTAGAATACTCTTGTTTGCCTTCAACTTTATTATGAATTGTTAGCAATGGATCATCCTGATCAAAACTTATAAATTTATAAAATTCATTATATTCATCTTCTTTAATTGATCTTTTGGGTTTGAGCCATAATGCATCAGTTTCATTAATAACCTCCTCTTCCTCATCAATATTTGAAAGATAGATTGGAAAATTAATATATTGTGAATATTTGTTAATGAGGAAACTTATCTTTTGCTTGTTAGCAAAATCATGATTTTCTTCACTCAAGTAAATTATTATGTCGGTTCCATGTGATTTTTTTTCAACTTCAGTAAGCTTATATTTGTCTTCACCACTGCTTTCCCAAAGAATAGGTTGTGATGATTTCTTTTGCGCTGATTTAGAGAGTACTTGTACTTTATCAGCAATCATAAAGACAGAGTAAAAACCAACTCCAAACTGTCCAATTAAATTTGAATCTTTCTTTTTATCGCCAGTGAGTTTTCCAAGAAATTCTGCGGTACCAGATCTAGCAATTGTCCCAATATTTTCAATTATTTCATCTTCAGACATTCCGATACCATTATCAGATATGGTTAAAGTCTTATTTTCTTCATCAACAATTACCTTAATTTTTAAGTCATCAGATAGACTTGCTAATTTAGAGCTACTTATAGACTTAAATCTAAGCTTATCAAGTGCATCAGATGCATTTGAAATTAATTCTCTTAGAAAAATCTCTTTATTTGAATAAAGAGAATGAATCATCAGCTGAAGCAACTGCTTAGTTTCAGTCTGGAAACTTTTTGTTTTACTTTTCCCCATAAGTTTATCCCCTGCTAATAGTTAATGCTAAATTAAGATATTTCAAGTTTTGTAATTGCTTTAGGCAAGCGAAATTCTAACTATTTCCGTAATTGAAAAAATAAAGATTGAGATTGTGATGTAAACACTTAGCCTGTGAAAAAAAGTGAAAAGTCTATCCCATGACCTGTCTCTAGCAGAGTTTGTCATAGGAATAATTATGTATCCTATAAATGCAAGGCTGCTGTTTATTGCTGCCATTATCAAGAAACTTCTTTCTAGAAAAAGATAAGAAATTAATACTGCTAGAAGGCAAAATAAGAAAATTATTAAGTAATATCTTGGAAATATTCTTCTTAAGAATTTTGAAGCAGTCTCATTGTCAAGAACTTTAAATACAACAGGAGCTGTAAGTAACGCTTGAGCAAAAATAATTCCTATAATTAACGAATAGGTGATTGATAAAAGTATTACAACAATAGTATCCATAATAACTGGCGGACCGGACGGGACTCGAACCCGCGACCTCCGGCGTGACAGGCCGGCATTCTAACCAAACTGAACTACCGGTCCGCATAAATATATGTTTGCGAATAATATCTTTTTAAAATAATTCTGCAAGTATATTTGAATGGTGGGTGATGACAGGCTCGAACTGCCGACCCTCTCGGTGTAAACGAGATGCTCTACCAAACTGAGCTAATCACCCACGGAGTTGTATTATATTGGCTAATTTAGACTATACAAATGAAATTTTGTAATTTTTGTTTCCATTTAAAATGTCTTAGTATTTTTGAATAAGCTATTTTGCAATGCTTAGTCTTGCAAAATATATTCCAACAAGGGTAACAGCAGCAAAAATTATTTGAGCAAAATTGAGCCATTCTGAGAATAAGAAGGCAGCTAAAATTGTTGCTGTAAGTGGCTGCATTAACAATCCAATAGAACCGTTTGATGGTGAGATCTTTCCAATACCAAATGTTATTAAAAACTGGCCACCAAATTGACAAACTAAAGCAAGCAAAAATAAATTAATCCATTCAAAATTTGATTTAGGAAAATTAATTCCTGAATCAAGCATCATTGGAATAATTGAAAAAAGGCAGCAGAAAAGAGTTGTATAAAATATTAAGTTAAGGGATGTTTCTTTTCCAAGCTTGGCAATTATTAACAAATATATTCCATAGCCAATAGCGGCTATGATGCATAATAAATCTCCAATTATTTTTCCATTTGCATAATTACTAGAAAAAATAATTAGTCCAGTTATTCCCAGGTAAGTTATTAAAAAAGAAATACCAAAACCTTTTGCAGGCACTTCCTTGAAAATGATATAGGCAAAAAGTGCTACAAATATTGGAGCAGAGTTCACAATTATCGTTGCATTTGAAACTGAAGTTATATTCATACTGTAGTGCCAGAGAATTAGATCAGTTGTGAATGCAAGAGAAGCTATTGCGGTATATAAAATAGTATTTTTATTTTTGACCTTAAAAATAAAAGTCTTATTAAGAAAATAATTAAGAATGGCTAACATTGGTAATGCCAGAAACATTCTCCAAAATAATATAGCTGAAGAAGAAAGCTCACTCCACTTTACAAATACTGGCGCGAATCCTATCAACATTGCTCCTAGGGACAGTATTAAAAAGAAATTTGCTCCCTGTAAATTTTTTAACATCTAGCTATACTCTGTTCATGGACAAAGATATTGTAGAGCAGAATAATGAAATAATCTCAGTTGGGGAATTAAATAGATCTGCGAAATACCTCCTAGAAAGTAACTTTCCAGCTGTTTCAGTTATTGGAGAAATCTCAAATTTAGCAAGGCCAGCATCTGGTCATATTTATTTCTCTCTGAAGGATGATGAAGGTTCAATTCAGTGTGCAATGTTTAAAGGGAGCAACATGGGCCTTAATTTCAATCCCAAAGATGGTGATGAATGCATTGTCTCAGGAAATATAAGTCTATTTGTTCAAAGAGGAAATTATCAACTTATTGCTAAGAAAATGATTCTTGCTGGCCAAGGAAATCTAATGCAGGAGTTTGAAAAGCTTAAGAGCAAACTTAAAGATGAAGGCCTCTTTGATGATGCAAATAAACTTCCTATTCCCGAAGCACCAAAACATGTTGCTGTTATTACTTCTACTTCAACTGCTGCGTTACAAGATATATTATCAACGATTGAAAGAAGAGCTCCAAGTATGAAAATTTCTGTTAGTCCTGCAACAGTTCAAGGTGAAAATGCATCAGAGACAATCATTGAAGCCTTTAAAAGAATACAAAATTACAACAATAACTCTTCAGATAAGATTGATTGCGTTCTTTTATGCAGAGGCGGAGGTTCAATAGAAGATTTATGGTGTTTTAATAATGAAGATTTAGCTAGAGAAATATTTAACTTTGAAATTCCTATCATTTCCGGTGTTGGCCACGAAATAGACTTTACGATTGCTGATTTTGTATCGGATCTCAGAGCCCCCACTCCAACTGCAGCTGCAGAAATTGTAAGTGAGTTTAATTTTAATCTTATCGAAAAGCTTACAGAAATATCAAAAGATTTGGTGTCTAGTATCAAAAATATCTTAAGAGATAAAAATCAGACCCTTGATTATCAGAGCTCTCATTTAAAACATCCAGCCCATGCAATAAGAGAGCAATATAGAGTTCTTATGTCGACTTATGAAAAAATAAGAATGCTTGTTAAGCAAAAAATCTCGGATTCTAAATTGTCCTTTAAAGAAAATACAAACTCTTTAATGATAGAAAACCCTAAATATTTAATTCTTGATAGAAAAAATGCTTTGCAAAAGAATCATCAATCTTTGAAAACTTTAATTCAAGCTTTTCTCAGCAAATCTCAATCAAGACTTGTTACTTATGAGAAAGTTATAAAATCAATTGATCCTCAGAATGTCCTTGATAGAGGATATTCTTTAATAACTAATATAAAAGGAGATGTAATTAAAGATTCTACACAAATTAACGAAGGCGAAGAAATAACTGCTAAGTTAGCTAAGGGATCTTTTGAAGCTAAAGTAGGAAAGAAAAATGTTTAAATTTTTAGCCTTATTTTTATTCTCAAGCTCCATATTTGCAGTTGCTTACGAAGGAGATTCTGGTGGTATTTTTGCGCTGCCTGTTTCTAGCGATTATATTTCAAATGATTATCCTATTTTTGAAATAGATGGAAAAAATTATGTAATTGCTGGTATGCCTTATGTCTCAGAAGAAAAAGTTATAAAAATAAATGATAAAGAAATAAAAGTTTTGCCAGTAAATTATGGAGAATCAAGAATCACAATCGAGAACGATAGTCTTGTAAATCTATCCTCATCAGATCAAGAGCGAGCAGCTAAAGAGAGAAAATTATTACAGTCAGTTCTTGTAAAGAAAAGTAATTTTATTTTGAGTGATTTAAGGTTTTTAAGGCCAGTTAAAGGAGCCGTAACTAGCGGTTTTGGTAAAAAGAGATTCATAAATGATCTTCCAAGAGCCCCTCATTTAGCCCTAGACTTGGATGGGTTTGATGGAGATCCAATTGTTGCACCCTTGGATGCAAAAGTAGTTCTGGTCGATAACTTTTTTTATAGTGGCAACATCATCGTTTTAGATCATGGAAGTGGTGTTTTTTCTTCCTATAGCCATATGAGTAAAAGTCATAGAGCGGTTGGAGATTTTGTAAAAAAAGGTGACTTAATTGGTGAAATTGGCTCTACTGGAAGAGTCACCGGACCTCACCTACACTGGGTAATATACATGAATGGGAATCGAATCAATCCAGAAATAGTATTAAGCAAGGATTTCCCTATGAATCTCCTTGCAGACTATCAAGATGTTCCTGCAGACTTGCCTCAGTCTGAGGAGTAAGAAGACTTAGCACAACCTCCCCTCCTGGTTTAATAAAATATGTTGCAGGTAAAATTGCTGGAGATTCTATGCCCCATACCTCTCTTGGATGGGAGGTTATTGATGGTATATCAACTCCAAATCTTAATATCAAAGGATCTAAGTATTCTGGTTCGAGGCGATCAAAATTGTATGCAAATACTTCAATATCAGGATTAGATTGAGCAAAATTAACTAATTCTGGCATTTCCTTTAAACATGGCGGACACCAGTCGGCCCAATAATTAATAACTATCCAGCTTTCATCAAGATCATTTTTGAATTGGCTGTTTGCTTTATTAAAATGGATATCGCCTGAACTGCAAGAATAAAAGAGTATAAAAAGTGGTAATATTTTTATAAAATTTCGCATCAAACCTATTTTGAGACATGTTTAGCTTTTTTCAATACCCTTCTTCTAGCTTATTTATAATTTTTCTCTTAATTATTAACAAGCTGGTAATCTTAATCTTGTATAAACTGCCCCTATTAATATTTAGTTTTTGGGCAATTCCTCTTTTGTCTTTTTCTTTTTTTCTCTACAAAAAGTCAATTAGAAGCTACCAATCCTATGCATTTATACTCTTGCTTTATTTCATGTTCTCAAGCTTACGAGTTTTTGGTGTTCCAAATCCATTACCTTTTGATATTACTGAACTTGTCTTAGTTACAATAGCTTTTGTTAATGCTTTATATGGACCAAAAAATATAAATAATAATTGACATGTCAAGCAGACTTGACATAACATAGCTACATGTTTATTTTAATAACCCTAACTATATGGTGCTTCTCTGCACTTGCATTGAAGTTTTTACCACTTTTAATTAGCTTAATTTAATATTTAATTCTTTCATATGGCCAAGATTACCCATAAAGGAATGTGGATAGAGCTTAAATCTTTAGATAAAGATGCAAAAAGCAAATACATACTATGTAATGTCTTTCTCTTTGCAGGAGCTCTTCTTTTTGGCGTTCATCTAACTGCAGTAGGTGGATTTGGCTTTGAAGTAAGTGAGGAAGTTTCACGATCACCAGTTTTAGTTATCGTCAGAGTCTTATCACTAACTTTTATGCTAATAGCTGCATGGTTATACAAAGAATTTTATGCAACACAAGATGAATTTCTCAATAGATATAATGAATTTGTACTTAGCAATGGAGCTATCGGCTTTCTTTTTGTTGGTTTTCTTATCTCTCTACTGTCTCCATATACTGATTATCAAGTAACTTTTCACGAGTATTTTATTGGCTTTGTCCTTGGGACAATTATTGGTGGATATAGATTCCATAATAAATTTATTGATTAATGGATAATTCAATCAAACAATTAAGAGAGCAAATGGGTTTAAGTCAGGCAGATCTTGGCAGTTCTGTAGACGTTAGTAGACAAACAATTAATTCAATTGAAAATGGTAAATTTGACCCGAGTTTGCCATTGGCACTCAAGCTGGGTAAATTTTTTAACACTTCTGTTGAACAAATTTTTTCAACAAATAACTTTAATAAATAGGATAAATTATGGAAAAAGCTAAAAGTATAATCACATTTGTAGACAATCTTCTTGGAAAATTTAGAAAAGTGTTTCTAAATATTTTTACAGTTCTTCTTTTAATGCTCATCACTTTGGGTATTTTTGGCAGTTTAGGTTCTTTGTTTGAATCTGATGAAATAGAAACAGAAGATCAAATCCTCTATCTTGAACCTAATGGAGTAATTGTAGATAAGGCAATAAATAGAAATGATCTATTTGAAGAATTTGAAATTTTCGGAAGCTCCACAAACCAAATCGAGTTAGAAAATATCTTAAAAGTTATCAATAATGCTGGAACTGATGATGATCTTAAAGCTATTTATCTTGATGTTGATGGCTTAAGTGCTTATTTCACTTCTGCATTAAAGATTGCAGATGCTTTGTATAAAGCTAGAGAGAATGGAAAAGAAATAATTGCTTATACCAGTGGGTTAGGAACAACAAACTATCTTATAGCCTCTCAAGCTAATGAGGTAATTCTTGAAAAAGATGCATACGGATCTGTTTTGCCCTTTGGTTTTAGCAGAGTAAGGCAATATCAAAAAGATTTTTTTGAAAATATTAAAGTTGATATGAATGTATATGCTGCTGGTGATTTTAAGTCTGGTCCTGAAGGTTTTACCAGAAATGATATGTCTGAAACAGATAGGCTAGCGTGGGTAGAGTTTATTACTCCAGTTTGGGAAAAGTATAAAGCTATGATGGAAAAAGGCAGAGGTTTTGACTCAGGAACTATTCAATATATTGGAGATAATTATCACTTGCTAGCAACTGAGAATGGTGGCGATGATAATGAAACTGCTCTAGCAGTTGGCTTAGTTGATAAATTAATGACAAAACAAGAGATTAGAAACTATATGATTGAAAAGTTTGGCAGCGATGATGATTATGAGTGGCCTGAGGGAATAACTGGTAGAGAGTATCTTTCAACTCTGGAAGATGAAAAAATTAGTAAAAAACAACAAAGAGCTCAGGATAAAAATAAGATTGCTGTTATCCATGTTGAGGGAGCAATTGTTACAGGCGGCATAGACTTTAATACTGCTGGTTCTGGAGGTATCGTTAAAAATATTAATAAGGCTAGAGATGATGAAAGTGTAAAAGGAATTATTTTAAGAGTTAATAGCCCAGGTGGGGATGTTTATGCATCTGAGATGATTACAAATGCATTAGAAGAATTTCAATCTACTGGAAGACCTGTATATACCTCTATGGGTGATATTGCTGCATCTGGAGGTGTATGGGTAACAACAACTTCAGAAGAAATATGGGCTGAAGACACAACGCTTACTGGTTCAATTGGAGTTTACAGTATTTATCCTGATGTTAGTCCACTTGAGAATTGGGCTGGTATCAACTATGACGGCGTAAGCATGACTAAGGCTGGAGATATTTATGATTTAAGTAGGGGAATGAATGAGGAGCTTAATAAGCAATTCAGAGAAAATACAGAGAACTTCTATAGAGAGTTTGTAACTAAGGTAGCTGATAATAGAGAGATGGAATACTCAGAAGTCCTCAAATTTGCAGGTGGAAGAATATGGCGAGGCGATACAGCCCTTGAGTTAGGTTTAGTTGATAAATTGGGCTCACTAGATGATGCAATTGACTCTATGGTGACAAAACTTGAATTAGAGGACTATAAAGTCTTTTCTTACAATACTGAAGTTGAGTTTGAGTTCGATTTGAATTTACTGATTCAAAATAAACTTCCCTCTCAGATTCAGGATTTATTAAATGAGATTAGTGGCCTTAATAGGATGCTTTTATCCGGTGAGGAGAGATATGTGGTTGCCTATTGTTTTGATTGTGGCTTTAAGAACTTCGAATAACTTCTTTTATAAGATTTAGGCCAATAGATTTTTTTCTTTCTAGGGACTCTCTCTCAAGCTGAGATAGAGTCCTGAATATCGTCTTAATATCTCTTTTAGAATTATTGATAAGATAATTCATATTTTTATCAGAAATTTCTATATTAAGATTTTTAGAGATTGCTTGGGTGGCTTCTAATAGCTCATCATCATTTATAGCCTCCAATCTTAATGTTTCCATTTTTTTTATTCTAGAAACAAGATCAGGAATTGCTTCAAGCTTGTTAATGCTACCTGATAATAAGAGAAAGCACTCTTTTTCATAACATTCATTAATGAGATTAAAAAGCGCAATCTCCCATTCTCTTCTATTATTTATGAGATCTACATCATCAATACAAATTAAATTAAGCTCACTTACTCCCTCCAGTATAGAAGGATCAAGATTAATTGCTTCTTCCATAGGGATATAAATTGATGAATTATTAGACTCAGAAAAATCATTGCAAATTGCCTGAAGCAAGTAACTTTTTCCATTACTGCCTAGATCATCTATAAATATCTGAACCCCATTATTCGAGTTGAGTAGAATATTTTTAAGGATTTGAATAGTTTTATTATTGTTTTTAGAAACGAAGAAATTTTTTAAAGATGCTCTCTCATTAATTTGGATTTGCAGAGCAAGTTGGCGAGGATTAGGCATTTTGTTTTATGAAATTATTATTAAGCCACCATCTAAAATAACTTATAAGGCTAAATAATGTAATAAAGCCTATTAAAATATGGAAAATCATGGGATTTATATCCATATTGAAGATTTCAAAGATTATCAAACCTAAAATATAGATTATTTGAGAAGTTGTTGTTATCTTCCCAATTAAATTTGGAGATGGAGTTTTTTCCGTAATTGACATCTCGAATGCTGCGCCAAGAAGAATAAGCAGATCTCTGAGAACAAAAATTACAAAAACTGATAGAGGAACAATTTGATTCAACCAAAGTGCAGTTATTGAGCCAATCATAAGAAGCTTATCAGCAACTGGGTCCAAGATTTTTCCTAAATCTGTTTGCCATTTAAAAAATCTAGCCAGGAAACCATCGATGGCATCTGAAATTGATGCAATGGCAAATAAAATTAATGCAAAAACATATTTCCCAGCAAGAAGATTAAGAACTGTTGGAATGACTAAAGATATTCTTACTAAAGAAATAAGGTTAGGTATAAATCTTAAATAATGCTTCATATAGAATTTAGTGATGCCTGAATTAGTTCTGTCGCAGTGCTTTCGATTGAGAAATCTTTATGTGTTTGAACAGATTTCTTGAATTGATCTTCCGTACCAAAAATTGTTAAAGAAAAGGATATTTCGTTCTGTTGAAATGATTTAATTGAGTATTCTTTAATAGAAATCATTTTATCTAGAGCATCTAAAAGATTATCTAAATGTTCAGCTGAAGAAACTTTAGTAACCTTCATCATCAACCTCCTTTCTGAGTTATCCAAAATAAAGTCACTTAAGTAATCAATAGATAAATTCTGAAATAAAAATCTAATCCTTTCAGTAACGTCATCAATATTTTCAAAAAATGATATCTGGTCTTTGTAACTAATTGACCAATTATTGATTCCTGATCTTGAAATAATTAATGATTCAAGATAATCATACTTATATTGATCGAACTCATTGTCATTCTCGTTCTCAAAAAAGTAATTTTTATTATCTAAGTTTATTGTGTTTTGAGGAAATTCAAAAAAAAGTCCACGTTTTTTTGAAATATCATCAAAAATTCTTTTTATTGATGATTCTAGTCTTGTTTCATAAGGTATTGACTCTATTTTGAAGGGTCTATCGAAGCCATTATCAATTTGGATGTCTAAAAAAATAATAGGTCTATTTCTTCCAATAAAATTAATACCATTTTCAATAAATTGACTCATTATAATGTCCTCTTCAAATGAAGCTTGAAGAAAGTTACTATCATTATTTCTTACAACAGCATATCTAGTGAGAAAATCTTTTGAGTCAAAGTTGCCTTTAATAATTTTTGCTTTTTCAAGGTCCTCATAACCTATGAGCCTAAAAACAAGATCATTAAATGCTCGGTCAATGGAATTTTCTATGCTTTCATTCTTTATTTCTATAGTAATTTTAAAAAGATCATCAAAATCCTTTGCAAAAATATGATTAGAAAAGATAATGAGTAAGAAAACACTTTTTAGAATGGCCATCTTCATATATTTATTTTAAGGTACTAAAGCAATAATGAAAAACGATCCCTATAAGAAAGCTGGCGTTGATATCAAAGCAGGAAATGATTTAGTAGACAAAATTAGAAAAGATGTAGCTAGTACTTTCGATAAAAATGTATTGGGCGGGATTGGCAGCTTTTCTGGTTTTTATTCTCTTCCTAAAGGATTTAAAAATCCAGTTCTTGTTGCCTGCACTGATGGAGTGGGTACTAAGGTCGCCCTAGCCCAAAAGAATTCTTCATTGGGAACTATTGGGCAAGATTTAGTTGCAATGTGTGTAAATGATATGGTCACTTCTGGAGCACATCCGCTATTTTTTCTAGATTATTTTGCTTCCTCAAAACTAAATGTTACTGAAACAGCAACAGTTATAAAGGGCATTGCTAAAGCATGCAAAAAAACTAATTGTTCACTTATTGGTGGCGAGACTGCAGAAATGCCCAATCACTATATCGGAAAAAATTTTGATTTAGCTGGATTTTCAGTAGGTATTGTTGAAAAAAAACTTATTATTGACTCCTCAAAAGTTAGAAAAAATAACATCATTATAGGGATTGAATCTAGCGGAGCTCATTCTAATGGCTACTCTTTGATCAATAAATTAATTAGGGAATCAAAATTAACTAAGAGTGAAAAAGAGAAATTAACTAAGCTTGCTTTAAAGCCTACTCATTTATATACAAATGTCATTTTGGATTTAGTGAAGAAAGTTAAAGTGAAGTCAATTGCTAATATTACTGGAGGCGGTCTGTCGGAAAATATTCCTAGATCAATACCTAATACTTTATCGTCTGAAATATATTTGAAAAATTGGAAAATGCCACAATTCTTTGCAACTCTTCAAAAATTAGGAAAAATTGAAATGAGTGATATGTTAAGAATCTTTAATTGTGGAATTGGAATGACTGTTATTATTGAACCTAGGGAGTTAGATTCCACTATAAAAGTTCTTTCTAAGCATAAATTTAAAGGCTTCATGATTGGGAAAGTTATAAAAAAATCCTCATCAGCAATAACTTTTCTTTGATGTTCAAAATAGCTGTTTTAATTTCTGGGAATGGATCAAATCTTGAAGCACTAATTGATGCTTGCAAAAAGAATGTTATCAATGGATCTATTGATATTGTTATTAGCAACAATCCAGATGCATATGGTATTCAAAGAGCAAAAAATCATTCTATAAATTACAAGATCATTGATAACAATAGATTTGAGACTCGAGAAGATTTTGATAAAGCTCTAGTGGAAGAATTGAATTATTCAAATCCTGATTTGATTGTCCTTGCTGGATTTATGAGAATACTAACTTCTGTAATGACCGAAGCATTTAAAAATAAGATCATCAATATACACCCTTCTCTATTACCAAAATATCCTGGTCTGGATACTCATAATTCAGTTATAAAGAATGGAGATTTAAAGCATGGTATAACAATCCATTTTGTAAATGAAGTTTTAGATGGTGGTCAAATTATTGCTCAAGGAGAAATATCCGTGAATGCTAATGAGACATCTGAAGAACTCAAAACAAGAATTCATGCAATAGAACATGTTATGCTTCCGATAGTAGTCTCAAAGTTTGCTGATGGGACAATTAATACAAAAAGAGTCATTTATGAAAAATTTAAATAAGTATTTTCTATCAATTGTATTTATTAGCTTCGTAACTTTTCTTTCATCAAGTGAAAATATTTATGAATACAAAATTAGATTTAAAATAAAGAATGTAATTTCACTTGACGGAATTAAAGAGCTAACGAGTAAAGGCAATGATACTTATCATATTATCTTTACTGGTAAAAATAGAATGTTAAATGCGGAGCTCAAACAGGAAGCGGAGTTTAAATATCTTAATTCAAAAGTATTTCCTAAATATTACTCTCAAAAAATTAAAGTTCCTCTTAGAGGGGTGTTGAAGCAAACCATTGAATATGACTTTAAGAATCAAAAAATTGCATCAACTGGAGATGTTAATTGGGTAGTAGATTTTTTAGGTGAATCTACTCCCCTTGATCCCGTTTCAAGTGGCTTTCAAATTAGGGAAAATGTTAAAAAAGGTCTTACTAATTTTGATATAAATTTAATAAAGCTTGATGAGGGTCTAATTTATAAAAGTTCTTACTCCATCATAGGAGAACAAGTTCTTGAGATTAAGGATACTAAATATCCCTGCATTATTCTTGAAAGAATAACTAATAATAGAAAAACTCATTACTACGTTGCAAAAACCTTGGATTTTATTTTGATTAAGGTCGAAGATGATAGAAAAGAGAGAATGCTTTCAATCGAAGCAGAAAAAATTCTAAGTTTTGGGTAGTGTCACTCCAGTTTGGCCCTGATATTTTCCATCCCTATCCTTGTAGCTTACCTCGCATTGCTCATCTGATTGGTGAAATATCATTTGGGCAACGCCCTCACCTGCATATATTTTCGCTGGTAAATTGCTTGTATTAGAAAACTCTAAAGTTACATGGCCTTCCCACTCAGGTTCAAGCGGAGTTACATTTACAATAATTCCGCATCTTGCATAAGTTGATTTACCAAGACAAATGGTAAGCACATCTCTTGGTATCCTGAAATACTCTACTGTTCTTGCCAAGGCAAAAGAGTTAGGAGGTATTACACACACATCTGAGTTAATATCTACAAAGCTTTTTTCATCAAATGATTTAGGGTCAACTATTGCTGAATGAATATTAGTAAATACTTTAAATTCATTTGCACACCTAACGTCATACCCATAACTAGAAAGGCCATATGATATAAGTCTTGAATTGTCATCAGAATATCTTATTTGATCCTCTTGAAATGGCTCAATCATGCCTTGATCAACCGCCATCTTTCTTATCCACTTATCTGATTTAATCGTCATTTATTTCAACTCTTCCAATTATTGATCTAGCAATTGTATTGCTATCAACATACTCTAACTCTCCTCCAATTGGAATACCATAGGAAATTCTTGAAACCTTAATATTTTCAACATGATCCTTGATAAATATCGCAGTTGCATCACCCTCAACAGTAGAGCTAAGTGCAAGTATTATCTCTTTTATATTTTCTTTATCAATCCTTTCTAAAAGTTGAGGAATACCTAGATCATCTGGACCTAAATTATCAAGCGGTGAAAGTCTTCCCATTAAGACGAAGTATTTTCCTTTATACCCTCCAGTAGATTCAATTGCCAAAAGATCAGATGGGCTTTCAACAACACAAATAGATAGTGAATCTCTTGCTTCGTCCTGGCAGACATGACATAAGTCATTTGTAGTTAGCATTCTGCACGACTTGCATCTTTGGATGTTATCGAGTGCGTCACTAAGAGAACTAGCAATCTCTCTGGCACCAGCTTTGTTTTTGTCCAATAGATATAAAGCCATTCTTTGTGCTGATTTCTGTCCAACTCCCGGGAGAACTGTTAATGCTTTAATTAATTTATCTAATAAATCCGAACTCATTTCTAATTCTTTATTTTAGTTACAACCTCAATTTCTCCCTCAAACTCATCTAAAAAGTCTTTAATTTCAGAATCACTTGAGAGTTCTTTTTTTGTTTTTTCTATATCTTTAATTTTATTTTCTTCATTGATTTTATTTGGTGAAGAAGAGGAAATGCCCTCTTCAAGGCAAGTTTCAATGTTACCAAATTTATCTTTAATTTTTTCTTCAAATTCACTAATAATTTTTTCAGGAATATCAAGCTGATCTTTTGATCCGCATAAGAATATCTTTTGATCATTAAATCTTACAAATGAAAGATTCCCAAAATAATTCTTTGCAAAAGATGATAGTTGCATATCGTTAAATAAAGCAGGCCAAGACGAGGAGTTTATTCCATGACTCTCTTGTGCAACTTCTTCATTTGTTTGAGGCTTTTCTTTTTTTACAGTCTTTATTTGGGCTTTATTAGCCTTTTTTTTTTGAGTTTTGGGTTCACCTGTATTCATATTTTGAACAGGCTGAAAGGCTAACATTCTCAATAAACACATCTCTACTGCCTCTCTTGGTGATGGATGGGTGTGAATCTTTTGAAAAGAATTCAGGCCAATTTCATATATAAGCTGGCAATACTGTTCATCCATTTTAGAGGCTATGTTGGCAATGGGTTCTTTATTTGAGTCTTCGAGAACTTGGTGCAAAGAAATTTCATGAATATTTGAAATTAAATCTTTTAAAAGTGCTTCATAATCTGGATTGAGTTTTTCAATATCATTTAATGTTTTAAATGCATCTTCCTTTCTTCCATCAGTAATAAAATCAAGTAACTCATGTATCAGGCTGTCATCAATAGTACCTAAAAGTTTTTTTACATCATCAGCAACAAGCTTTCCGTTACCATGAGCAATAGCTTGATCAAGCAAAGTTAAACCATCTCTGACAGATCCTTCAGCGGACTTTGCAATCAAAGATAAAGATTCATCATCTGATTTGATTCCTTCTTTTTCACAAATCTTTTTGAAATGGACTTGAAGCTCGTTTCTTGAAACAGTTTTAAGATTTAGTTGAAGGCATCTAGAAATTACTGTTTTAGGAACTTTTTCAGGATCCGTCGTAGCCATTAGAAAAATGACATGACTTGGTGGCTCCTCCAATGTTTTTAAAAGAGCATTAAAACTACCTTTAGACAACATATGAACCTCATCGATTAAAAAGATTTTAAATCTTGAAACGCTCGGAGATGTATGAACAGATGACAGAAGTTCTCTCATATGCTCTACTCCAGTTCTTGAGGCTGCATCTATTTCTAGGAAATCAATACTTTTTCCTTCTTGAATAGATATAGATGACTCACATTTATTACATGGCTGTGAAGTTGGAGAATCTGATGACATACAATTTAGGCACTTTGCTAGAAGTCTTGCAATTGTTGTCTTGCCAACCCCTCTAGTTCCACTAAAAAGGAAAGCTTGATGCACTCGTTCTTGCTCAATACTGTTCTTAATTACTTGAACAACATGGTCTTGACCAATGACTTCATCAAAAGAATTGGGTCTATATTTTCTTGCAAGAACTTGATAAGACATAAGTACCAAATAATAACATGTACTAGTCTAAAACTGATTCAATTTGATAAAAAGTAAATCCTTTGTTTAATAAAAAGTTTTTTTGTTTTTGAAGCTTATTAAAGTCTTTACTTACCCCATCTGGGAATCTTTTTTTGAAAGATAATTCAGCTAAATCTTCCCAATCATCAAACTTATCAATCTCATTAGAAATGAGCGACTCTTTTACGCCCCTTTTATCAAGCTCTGCTGAGATCTTATTTGGTCCAAAGCCCTTTCTTCTTCTTGCCTGAACATATTCCTCTGCAAATCGAGAATCGCTTAAAAGATTCTTTTCCTCCAATCTATCCAGATTTAAATTGATATCTTCTTTTGATTCAAAACGCTTAGTTAATTTTAGATAAAGCTCTGTGCGAGAGTGCTCTCTTCGTGATAAGAGATCCAGAGCTTTATTATAAATTTCGGCTGACGCCATTAATTATTGAATGGCTGAACTCTACTTCTATAGTTTGATTTAACTACTTTAACTCTTTGTCCTTCAAAAAAACTATATTTATCTGATACTTCCTGAACAATAGATATAATTTTTTCATTATCTAATTGTATTGTTAGCTCGATAGCTCTTTTCTCATTTACCTTAGACCCTATTTCTGCACCTACAGCTGAACCAATAAGAGCACCAATAACACCTGCTGCAACTGGTGCTTTGTCATTATCAGAGCCCAAATCGCCTCCGACAGCAGCTCCTGCAGATGCACCAAGATCTCTATTTCCTTCAATAACGACTGACTCTAGTTGAAGAATAGTTCCTAAAAGAACTGTCTCAATCTCACCAGCCTGGTATTTTGAAATTGATTCAGGTTTATAATCTGCCATGGAGCAAGCAGTCCCAATAATAAGAATAAATATTAAGTTAATGCTTTTAAGAGTCTTCATTTTCTTCTTCCTTTTCTTCTAATAAATATTTTTTAGTTAAGTCATCTGCTATCGCGTAGTAAAATCTGCCCTTATATCTTCCATCGAGAAGCTTTACTTTAAGGACTTCATTTGAATAAAGTTTTTCTGTAACCTCAATTTCATAACCTTTTCTCAGTCTAACAAGATCTCTAGAATCAACTACTGAAAAAACATCCCAATCATCAAATATTCTTGCCCTATGAGTGTGATACGCGTCTGAAGCAATTTGGTATAGTACTTCCCCAGAACCATTCATAGATGCACTGCTTCTAACATTTAACTTCCATACTTGACCCACTTCAATTGAATCATTGTTTGAGAATGAGTTGAGGCTAAGAAATAAAGGAAGCACTAGTAAAAGCTTAATTAGTTTGTATTTATGATTCATATTTATATAGATAAAAAAATATTAATTTAGTTCCATTTATTGTAGTTTTTTCTTGAGGTTTTGTAATAAAAATCTTTATTTTTCATTGAAATTTTCATTTTAAACCATAAAAAAGGAGTGTAGGTGCCATAAGGGCTTACACAATATTAACCAAGCATGCCTATTAGGATGCTTATTAGTCGCTAAGGAGGACTATTATGTTAAATTTTACTGATCCATTTTTCTCAACTAGAGTTCTAGGATTTGAATCCCTTTTTGATAGACTTCAAACTCTATCAGAATCTTCTTCAAGATCATCTTATCCACCCTACAATATTAGGCGTGATGGTAATGATATTTTTGTAGAAGTTGCTGTTGCAGGTCTTTCCAAAGAAGATTTGGATATAGAGCTAGCTGATGGAATCCTTTCAATATCATATGCTGGACCAAATACTCAAGTAGTTAACGGCAGCAATGATCTTGTTTATCAGGGGATTGCTCAAAGAGCATTTCAACAACAATTTACATTGTCTGATGATGTGGTTGTAAAAGGTGCTGAACTTATCAATGGACTTCTTACTCTATATTTAGAAAAAATAATTCCAGATGAGAGAAAACCTAAAAAAATTGAAATTAAATCGCCTAAAAGAATTTTAGGTAAAAAATAAGTATGAGAAAATGGGGCTTTAAGCCCCATTTTTTAATTCAATATGAATAAAACTATCTTTTCAATCTTGCTACTCTTTTCTTTTTTTGGGTCTGCTGAAATAGTTGATACTGGCCATGCCAGAATAAGCTTAATTAAAGATCACAGTGACTTTGTTCCGGGAACTTCTATAAACATTGGCTTAAAAGTTTCAATGGATAAGGGATGGCATACATATTGGAGAAATCCTGGAGATTCAGGAGGACCGATAGTGATTGACTGGGATTTGCCTAAAGGTTTCAGTGTAAGCGATATTAAATGGCCTCTTCCAGAAAAGATTGAGTACCCCCCTTTAATGACCTATGGGTATGAAGATTTTGTCATTTATCCAATGGTTTTATCAATTCCTGCTGATTATTCAGACGATTATTTTGAAATGGCTGCCGACATTCTTATTTGCGCAGATGTATGTATTCCTGAGTCAGGAAAAATATCATCAAACCTGTTGGATATTGAAAGTGATTCATTGATATATGAATGGCTAGAATCTATACCATCAAAATCTCTGCCAATTACAACTTCTCTTAACGATAATAATTTGGAAATTAGGTTTACTTTTGATAAAGAAATCAAAGAAATTTATTTCTTTCCTGATGAAAATAATTCTATAGATTATTCTTCAAAACAAAATTTTTATAAAAAGGATGATGGTTACTTCCTTTCTATAAAACTTTTCAATGATGAGTTCCAAAATGTTTCTGGTGTATTGGATATAGATGGAACTGGCTATAACATATCTAATGCCACGTTTGAGGATTTTAATGAGGAAGGCCTTTCCTTAATAACTGCGTTGATATTTGCATTAATTGGCGGCTTAATTCTCAACTTAATGCCCTGCGTGTTCCCAGTAATTTCCCTTAAAGTACTGAGCTTTGTTTCGATGGGAGGTAGCTCACCAAGGAAAATTCGAAATCATGCCCTGGTTTTTACACTTGGTGTTATTGCTTCCTTCATGTTAATAGCTTTAACCATTGTCTTATTGAAACAGGCTGGGAATTTTGTTGGGTGGGGTTTCCAGCTTCAATCACCACTTATAGTTGGATTGCTAAGCCTGGTGATGGTCTTCATTTCATTGGTTCTAATAACTGATAATAGTTTTGGAGAATCCCTTACAAAGCTCGGCAATATTGGAGGCAGTGAAAACGGTTACTACTCTTCATTCCTAACAGGTGTATTAGCTGTAGTTGTTGCATCACCATGCACTGCCCCTTTCATGGGAGCTGCTCTTGGATATGCCCTAATTCAGCCCTCTGGGGAAACTGTTCCAATATTTTTATCATTGTCACTAGGATTTTCACTTCCCTACTTGCTTTTAGCAGCAAATCCTAAATTAATAGATTTCTTGCCTAAGCCAGGTGATTGGATGGTAACCCTAAAAGAGTTCTTTGCGTTTCCAATGCTAGCCACTGCATTATGGTTGCTTTGGGTATTTTCTCTTCAAGTTAATCAAATCCTTGTAATTTTCTTATTGATTGGTTGGCTTTTATTAGCATTAAACTTTTGGATCTTTCAAAAAGACTATAAAACAATAAATAAAGTTATATTTCTTGGTATATCAATTTTTAGCATGATTTATTTCCTTCCTGAAACTGAGGACATTGAAACTGAACAAAATCTTATCATTGGTTCTGCTACAGAATGGTATGAAGGAATTGAGGATGATCTAAGAAATAAAAATCAACCATACTTTATAAACTTTACAGCTGCTTGGTGCATAACTTGTCAAAGTAATGAAATAACGGCTTTTTCTAAAGATGGCTTTAAAAGTCTTTTGGAGGAAAAAAATATTGAATATATTAAAGCCGACTGGACAAATAGAAATGATGCTATTACAAGATCTTTAAAAAAATATGGAAGATCTGGTGTGCCTTTCTATGTTTATTGGGAGCCTGGTTTTGAAAATCCAAAAATTTTACCTGCTATCCTAACGGATCAAATCATTAAAAATAATCTCTAAAATATATACTTAGCCCATTCACTGTCTGGAAAAGTATTCTCATCTATTTTGTGTCCATTTAGTAGATGGGAAAAACTTGGCTTAAATGGTTCTCTTATTGGCTTTTGTAAACTTGATCCCTTTGCAGAGTTACATGATTTGCAGGAAGTAACAACATTTTCCCAGTTAGTAAGTCCATTTTTAGATTTAGGGATAACATGATCAAGAGTTAATTCGTTCCTAGAGAAGATATTTTGGCAATATTGGCATGTATACATATCCCTCAAGAAAACATTTGATCTTGAAAACTTTACATAATTATGGAATTTGTGAAATCTCTTTAACATTAGAATGCTTGGGAGCTCAATAGAAATCGATGGAGATCTTACATACTGATCATCATGAGCCTTAATTAAAATAACATTCCTTGCAAGTAAGAGTTTAACGGCAGTTTTCCAATTAATAACTGAAAGCGGAAAAAAGCTAACAGGCTTTCCATTCCCATTAAGAAGAAGACAATCTCGTGACAAATTTTTTCCTATGTAAATTAAGTTTAAAAATACTATAATTGTCCCTTGAAACCAATTCAATACTTTTTATAAAAGTTTGGGGGAGAATATGGAAGGACCAGAATTTATTTTATTTGGAACAACACATTTAGCAGGTCTTGCAGTTATTTTTGCTGTTATGATTGCTTTACCAAAAATAACGAATAAGTATTTTTCTGACAGAAGAGAATTAATTGGAAGGATTATAGGTTATCTTGCAATCTTTCATACGTTCTTTTCACCATACAGCGATCTTTATCTTGTTGTTGAGCCTTACAGCTGGAAGGAAGTACTTCCATTCCACATGTGTGACTTTTCCTTAATCTTTATTGCAATTTATCTCCTTGGAGGAAACAAGTTCTTTTTTAATTGTGCATTCTTTTGGGGAATTGCTGGGGCCTCGATGGCACTTCTTACTCCAGATATTCCATATGGTTTCCCAAGTATGAATTTCCTTATGTTCTTCTATGGCCATGGATTAATTCTTTTTGGTGTTTTTTATGCAGTTATTGCCCTAAACCAAAGACCATATTTCAATGAAATGAATAGAGTTTTTGTATTTACATTGCTTTTGGCTATTCCAATATACTTTATTAATATTATTCTTGGTGAGCCTGCTAACTTTTGGTATCTAGCCGATAAACCAGCAGGAGGAAGCATTATGGACTTTATGCCTGATCCACCTATGCATATTGTATACACTCTTCCAATTGCACTTGCAGCATTTTATTTGGTTTATCTACCTTATTTTATTAAAGATAGGGCAAAGTAGTAGTTGTTAGAGCTTAAAAAAGAGCTTGAAAATATTAAAGATTCCTTTTCAAGGATTTCCGAAATTGTTTACAAAACTCCTGTTCTTTCAAGCATAAGCATAAACAAAGCTTTAAAAGCTGATATAACATTCAAAGCTGAGTGCCTTCAAGAAACAGGTTCTTTTAAATTAAGAGGAGCTTCTTCGGCTATATCAGTGCTCTCTAAAGAAGAAAAATCTAGAGGCGTAGTTGCTTTTTCATCAGGTAATCATGCCCAAGGGATTGCATATGCATCAAGGGAGCTTGGAACTAGCGCAAAAATAGTTATGCCTTCTGATGCACCAAAAATAAAAATATGGAAGACGCAGGAATATGGTGCAGAGATAATTTTTTATGATAGAGATGAAGATAACAGAGAGGAAATTGGATTTAGTATTGCCCTGGAAGAAGGAAGAAAACTTATTAAACCCTTCGATGATTTAAATGTAATTTATGGTCAGGGAACTGCTGCTTTGGAAGTAATGGATGAAGTCAATACAAAATTTGATATGTCAGTTGTATGTTGTAGCGGTGGAGGTTTAGCTGCGGGCACAGGGATTGTTTTGAAAAATAGCTTGAGTGATTGTCAACTTTATACTGCTGAGCCAAAAGACTGGAACGATCATGAAAAATCATTCTTGCAAAATAATATAGTCTCAATTAAAACTAAAAAACATGGCATGTGTGATGCGCTTGAAAATCCACAACCAGGTGAAATTACTTTTAGAATAAATTCTGCTCTTAATACAAAGGGCCTCTCAGCAAATGATAAATATATTATTGAGGCTATGAAAATTCTTTATGATGAATTTGATCTAGTTGTTGAGCCCAGTGGAGCCATTGGCCTGGCATGCATACTTCAAAATAAAGAGATTTGTCAAAATAAAAAAATTTTCACTATTCTGTCAGGTGGAAATATAGATGCAAATAGATACAATGAACTTTTGGGTATCAATAATGGATAACTTTTTAGCAATTTTAAATGAGGTTTGGGTAAATGGTCTTCTTGGCGTAAGTATGACCAAAATTATTGCTTCGATTGCCGTCTTGTTGCTATCTTTTCTTCTAAGAGGATTTGTAGTTACAGTTGTTGTGTCCTCCATTGAAAGACTTGCAAAGAGTACAGAGTCTTCACTTGATGATGAAATTCTAAAAGCAGTTAAAAAACCCTTGAGCTATGTTCCTGTAACAATCGGTATATACATAGTAACGATGATTTTGCCTCTTGAGGGTGTTGCAGGCGATATATCTTCAAATATTGTTAAAGCTCTAATTATTTTTACAATTTTTTCTGCATTAGCAAATTCAATACATCCTATTTTTACAGCCATGTCGTCTACTTCTTGGTTGACGGAGTCAATGCAAATATGGCTAGAAAGGTCTTCAAGAGTAATAGTTTGGATTATCGGTATTGCCATAATTCTTGAGCTTTTTGGAATCCAAATTGGCCCCCTAGTCGCTGGGTTAGGTTTATTCTCTGTGGCAGTTGCACTTGGTGCTCAAGATTTCTTCAAGAACCTGATTTCAGGGATCCTAATTATTGGAGAGAATAGATTCCAGCCTGGAGATAGAATTGAAGTCCCGGGACAACTTCACGGAATTGTTGATACTATTGGTTTTCGTTCAACAATTATTAAAACTTTTGATACAGCGCCAATGATAATTCCAAACAAGGATTTATCTGACATGAGACTAATCAACCATGGAAATATGGAATACAGAAGAATTAATTGGGTAATAAACCTAATTTATTCGACTTCTCTTGAGGATTTAGAAAAGATCTGTGACCAAATTTCTAAACACATTGAAGAATCTGATGACTTTGTAGATAATCCAAATCAAGAACATCTCGTAACAATAAATGAGCTTGGAGCAAGCTCAATAGATGTTGGAATTCTCTGCTATTCAGATGTTTGTGGCTTTTCTGACTTTAAAAAGATTAAACATAGGTTTATTAAAAATATAATCAAAATTGTCGAGTCTAATAATTCGGAATTTGCATATCCAACCTCATCGATTTTTGTAGAGTCTCTGCCAAAGAATAGTGAATGATCAATTAATTTTGTCCATTGTAATTATTGGACTTTTAGCTTTTTTTATTTCGGGTAAGTATAGATATGATTATGTATCTCTGGGTGCATTAGCCCTTCTAATACTTTTTGATGTCATAAAAATTGAAAATGCTTTCATTGGTTTTTCTCATCCAGCGGTTATAACTGTTGCTTTAGTTTTGCTTATAAGCAAAGGTCTTCAGGATGCAGGCTTATCAGCTGTAACTGGAAACATTATTGGAAGATTTTCTCCAAGCGAGACACAGTTCTTATTTCTAATAATGTTCATTGCGGCCATTCTTTCTTCATTCATTAATAATATAGGCGCAATGGCACTTCTACTTCCAATAACTCTATCAACATGTCAAAAAATGGGATGGCACGCAGGAAAATTTCTCATGCCTCTTGCGTTTGCATCAATTTTGGGAGGAATGAATACACTCATTGGCACCCCTCCAAATATTATTATTGCTGAATTTAAAGAATCCTATACTGGGGAAGCATTTAATTTCTTTGATTTCTCTTATGTAGGATTACTTGTAAGCTTTATAAGCATAATTTTTATTGGATTGATAAGCAGTAAACTCGTTGCAAAAAGAAAACTTGCAAAGACAAATAATCTTATAGATCTTGATAACTTCTTATTCGAGCTAGTTGTTCCAGAGGGGAGTAAGGCAATTGGGCTAACATTTTCAACTTTTATTAGAAAAGCAGGAAATGAAACTGAAATTCTTGGCCTTGTTAATGAAAATGGAGCCGTATCTAAAGTCGGGAATAACTCAAAGATAAGAGCTAATCAGCACTTAGTAATGAAAGTTTCTCCTAATCACATCTCATCAATTCAAGATAGATTTGGCTTAAATATTGCTGAAAGTTCTCATGATCTTAAAGAGGAGTTAATTGATGAAATAGAGGTAGTTATTACTCCAGGATCAAGGCTTGTTGGCAGAAAGCAAAATTATTTAATGAAACTTGCTTATGAAGAGTTATTTTTGCTTGGTATGTGGAGAAAAGGTGCCAGATTCAGAACTAGGCTATCTAAGCAGATGTTTAAAATAGGAGATGTTTTGCTTTTGGGAGTCAGAAATACAGACAAGGAAGATGTTACTGCAAAAATTAACCATCTTGGTCTGATGCCAATTAGATCTCGTGAGATATCGACTCTTCCTAGTAGAAGTAGATTTTTAAAGGCAGTAATTTTCTTTACGACTGCTATTCTGCTTGCTGCCTTCAATGTAATTAATGTTCTTACTGCTTTCCTTTTATGCGTGTTAGGATTTGTGGGGATCAAAATACTTAAAAGCAACCTTTATAGGCATATTGAATGGCCAATTGTTATTATGCTCGCAGCTATGATCCCAATCGGTCAAGCATTGGAGTCAACAGGTATCACTGCCCTAATAGCTACCGAGGTTGTATCTTTAGCAGGTGATCTTCACATCTTTTGGGTCTTGATGATCATTCTAATAATTACGATGCTGATAACTGATGTAATTAACAACGCTGCAACGGCAGTGATAATGGCTCCTTTCTCTGTAAATATCGCTCTTCAATTAGGGCAGCCTTTAGAGCCATTTCTCATGGTAGTTGCAGTTGGAGCAAGTTGCGCTTTTTTAACACCCATTGGCCATCAATGTAATACTTTAGTAATGGGACCAGGTAATTATAAGTTTTCTGACTATTGGAGGCTTGGATTACCATTAGATATTCTTATAGTCTTAGCCTCAATACCAATGATACTATTTGTCTGGCTTTAATTAGGAAGATAATCCGTCAATAGCATCTAAAACTAAACTGTAGTTTTCATAAAATTCTTTAGAAGCTCCATCTCTATCTGTATTAGGTGTAATGACTGTAACTTCTCTTCCTTCTTTTGCCTCAATTGATATAAACCCCCATTTTTCTAGCTTTTGATAAAACCAAATCAGAAACTCAACATTATTGAGTGCGCTTAACCATGATAGATTTCCCCATTTTTGGACAGACCCTTCGGAAGGCTTGTATTTAGTTATTCTTACAAAAACAATATCATTCTTTGGATCAACAAAAATGTACTGACCAAATCTTCCACTAGCATTGAAAATATTAGATTCTTCAGTAAATCTTGATACCCACCAATGCAATGAATAGCCCCTTTTCTCATCAGTCCACCAATTAGGTGTATCCCAAACATATTGGAAGGTTTCATCAATTAATTCTTTAGAAATGATCTGTTCGCCGTTCCAGCTGCCTCCATTTGAGAATAATTGACCAAACTTAGCATAATCTCTAGCTGACATATCAATACAACAGTAAGTTAAAACGTTTTGCGCCTCATCTCGCCAAAGAGTCTTTTTCTCAACGCCAATCTTATTTAAAATCCTTTCCTCTAAGAGAATATCGGCTTTCTTTCCTGTAGCAACTTCTAGTATCTCACCCAAGAGCATGGAATTGACATTATTATATTCAAACAAAGTATCTGGTTCTTTTTCTAATTTTACATTTCTTGAATATTCAAGATGATCTTTTCTAAAGAACATAGTTTCATGTTGATGATCTGGATATTGCAATCCGCTAGACATGTTTAAAAGCTGCCTAATTGTAATAACAGATCTTTCATCATCAAAAAAAGGCAAGTAATTTGAAGCTTTTTCATCAAGACTTTTTATTTCACCCCTATCAATGGAAATTAAGATTAAAGCTGCGTAATAACTCTTTGCCATTGACCAAGAAGTACCATATGAATCTTTATTGAAACCATCCGCATACCTTTCACCAATAAGATAGCCATTTTTAAGGAGTACAACTGATTGAGTAGATTCATCCTCGAAAGATAAATTAAATAAATTATCTATGTCTAATTGACTAACGCCCATTTCTTCTGGATCTTTTATTTCTAAGTTTTCAGCACTAAGATTAATACTTATAAAAAAACCGAATAACAATAAAGATTTCAAAAACATAAAAACTCCCTTTTTAAGTGGTGACTCTGGCTGGACTTGAACCAGCGACCTCTTGCATGTCAAGCAAGCACTCTAACCAAACTGAGCTACAGAGTCTAAAATAATCTATTTAATTATATACTTACCTAACTCATATCTTGCAACTGCTCTTCTGTGAACTTCGTCTGGCCCGTCAGCAAGCCTTAAAGTTCTCATATGAGCAAACATAGATGCTAAAGGTGTTAACTGTGAGACTCCTTCACCACCATGTATTTGAATCGCTCTATCAATTATATCCAAGACAATGTTAGGAACCATGACTTTAATTTGTGCAATTTCACTTGCAGCAACTTTATTTCCAACCGTATCCATCTTGTGAGCAGCATCAAGCGTTAACAATCTTGCTGCATTAAGCTCAATTCTGGAGTCTGCAATATGATCAAAATTACCACCAAGTTGAGCCAAAGGTTTACCAAATGCATTTTTATTTGGATCTATACCCCGTGTACACATTAATTCTAGAGCCCTCTCACCCACACCAATAGCTCTCATACAGTGATGAATTCTACCAGGTCCCAATCTTCCTTGTGCAATTTCAAATCCCCTTCCCTCACCAAGAAGTAAATTATCTTTTGGAACTCTTACGTTATTAAATTTAATATGTGCATGGCCATGAGGAGCGTCATCATAGCCAAATACATGCATCATTTTTTGGACTTCTAAACCATCTGCGTCCATAGGAACTAATATCATAGAATGCCTTTGATGTTTTGCGTTATCTGGATTCGTGACACCCATAAAAATCATAATTTTACATCTTGGATCTCCTGCTCCTGAGGTCCACCATTTTTCTCCATTAATTACATATTCATCGCCATCAAGAACAGCAGTTGCTTGCATATTTGTTGCATCAGACGATGCAACACCAGGCTCTGTCATACCAAAACATGATCTTATTTCACCATCGAGTAAGGGTTTAAGCCATTCTTCTTGATGTTTTTCATTACCATATCTTGCTATTACTTCCATGTTTCCAGTATCAGGAGCTGAGCAATTAAAAACCTCTGATCCCATGCTGTATTTTCCCATTTGCTCGGCAAGATGTGCATATTCATAATTTGTTAGCCCTGCACCAAATTCACTTTCGGGAAGAAATAGATTCCAAAGACCTTGAGATTTTGCCTTGTCTTTAAGTTCCTCAACAATCTCTGGGAAATAATTCCATCTGTCTTCATCAGTTTTTATTTGTTCATGAAATTTAGCTTCATTTGGAGCAACCTCTTTTTCAAGAAAATCAGATACTCTTTCTAATAATTCTTGGGCTTCAGGTCTCAGATTCATACTCATTTTTATCCCCACTATGGTTTGACTTACAGTACATTATAAATACTGTGAATATTACAAATATATTGTTATCATGATAACTTTAAGTATAAAGCAAATCTATACATGTCTCGCAAAATATGAAAATAAGTACGTTTGATTTAAATCTTTTTGTAGTTCTTAATGCGATATACACTGAAGGGAGTCTTACGAAAGCAGCCGAAGTTGTTGGAATAACTCAGCCTGCTGTTAGTAATGCTCTTGCTCGCTTGAGAGAAAAGTTTGATGATGATCTCTTTATTAGGACGGGCTCAGGCATGACTCCTACCCAGAAAACAGAAAACATTATATTAGATGTTAAAAAAGCGTTAGATTTAATGCAAAAAAGTGTTAATGAGCCAGATGAATTCAATCCAGAATCCAGCGAATTAACTTTTAGAATTTCTTTAAGTGATATTTCTGAAGAGAGAGTTCTTCCTTACATCTTAAAAAAAATAAAAACGATTGCTCCAAGAGTCTCTATTGAGAGCTATCAATTTGAAAGGAAAGATTTTGTTCATGCTCTTGCGACTAATCAATTAAATTTTGTTGTTGACCCAGTTATCCCAAGATCTAAAGATATAAAACATGATCTAATATTCGAAGATGAATTCGTTTGTGCTCATAGAAAGAATCATCCCATTGGTGATGAAAAAAAGCTTACTATGAAAGAATTTTTAAGCCTAAAACATATCAATATATCTAACAGAAGAAGAGGCCCATCATTAATTGATGTTGAGCTGGAAAAGCTTCAACTTAAAAGAGATATTGCGTTGAGAGCTCAACACTTCATGGTTACTCCTCAAATTGTGAAAAATAGTGATTATGTTTTGATTTGCTCTAAAACCTTTGCAATTAAAAATAATCTAGCTTTTCAGAAACTCCCAATTGACTTGCCAAAAGTAGAGCAACATCTAATTTGGCATTCCAGTGATGATAATGAAGGTCCTCACCTATGGATGAAAGATCTTTTAATCGAAGCCTTTGCTGAAGCTCAAAAAGTTTAACTCAGATCATGCCCTGAGGCATTCACAAGACCTCCATCACAAGTAATTGTCTCACCAATTGTATAAGAGCCAGCTCGGGAGCATAAAAATATAGCTAATCCTGCAATATCTTCTGGAGTTCCAACTCTTTTTCTTGGGTTTCGTACTGCAATTCCAGAATAATCATGATTTACGGCTGAACCAAGCATCATGCTAGGAAATGGACCAGGTGCAATTGCATTAACCAGTATATTCTCCTTTACCAACTTACTTGCAAGAGCTCTAGTAAGATGATGAACTGCAGCTTTTGAAGCACTATAAGAAAAAGTCTCAAATATCGGTACATTGATTCCATCTATTGATCCAATGTTTATAACTCTTGAAGGTTCATCATCAGAGGCATTTTTTGAAAGAGCAGGAGTGAGATCTCTTGTTAAAAAGAACATACTTTTAACATTTGTATCCATAACCTTATCCCAGCCCTTCTCCGAGAAGTTTTCATATGGCTCGCCCCATGCAGCACCGGCATTATTCACTAAAATATCTAAACTATCTTCATGATTAAGATAATCAGAAGCAAGCTTTTGTATACCCTCCATATTGCTAAGATCGCAAGGTATTGCAATACATTCTCCACTAAATTTTTCTGATAACTCCTCTGCTTTTTCTATAAGTGGAGCCTCTTTTCTGGCTGTGATATAGACCTTAACACCATTCGCTAAAAATCCAGCTGCAATCATTTCTCCAATGCCTCTAGATCCGCCAGTAATAAGCGCTGTTTTTCCGTCAATATTAAATAGTCTATTTATATCCATACTTGTCCTCTCTTAAAAACACTATTATAACTTTGAAAAAGAAATGTAATAAGAAATTCTTATAGTAATATAATTATTAATGATGAACAGAAGAGATTTTTTAAAAATATTAGGTCTTTTTGCTCTATCACCTAAAAAAATCTACGCTCAAAAGAGTAAAACCAAAGAGGCAGTCATTATTGGGGCTGGAATTATAGGTTGCTCCATTGCTTATGAGCTATCAAAGCGCGGAGTTATAGTAACTTTAATAGATAAAAATGCTCCTGGTTCAGCCTGCAGCGGTAGCTCATTCTCATGGATAAATGCAACATATCCTAAAAAGCCTTATTCATATAATTTATTCTCGCAGCTTGGTATAAATGCATTTCATTTAATGCAAAGGGAGTTATCTCTCGATATTAAGTGGAACGGATCTTTAGAATGGTCCTCAATAATGAAGGACCAAGAGAAACTAATAAAAAGCGTAAACGAATTACAGAGTTATCCAAAATACACTCCTACTTCTGTAATTGACCATAAAAAGGCCAAAAAATTGGAACCACACATAAATTTCAAAGGTAATGAAAATATCATCTTTTCAAAAGCAGATGGAGCAATAGATCCTAAAGATGCTATATCAAAAATGATAGAAGCAATTAAAAAAAATGATGGTTCAGTTTTATATCCTTGTAAATTCGAAAGAATTATAGAAAGCAATGACTCCTTCTCAAAAGTTAAAACATCGATGGGAATACTAAAATCAGAAAATGTTATTTTTTGTAATGGCGTTGATGTTGATAACAGCTTACATGTAAATTTTTTAAAAAAACCAAGGCCGGGTGTAATAATTAAAACTAAACCACAGAAAAATCTTATAAATTCAGTTGTTTATGGACCAAAAATACATGCTCATCAACAAAGCAATGGTCAAATTATAATTGGTGAACAAATTACTGCGCCAATAAAGAAAAATACAAAAGATCATATAAAAAGAATAAATAAGCATTTCAACAGCATGGTTAAAGGTGGAACTGATTTAAATCCATCAGAAGTATTAATTGGGTGGAGGCCTATTCCAAAAGATGACTTACCAATCATTGGTAAGTTTAAAAATAAATCAGTTTATATTGCTGTAATGCACAGTGGAATCAGTCTTGCAGCAATTGTAGGGAATTTAGTCACACAAGAAATTGTGGACGAAGTCGATAGCTTGCTTTTAAAAGATTTTAGACCTTCGAGATTTTTTTAATTAAATCTATACAATATAAATATGTTTCTAAACATCTCGCTCCTTATTATATCCATAGCAACTCTTGTCTTTGGTGCTGAAAGGTTTGTAGATGCATCTTCTAAAATAGCTAGAAAATTTGGTATTAGTGACTTGTTCGTAGGCTTAACTATTGTTGCTCTTGGTACGTCTGCTCCTGAAATATTTGTTGCTATTAGCTCTGTTATAAACTCCGTTGAAGCTGTAGCTATTGGAACAATAGTTGGATCAAATATTACCAACATTGCACTTATTTTTGGCGTATCTTGCTTTGCAATCAATCAAATTAAAAAAAGGTTTTCACTTGAATCTCTCATACCATTCTTACTAAGTTTTCTTTTGTTCTTATTTGCTCTTAAAGATTTGAAGTTTAGTTTAATTGAAAGTCTAGGATTTATTGCGATCTTGTTCTATTTTCTAGTAATTCTTTCTAAAGAAAGATCGAATGTTATCGAGGTTGTTTCAGGTAATTCAGATATGCTCAAAAACTTCATAATGCTCCTAACGGGTTTGGTATTGCTTGTAGTTGGTTCAAACTTTGCGGTTATATATGCAGAAAAGTTTGCTTTGTCTATTGGTATTTCAGAAGTAATAGTTGGTTTGACTATTTTAGCCCTGGGTACAAGTCTTCCTGAACTAGCAGCAACTGTTTCGGCTATCTTTAAAGGCAAAAATCAAATGGTGATAGGTAATATTATTGGCTCAAATATACTTAATCTAGTAATTATTGTTCCAATCATAGGTTTATTTTCCTCGGCTGTTATGCCTATTGAATTATGGGAAAGAGATTCATCTCCCCTAATTATATTAACTTTAGCTTTTACTTTGATAATGCTTTTTTTATCAAGAGTGCAAATGCCAAAGTATTTAGGGACTCTTCTTGGGTTTGGATTTATAAGTTTCTATATGATTTACGTCTTAAATTTAAGCAATCTAATTAGTATCTTTTAGGACTTTAATAAAAATTAAGCCAATTGAGAAAACAATAATCTCAAAGATAAGGAAAGTATTAATTTCTGCCGGTAACCCTGCTTGAGAACCAAGCAACATCAGCAAGAACCGACCAAGAGCTATTGAGCCAACAAGAAAAACAAGTATTTTTATGGAAAATAATCCAACCTTTTCTTTAAAAATGCCTATTAAGAACATCAGGCCAATAACAATGTTAATACCGCCATATATTCCTGCAAATTCGGAATACCCAATTGGAGATATAACAGATAAGCCTACAGCTTCATAAAAAGAAGGTAGCTCTAAACCAAGGGCATCCTGAGCTGGAGCAATAATTGCCCATAAACCTATTGGCAGATATACGGCTGCCATCAAAAGTAAAAAGATTATCAAGCTTATACGTTTAAGAATTTCCATTAAATTAAAACGTATCCATTCTTATTTCTTTTTTTCTCTTCGAATGACTTAGTCTAACGAAAAGAGTTACAAAAATTGAGACTGCAAACATACCTATTCCAGGTATACCAAATTTATATGGTCTATCAATAAAAAGAAGTGCTTGAGTAAGAGTAAAGAATAAAAGTATTAAAAATACAGGCCAAAGAGTAGTGGTCGGATTTTTTCCAAGAAAGTGTCTTAATATAAAATAACATGCTGTCATATAAAAAGCTGGCTGAATAGTCCTCGTCCTCCACTCAGCCATCACCATCGGATCTAATTCAGTTCCAGGAAAAACTACAACTAAATGATTGGCAAACATAAAAAGACCAGACATAATTAGTAAGAAGGTAAATAAACAAAATAACACTAATTTCTCAACAATATTCATGAATCTTAAAAACAGTTTTTTATCATTTTACTTAGTTTTAGTATCATTTCCTATTATGTCAACAAATATCATTGTGCCAAATGAAGAAATCTTAGAAAAGCCATTCCCTCTTCCTTATGAAAGAGTTAATTTAAGTGAGGAGGACTTGAGAAATTTCATTGATAATACTATCAACAATAAAAAACAGCCTGTAGTTATTTTTGGTGCCAATTGGTGCCCAGACTGCAGGATCCTCAGTGCTGTTTTAGATCTTAAAACTGTCAATGAATATATTAATGATAACTTTGAAATTCTCTATATCGACTTAGGAAGATATGATATCAATATGTCATTGATGGAATCTTTCGATATTATGCCTCAACAAGGCATTCCTAGAGTCGTTATTCTCAATAAAGATAAAGAGGTCCTAAATATTAAGGATACTGGTGAATGGACAACAGCAAGATCAAGAACGAAACAAGAAATCTTCAATTACTTCCAAAAATATAAGGAATAAAAAAAGCCAGGTAAAAACCTGGCTTTTTCAAGTTAAATATAAACTTAATATCTGTAGGTATATCTCAATGAAACACTTCTTGGTGGAATCCATTGAAGATAGTTTCTAGGTCTCCATCCAGGACTATTAGCAGAGAACTTAAATGCCTCAGCTCTGTTATCCATTAAGTTATCAACACTTAGTTGAAGTGTAGAGTTCTCATTCAGTTCAACTCCCCAATTAAGATTAAACTTTTCATAAGCTGGAGACATTTGATCTTCAGATTGACCAAAAGTAGCATAACTTTCACCATAATAAAGGTAATCTAGCCTTGCATAAGCTGGTTTTGAACCCATTGCATAATCATAAGAGAAACCAACATTGTATTGCTCTTCAACTGTTCCAGGTAAGCTGTCACCAGCAGAAGCACCAAAACTTGGCATATCAATCGTTGTCTCAGCAGTCATGAATGATCCTGCAAAGTCCATATATAGACCATCAGCAATTTCTACATCAAAGTCAATTTCAACACCCTTGGTTTCAGCCTCACCACCATTAGCTTGGAAACTCCATCCACAAGCTGGAGCAATTCCTATTTGGATATCAACCCAATCAATTAGGAAGTATGTAGCATTAAAGTTAAAAGAATCACCCCTTGCTTTTATACCAAACTCGGTATTTTCAGCTTTGTCAGAGGTATATCTTCTTTGGAAATTAGAAGCCTCAGGATCGCCAGCACAAAATGGTGGCAATGCTGAATTGTTTCCTCCAGGTCTATACCCGGCTGATGAAACTGCAAATAATGTTAAATCTTCATTTGGCATATATGACGCTGTTAACTTAGGTCTTGTATCAGCCTCAGAACCTGACTCCTCATTACAAGTTGTTCCCTCAGTAGCAGTCCCGTCACAACCATTTCCTGAATAGAAAATACCAAAGTCTGAGGATTTATAACCATCAGAAATTTCATAGTCTCTTAAACCGGCAGTAAATTTCCACTTATCAAGGTTTAAAGCAACTTCTCCATACATTGCCTTTTCTTCAGAGTAACTATAATAAGTATAGCTTCCATAGTAAAAATATGGACTTGCATCATCTCCACAATAAGGCGGACAATATGCTGCACCATCATATCCATCTGGGACCATAAATTGAATGTAATCCCATGCTTCAGCACTTAAAAGTGCTTGATTTTCCACAATCGAATTAGGATCTGCATTATCCTCAAAATCATAAAGCCCTACTGTCCATTCAATCATTCCAGGATTGGAGCTAAGTCTTAGCTCAGTAATTTCTGTTTCGCTATCTGAAGTAACTATTAGTGGAGCTGGATAAAGGTCATCAGTATCAATCCTTGACCACTCAGTTTCACTATCCTCATCGTAATCTCTGTACATAGTTGTAAGAGTTGCAGAACCCCAATCAAATCCAACTTCAGTAGTGGAAGATAATGTTGATAAGACAACGTTATGAATTTCGTCTGTAACTTCTGCAAAAGAGAAAAGAGGATGGTAGTCTGATAAATCTCTACCATACTCAGCTGCTAAAGCAGTTAATCTAGTGCAAGAGCTACCGTAATAAAAAGCTGTACTAGTATTACAATTTGGATCATAAATATCAGCTGTTCCAGGCTTATCTCCATTACCTTTTTCTTTCATACCTTCATCAAAACGATCGCTAACTGTATATCTAACCATGCTGTTAATATTTCCATCATGAATTGGGGAATCATCCCTTTCAAAACCAACTGTAATGGAATATCTTTCATCATCTTGATCACCAACATCTTTGTTTTGAGTAATGATATTTTCGTAAATACCTGGATCTAGAGATTGTGAATAAGTTGCTCTTATTGCAAATAGATCATTTAAGGGTACATTCACCATAGCGTTATAGTTAACAATTGCATTTCCTGCAAAACGCTTTTTTCCATACTCCACTGAATATGCATAATCAAAACCTGAAAGATCAGGTTTCTTTGTTATATATCTAATGGTCCCACCAATTGCATTTGAACCATAAAGAGTTCCCTGAGGACCTCTTAGAACTTCAATTCTATCAATATCCCAAATGTTCATTGTTGTTCCAGGAATTTCATCAATATATGTAGATGTTGTGCCAGAAGATCTTTGAGCTGAACTGGTATTTAATCCTCTAAAAGAGTAATACCTAGAACCCCCAGGTGTCGTGACACCAGCAAGAGTCCTTAAAAAATCTTCTGGAGTTGTGATACCTCTTTCCTCAATATCAATATCAGTTATTACCGAAATATTCATTGGTATTTCCTGAACGGTTTCTTCTTTTTTGTTTGCAGTTACGATCACTTCTTCTACATCAGCTTGTATAAAAGCAAATGGTGTTAAAAATGCCATAAAAGCAATTTTTCTTAGAAAATGCATATTTTTTCCCCTAAAAATAAATTTATTCCTTAAATATAGCACTAAAAATGTATAAAAAGAATGTTTTTTAGTCCTGAAAGTATTGTTTTAAAAGGTTTTTTTATTCAAATTGCTTTTGATCGCTAGCAAAAAATAGATAAATTAGTCCGCCAATCACAATTAAACTGGCAGCAATATGAAAAACTAGGGTCCATGAGTTAGTGATATCTAGAACATAACCAGAAACAGCATTCCCTACAACTCCCGCAATCATGCCAAAAGTTGATGCAATGCCAACAAGAGTTCCTGTTGTGCTAGGTCCAATATCTGCATGATTGACACCAAATCCTCCTGCTGCAGCTCCTGTAAATAGATTTGTAATACAAATCAAAATTATTATGATCATGATTGATTCAAAAAATGGGATCATGAAAAGACAAATTGCTGATCCAAAGAATCCTATTGAATTCAATATCTTCCTTACTTTAATTACTCTCATACCACCTTTTATTAAGCTATCTGCAAGATAGCCTCCGGCATTAAGAGCAATTACCGAAATAATGCTTGGGATAATAATAAGAATTACAAAGGTACTTGATTCAAGCTCTATCCCTAACTCATTATCAATAAATTTTGGTAAAAACGATAAAAAAACAAACAAACTCCAGTTGTTTGCGAAGGTTGCTGCAACTATCGCTAAGAAAGGTTTATTAACAAGTAATTCTCTCAAAGGAATCTTTTTTGCGGGCTCGGATGATGGGGCATTCTCTTGAATATAAGCTAGCTCTTCTGCAGTAATTCTTTGATGATCGCTTGGATATGAAGTTACATTTCTGTACCAGAAAATAAACCACACTAGGCCAACTACACCAAATATATAAAATGCCCACTCCCAGCCCATTGCAATAATTATCATTTGCGTACCTATATAGCCAATAATAGTCCCGATAGATATTCCGCTATTGGTAAAGGCTATAGCTCTTGTTCTCTCATTAAAGGGAATCCATCTTGCATATAAGCTATGCCATGCAGGAAATGTAACTCCCTCTCCAATACCCATTAAGACTCTTATTAAAAAAAGAGCAAAAAAACTATTATGAGCAGCTAGTGGAGTGAGGATCGTAAAAATTGACCATAAAACAACGCCCCATCCTAAAACACGCTTTCCTCCAAACTTATCAGATAAATATCCGCCCAAAGCCATTGTGAGCATATATCCCAAATAAAAAGAAGAAAAAATAAAGCCAACTTGGGAATCACTCCATCCAAACTGTTCTTGCATAGGAATAATTGCCACAGAGATATTAACCCTATCTATGTAACAAATAATTACTGCAAGGGTTGAATATCCGATAAGGTTAATTCTTTGAGGGATCATTCCTAAGATTTAGGTGAGAATTTTATAGGCATTTCTTGGATAGCATGCACAAAGTTATTCGGTGCTACTTTCCATTCACCATTCATCTCAAAGTCAGGAAACCTTGCTAAAAACTGAGAATAAAATTCTTTTAGCTGCATTAATGCAACCGGCTTACCTAAACAAGTATGTCTTCCTATACCAAAAGCTAGATGCTTATCAGCGTTTTCTCTTAGAATATTAAATCTATCGGGATCATCAAAGATTTCAGGATCTCTGTTTGCGGCACCATACCACAGTGCAATTTTTTCATAGGGTCCAATTCTTTGCCCATTTATTTCTGTCTCTTCAAGCGAGGTTCTTCGCATATGAATTACTGGAGAAACACATCTAACAGTTTCATTAATAAAATTAGGAAGATAGTCAGGATTATTTATTAAAAGTTCCTTTTGATCTTGATTATCATGAAGTAACTTAATACCTCCACTCATAGTGTTTCTTGTTGTATCGTTGCCTGCAAAGACTATTAAGAGCCAAGAACCATCAAGGAATTCTTGAGTGAGTTCCTCACCTTCAATTTTTGCATTTGCAATTGCGCTTAAAAGATCATTTTCAGGATTTTTTCTCTTTTTAAGAAGAATATGTTTTCCATAATCAAACATTTCATCAACCATTGAATTAAAAAGCTCAATCATCGCTGGATCAGGCGATGAATCAGTGATGCCTTCATTTTGTTGTTTGATTTGTTCAACTGCAAAATATTGAGCTAACTCTAAAAACTCCATCCATGAAACAAGTTTCTGTCTGTCAGCTTCAGGAATTCCTAAGATCTCAGATAAAGTATAAATTGGAAGTTGCTGAGAAACCTCTTTCACCAAGTTACATTCTCCCATTGGAGCAATTTGATCTAAGAGTTGCCCCACCTTTATATTAACTTTCTTTCCTAAGTCCTCAACGTACCCAGGTTTAAAGAAAGGCATGTGTTCTTTTCTAAGACCTAAATGCATTTCACCATCAAGATTAAGCATATGATCAATAGTTGATTTGAAAAGCTTTGGGTGTCTGTTTTCTTCTGTACCAAGTGTTAAAAGGTTGCCAGTAGCATATTGAGAAGAAAATATTTTAGGATTCATGGATACATGCTTGATATCTTCATGCCTAGTTAATACCCAATATCCAGGCTCTGGATCTGTAGGCATAGGGTCATGAAAATATATAGGCGCGTTGTCTCTTAACTCCTTATAAAAATCTACTGGCTGGCCCTTGGTAAAAAGGTCTAAATCATTGAGGGATCTTTCAGCCTTATAGGAAGACTTCTTTGAATAAGCAGGTTCATTAATCTTATGATCGAGAACTTCATCTGATAAAACATATCCCGAGCTCATTTTTTATAACCACCTTCTAACTTTTGAGCAATAATCTTCCCAGTCAGTAAATTTTTCTTGCATTGCGCGCTCTTCAGGCATTATTTGGAAAAAAGTTATATAAAGCACGAACAGAACTACTAAACAAATTGTAAGCTTAGCGCCAAAGATTAATCCAAAACCTATTAACATTATGCTCATTCCTAGATACATTGGATTACGGGTATATTTGAAGGGACCTATGATGGCAAGTTTTGAAGCTTGCGAAGGTTGCATTGGGTTAATAGTAGTTTCTAGCTGCTTAAAGACCCTGGCAGCTGAAATCAAAATCGACAAACCTCCAATAATTATTAAAACTCCAAGAGGTGTTTGATATTCAAAACTAAAAGGTTCGACAAGCCTATTTGAAAAAGCTATTAAGAAAATAAAGATAAGAGTGACTATTGGCGGAGGTATTTTTGTTTCCATGAAAAAATTATATCAATCAATAGCTAAAATGCTAATAAGCTTATCCTGCTGGAGTAGTGGTTGAAGCTGCGGCTGCTTCATCTTCAAGTTGTTGATTCAATGAAGAAATTGAAGAAACAAAAGAAACTCCATTACCAAGGTATGCTGTGACACCATTGACATTAAATTTTTTAGTAAGCTCATGATCTATCTCACTTTGGCCAGATGCAATATCAATTTTTCTTATTTCTTTGTTAGAAAAGGCTATCAAAGTCTCACCAACATAAATAATCTCAAATTTTTCAAAGGAAAAAAGTTTCTTTTGCTTTATGCTTTTCTTATAAATTATTCTTCCTGTCTCACAACAAAGTTTTGTGAAATCCACTGCCCCAGATTTAAAAATTAAATCCTTTCCGATAAAGATTGGCTGAAAATAAATATTCCAACCACACAGAAAATCATAACGATATCTCCACAATAAATTACCTGAACTTTCACTTAAACAACTTATGTTTTTTGTGCCTGCCCAATTTTGGTGGATTACAAGAAGAAAATCCTCATACTGAGCTATGGCTTTTGGGGTTTGTCCGTGAGGTAAATCTGCAACCCACAAAGACTCATGAGTATCCAAATTGTACTTTACGACAGAATTTTTCTTTCCAAAAATTCCTATTTTTTCCATTGGTTAGGAAAAACTGTTTTCTTTTCGTTTAACTAAAAAGAGCAAAAATCCTGCTAATACCAATTCGACTAAGATTTTGTCCGTTGATAAAGCTGCATCATGAAATACAAATGCAATCAATCTTGAAACAGCTGCAAAGCCAAATAAAGCAATTGGTGTATACAACCAAACTCTATCCTTTTTGACAGCTGCACAAAGGGTGAAAACACCAACAGCAAGAAAGAAACTTGCAAGATCTCCAATTTGCGTACTGAGGCCGTGACCAGAGAGCAAGCTCATACCTAAACCTGCTGCAGCTGAAGTTGGATTAACCAACCACTGAAGGCCCATCAATAAGAAAAGAAAACCTATCACATAAGTAAGAATATTAAATAATTTGTCCATTCAATAATTATAAAACAATAAAAAAATTTGTAACATTTTACTTTCTATCGCGTCTAAGAGAAAAAGAAAAAATATTTATAAGAATATGGGAGCTATATCTGCGATTCGTCCTCCTGCTAAAATTGAGCAGAAAAATTCTATTGCTGTTAAACAATCTAACTTGGAAGTATGCAAGAATATAAAACATATGCCATTTAAGGATTTGCTCTCCTCCATCACTAAAAAGCTAATGAGTTATGCATTGATGCTAACCAGTAATAACGAAGATGATGCGTTGGACTTAATCCAATCGACTATTGAAAAACTTATAAAAAATAAAGAAACACTTCGAGCTTCTAATCAACCGTTAGCATACGCCAAGCAGATCTTAAAAAATAATTTCATTGATAACTATCGAAAAGAAAAAAGAATGGTTTCTATTGAAGCAAATGATATTGCAATCAGCAATGAGGGGTTGCAAGAAGTATCTCTGGAGTATCAAGAAATGCTGAAGTGCTTAGGAGCTTTTGATGAAATCGATAGAACTATTTTAATGATGCTTGCAAAAGGACATACCTATACAGAAATTCAAGAAGTTGTCGGTGGTATCAGCATGGCAAATTTAAGAGTAAAAGCCAATAGAGCAAGAATTAGTCTTGCTAAGTGCATAGGTAGAAAATTATGAAAGAAGAAATACAACTAAAAATAATAGAACTAGTGGATGAAGGTGCCACACTTGAGAGTTCAACGGAACTCAAAGCACTTGTTGAGGCATCCAAAGAAGCAACTAAATTGTATGAAAGCATTTTAGTTTCAGAGTCTATGCTTGAAAGCTTCTTTGGTGGAGAAAAAGCAAAAGCAATAGACAGCAAAATTGATGCTTTGGTTGAAGAAGAGTTAGCTAAACCTCAAACGGAATCAAAATTTAGCTTTAAGCCTGCTATTGGCTTTGCAGTTGCAGCTAGTCTTGCTGTCATTGCCCTAACCTTTATTGATCTTCCTTCAAATACGGCTGTAAATAATGTTTCTGATGTTGAGAAAAGTCTTTATGCAGCAACTGAATATCCAGCTGAATTAATTATTGTTGAAGAAAGCAAGCCTTTGATAATTTCTGGTTCTGAAATGGATACGCTTTGGAGTACTGCAACTGAAATGGCAAAAGAGCTTGGCGCAGATAGGTATGAAATCATGTATGTAATGTATAAAGGCAATAAGGATTCTTTTGTTAACTTCGATATCAATCAGCCCAGAGAAGATAAAGATTATTTTGTTGATCTTTCCCTGATTGAAGATCTAGAGAAACAGTTCATTATTGATGAAGTAAAACGCCATATTTACTGTCGTTGTTAAAAAATTTGTAACAAATCTCATCCTGCTACGTTACTGAAATAATCAACTTATTTTTGGAGTCAATATGGAAGAATATATCGGTTTTGGGATTACAATCCTCGCACTAACATCTTTAGTTTTATTATTTAAAAAAATCTTTAAAAGAAATAACAGCTCACTAGGAAATGGAGATGAGATTATCCTCGACAGTGATATGGTGCACTATGGACCCTTTTCAGGTAATCCAGGCCGACAACACTTTCGAAAATTTGTCTTCCTCTTTAGTATCTCATCTTCATTCCTTGCCGCCGATATTGATATCCAAACAATGGATAATTGGGGTATATCTTCTTTTGGCAATGAGCTTTTATATTTAGAAAAACACTCTGAGAATGTTCAATCAACCCTTTTTATTGCAATGGAAAGGCCATTTTGTATTTGCGCAAACCCTTTGTTAACCGCGCCAGTAGGAAACTCTAGCTATAATCCAGGAGATAAAATAGAGGCAACGATGATTGTTGATCAACTTAAACCTAAAAAAATTCATTTCTATGTAGATACTATTTTTGAAAATGGTAATTATTTGCTTAAACCTGTTAATTATCCGCCATTGCGATATGCAGAAATTATCAGAGTTAAATTTGCTACAAATGTTGAACTCGAAGATATGCTTTTCAACACCAGAGGTATGTCTAATGCTATGAAGCAATCAGAAAGAATTTGTTTCAGCAACTATATACTGGATGAATCTAAAATGGATGAAACTAAGGTCTAAATTGGTAGGGATGGAGGGAGTCGAACCCCCACGCCTTGCGGCACTTGGTTCTAAGCCAAGCATGTCTACCAGTTCCATCACATCCCCGGGGTAGAAGAATTATATATTATCTTTCCTAGATTGATAGGATTGTTTTTGCAATTAGCTCTGGTTGATTTTCTTGAGAAAAATGTCCTGCATTAATTATTTGATGATTCATATCTTTAGCACCAGGGATCTTTTCTATGAAGAATTTTTCTCCACCTATAAAAGCCATATCGTGCTCACCAAAAAGAGTAATGGTGGGTTTATCAAAGCGTCTAAGGACTTCCCATGCCTCTATATTTTCTTGAACTTGTGGATGCTCTTTAGTGATTGGAACTAAAGTAGGAAAAACTCTTGGCCCTGCTTTATATGAATCATCAGGAAAAGGAGCATTATAAGCTGCTATTTCAGCTTCACTAAGCTGTTTTAGACTACCTTGATAAACTATCTTTCCGCAGTCAAAGTCTTCAACATTTTGGCTGAAGTCCAGCCACTGCATAAAACCATCAGTTGCTCCGCTGCCAACAGGAAGGCCTGAGTTTGATACTACTAGTCCATCATATAAGTCTGGATATTTTGCTAATAATCTAAGGCCGATCAGGCCTCCCCAATCTTGCGCAAAAAAAATGATGTTTTTTAAATCGAGTTTCTTTATTAATGTTTCAACCCACATAATGTGGTTTGCATAAGAATAATCCTCTCTTGATGAGGGCTTATCAGATTTACCAAATCCAATTAGATCAGGAGCAATAACTCTTTTGCCATTGGAAACTAAGACAGGGATAATTTTTCTATATAGGTATGACCATGTAGGCTCGCCATGCATCAATAAGACAATTTCTTCAGATTCAGAGTTTTCATCAAGATAATGCATCCTTAAAGTCTTATCATCATGCTCTATATCAATATAATTTGGCTCAAAAGGATAATCTTCTAGATTATCAAAACATTCATCTGGGGTTCTTAAAATTTTCATATCAACTTTTTAGCAATCTTTCACAACCAGAACCATCGAGGATTTCTAATACCTTAACTTTGTCCTTTTCAGAGAGACTTTCAAATTCTTCTCTTATCCACTTTAAGCACTTAGCCTGGTATGGAAAAGCTTTTTGACTCCACGCAACACCATCTATTTCCGTTTCCCAAGTTTCATCTCCATTTTCTAAAGCTTGAGCATTTGCTATCAATGCCGGCACATAAACTTTACCAACCTCTGCAAAAAGCTCTTTGAGGCTACTTGGAATAGAGTCAACATCCAACCACTCTTTGTTCTCAATCTTTAAACCTGATAAGTCCTCCATTGAGTTTATCCAAGCAACTGTTCTCTTAGAAATTTCATGAGCTATATTCCTAGATGTTGGATCGAATCCAATTAATTGAGTAAGTTGGCCAAATATTGCGAAGTCTGCGGAGCTTGGTTTTTGTCCCAGAATGAATGGACTATTAGCAAAATGTTTTTCCATAATTGCCAGAAAACGTTTATAGCTTTCTTCAATAACTGGTGCTGTCTTCTGGTTAGAACCAACTACCCACAACCTTTCAATCTGTCTTGGTCCTATATAGTCACTAAATTGTTTCCACTGCTCATCTGGTAGGCTTGAATTATGATTAAGGGGTAATAAAGAAGCTGCGTTTTCAGCATCCTCTTTAAAATGCCATCGGTAATGAAACATATATTTTGTAGCCCACTCATCGCCAAAATCTTCCAATAAAAAATTTAAAAAAGATAGGACGGGATTCTTTGGAATTACACTCCTTTCTAAATACTCTTTTTCAAAGCGTCTTAGTATCGGTGTAGAGTCAGTAACTGCCTCCATTTCTCCATCTTTATTTGGAAGAATAAATGTTGGAAGTAAGGCTGGTTTTGGTTTTTCAATGTTAAATTTTGTAAAAATCTCATCGCTATCAAGAATAGTTCCTGGATCACCCCAAATAATTTCATAATTTATATGTCTGTATCTTAGTAAAGAAATCATTTTTCTTGTGTAAGGAGATGGAGGAGCCCCAATCAAAGTTATTCTTTCTTCCATACTTTAAAGAACTCCCAAGAGGCTAAGAGCTATCAAAATACTTACAAAAGTTAGAATAAGAAAAATATAGAATTCTTTCATCCTATTGAAGTTAAAAGCATTATAGGTCATGCCAGAGAGAATGATTGGAAGAATAACAATGAAAATACTGCCAGCCAAGATTATAAGTGGCACGAATGCTAATAAAGTTAGTGCCTGAAGAATATATCTATTCATCTATAACAACTTCATTATTTATAGAGTTTTGAATCTCAAGAAGAATCTGATTATTTTGAGTTCTGTAAGCTTCAAGAGCTTGAACAGACTCCTCTATAAAAAGAATTTGTCTTTTAAGAGATCTTATTTCAGATACTGACTGGCTGACAGTTCCTGATAAGTCAGGCTGATTTTCAATTGACTGAGTTAAATTGTTTAATTCAGTATTGATTGAAGCTATAGCATCATCGATTTCTTTATCCGTTTTATTATATTTTTGGATAAGCTCATTTAAACTTTTCGTAAGTTTTTCGATATTAACTTTATTTCTTTTGTTGCTAAGGTCCCAAAGTTTTCTAATCTCTTTGTCTAAAAATTGAAGTTCTGCACCAACTTCAATGAGGGAGTCTGAATTTACCTCATCTAACATAAGAAGTTGATCTTCAATTTTAGACAATCTGTCATCTAATGATGCAGAGGTTGAATCAATTTTAGTACTTGTTTGCTCAGATCTTAGAAGCAAGAAGAGAACTGCGCCGAGTATGGCAACAAATATTATGCCAAGCATCAAGCTACTATTTTTTTGTGGCTTAAAGTTAATACTATCTTCTCTGCTTACTTTCATAAGTTAATTTATATATTTTTTTAAAAGTAATATAATTTATTAGCTTTGTAAAAGTATATTTTAACTGAAAAAAAAATTATGAATCTAGATTTCTCAGACGACCAAAAACTTCTTCAAGAAGAAGCTAAAAAATTTTTAACTAAAGAAGATGCTCTAAAAATAAATAGAGCGGTTATGGATAGCGAAAAAACTTATGACCAAGACCTTTGGAATAAGATTGTAGAGCTTGGATGGACAGGTATTAGAATACCCGAAGAGTATCAAGGGTTGGGGCTTTCTCATTTAGAGTTATGCGTTATTGCTGAAGAGCTAGGAAGACAGCTTGCTCCAGTACCCTTCTCCTCCTCAGTATATTTGTTTACTGAAACCTTAATTGAATTTGGAAGTGAGGAGCAAAAACATGCAATCCTTCCAAAATTAGTAACAGGAGACGTGATTGGAACTCTTGCAATTGCTGAAACAAATTCAGCTCCTACCAAAAGCAATATTTCCGTGGAACTTAAAGATGGAAAACTTTCAGGAACTAAGATTGCTGTCCCTGATGCAGAAGTAGCTACTCATGCAGTTGTGGTAGCAAAAAATGGTGATAGTGTCTCTTTATGTGTTGCAGATCTGAATTCAGATGATGTTGATATTACAGTACAAAGAAATATCGATGAAAGCAGAGGCTATTATTCAGTTTCTTTTGATGGCGCTAACGCTGAAGTAGTTGGCGATGAGGAATCAGGTTGGTCAAACCTTGAAAAAATTATGGACCATGCCGCGGTTTTATTTTCCTTTGAACAAATAGGCGGTGCTCAAGCAAGTCTAGATATGGCAAATACATATGCAAAAGAAAGATATGCATTTGGAAGACCAATAGGATCTTTCCAATCTATGAAACATAAATTAGCTGACATGTATGTAGCTTTAACTCTAGCTAAATCGAACTCTTTTTATGGAGCATGGGCTCTATCCTCAAATGCAGCTGAACTTCCAACGGCTGCTGCTACGGCCAGAGTTTCTGCAACCAAAGCTTTTCAGCTATGTTCTCAAGAAAATATTCAAACGCATGGCGGTAACGGGTTTACATGGGAATATGACTGTCATATGTTTTATAAAAGATCAAAAGTGCTTTCACTTAACTTGGGTTCGCTGCCATCATGGCGCGAAAAACTTATTAAAAGCTTAGAACAAGCAAATATTAAACTATAGGAGAAAATATGGATTTTAATGATACTCCACAAGAAGCAGAATTTAGGGCTAAGTGCAGAGCTTGGTTAGAAGCCAATGCTGAGCTCAAAACAAAGAAGACTAATTCTGCTAAAAATATGAATGTTGGTAATAAAAGTTTGCTAGAAGCAGCTGCTGAATGGCAGAAGAAAAAATATGATGCTGGCTGGGCAATGATCCATTGGCCAAAAGAATTTGGAGGAATCGGTGCTACGCCTATTGAAAGGATTATCTGGGCACAAGAGGAGTCAAAGTTTAATGTTCCTAAAGGCGTTTATGAGATCGGTCTTGGTATGGCTGGTCCTGTAATGATGGAATATGCAACTGATGAGCAAAAAGAAAGATACTTACCTCCAATGGCTGAAGGAAAAGAAATATGGTGTCAGTTGTTTTCAGAGCCATCTGCTGGTTCTGATGTTGCTGGTCTCAGATCAAAAGCTGTTCAAGATGGAGAGAATTGGATTGTAAATGGTCAAAAAGTATGGACTTCTGGTGCACATTTCTCTGACTTTGGTATTTTAGTTGTCAGACATGATCCTGGTTTAGAAAAACATAAAGGTCTAACCTTTTTCTTTGTTGATATGAAATCTCCAGGTATTGAAGTTAAGCCTATCAAACAGCTAACTGGCGGATCCAGTTTCAATGAAGTCTATTTTAATGATGTGGTTATACCTGACTCACAAAGACTTGGTGAAATTGGTGATGGATGGAAAGTTGCTATCACAACTCTAATGAATGAAAGGCTTGCAGTTGGTGATGCTGATGGAGTGGATGCTAATGAAGCTTTTGAACTTGCAAAAAAACATGACAAGGATGGAGAACAGCTCATTGACAATAATGCTGTAAGGGAGTCTATTGCTGATTGGTATTGTGAGGCATCAGGACTTAAAAATACAAAACTTAGAACTATGTCGGCTCTTTCCAGAGGTGATACTCCTGGACCCGAAGCTTCAATTACAAAAATTGTAAGTGCTAATAAGCTTCAAGCAATAGGTAACTTTGGAATGGACTCATCAGACATGTCAGGCATGCTGATGGATGAGGAATCTGATTTTATAAAATTTCAAATGGCATGGATGGGTGCAGCTGGCTTGAGAATAGCCGGTGGAACCGATGAAATCCTTAAAAATATTATTGCAGAGCGTGTCCTTGGTCTACCTCAAGAAGCAAGAGCTGATAAGGGTCTTGCCTTTAAGGATATACCTAGCGGATCTTAATCAGTAAATTTTGATAAATAAGTGAGAAAGGCAACTGAGTTGCCTTTTTTCATTTCCATTTCACCAGCGCCCAAAGTTTTTATAGGGCCCTTAATTCCAGCTAATACCTCTTTGAAAGTTATTTCTTCACTTGAAACAATAAAACCGCAGTCTTCTTCTTCAAAATAAGATGAAATCTCTAATACTTGGTTTCTTATAGTAGTTTTAATCTTTTTCTTATTATCAAAAATAAAACATCCATTTATTAACTCTCCATCAACTTTAGAAGGATTTAGCCTTACTGATAAAATACTGAAAAAGTTCTCTACAGGAATCTGATAAAGTGTATCGCTATTAGACAATCCTATTGCTGGATCTCTACCTTCCATGAACTCTTTTGCAGAAGAAAGGAAAAAATTTCTCTTTGGTGGATTAGTTTCATAAATACCAATCTGCATGACTGACTTATTCCTAATCTTCATTACTTCTTCTGTCTTGAAGTCTAAGCTAATTAACATATTTGATAGCTCTAAAACCCACTGATGCTCGCTTGCATCACTTGCTCTAATCAACTCAGAAAATAAATTTTCATTACCTCCTACTAAATTAGAAATCTTTTGTGATTTCTCATCTATATTTAATGGATCTAAATCAGCTAAATCTCCACTAAACCACCCTAAATACCCATTAAAAATACTTCTAACAGAATATCTAACAGTTCCATAAAACTCAGCCAAGTAATGCGATTCTTTTAGATTTTGAGGCAGCTCAAGCTCTTCAACAATCTCATCTGGGGTAAGTCCTTTATTCATTAATCTAACCGTTTGGTCGTGAACATACTGCATGCCATCCCTATAAATAGTTAGTGCATTTGATATTTCCTCACCTTCAACTGGCATTGTATGACTCGGGAAAAGGTATTGTGGATCTAGAGATCTCATTTTATCAATACTGTTCACCCAGCCTATAACATCACGATGTGAGGTACCTCTGATGGTATAAAGATTGGGAAATGTTGTGTAAAAATTATCACCGGGCATAAGTGCGGACAATTCTGGAAACCATACAAACAATTGATCATCGGTTTCTCCTGGAGCGTGGTAAAGCTCAACCTTATGTCCTGCTATTTCAAGCTTAAGCTCTTTCTCAAAGGTCAATGTTGGAGCAATATATCCTGGCGAACTCCTTCCAGCACTCAAATATGGACCAAGACCTACATTAATAAGCTCATTATCATCAAGATTTGTTCCAAACATCTTTCCACTTCTGATGGTAATAATTGGATTTATGATTCCAAGAATCTTTTCGACTTTCTCTGCTGTGGTTGAGTGGGCAATTACTAAGGGTTTTTCCTCTTGTGCATTATAAAATTCAGAGGCACCAAAAACATGATCTCCATGGTTGTGTGTATATATAATTGCCTTAATTGGATTTTGATTAATCTTTTGGAATTCGCTTAAAACTTCTTTAGCTTGAGAAACATCATCAGTTGTATCAATGATAATATTGCCTCCCTCTCCTTCTACCATTATTGAGTTAGCAATACCAAAGCCAATCGCGACATGAATTCCGTTATCATAAGAATATATACCCTTTATAAATTGATTTGAATGCTCCTCTAGTTTTTCAAGCTTACTAATTTTAGGAATATCAAAATCTTCTGAATTTGAACAACTTACTAAAAAAATGAATAAAATAGGTATTATTAAGAAATTTCTCATTAAGAGCCTCAGCATAATTCTAACTTGAAAGTGAACGATCATCCATTAAAAGTAGAACATCACAACACAACCTCAGATGGAGGATCAATTGCTTCCAAAGATTATGAAGATAGGTATTTTCAAGATAATGGGTTTGACGAATCAAAAGAAGTCTACATTGATGGTAATAACCTCGAAGAGAGGTGGGAAAGTTTCTCAGGGAGTTGTTTTACTATTGGTGAGCTGGGTTTTGGTTTAGGTTTAAATTTCTTAACTACGATGCATTGTTGGTTGAAGAAAGAGAGGTCCTTTAACCTTGATTACATAGGAATTGATAAAAAAATACTAGAGAGAAAAAATCTGGTTCTGCTTGAGGAAGCATTCCCAAACTTAAAAAAAGAAATCAATATCTTTAAAGAATGTGATGTAGTTGGTCATAATGGTTTCGAGTGCATTTCGATACCTGATCTTAAAATTAGATTAATTTTAGTAACCGAAGATGTTCAAGAAGCAATAAATGATATTTGCATTTCAAATATAGATGCCTGGTTCTTAGACGGGTTTGATCCGAAGAAAAATCCTGAGATGTGGACAGAAGATATTTTAAAAGCCGTCTTTGATCTAAGCTCTAGCGATTCATCTTTTAGCTCTTTTACTTCGGTAGGAAGGATAAGAAGAGCGCTTTTAGAAAATGGCTTCGAGGTGAACAAAGTACCAGGGTTTGGCACTAAGAGACATCGAATTGTTGGTAGAAAGTTTGAAGAAAATAAGAAATCTAATGAAATCAAGAAGATTGCAATTTTGGGTGCTGGTCTTTCTGGGAGTAACTTAGCTTTTAACCTTGCAAATTCTAACATTGAAGTTGATGTATATGATGCTCTAGATGACTTAAGCAAGGGTTCTTCAGGTGGCCCAATTGCTTCCATGTATCCAAAATTCTCTTTAGATAATAGCCCGAGATCCAAGTTTTTAATTGCCTCTTATTTCTTTTCATTAAATTTTTATATCAAAACTCTTGGCTTTGAGAATACGGGATTACTTTTTTATGGATCAGATGAAACAAAAGATAAGTGGATTTCTAAGATTTTAACTCTTAAAAGAGATGATTTATTTGAACTCTTAAGCGATGATGAATTAGAAGATTTGCTTGGAGTCAGTCAGATAAACAAAGCTCTGCATGTAAAAAAAGGACTATTCCTTCAACCATTAGAATTAAAAAAGAAATTACTAGAGCATCGCTTTATAAAAATCATACTTAATGAGAAGTATGTCTCCTTTACTGAAGAAAAGAATAAAGTTGAAGTACATTTTAAATCTGGTCTAAGCAAATCTTATGATGCTCTTGCAGTTTGCACAGGAAAAGGCCTCAAAGATTTTAATGACAATCTTAAGGTTAGCTATGGGCAGATGGCAGGCATAAGCAATAAGGATTTATTCAATATTAAAATGCCCCTCAATCATCAGGGATATATTATCCCAAAAGTAAATGGCACCAATTGGATCGGAAGTACATATGAACAGTCAACAGATTTTAAAAAAGAAAATATTGAAGAGAAAGTTAAATTAAATCATGCCATTTTTGGCAATAAAGATATGTCTTTTAAGATACAGGATCTGTGGGAAGGTGAAAGAGTTAGTGCTAAAAATAATCTTCCTATAGCATCAAAAATACCTGGAGCAAAAAATATTTATTGTATCGGAGGGCTCGGTTCTAGGGGTTTGTCCTATGCCCCCTTCCTCGCAGAGATTGTTTCCTCAGCAATACAAGATAAGCAAATACCTCTTGGTAAAGAGATATTTACTTTACTTAATATTTAAATCTATAGTTCTTGTAAAAGGCTGTTTACAAGTGCTTGTATTGTTTCTGTATCACTTGAATCATTTAGCCTGTTTTGATTCCAGCTTGTAAAACCAGTCCACAGTGATTTGTCTTCAGCTTTGTCTTTGATGGTTAACCTTAAAACAAATCTTTCTTCGGTCTCAATATCATCATCTAGGTAAAAGTATCTTCTATCATAGTAATAGCTTCTGGGACCAAATCTGTTTGATTCAATCTCATCTTTAGCTGAAATTGAAAGCTCAAAAACTAGATTAGAGTCTTTTGAAGAGTCTAAGCCTCTTAATTCAAGTTCGCTAACTAATCTTGATTCAATTGCCTCAAGAACAATTGGATTGACTTCAGGAGATAAATTCTCGCTGTTAGTTTCTACATAAAAGTCTTCATAACTAAGAAGTGTAAAACCATTCACAGAATCAACTTTTAGATAAAAAGATTGATTAGAGACGCATCCGGTTATGAAAATTAAAGTTGCTATCGTAAGGAAATTTTTAAAATTATTCATAATACTAATATGCAGTTCATATTTAGAAAATTCAAGTTATTGAAATAAAAAAAGATTAAAAAAATATAAATCTTTTTTTCTTAAGTTCTTTCGCGCAACCCCAATATTGCTGCTGATAAATCTGGGATTTTGCTTGAACTCTGTCGGCAACCTTAATAAGCCATTGTTTTTTTCTATAAGTTTTATTTCTAAAGCCGGTATAGCCTTCATGATAAGCAAGATATAAAGATCTCGCATCTTGCTTTTCGAAACCTTGAAAATAGCCTTTAGATGCATACCAGCCTATGAAATCTGCAGAGTCCGAAAAATTGTCTCTTCTGGCAAATCTATTTCCAGTCTCGTCTTGATAATCTTCCCACGTTTTTTCAAGCGCCTGAGAATAGCCTTTTGCTGAAGATGGTCTAAACCAAGGAATAAATCCAAGAAGTTTATCTCTTTCTGGCTTTGCTTTTGCATTATAGCTAGACTCTTGAAAAACAAATGACATTAATACATAAGGTGGCAACTTCCATCTTTTTTCAGTTCTTATTGCTGCCTTATACCAGGAGTTTTTTTCCTTGAAGATGCTGCAAATATTATCAGGTTGTTGTGGCGGTGTTGCTGTGCAACCAACTATTAGCAGTGAAAGAAAAATAATTTTAAAGAAATTTTTTTGTATCATTTAAGAATTCCTCACACTGATCACTGTTTATTATATCAATACCTAAAGACTCTGCCTTTTTAAGTTTGGAGCCAGCCTTCTCCCCAGCTATCAGAAGCGAAGTCTTTGATGAGACTGATGAGGTAACATTTGCTCCCATGCTAATGAGGATTTCCTTTAATTCATCTCGTGAATAATTCTCTAATTTACCAGTAAGCACTATTTGCTTTCCTCTTAGAGGCATGTCCTTGAAATCTTCTTTTGATAATTCTTGCAGAGCAATTTCTTCTAATAGCTTTGGCACCATTTCAACTATTAGAGGATTCTGAAAAAACTTAATGATATTTTCAGCAACCTTTGGTCCAATGTCTTTTACTTCAATGAGCCCATCATAGGTAGCTTCAAAAATTCCTTTAAATTTTTCAAAATGACTTTCAAGGTTTCTAGCAGTTGATTCACCAACCTCAGGAATACCCAGGGAATAAATAAATCTATGAAGAGCTATCTCTCGCGATGTATTTATCGATGCGATAAGGTTGTTGAAAGATTTTTCGCCAAAACCCTCAAGATTAATAATATTATCTTTTTTATTTTCAAGTTTAAATATGTCACTTGGATCTTCTAATATGCCTTGTTTAAAGAATGTGTTGATTATTTCAATACCCAAACCTTCAATATCAAATGCTTTTCTTGAAACAAAGTGAACAATCTGACCTTTTCTTATTGCATCACAGTTAAAGCCTCCTGAGCACATAAGATCAGATGTGTTAACTCTGATTACATCTGCTTTACCACAGGGACATATCTTCGGAATTTGAACTGGCCTTGATTCAGGATATTTCTCAACAACTTTAATAATCTTTGGTATTACGTCTCCGGCTCTTCTTAAGATAACCCTATCGCTAATTTCTATTCCTAATCTTCTTATTTCATCAATGTTATGCAAAGTGGCATTCTTGACAGTTACGCCTCCAACAATGACTGGTTGTAATCTAGCCACAGGAGTTAGAATCCCAGTTCTTCCAACTTGGAATTCAATATCTTCTAAAATTGTTGTTGCCTCCTCTGCAGGAAACTTATGAGCTATAGCCCATCGAGGCGCTCTTGATATAAAACCAAGTCTTTTTTGAAGATCATAGTCATTAACTTTAAAAACGACGCCGTCAATCTCGTAGGGAATAGATTCTCTTTCTTTAAGAATTTTGTCATGAAATTTTAAGCAATCATCTTTAGTTTCAACCTTCTTACATAAATCACTTGTAGGTATTTTCCATGCTTTTAAATGATCATAAAATTCAGATATTGAAGAAAATTGGATTCCTTCGCACTCACCTAGTCCATGAGCAATAAAAGACAAGGGCCTGCTTGAGGTTATCTTTGAATCAAGTTGTCGAAGAGATCCTGAAGCAGCATTTCTAGGATTGGCAAATACCTTTTCATTATTTTCCTTAGCTTTTTCATTCATTTTTTCGAAGGCATCTTTTGAAATAAATATCTCTCCCCTTATTACCAATAAAGAGGGAATGTTAGCTTCAGAAGATGATAGTTTTTGAGGTATTGACCTAATCGTCTTAACATTTTGGGAGATATCTTCACCAACCCTGCCATCTCCTCTTGTTAAAGCCCTTTCTAGTATCCCATTTTTGTAAATTAGTGATACTGCGGCTCCATCCATCTTGGGCTCACAGAAGTACTCAAAATCATTAATATTTACAAGACGTTTTAAAATGCGGTCATGAAAATCTGAAAACTCTTTTTCACTAAATACATTAGCCAAAGAGAGCATTGGCACAGAATGCTCAAATGTTTCAAATTCATCTATTGGAGAAAATCCTACCCGTTGCGTAGGAGAATCTGGAGTCACAAGTTGAGGATTTTCTTCTTCTAAATCAAGCAAACTTCGAAAAAGCTTATCATACTCACTATCTGATATCTTTGGGTCATCTAGGGCATGATAATTGTAATTATGAAGCTGAATTTCCTCTTTAAGTTGTTCGTATTTTTTTAATAAGTCTTTCATTTAACTGGACTCTTCATCATTTAAAAGATAACGAGATGCTCGCATTTTTAGATCTTTTATACTTTCTGCTGAAAGTGGTTGCCTGTCTGAATCGCAAATATTTGCATATATCTTTTCACAGAATTTAGTAGCAAACCTTAAAAGATCCTCAACACTGTCAGTTGCGTTTTCCTGTGCAGCCAGATCAGTCGCTAAAAGTAATGCTTGAGTTTGAGTATCTTCATTAAGCGTGCCTGGTTTTAAGGCATTTGCCACTCTAAATTTCTCAATATCATTGTTATAAATAGAAAAGAAGTCATCATTCTTTTGAAATCCATAATTAATTAAAAAATCATTTAATTGACTCATATCAAAGAAGTTACCATCAATACTAAATAAATATAGAATAACTAAATCTTGCTTTGCGAAAGCTTCACTTTTATAGCTAAAGTCCTTTAAATTTGCCTGCTTTGCTTTCAAAAGCATTTTGTTCGAATTAGATACTTTTCTAAAATAAAGAAATGCTCCAAGTATGGCTAAGAAAAAACCTAAACCTATTAAGTAAATCTCAGTATTTGAAAGCATTTATTGGGCTGCGAACTCAACTGCTTGATTAACATCAACAGACACGACTCTGGAAACACCAGCTTCTTGCATTGTAACTCCCATTAGGTGGTCACTTTTTTCCATTGATACCTTGTTATGGGTTATAAAGATAAACTGAATTTTCTTTGACATTTCTTCAACCATATTGATAAATCTTGAAGTGTTTAGATCATCAAGCGGCGCATCAACTTCATCGAGTAGGCAAAAAGGTGCAGGATTTAATTCAAACAAAGCAAAGACTAAAGCTAAAGCAGTCATAGCCTTTTCTCCACCAGATAACTGAGAAAGAGTCGAATTCTTTTTACCTGGTGGGCGAGCCATAAGCTTAACACCAGCATTTAGGTAGCTATTATCAGTAAGAGATAACTCTGCATTACCTCCTCCAAACATTATTGGGAAGATAGATTTCAATCTTTTATTTACTGCATCAAAACTCTCAATAAATTTTTCTTTAGTCTCTCTATCGATTTGTGAAATGGCCTTGTTCAACTTCTCCAGTGCTTCTTCTAAGTCTTCATTTTGCTTATCCAACTCATCTTTTCTTTTTCTCTCCTCAGCAATTTCATCTGGAGCTGCTAAATTGATGGCACCCAATCTGATAATTTTAGATCTAATGGTCTCAAGTTCCGATTGAAGTTCTTCTATCGATAAATCTTGATAGTTGGCTCTGTTAATATCATTAATATCAATTCCCGATTCAGATATTCTTTTCGATGAATTTTCAAGATGAACACTATGAGAACTTATTTCAATTTTTGTATTAGTTATTTTTTCCTGAATTGCTTTAAGGTCCAATAAGGAAACACTTTTTTCATTTTCCAATCTTCTTATTTCTGCATCTACTTCTTGTTGATCTTTTCTAATAGAATTTAACTTAGCTTCTGCTGAGGCGCTTGTCTCTATAAGCTCTTGAAGTTTTGTAGATATTTCTTTTGAGCTTTGCGTTGTTTTCTTGAGTTCTGTCTCTAGGTTTTCTTGCTGATTTAGATATTCATCGCTAATTTCTTTAGACTGCTTAAGAACAATATTGAATATGCTGAGCAATATATCTTTAAGTTGTTCTGCCTTGTTTTTGATTTCAGGAATAGAGATTTTAGAAATAATTTCATCTATTAAGTGAAGAGCCTTTTCTTTGGGAGATAAGTTTTCAAAGTCTGAAGCTTTTTCAAGAGCATCTTCATAAGCCGCTTTTACTCTCTCAAGTTCTCTCGTCGTATTATCTTTGGTTGTTCTAATATTTTGAAGATTCTGTTCAAACCTCGCTATTTCTGACCCAACCTCATAAAACTTTTTCTGCGCATCTTCATATTTAGAAAGAACTGATTCATGCTCTGTTTTGTATTGATCAAGCTTAGCTTGCTTTACTGAAACTTCTGACTCTTTTACAGACTCGTCCTTTTGAAGCGCTGCGAGATTATTATTCAAAAGATCTCTTTTGTCTCTGGCATCAAGAGAAAACAGGATAGCAACATTCAACTCTTTTTCTTTTTCTTGATTTTTAAAATCTTTGTATCTATCAGCAGCTTTAGCCTGGCTTTCTAATCTTCTTATCAATCTTCCAATCTCATCCCTGATGTCATTGACTCTTGATAAGTTTTCCTTTGTCTTTTTTATTCTGCTTTCTGTTTCCTTTCTTCTCTCTCTATATTTTGAAACCCCTGCAGCCTCTTCAATGTGTGTTCTTAACTCTTCAGGCTTTGCACTTACCAAAGAGGAAACCATTCCTTGCTCGATAATTGCATAACTGCTTGGGCCAAGTCCTGTTCCAAGAAAAATATCCTGAACATCTTTCCTTCTACACTTAGTGTTATTGATGTAATAACTTGATTGACTATCTCTAGTCATGACTCTTTTTACGGATATCTCATTGAAAGCTGCATACTCGCCTCCTACTTTTCCACTTGAGTTATCAAATAAAAGTTCAATACTACACTGCCCAGATGGCTTTCTTTGCTCAGATCCATTAAAAATGACATCTGACATTGAGTCGCCTCTAAGATTTTTTGCTGAGAGTTCACCAAGCACCCATCTAACAGCATCAATAATATTAGACTTTCCACATCCATTTGGACCTACAACAGCTACCATATTTGTTGGGAAAGATATCCTCGTGGGATCCACGAAACTTTTGAAACCAGCCAATTTAATGTGCTTAAGCTGCATCAAAAAATATCAATAAATTAAATACTTATTTTACCTTATTTAAGGGCTATTAACCATTGATTTGAAGGGATTTTATAGGTCACATTCACATCATTTTTGGACAATTTAAATAGTCTTTTTGCCTCAAAAATATCATCATTCTCACAAATTACTTTTGAGATAATTCGAAGGGTAGATTCATTCATAAATGCAGAAGATATATCAAATCCTGGTATTGGAGAATTAGCATTTGTAATCTTGTGAACAACCTCACTGGAGTTATTTTGTGAGATTGCTAAAGGAATAAGAGGTCCATCATTGATAAAAATCTTAAAGACAGAGTTTTCAATAGCGCATTTGGGTAGATCAGAAATATCTAATGTGATTGACGCAGAAGCAAATTGAGGAAATTTTTTATCTCTTAAAAGTGAAAAAAGAAAATAATAGGAGGTCTCGTTACCAGATTGCATAAAATCTTCTTCAGCATATCTAAGAGTAAGTTCTGCAGCATCTAAATTATTTTCTTGAATGGACTTTCTTATAATCTCTTCAAACCACAAAACTAGCTCATCCTCAGGAGCATAGTTTCTTATTTTTTTTAAATCTGATGTTTTTAAAGCCTTGCCCGAAATTATCTTAGAATTCACTTCGCTAAAAAGAATTATCTCCTTTGATGAGCCAATTACAGAGTATTTACTCAAAAAAAGGAAAGAGGGAATAAAAATAATTAATAAGCCAAAGAAAAGAACAAGTGATCTCCCCCTATTCCCAATATTAAAAATATATAAAAAGAATGGTGCAGCAATTAAAAAAGAAATTATTAAACTTAATATCATCTTCTTCTTATTAGTAGGACACTAAAAGCTATAAGGATCATAAAGATAGCAGGACTTAACCATAAAAATAAATTCTCTGAAAAGTCCGGCTCATACAATGAATCTTTTCCATATCGTTGAACAACATAATCTTTAATTTCTTGATCAGAGCGGCCCTCTTGAATGAGCTCATAAATCTTTCTCTTAAGGTCTTCAGATATTGGTGCATTGCTGCTTGATAATGAGCCACTCGTGCATTTTGGGCATCTAATCTCATTTATAATTTGGTAGTATCTAGCCTCATCTTCATCAGAATTAAAAATGAACAGAGATTCTCCAGCTGTATATACTGAAAAAATCATGGAGATAGCAATGAGCCTAATCATTATTAATTTGATTTATTTTTGATAAAAATTTTGAGCTCCAGACCTTCTGATTTACTTCACCGATATGATGTGAAATTATCCTACCTTTGTGAACTAAAAATGTTTCTGGAGCTCCTGTTACGCCTAAATCAAGTGCAAGCTCTCCATAATAGTCATATAGAGAAAAAATATATGGATCTCCGAGCTTATTTAACCAGTCAGTAGCATTGTTCTTTTCATCCTTATAATTTAGTCCAATGATAGGAATTGTTTTTGACATCTCTTCTAAGAATGGATGCTCAACTCTGCAAGTTATGCACCAACTTGCCCAAACATTAAGCACAAAAAGATCCTCTAAATCCTCATTTGTAATCTTTTTTTCTAAATGAAGAGTCCTAAGATTAAATTCAGGTAATGGAGTGTTGAGATCTGCTTGAGACTGGCTGTCGTTATCATTTCTTATTAAAGATGTAAAAAGAATAACGGCTGATAAAAATATAATTACTATTAAGGTTCTTAAAGTTGACTCAAACATAAGTTCTTCTTCTAATTACTAAAACTGCGCCTAAGCTCATTATTATTGCAGAAATCCAAATCAATCTAACAAAATAGTTTTCTTGCATATTAACTATCCATTTACCATTAGATTGCTGTTCACCAATTGTTATATATATATCTTTTATGGGCTTTATGGATATATCTGATTCAGTTGTAATTTCACCTCTGACAAAATATTTTCTTTTTTCTGGATAAAGCTCAAAAGTGTCATCTCCGTTTGAAAAAATAAAGTCTGCAGAAAGGGATTCAAAGTTAGAACTTTTTTGTAATGAAATCTTATCAAACTTAATTGTATTCTCATTAAATCTAACTTCATCTCCGACACTCATACTAAATGTTCTTTCACTGCTGAGAGCAGCATTTAATGAAATAGAAATGATCAATAGTGCAAAACCTATATGTGCTATTGCACTCCCTTGATTAAAGTATTTCTTAGAAATAACAGAATCAATAATCAATACTATGTATCTTATAAGAATTAAGTTACCAAAAAAAATACCTCCTATTAGCCACCACTCATAACTATTCAGAAAATATATGATCGCAATCAAAGACAATATCGTTAAAGCAAAAATTACTGTTGAAGATTTTAGGATTCCTATTAAAGATATATCACGAGACCATATTGAATATGTTGAAAAAACTAAGAATAAAGAGGTTATAAAAGTAAGTGGTGCAAATACTTTATTGTAAAAAGGACTTCCTACTGAAACTCTAGAATCTAAAAACGCTTCCAATATTAATGGATAGGATATGCCTAAGAAAATAATAAATACTGCAGTAATGAAAAAGATATTGTTTGCACCAATAAAAAATTCCTTGGAAAAGTCTTTTACCTTATTAACAGAAAAGATTTTTGATAAATTTTTAACAAAAAGCATTATCGGGCCAGTAATTAAGAATGCAGACATTCCAAGCAAGTACAAACCTCTTGTTGGGTCATTTGCAAATGAGTGAACACTATCAATTATCCCAGATCTTACAATGAAAGCTCCAAATAAGCTCAGCGTAAATGCAAGAATTGATAAAAATATTGTCCATGCTATTAGATTCTTTGATCTAGAAGAAACGTAAACTGTATGGAGAAGCGCTGTCCCTGCCAACCAAGGCATCAGAGCAACATTTTCTACCGGATCCCAAAACCAATAGCCACCCCAGCCTAGTTCGTAATAAGCCCACCAACTTCCAAGGGCTATTCCAATAGTAAGAAATATCCACGATGATAAAATAAAACTCTTGATTTCTGCAATTGGAAACTTTTCAAACCTACCACTTATTAGAAAAGCTGTAACAAATGCAAAAGGAATAACAAAACCAATATAACCAAAATAAAGCATTGGTGGGTGAATTGCTAAAGCTGGATCCTGCAATATAGGATTAATATCAGCTCCATCGGTAACTCCAAAAGGCAAGATTCTTTCAAATGGACTAGAAATGAATAATAAAAAAAGAAGGAAGCATGCTACCACTAATGAAATTATCCCTATTGTTTGAGGATAAAAAGTCGTTGTTGTACGATTTCTAAATATTAAGAAAAATAGGCCCCATAAAGAAATTATTAAAACCCAAAGAAATAGTGAACCTTCATGTGCACTCCATATTGAAGTAACTTTATAAAAGATTGGAAGATTTGAGTTTGAGTGACTCGCTATGTAAGCCATAGAGAAATCGTCGATTATTGCTAAATAAACAAATAATAAAAATGAAGTAATTAATGTTAATGATCCCAATACAAAAACCTTAGGAACAAAAATACTTACGCTGTTAGTATTTGAGGAATAGGACAAAAAAGCTAAAACAAAGCAGGCCAAAAATACAATTGATGAGGAAAAAGCTAAGAAGTGACTTATTTCACCTATCATAATTAGTTCAATTCAAGGTTTGGTGGCATATAGTTCTCATCATGCTTGGCAAAAACTTCATCTGCATAAAAAACTCCATCAATGTATTTGCCAAGGACAACAATACCTTTTCCTTCTTGAAATAAATCTGGTAATAAACCTTCATAAATAACTTTAATAGAGTCCTCAAAATCAGTAACCTCGAATTTTACTTTGTTTTCATTAATGAAAAAGCTATCTTTTTTTACCATACCACCAAGCTTAACTCTTGTATTTGATGATAAAACAACATTTTCATTACTTTGCTTAAGTTCGCTAGGTGTTAAAAAATAATCTAGGTTTGAATTGAGCGCATACAAAATTAAACCAATGCCTAAACAAGAGCTAGCTATAATTAGAAGAACTCCGAAAAGTCTTTTTTTTCTATCCTTCTTCATATATTTCTTTCCTGGCTTGTCGTATTTTTCTATTTAGAAGAATGATCGTAGATCCTAGGATTGTAAAAAGTACAGTTATAACAATCCACACATAAACTCCATGATCACCCATGCTAAGAATATTTATTAAACTATCTTGATTCATTTTCAAATATTTTTTACCCAGCTTTTATATTTTTCCCTTCTTAGGATTTCATTCTGTGAAGAAAGAATAACTAACCCAAAAATTAGACCAATAAAAGTAACTATGGAAAACATTAATGGATATAACATTACTGGATCAATTGCAGGCTTGCTCGTCAATGTTATGGATGCAGATTGATGAAGTGTTGACCACCAATCTACTGATTTCTTTATTATTGGTATATTAACTACTCCTATTAAAACGAGCACTGAGAAAAACTTGTCAGCCTTATCTTTATTTTCAAAAGATGCGTGCAAAGAGATCAAACCAAGATACATTATGAATAAAATTAATGTAGAGGTTATTCTGGCATCCCACTGCCACCAGGTTCCCCAGGTTGGTATGCCCCAAATAGAACCAGAAAATAGCGCAAAGAATGTTACGATTGCTCCAATTGGGGCGATTGATTTCGAGACATATGCAGCTAATTTGAGTTTCCAAATTAGAAAAACAGCTGAAGTAATTGCCATTACAACAAAAAGAATCTGTGCCATAAATGATGCTGGCACGTGCATATAGATTATTCTGTAAGAATCGCCTTGGACTGCATCAGGAGGCGTAAAAAAAAGTCCCCATACTAAAGCGCCAATATAAAGTAAAAAAAAGAATGCCAAAACTGGCTTACAAAACTTGTTAGCAACAGCAAAGTAACTCTTTGGAGAGGCAAATTGATGAAAAAATTTTTTAATCACAGAAATAATATATGGGTTTTTTTTGCTATTCCAAATGCGTTCTCAGTATAAATGAAATAATAAATGGTATAAAACTTGCTACGAGAATCATGACACCTACTAAAAGGCTCAAATGACCAACCAAGCTTAAACCCAACAAGGCTGAGGTTGTCATTTTGCCAAGCACAATCAGCACAGGAATTAAAAATGGGATTGTTATTAAAAGACCAAGAATAGAGCCTTTTTTAAGGCTAAGGGCATTCCCGAGAGAAAAGAAATTAATAAAAATTAAATTTGAAATAATTAAACATAGAAAAGCAATTGAACTTATCTGTATTGAGATATCCAAAGATAAAATAAATAGAAAAGCAACAAAAGCAAGAGGAATGCCAATCAGTACCCAGTGGACAAGGATCTTATAAAAAACAATTTCAATGAGTTGATTGTTAACTGCATATTGCTCAAGAGTACCATCTTCAAAATCATCCGAGAAAATTAATTCAGTTCCCAGCATGGTAACCAAAAGTGTAGAAATCCAAATAAAAGATAGATAAATTTGAGGCGGATTATCACTATTTATATCCAACGTTAATGGAAAAGAAATTATTATCAAAAGGAAAACTAACACAGGTCCAATCCAAGCCCTCCTCCTCTTAAAGAGCTTATACATCTCTATATAAAGATTATCTCTATTCATTTATTTTAATTTCTCTATAGTCATCTTTAAAGTCTATATGTGAAGTAAAAATAATAGTTTTATTTTTCTTTACTTCTGCTTCCATAAAGTTCTTTAGAAACTCTTTACTGTTTTGATCAAGGCCAACAAAAGGTTCATCCAGTATCAAAATATTTTCATTAGAATTTAAGACTCTTACTAAAGATAGTTTTTTTTGTTGTCCAAAAGATAACGTGCCAACAGAGTTGTCAATATGCCTTCTCAGCTTAAATTTTTCTAATAAATCAAGATTAAAAGAATCCAACTTCAATCCTTGAATCATAAGATTCTCTCTAATTGATAAATAATTTTTTAAATTATTTTTATGTCCCAGAAAGCAAACTTTGTCTTCATTGTGATTAATTAGCTCCCCTTTGGTTTGTTTTGTTAAACCTATGATTATTTTTAACAAGGTTGTCTTTCCGGATCCATTATCTCCAGAAATTTTTACCAGTTCTCCAAAGTCAATTACAAAACTAATATTATTAAGGATATTCCTATCATTAATTTTATAAGAAATATTTTTTGCTTCGATAAGTTTCATATCATGAAAGTCCAATTTTTTTTGATCTAATTATAAGTGGCGGTAAAGGTTTTTGGGGATCAATTCTTGAATATAAGCGCTTTCCAATCTCATCAAATGGTGATTTCATTACTTTTCCAATGCCCCCAATGGAAAAGTATAGATCTCTAGAGAAAAATATCCCTTGCTCTAAAGTTGGTATTTGGTTCATGGATAAAATAATTCCTTTTAGTTTACTAAATATCTTATTTTTATTATTAAGCTTGAACCATCCCCATGATAATTGATTTATTAATGCCATCTTTTTTAGCGATTCTCTTGAAGACTTATTTGGGCTCGTTCCAGGTGGTAATAGGACGACTAAATTTGATGAGGAATCTGCAATTACTTTATCTATTAATTCAACTAGCTCAGTCTCCGCATCAAAACCAATACTTGTTATATTTTCAAATGAAAACGGCTTAAAAAACTTCAATTTCTCAAGGCGTTTGTTAGATCCTATATAAATATAATTTACTAATATCTTACTCAAACAGATACTTTATCAAGTGCTTGTGAAAGATCATCTTTAATATCATCCAAATGCTCTAATCCTATTGATAGCCTTACATATCCAGGAGTAACTCCAGCACTTAATAACTCTTCCTCATTTAGCTGACTATGAGTTGTACTCGCAGGATGGATGGCTAGACTTCTTGAATCTCCAATATTTGCAACATGGTAAAACATCTCGAGAGAATTGATAAATTGCTTTCCAGCTTCAATACCACCTTTTATCTCAAATCCCATCAATCCACCACAACCACCGCTCAGGTATTTGTCAGCTCTTTCCTTAGCAAGATCAGAAGCAACAGATGGATGAGAAACTCTCTCCACCTTTGGATGACTCTTTAAGAATTTTGCAATCTCATCAGCATTTCTTGAGTGCTCTCTAATTCTTAATGCGAGGGTTTCAAGTCCTTGAATGAACATAAATGCATTAAATGGACTCATTGCTGCTCCCATATCTCTTAGAATCGTAGTTCTTGCTTTAAGAATATAAGCAATTGGCCCAAGAGGTTTAACAGCCTCTGTCCAAACAGCGCCACCATATGAAGGATCTGGATTATTAAGAGCAGGCTGTCTTTCTGGATGAGCTTCCCAGTCAAAATTACCGCTATCTACGATAATTCCCCCAATAGATGTTCCATGTCCACCAATGTATTTTGTGGTTGAATGCATTGAAATGGCTGCTCCATGATCAAATGGCTTACAAATTACTGGTGCTGCTGTATTGTCAACAATAAGCGGGATACCAAGAGGCTTTCCCAAAGCTGCAACTTCTGCAATTGGAAAAACTTCAAAACTTGGGTTAGGTAGCACCTCCCCATAATAAGCTCTAGTATTTTCATCGGTAGCTTTTAAGAAATTTTCTGGATCTGTTGGATCAACAAACCTTACCTCAATCCCCATATCAGAAAAAACATTTTTAAATAAATTGAATGTGCCTCCATACAAATGAGCAGATGCAACTATATTGTCACCATTAGATGCAAGATTCTGTATTGCAACTGTAGATGCCGCTTGACCTGAAGCAACAGCTAAAGCACCAACACCTCCCTCCAAGGCAGCAATTCTATCTTCAAGAACTGCAACAGTTGGATTCATTATTCGTGAATAAATATTACCAAGTTCTGATAAAGCAAATAAATTAGCTGCATGATCACAATCATCGAATTGGTAACTAGTCGTTTGGTGAATAGGGACTGCTACAGAGTTTGTATTTTCATCTTTTCTCCAGCCAGCATGAAGACCAATGGTTTCTGGATTAGTATAATTTTTTGACATTTAATGTCTCCCTAAAGTTGAATATGTGTAGATTTTACTTCATTTGAAAAGCATTTAATATTACAAATCTTAAAATAGAAGAAAATATATTAAAATTTTTTAAATCTTCAAATGATGGAGTATGATAGCAATTAAAAATAAAGGTTAATCATGGCAAGAAAATATGTAAATTTTAGAGTTGGGGGTTCCCCATATAAAGAAACAGATGCTTATACCGTTTGGACAAATGATCTCCTTGGTAAAGTGATAGCAAGTAAAACTATTATTCAACCAGGTCAGTCAACAGAGGGTCATAAGCTTATAGATTCTGATGTTGTCTACGTCGTTGTGAATGGTCGCGGAAGAATGGAAGTTGTTGAATATATGAATTCTGAGGAAGGTCACGGCGGTGATCCATCTTATGGTGTCGAGCATCAAGATTCATATGATTTAGTTGCTGGAGATGTAATTCTTGTTCAGTCAGGAGATTACGTTAAAGTATCAAATAAATCAGAGTATGATCAATTGGCTTATTTAAGAATCTTCGATCGTGAAGGTTGGCGTGATAAAAAATAAGAAAAATCTATTCTTTCTCAGCGTTGTTTTTCTTTTTAATATTGATACATACGCTGATAAAAATTTAGAATCACTGATGTCTGTTCTTTACTCTCAGACATCTGGTGAGATTAAAGCTACTTTTGTTCAAACGTATAACACCGCGACTCAACTTCTGGATAAAGCTATTAATACTCGAGATTGGGATGCAGTTATTGAATCTAAGGGTAAGTTGAATAGATCGCCCGCAATAATCTTAGATGTTGATGAAACTGTTTTAGACAATACTCCATTCAATGCAAGATCTATCATGAATCATACCAACTATCCTGAGGGATGGGATGTATGGATATATGAAGAAAAAGCAACTTTGATTCCTGGGGTTAAAGATTTCTTGCTGAGCGCTCAAAAAAAAGGTGTAAAAATCTTTTATGTTACTAATCGAAGAACTGTTTATGAAGAAGCTACAAAAAATAATATTAAAAAACTTGGGCTGCCATTTGATGATGATGTTGATGTGCTCCTAACTCGGGGTGAAAATGGTTGGGGTTCAAGTAAAGCCTCAAGAAGATCATATGTTTCTGAAAATCACAGAGTGATAATGATGTTTGGTGATAACCTTAATGATTTCTTTGATCTTCCAGACAAAGCTGATTATGTTTCTAGAAAAGAGTCTGTTCTTGAATATGAGAACATGTGGGGTAAGAAGTGGTTTATGCTAGCCAACCCTGTCTATGGCCATTGGGAACAATCTATATATGGATTTGAAATACTTGATGAAGAGTCAAGAACAAAAGCAAAATTAGAAAATATTAGAGTTAATTGATCTTTATTTCTGCCACGATAGGCAGATGGTCTGAAATACCCTTACCTGTTAAGATGCCAAAATTTCTTGGTTTACCATCTTTGGTATCAACATTTATTTCATTTTGTAAGACATATGAGGTTTTTAAACTCATCTTTTTGTTTTTTGGAAAAACAATTGCATCTAAAAAACTCCAGGTACCATCCTGGCTGTAGAAGAAAGTACCTTTACATTTTTTACATCCATCAAGATGCGACACATACCAATCATTATTAAGTTGGGAATAAATACCCAGATCTTTTTCCTCTTGAGATGTGATATTAAAATCTCCTAAAGCAATCCACTTGTCATCATGAGAATTCACAATCGCATAAAGGTTATTTAATGCATCAATTCTTGAATTAGCACTGTTGTATGGAGCGGGAAAATGGACTACATAAACTCTTATGATTTCATTATCCAGACCTAGTTTCACCTCAAAAATTGGTCTCGAGCTTGTTACCTCAACAGAATCTGAGAATCTAATCTTAAAATTTCTGGCGCCATAAATTGGATGCTTTGAAATAATGGCATTATCAATTCCTCTATAGTCTTCGCCTTCGATTAGAGCAAAATCTGTATATCCAAGAGCTTCTATTTTACTAAAGAGCATTCGAAGGACATTTAAGTTTTCAATTTCTTGAATTGCGATAATATCTGGTTGAGATTCCCCCATAGAAATTAATAGATCTGAAATATTGGAAATCTTTTTTTGTACTACCTCCTCACTCCAATCTAAGAATAAGCATTCATTTCTCCACTTAGAGTTATTAACTTGAAGGCATCCCATAATATGATCATCATTGTTTTTAAGTGCAATAGGTAAATAAGCTTTATCATCTTTTCCAACGTCATCCTGAGCATCAAATAAATTATTTAGATTGTAGGACATAATGGAAATCTGCTCAGCTGAAATAAAATATGAAAAAGATAAAGCTAGTAATAAAAAAAACCTAAAAATCATTTTAAATAATACCTGGAATGACTGCCTTTCTTCCTTGAGGATAGTCCTCTATATTTTCATTACACCACTTATGATTAGAAATTCCTCTTGGTATGAGATTTGCAGATGTCCATATAAAGAAAGCTAATCCGGATGGACTTAAACTAGATATGGTCCATCCAAGCCACTCTAACATCTCTCCAAAGTAGTTTGGAGCAGATATCTTTTCATACAGGAATCCCCTTGGAATATGATATCCAGGTCCTTTAGCTTTTCTCAAATTAATAAGCATATAGTCAGATCTAACATTTATATAGAATCCAGCTACAAAGATTAATATTCCTAAAATAAATGGAAAACTTATAAGCCAACTGTTTTCATAATTTGCAATAAAAAGAATCCAAGTACACTGAAAAAGGACATTAAAAATGTTAAAAACAAATGCTAAAAAAGCCACAAAAACAGGCATCTTTTTACCATCCATTTCAGCAAAGAAAGGCCAAATTAAGGTCCTATGGAAATAATGAAAAATATAAATTAATACAAAAATTAAAGAAACAAGGGTTAGATTTTCCATAAAAAATATACAGATACCTCCTATAAGGAATACTGAAGGTGACTCCATAATTATCCAACCCCATCTTGCATCCATTGAGGGTCCCCAATTAGTGCTTGCATGTCGGCCATATGGAGCAGTTACGAAAAAAAGATAGCAAAAAGTGATTACTGCTATGGAAATCCAAATACCTAAAAGCAGATAAAAGTTACTAGTAAATAAATCAAATACCATTACAATTCCTCTGGAACTGGATCATATCCACACTCTCCTCCTGGTCTGCACTTTAAAATTCTTTTAAAACCTAAAATGATCCCACTGAAAGCGCCAAATCTCTTTATAGCTTCTATAGTGTAAGCCGAACATGTTGGGTGGAACCTACAATTGCTTCCAAGCATTGGCGAAAAAAACTTTTGATAAATCTTGATTAATGCAATAAAAAACTTGCCAATCATTTTATTTATTTGGTGCAAGAGATTCTTGTACTACTGAAGTAGTAAAATCATCAAGGGATAATATAGATGTATCATCACTGCCAAGCCTTCTTATTGAAACAGTTCTTTCTGAAACCTCTTTTTTTCCAACAGCGATAATTATCGGTACTTTCGAGACGCTATGTTCTCTGACTTTATAGCTAATTTTCTCATTTCTTAAATCTGAATTACATCGAATATTTTTACTGCTAAGTTTTTCTGATATTTCTTTTACATAATCATCAGCCTCATCTGTAATTGAACAAACAGTTACTTGAGTAGGAGCAAGCCATAAGGGAAGATTCCCACTATAGTTCTCAATTAAAATACCTATAAATCTCTCAAAAGACCCCAGAATCGCTCTATGAAACATAACTGGATTATATTTATTCCCATCCTCTGCAACGTATTGAGCATCTAGGCGATCTGCTAGATTGAAATCTAACTGAAGAGTTCCACATTGCCACTTTCTTCCAATGGCATCTGTTAGTACAAAATCTAATTTTGGACCATAAAATGCTCCATCTCCTTCATCTATCCTATATTCCAATCCAAGTTTTTCGATTGCATTTTTTAGAGACAATTCAGCTTTGTCCCAAATCTCATCAGATCCAACTCTTTGTTCTGGGCGTGTTGATAGCTTAATTTCAAATTCATTAAACCCAAGGTCAGTATAGACCTTCGATAATAAATCTATAAAAATAGCTGTTTCCGACTCGATTTGATCTTCTGTAAGAAAAATATGCCCATCATCTTGTGTGAATCCCCTAACTCTCATTAGTCCATGCATGGTCCCCGATGCTTCATATCGATGACATGAACCAAATTCACATAACCTAAATGGTAGTTCTTTATATGATCTTATGCCTTGGTTATAAACTTGAACATGTCCGGGGCAATTCATGGGTTTCAAAGCATTTACTCTTTTCTCATTTGCATGCTCCTCATCGATCTCAGTGATAAACATGTTTTCTCTATACTTATCCCAATGTCCTGATTTTTCCCAAAGCTTCCTATCTATCACTGATGGAGTATTAATTTCTTTATAATCAGCTTTCTTCTGCATATCTGACATATAAGATTTTAAAGTTGAGTAAATAGTCCAACCTTTTGGATGCCAAAAAACCATACCTGGAGCTTCATCTTGGAAATGGAAAAGATCCATATCTTTTCCAATCTTTCTATGGTCTCTTTTTTCAGCTTCCTCAATAGATTTTAGATGCTCTTGAAGCTCTTTTTCATTTCTCCATGCTGTTCCATAAATTCTTGTAAGCATTTCATTTGAGGAATCTCCCTTCCAGTATGCTCCAGAGACTTTAGTAAGTTTAAATGCCCCAATAAAAGAGAGATTTGGTAAATGAGGTCCTCTGCATAAATCAATAAAATCTTCATCAGCATTTGTATAAATCTGAAAATTATCAGTTTGATCTGCATCATCTATAATTTCTACCTTGAGAGACTCTCCTTTCTGTTTAAACATTTTTTTTGCATCTTTTTCGGAGTGAAGTGATTTAACAATATTAGACTTATTTTCTAATATCCTTTTCATTTCATTTTCTATTTTTGGAAGATCTTCAACCGATATAGGTGTTTTAGTAGAAACATCATAGTAAAAGCCGTTTTCAATTGTAGGCCCTATAGCCAATCTAGAATCCGAATATAAATTCTTTATGGCTTTTGCTAGAACCTGGGCTGTCAATGTATGTCTCATTATCTCTAATCCCTCGTCAGATTGGATAGTAATGATAGAGACAGAAGAGTTATCAGGAAGTTCGTCTAGGAGGTCTCTCTGCTCACCATTCACGACAACTGCAACAGCACTTTTAGCAAGTCCAGCGCCTATTGATTTAGCAAGATCTAGGCCATTTGAGCCCTTTTCAAGTTCCTTTACTGATCCATCCGGTAAATTAATTTCCATACAAATATCTAATTTTTTACACCATTTTAATAGTATTATTCAATTAATCCATCAATATCGTATTTTGATAAAAAATTCCAAACAGTCGTAGACGCTTGAAGATCATGATTATTAAGATTCGGCCAGTTGTGACCCATATTAGTCATCAAATATAGTTCTACATTAGTTTGATTGTCACAACCTGAATATACATCATGAATTCCTCCACCATTATTTCCAGAGATTTCAGATGTATCAGACTCTAGTGAGCAGTTATTAATGTTAACCCAATAATTCATAACCTCTTCAATGGGCTTGCTAAATCCGTTCCCATCATAATTTACAACGGAGTCTTGCAAACCATGAATTTGCGCCACTGAAGTTGGGTGAGTTGGATTACAGCCATCTAAGGTTTCACTGGTCATAGATCCCGTCACTGATACAACTGCTGCAATCCTTGAGCTCAAATCACATGCAAGCTTATAACTCATATAACCACCATTAGACATCCCAGTTGAGTATATTCTCTTAGAATTTATTGAATATTCATTATTTAAAAAGTTTATAACTGCATTTATGAAACCAACATCATCTGTTGTGCTGCTCGTTGTCCAACCACCTACATTCCAATGCGTCTGACCAGTGGCTGGTAAACGAGTTCCTTGAGGGTATATAACTATGAGTCCTGCATCATCAGCAATAGATTGAAATCCACTATAGTTCATAATCCACAACCCTCTGCTTGTATAGCCATGCAAAACAAAGAGCACTGGCGCATTGCTCTGATATCCACTTCCCTCATATACATAAAACTGTCGCACAATATTATCGTGAACAATTGTGCAATTTAGTGTTGAGCCGTTTCCATTATTTGATTGATAAGCTGAGCAAGATTGTCCAGCACTATTATCTTGTCCGGGATCAATTTCTATATCGGTACTTGATGATCCTCCTCCGCATGCTGAAATGATAAAAAGAACTCCAAGAAAGCATATTGGTCTCATAAATATCTAGTTTATCAGTCCATTAATATCATACAAAGATAAGAATTCCCAGATGAATGTAGCTCCATCTATATCTGCACCCCCACCCTTATCAGAATCTGATGCAGGCCAACTGTGGCCAAAATTTTCTAAATACGTAAAATTTATGCTAACTCCATCTTGGCAACTTGTTGCAATTTCTGAATACCAAGAATATCCATCTCCATTTGAATCTTCACCATCAACAATAATATTTTCAGAACACGAGTTGAAAGAACTCCAATAATTACTTACAAGCTGAAGAGGGGTTACATAATCGCCGCCCTGAACCGGGATCCATGAATCATCAAGTCCGTGCACATGAATAACTGGCATAGGTCTTTGGGGATCACAAGAATCATAATCTTCTGGGGATAGAGATCCTGATACTGGAGCAACTGCAGCAACTTTATTGCTCAGAAAACATGCCATTGTATAAGCCATAAATGCACCATTAGAAAATCCTGATACATATACGCGGCTGGGATCAATAGCTAATTCTTCAATAGAATAATCAATTAATTTCTCAATAAAAGAGACATCACAAACTTCAATGTTTGAACAATCTCCGCCTGCATACCAACCAGTATCCCCCTTTCCTTCAGCAACTGTTCCTTGGGGAAATATAAGGACAAAGTTATTTTCATCATTTATTTGCGTAAATCCAGTATATTCCATATTTGCATCTGCGTAATCTGCACCACCATGAAGACTAATTAGAAGTGGATAACTCTGATCTAAAGAGTGACTTTCTGGAAAAACTACGTAAAATTCTCTTTCCAAGTTTCCCGAATCTATTGTGCAATATGAGGTAGATTCTGATTGATCACTGCATACAGCAGGTGAATTATTACTACCATCATCACTTTCATCATTTGTAATATTCACTACAAAATCATAGTTGCTTGAATATAAGCTACCATCGAATGCTCGAATTACTAATTCATATGAGTTATCAAGATTTGTATCAGATGGATTTTCATAATCAGGCGAAGACAAAAATAATACTTGTCCTGAATTATTAATGGTGAAAGAGCTTTGATCTGAGCCTCCAGTAATTTGAAAAGTAATACCATCGCCATCAGGATCAGAGGCTTCCAAAACAAATGCCAAATTTTGATTTTCCAGAACACTGAATGTAAATGTGTTATTTGTTATTGTTGGTGGACCATTTTGGGTAACTTCGATACTACCTCCACCACCTCCTCCTCCACAAGCGGAAAGAAGGAATAAAAATAAAAAAAGATAAATTTTATTCATATTATTTAATAGGTAAGTAAACAACCGTATTTGTAGAAAGTATCATAATAAAAACGAGACAGGTTACAAGAGGACCTAAGTAAACTCTGCCGGTCATTCTAAAGAAAATTCTATTAAAGTAAGGCAAAATAAACATCATTGGAACAATTCCAAAAAGTAAATTTACGCTTAACCAGTTAGTTGTCCAAAAAACTGTTCCAGTGTTGAAATAGACTGAGTATTGAATAATTATTATAAGCATTAATCCTGCTGAATTTGCGAAACCTGCTATCAACATAGACAGCCATTCGGGTTGGTCTTTAAATCTCATGGCACCGTTTACTCTGAGTGAGTTTGAAAAAAAGAATATAAGAAAAAGTGGCAGATACATTAATAATACTGCAAGCATTTCTGGCTGGAATATTCTTACCCCCATAAACCAAAATCTATAATCAACATGAAAAAGGGCATAGTTTAAAAAAAGGAAAGAATAAAAAGTTGAAAATATAATTAATGCTAAAACGCAGGTTTTAAAGAAATCTATTTTATTAATCCAAAGTCCCCAAGATTTTGTTTCTACTCCGTTTCTCTTACCAAAAAACTTATATGAAAGAGAGAAAATGATGATTCCTATTAATCCATTGAATGCTGCCCATAACATTACTGAGTTATTCATTCTTTGAGGGAAAAACCAAGTCAATTTCCTACTAGCAGCATCTGCAAATAAGATTTTTGCAATCTCAACCATTGGTATGAAAGTTACACAAGCAATTAAAGCGCTTATAAAGAAGATTGACCAAAAAATTATTTTTCCTTTCTTGTTTGGGGCATTTAAGGGGGCTGGGACATCCTTTTTGATGGATGAAAAAAACCTTAGCCCTAAAAATAATCTTGCAATTGGAATGAGCATAATTAATGCTAAAACCATATTTATGAGAGTAAATATTTCTTTCCAGTGCCAAATTTGATTGTATGAATTAATTGGATTTGGCGCACCAAATACCTTCTCAAAATAATCCAGTTGATTTGAGGTTGCTTCAAAGTTGTAAGGTTGGAACGGATGTAAAACAGGTTCATTAAAGATCACTCTTAAAGAATTCTTTTCTTTTGAACCATAATATTTACCTAATTCAACTTTCTTTATTTGTTCTGCTTTAGAAAGAACACCATTAACAGTTCTAAGAGACTCAGGAGCAATCATCATATTTGCAGAGTCCCAAGCAGTGAGCTCATTTCTGAAAGCTCCCTCGTCATATAAAGCATAACTAACTCCCATATTAGATTTTGAGTCTCTTAAAATATTATTTCTTAAGGTGAGCACATAACCGGAAACATAAACGGAATCTAGTTTGCTTTTTGTATTATTTTGTATGGCTTGTTTACCAAAAAAATCAGCGCCTCGTATCGCTGCATTTCCTCCCATTGAATGACCTGTTGCACCAATCTTATCAATATCTACAAAATTAAAAGCGCCATCATACACATGCTCAACTAAGGCAAACATTCCATAGCCTTGAGTAGTTGCAGCTCTTGTACTAAGGGATGAAGAAGATAAACCTTGTGCATAAGGATCTATTAGGGCAACAACATATCCTCTTCTAGAAAGCTCAATTGCTATATTTGACAAAGCCTCCTTAGATCTTTGAAAGCCTGGAATAATGGCTATGAATGGAGCCTTTGATTCCGATTTAGCAGACTTTGGTCTAAACAGGTCATAGACAATATATTGGCCCTTGTCTGTATCAAGCCTTAAGCTCTTTACCTCAACATAACCAAAGCTTGTAAGTATCAAGGAAGCAAGAAAGCTAAAGAATAAGATTGATGAAGCTAAGCCAATTAATAATTTATTTGTTTTAATAAAATTCATGAGTTATAAATTTTTATAAGTATTTTAAAGTTTTTTTATTCTTGAATTAATAAATTCTCACTGATAGTCTAGATTTTTAACATTTTTGGAGAAAATATGGAATCGTTAATAGTTATGTCACTTGTTTTGGCAATTTTACAAATATGGATTATTCCGATGGTTTTAAATATGAAAAATATGAATTGGCTTCTTTCAAATAGGGAAGAATCTGATGCACCATCAGAAATGCTTGCAAGAGCAAGAAGGGCTTCAGCAAATCTTCAAGAAAGTTTGCCAGCTTTTTTAGCACTGGCTCTTTTATCTATGATTGTAGGTGTAGATGTAACCTCTGCTGCATGTTGGTGGTTAATATTTAGAGTTGCTCATGGAGCTATATATATTATGGGGATAACATATTTAAGAACTCTTGCTTGGTTTGGATCTATAGGGTCATTAATTGCAATGGCTTGCGCTCTAGTTTAGAAATTCTTCAATAAAAAAAGCCGGCCTATAAAAGCCGGCTTTTTTTTAATTATCAGTCTTCGAAATCAGCTTGAACAGTCTGATGAGTGCCTCCATAAGCAGCTGAAGAGAAATGAGATGTTTTAACAACCCAATTTTTACCTTCTTTAACCCATACACCAGTAACTCTGGTTCGATAAGGCTTCATTCCACCTTTTCCATCTGCAACCACTCCTTCAGCATAATATCTTACGTAAACAGTTGTATCATTGAGCTGATGTGCTTCAGACGCATGAACTTGAATGACTCCAGTACCACCAGCACTTTGTCTTTCCCAGTCTGAAGCTGTTTGAGTAGCCATTGGTTTGTGAAAACTTCCATCTGAATTAGTATTTAACATTCCAGATGAGCTGCTCATAGCAACAACTTTGTCCCAATCAGATGTATTTCTTGCATCCCAATAAGCTTCAATATTTTTTAAAACTGTTTTTTCAGCATCTGTATGAGCATCAGCAAAAACAACAACTGAAAAAATTAAAGCTGCACTTAAAAATATATTTCTAAACATATTTCCTCCTTTTTTATTTAGTCATATTAAATCTTTCTTCGCCAATACCAGCTGACATCCAAATCTCGTTTGAAACTTGATTTGATAAATCAGCTAAATCAAAAAAGGCTTTCATAGTCTCGGCTGAAGGATCAGCATCGCTACCCCATACACCCTTCTCTGCATCGACTATAATTCCAATTAAGTTTGGATTCACCCAGAAAAACTTTGCATCATTTACACCTTCAACATTTTTTGCAGCCTTGCAAACTGCAAGAGCAGCATGACCGAAAGCGTCTCTATCAGCATCACTTCTCATTTCATATTTTCCTATATGCAACATAATTTATCTCCAAAAAAAACACATATTATTAAAGCATACACCATCTTCTTTCAGCAACAACCTCAGTATTCTTGTTGTACATGGCAACAAAGGCATTGTATTTTTTGTCAGCAAGTTTTCTATCTTCTTCAGATAAAGCTTCTATGCTTTCTCTCCATTCACTCCATGAGTTAACACTATCCCAAACAACCATTGTTGAAACACGATGAAGTTTTTCTTCTGTCCCATCGTCATTTCTTAAATATTGGAGTGCTGGATAAACCTTTACATTTGCGCCCTGCTCGTCGTAAAAGTTTTGATGCATCTTGCTAGCTTTCATCATTCCTTCAACACTGCCGCCAGAAACAATTTTAGAAACGTAATAATTAACAACTTTTCCATCACAATCTGAAAAATCTGTTGAAATACGATGATCGTCTGCAAATGAAAAAATTGAAAAAGTTAATAATAAAAAATATCTCATAATAAAATCCTCCGATTAGATATTACTATAAGTTTGTAACGGTGAAGAAAAAATTATGTGAAATTAGTTTTTAGATTTCCAAGTGGTTCCATCTTCATTATCAATTAGCTCAATACCCTTTTCCAACAATGAATCTCTTATTGCATCAGCGCCGGTAAAATCTTTATTTTCTTTAAGAGTTTTCCTCTCATTAATAAGCTTTTCTATTTCCGCCAATTCAGAATCACTAATTTCAATTTGCATATTCCACTCAGACGGTTTTTTATCAAATATACCTAAGATACTGCCTGCAAATAATAAAGATTGTTTGATAGTTCCAGGGCTAGAAGAATTTTTATTTTTTAAAATCTCGTTAATAGAAGTTAATACTTTAGGTATATCAAGATCATTAGAAAAATTTTCCATGAGACTTTGATCAATTTTACCTTCTGGATCATCGTCACAGTTATCAAGAAAATCATAAACTTTATCTAACAATACTTTGGACTGTTTTATCACATTTTCATTCCAATCAAGTGATTTTCGATAATGAGAAGATAGCAATGCAAGTCTTATTGTTTCTCCATCATGCTCTTTTAAAAGGTCATTCAAAAGAATAATATTATTAAGAGATTTTGACATTTTTTCGCCATCTATAGTGACAAAACCATTATGTATCCAATACTTAGCATAATCTTCGGGATTATCAGAATTAACGCTTGCACAAGACTGAGCAATTTCATTTTCATGATGAGGAAAGAGTAAGTCTTGCCCACCACCATGAATATCGAAAGGTATTTTTAGATTTACTTCAGACATCACACAACATTCTGTATGCCATCCCGGTCTTCCAATTCCCCATGGAGAATCCCATCCAGGCTGACTTTTGCTTGATGGTTTCCACAAAACAAAGTCCTGTTGATTTTTTTTGATATCAGAAACTTGTACCCTGCTTCCAGCAAGCTGTTGATCAATTTCTCTGTTTGATAATTTTCCATATCCTTCATGTGAGGGAACATGAAAAAATACATGTCCATCTTTTTCATAAGCTTTATCTTTCTGGATTAATTTATCAATAAAATTAACCATATCCTCAACATACTCTGTCGCCTTTGGCTGAATATCCGGATGAAGGACATTCAAATTAGACATATCTGCATTATAAATATCCGTATATTTTTTTGTCAGTTCGTTTATAGGAATATTAGATTCATTTGCGGCTTCTATTATCTTGTCATCGATATCAGTAATGTTTGATACATATGTAACTTTTGGATATTTATTTCTTAATAGCCTTACAAACGAATCAAAAACTACCGCCATCCTTGCGTTACCAATGTGTGCATAGTTATAAACTGTAGGTCCACAAGCATAAATGCGGACATGATTTTGATCTATTGGCTCAAACTTTTTCTTTTTGTTAGATAAAGAATCATATAAATAGATTTCGCTCATGACTATTACTATAACTCAATGACACCTAGTTGATTTAACTTTTCAATCAGATGCTCCATCGCTAATCCCATGACTGTACTTTCAAGGCCATTAATGCTGGTAAAAAGATCTTTTCCGTTAGACTCAAAATGGTAACAACCACATGCACTGTAAGGTTTATCTAAATTCAAATAATCCTCAATTTCTTGAGGTGATAGTTTCTTCATTTCCAACTCAGTTACATCATAATTTGACCAAATCTCTTTTCCTTCGTGAAATATAGAAATACCATTATTTTGGAAATGTTTTTTTCCAGACAAGGATGAAAGATGATTCACAGCATCCTCATGATCAATAGGTTTATCAAAAATCTCATCACCGATCGTGCACATATTATCTGATCCAATAACGAATGCTTCTAAATTATCCATACTTACTGTGCGCGCTTTTTCGGAGGCTAATCTTGATACCTGCTCTCTAAATGATCTCCCATGAAGTTCCTTTTTAAGTAAATCTTCATCTACATTGGAATTTATAACTTGGAACTCTAGGCCAACTCCTTCAAGTAATTCTCTACGAATTCTTGAACCGCTAGCAAGAATTAATTTTTTTTTAGTTTCGGAAACTTTAGGTAGCACCAAAGTTAGCTATTATGAACTAGTTGTAATTAAGTTCATAAATTCAGCACGTGTGTCTGGATTCTCTCTGAAGGCTCCAAGCATAGTTGATGTTATTGTTGAACTTTCTGGTTTATGAACTCCTCTTGTTGTCATACATTGATGTTTTGCATTCATGACAACCGCAACACCTTTTGGTTCAAGCACTTCATTGATTACGTTTGCTATTTGAGCAGTCATTACTTCTTGGGTTTGAAGTCTCTTACCAAAAATATCAACAACTCTGGCAAGTTTACTAATGCCAACAATTCTTTTGTTTGGTAAATAACCAACATGTGCCTTTCCGAGGATGGGAACGATGTGATGTTCACAATGAGATTCAACACGAATATCCTTCACTATTACCATTTCATCGTAACCTTCAACTTCTTCGAACACTTTTGAAAGAACTTCTTTTGGATCCATTTCATACCCTGCAAAGAATTGCTCATAAGCCCTAACGACTCTCTTAGGAGTCTCTACCAAGCCCTCTCTATCAGGGTTGTCGCCTGTCCAAGCAAGCATAGTTCTTACCGCAGCTTCGGCTTCTTCTCGAGTTGGTTTTTTGTTGTCTGTCATATTTGATCTCCTTTGATCTTCAATGAGGGAATTATATTAATGATATTTAGCACCAAAATAAAGGAAAATCCTTAATCTAATAGGTTTTTTTTATTTTGAAATGTAAGCTGTTGTTCTTTTTTAAAAGCTCTATTTAAATCTACTGGTTCGTTAGAATTGAGAATCTTTTTAAGAACTTTAATCGAATCTCTCTCCATTGAGACTATTTTTGCAGCTATTTCGTGCGCCCTTTTCATCATGCTTTCTTTATCTTCATGAATTGAGCTTATGCCACCATATGAAAGAATCTCCTCAACTCCAACTCTTTCACCAGTGAAAACCATTTCCCTTACTCTTTGTTTTGGAATTATTCTTCCTAAGTGCGCACTTCCAACCAGCACATCAAAATTTATTCCTGGCATCTGAAAATAACTATCTTTTGTTGCTAAAACTATATCTGAAGAAGATGGAATAAAAAAACCAGCGCCAATAACAAATCCATCGCAGCAGCAAATTATGGGAACGTCTGAATTATAGATTGCATTTGAGAGCTTCCAGAGATAATCATTAATTATCTCAAGTTTTTCTTTATCAAGGCCATGCTCCTTTCTGTCTGCTCCTGCTGAAAAACCTTTACCTTCATTTTCAATTATTATCACAGAGATTTGATTATCAAAAGAAACCTTTTCGATGAGATCATTCATTTCTATTAAGTCACTAGATGAAAATGCATTTACTGGTGGAGATGAAATTGTCACCACCATTGTTTTATTTTTAGTTGAGCTTTTTATTGCCATTTTTATTCGCTTAAAACTGTTATTATTAACAGAAACTATTGTAGCAATGTCTAATATAAAAGCATTAATAAATCCTGTTACTCCATTTCAACAAAATGCACCCATTGTGTTTTGTGAAGAAACTAAAAAATGCGCTTTTGTTGATCCAGGTGGAGATTTAGAGGTATTGCTAGCTAGTGCTGCAAATAATGACCTAATTCCAGAGAAAATATTACTTACTCATGGGCATATAGACCATGCTGCTGGCGCTACTGAGCTAGCTAATACACTTAACTTGGAGATAATTGGTCCTCACATTGATGATAAGTTTCTCTTGGATGAATTAGAAGCTCAAGGTTCTATGCTTGGATTACCTGCTCAAAATTGCTCACCAGACCTATGGTTAAATGATGGAGAAACCGTATCAGTTGGTAATGCAATATTAAAAGTATTTCTTACTCCAGGTCATACTCCAGGACATATTATTTTTTTTCATGAGCCCTCTAAGTTAGCTATTGTGGGTGATGTTCTTTTTGCCGGATCAATTGGAAGAACAGATTTACCTGGCGGAGACTACGCGCAATTGATTGAATCAATTAAGACAAAACTATGGCCCCTTGGTGAAGATATAGCTTTTGTCCCTGGCCACGGACCACCCTCAAATTTTAAAGTTGAACGATCAACTAATCCTTTTGTTTCTGATAATAATTTATAGATTTATACGAAAACCTATCTCAAAAGTTGTTGAGTCGTATAGAGAGTTTGTGCTTGCACCGATAGTAAAGGCAGTATATTTACCTCTGTTGTAGATTGCCTCAAAACCAAATCTTCTGTTTTGATCATCCGAAATCTCATAAATTGTTGGACAATCTAGCTCCAAACATACAATGTCATCATTGATAATTGGTTCTGCTTCTGATGCGACATCAAGGAAAATTCTTCCTTCCCAATCATTACTGTCACCAAAATGAATGCCTGACACAAAATGTGCCTCATATGCATTTTCATCAAAATTGAAGTCATCGTTTTCTACTGACCAACTTTTTACCCCAAACTCTCCGTAGAGCTCAAATAAATTTTTAATTTCTAAGTTGACTCCGCGTGCTGAAATATTACTCAATATGTCGGCTATTCCGGCATGAGCTCCAATTCTAAAAGAATCAGTAGTTTTGTCGACTATTTCTTTCTCAAAGTCTATCCCGTCGCCTCTTCTTTCAAACTTAAGATATAAAGGTCCAGGCAGGTTAAATGAAGTGTTTATTGCTAAGCCACTATCTGCATTATTTGCTCCAATATAGCTTATTCCTAGATAGGTATATCTAAAATCAAATTCCTCTCTATCGAGTCGACCTTTTTCTTCTGAAAAAATTGGTATAGCTAAAAAGAATAGAAAGAGATAACTTAAAAATTTCATGTTTTTAGTTGTTATCAATAAGTTTAAAGTAATTTTTTGAAGCCTGCATTACTTTTGGTGCCAACCATAATGCAGAAATCAGAGTTGGAATAGCCATCATAGCAAATGCACCATCAGCTATATTAATAGCAATATCAATTGGGACTATCGAATAAATGAAAATACTTAAAATGTATAGATAAATATAGAATTTCATGCCAAATTTTCCAAATAGAAATCTTGAGCAAGATGCTCCGTAATACGAGTAAGTAAAGATTGTGCTCAAGCCAAAGCAAATTACGCATACGAAAAGAATTAAGCCGCCAAAGTTTCCTAACAAAATACTAAAAGCTTCTGCTGTTAATGTAACGCCTTGGGAAGATGATGTTTCCCAGACTCCTGAAACTAGAATCATTAAAGCAGTAGCTGTACATATAATTAATGTATCAAAAATTGGTCCTGTCATAGCTACTAGACCTTGTTTAACTGGATCTGAAACTCTAGCAACTCCATGAACCAAAGACTCAGTTCCCATACCTGCTTCATTTGAAAAAGCTCCTCTTCTAACGCCATAAATTAACACCCCAAAAAAGGTACCACCTGCAATAGCAGTTCCATTAAATGCATCGACAAAAATTAATTTAAAGGCGGGTAAAACTAGGTTTAAATTTAGCATGAGCGCTACAATCATTGCTCCAAAATAAATTGACCCCATTAGAGGCACAAGAAATGTTGCAACTTCAGCTATTCTTTTTAAACCACCAATTACCACTATTCCAGTAATACCTGCGAGGACTAAACCTCCCAAAATATTAAAATTTTCAATTTCTGAAAAAGCAAGGTCTCCGGTGATTTGAATAAGTTGATTGCTCTGAAAAGCTGGTAAGCAGCCTATCATTCCTGCCAAAGCAAAAAAATATGCAAGGGGTAACATTCTTTTTGGAAGCCCATTCTTTATTACATACATAGGGCCGCCAAAGATTTCTCCTTCTTTAGTCTTTTCTCGATACATCACTGACAAAGTACAGGTAAAAAATTTTGTTGCTATACCTATAATTGCCGTCACCCACATCCAAAAAATTGAGCCAGGTCCTGCTAATGAAATTGCAAGTGCAACACCAGCAATATTACCCAACCCAATTGTCCCCGACAGTGATGTGGTAAGTGCTTGAAAGGGACTTACTTCGCCCTCTTCATCGCTCTTTTCCTTGGAAAAAAGAATCCTAAAAGCGTGCAGAAGATATTTAAAAATCTCAAATCTTGAATAAATTAAAAAAAATATCCCAGATCCAATTAATAGAAATATTAACCATGGGCCCCATGCAGCTGAAGCAAATTGCTCAGCATAGAAGTTTGGAGATTTGTCCATTTAAGTTAGTCCTAAATTACTGACAGCATCTTATTCATAGCCTTCAACTACTGCATACATTCTTTCGGCTCCACCCTCAAGCAAAGTTAATGCCTCTTTATACTCTGAACTGCTGTAAGCAGACAATGCAGTTTCATAGGAATCAAATTCAACAACTACATTTCTAGAGAAATCGATTCCCTCTTTGGTTTCATGTTGACCGCCTCTAACAAGAAATTTACCCCCAAATTTCTCTATTGCTATTTCAGCTTGTTTACCATACCTTGAGAGCTTCTCATCATCGAGAATATTTGCTTTAGCTACCCAATAACCTTTTGGCATTCTTTATTTAACTATCAAAGGTTTAATAATTTTTACATCATCAGCAATATATGCATTTTTTGTTTTTTCATAATGGGGATGTCCCAAGGTAGCTAGATCGATAGCCTTTTCCATAACTCTAGCCTCAAAATCAGACTCATCAACTAGCTCATCTATTATTCCTGCATCAACTGCTTTAGGAAATGGATATGGATCTGCATGAAGCAGAATAGAATATGCATGTTTTTTAGAAATTCTACTTGCGGCAATCTGCATAATGCTGGTTGGGATATCCATATTATTTCTGACCTCGTTAGCTTGAGTTACAAAATCTCCTTTCAAGCCTATTCTATAATCACATCCACATGCTACAAAAAGACCCATTGCTATAGTATGCCCAGACAAAGCAGCAATAACCGGCCTTGGAAAAGTAAAAATGTCATACATAAACCTCATCCCGAGATCGCTCATTTTTGAGATTTTTTCCATATCTCCTGATGCAAAAGTTTTTAAATCAAAGCCAGCAGAAAAAATTCCTTCTTTACCCTTTATCACTAGAGAGCCACTATCTTTAGGAACATCATTTAGGCAATTATTAATCGCTTCAAGCATTTCTATAGAAAAGACATTTACCTTTCCATCATCTAAGCTTAATACTGATACATCATCGATTTTTTCAAGAGTTGCATAATCTGTCATTTTTTACTCCTTAGCATTGGTTTTGCATCTTTTACTACAAAATCTGATCTCATCCCAAGATCTTTCCCATTTTTTTCTCCATGTAAAAGGCCTATTACATGTTACACAAATTTTTTGAGGAAGATTGGATTTTTTTATTCTTTTCAAAGAGTTTTTTCCTTAATAAAAATATCAGCCGCCTTAAAAATTCTTAATTTCCTATCCTTATCAAGTTTATCAAGAGCTCTTATCATTAGAGAAAGACGTGGATTTGAAGCAAAGAATTCTCTATTGTCTTCAATAAATTTCCAATATAGGCCATCAACAATTTCACACCAATCTCCCTTTTTGAAATTTGACATCCTTAATATATAACTTGATCCACAAATATATGGCTTGGTAGCAAATATTCCTCCATCAGCAAATGTTCCCATACCAAAAACATTTGGAACCATTACCCACTCAGACGAATCAACAAACATTTCCATAAACCATTTATAAATCTCTGATGGATGGATTCTTGACATATTCATTATGCTAGCTAAAACCATAAGTCTATTTATGTGATGGGTGTACCCAAACTCTAGTGCGCCTTTTATGGCATCATCTAGTGGCTCTATACCTGTTTCTCCTGTATACCAAGCATCAGATAGTTTTCTTTGATGGTTCCAATAATTAGCATCTATCATTTTTTCAGAGAAGTTTTGATAAATGCCTCTTATAAATTCTCGCCACCCGATTATTTGTCTAATAAATCCTTCTAGGCTGTTCAGAGGTATATCATTTTCCTTAGCATAATTTCTTGCCTCAGTTATAACTTGCTGTGGAGTAATAATCCCAAGGTTCATTGAGCTACTTAACGCAGAATGAAGTTGAAAATGCTCCCCCATAAAAATAGCATCTTCGTATGGTCCAAAATCTTTAAAACGCTCATCAAAAAAAACATTAAGCCAATCTAAAGCTTGTTCAGAGGTATAAGGGAAAATATTATTTATCATCCCTGGATGATCTTTAAATTCAGTATTTATAAAATTAGAAATTTCTTCAGAATCATCTCGTTTTTTGATATTTGGAAGTTCTGGAATTATGTAACCTTTAGGAAGCTTTTTTCTATTCTCATCATCAAAGCTCCATTTACCACCCAAAGGCTTTCCATCTTCTAAAAGAAGATCCATCTCTTTTCTAGCTTTCTTGTAATAGTTAGCTTGTAATATAAAAGTTTTATCCCCTATATATTCTTTAAATGATTCCCTTGTATCAATGAACATGGGTGTTTTAAGAATTTCGTGAGTAATCTCAAGTTCATTAACTAACAGAAGTATCTCTTTTTCAAAAGGTTTATCTTCAATTTCAAAAAACTTAATTTTAGTAAACTGATTTTTCTTGATTTCCTCAGCTAATTTTTCAATAAAAGGATCATTGAATCTGTTATTGAAATCATAATAGATGTTTCTTATGTTTGATTTCTCTAGAGAGTCTCTAAATGACCTCATTGCATTAAAAAATAAAGCAATTTTTGATTTATGATGTTTTTCATATGTGCATAATCCAGAATCCTCGCACATGAAAACAGTTTCAGTATCTTCTATTTTTTGTATTTCTAAAGGGAAAAGCTGATTTCCTAGAATTAATCTTAAAGTTTTATCTGTCATAACCCCTTATTACTTAATGATTTAATTTGTAAATTCAACAAAAAAGGCCGCTAAGCGGCCTTTAAAATAGACAGAGTCTATTTAACTTGCTGCAGCATTCTTAAATTCTGCACTACTCCAAAGCTCTGGATCATCACATTCAGTATGTGAGTCAAAGATTGCTTGCATTTCTGCACCATTTTCATACCAATTCATATTTCCACTTTCCATTGTTTCAAATGTTTGATGAAAATTAAGCCAGTAGAAATCATTAGGATCACTGGTGTCTTGAGGAAGATAGACCCCGTAAGTATATGGATCATCTGTGTCATATTCTTCTAGCCACTCATCGAAAAGAGCAATATCAGCCATTAGCTCAGATTTAGAAGCACCGTTCACAAATCTGCATGCCTGTGATTGAGTTGCAAAAGATTTCCAATCAAGTCCACTTTGTGGATCTCCCAGATGAAACTCATGATCAAATACTTGGGTATTATCACAGTCCAAAACATTATTTGAAGATTGATCCCATTCCTGAGCATCCTCTCTTGAAAGCCATGACTCCCATGCAGAATCTGCAGCTTCTTTTGAGGTCCATTGAAGCTCCCACCAACCGTTTTGCTGTCCGCTAGCTGGTGCATAGCCTCCGGCCCAAACCATCTGATCATAAACAGCAACTAATTCATTCCAGTCAGCAACAAACTTCCTCATATTTTCATCTGAGTAGTCAGGGCCGGCTGTACAAGGAATCATTTGGTTAAAGAAAACAGTTTGTGGAGCATCTGCATCTTCCATTGTATTGGAACAACTGACAACGAAAATTAATGCAAAAAAAGTTAACAAGCTTTTTGTAGTTAAATTCATAAATTCTCCGAAAAAAATTAATAAGAATTTATATTACAAAAAAAAGCCACCAAAAGGTGGCTTTTTAAGATAAAAGTTTGATTTTTTAATAGCTTGAAAAATCTGGCATGAAATCTTTTTGCTCACTATTGTAGAAAGTCCAGCCATGATAAATATCTATAACATCCTCTCTACAGGTGGCAAATTCACTAAACTGTGGAAAGAGAGTTGATCTCATATTAGTTTCAAAGACTTCGTTTACCTTAACCATTGATGCTTCGCTATTTGTAAAGCTTGCCCATAGAAAATCTATTCCTTCCTCTGTATGTGAGCCATCTTCATTTAGTTGAGCATAGTAGTTACCATAATGAAAAGATGTCCCATCAAAGCCATCAGTATTCTCATAAACTCCTGCGGTATACTTAGGCAAGAATGCAACTGCATCCGATTTAGAGAAGCCTTCGTTATAAAAACAATGATAAAACTCACTGTAAAAATATCCACTCTCTGGAAGAGCTCCAAAATGATCTGCTTCAACTGGAAAAATTGCATCTAAGGCATTTCTACCCTCTGCATCACAAGATAAAACACTCTCATATTTCTCAGTCCATGCTGCTGCTTCAGTGTTAGAGGCCCATTGAGACCATGCTGCATTTGCAGAATCTTGAGAGGACCAATTAAGCTCCCACCAACCGGTATTTCCAAATGCATTTGATTCCGAAGCTGGAGCATATCCCCATGCACCTTTTAAATCATCTGCAATAAGCAAGCTGCGCCATTCACTTATCATTTCTTGCATATTCTCGACAGAGTAGTCTGGGCCAGCTTGGCATGGCATAAATTCAACAAAAATTGATTCTCCGTTAAACGCTTCTGATTGATTTGAGGCTTGCTCATTTGAACAGCTCACAAAAAGAAACGAAACGAAAGATATAAGTAATAATTTTTTCATAACATTCTCCAAAAGATTATATTAACTGATTTTTTGGGCACTACTAAGATTCAACATGAAAAAGCTTGGTATAAATTTTCCATTCATCATCTTTCTTTAAAAAGGATAAACAATCTACAAAAATCATCCCTAGGTATGCTTCTCTAACTTTTACAGCTGCAGTATTTCCATAAACTTCACATGAGAGTATTTCTAGCATCTTTTCATCATTATTTTCCATCGGTGATGGTTGTTGCGATGCTACAAAACCTGCAAAATCATCGACACTCATTTCATGAAACCCATCTGGGAGATACCCTGTTATGGAAGCATTTGGATTAAAAGAAGCTTTAATTTTTTCAGGATCTGACTCATAACATCCATCAAAATATAACTGAATACAGTCCTTTATCATTTCATTATCATTCATATTTTTCTCCAAAATGGCGGAGAGTGAGGGATTCGAACCCTCGATACAGTTACCCGTATACCTCCTTAGCAGGGAGGCGCTTTCGACCACTCAGCCAACTCTCCGAGTTTTTTATTATACAGACAATTTAATAATGCTTAACGATTCTAATTATCGAATTCTAGCCTATGACCAAAATTCAAGGACTCAGAAAATTGCCCTTCTTTATAAGCAATATTTCCGTTGAGGATGGTTGCATGAATTGATGAACGCATTGTTCTATTTTCTAAAGGTGACCACCCACATTTGTGTAGGATATTTTCTTTATTTACATTATAAGTTTGATCCAAATCCACACATGTTATATCTGCAAAGTATCCTTCCCTTAGGAATCCTCTATCTATGATATTGAATCTCTTTGCAACGTTATGACTGGACTTTTCAACGATCATTTCTAAAGAGAAAATATCATCAAAATAAAACTCGAGTAGCATCTGAAGAGAGTGCTGAACCAAAGGAATACCTGCAGGAATATTTGGATATTTTTGGCTTTTTTCTTCAAAAGTATGAGGAGCGTGGTCGGTAGCGAAAATATCAATTTTATTTGCTTTAACGGCTTCAATAATTCCAAGTCTGTCTTCCTCTGTCTTAATTGAGGGATTGCAAACAATAAAATTACCAAGCTCTTCATAATCTTTGTCGCTAAAAGTTAGATGATGAACACAGCCCTCAGCAGTAATATGCTTGTTCTCAATCGGATCAGTTGTAAATAATTCCATCTCCCTTGCTGTAGAAAGGTGAAGAACATGCAAATTAGAGCCAAATCTTTTTGCTAGCCCAACAGCTAATGAGCTGGACAAATAGCAACATTCCTCATCTCTTATAACTGCATGATGAGCAGCTTCAAGCTTGTCGCCATATTTTTCTTTGTATAGCCTCTCATTTTCCACTAATCTTTTAGGATCTTCACAGTGAGTAACAATATTTGTAGGACAATGTTCAAAAATCTTCTCAAGTGATTCATATTTATCAACCAGTAAATCACCAGTGGATGCTCCCATAAATACTTTGAGGCCACATGAGGTTTTTGGGTCATGTTTTTTTATCTCTTCAATGTTGTCATTTGTTGCACCTAAATAAAATGAGTAATTGCCAACAGATCTTGTTGAAGCCATCTCAAACTTTTTCTCTAAATTCTCAATAGTAGAGGTATTAGGATTTACATTAGGCATCTCAAAATAACTTGTTACACCCCCAGCAAGAGCGGCCTTTGATTCAGTGGCAATCTCACCTTTGTGGGTAAGGCCTGGTTCTCTAAAATGAACTTGATCATCAATAAGACCAGGAATTACAAGCTTTCCTGATAAATCTAGTTCGTCGGAAGATTCTGAATCAATCGAAGCAGCAATTTTTTCAATTCTTTGATTTTTAATTGCAATATCTACCTGTGATTCAACATTTTCATTGATAACATTGCAGTTTTTAAGGACTAAGTCATACATTATTTGTCTAGCTCAAATACATCATGTAAGACTTTTACGGCTTTTTCAAGATCATCTTTTTCGATAACCAATGTCAACTTAATTTCGGAAGTGCTAATCATGCCAATATTTATTTCGTTTTCAGATAATACCTGGAAAGCTTTTGCTGCGACTCCAGCATGAGACCTAATTCCAACACCAACAATAGAAACTTTAGCAATTTCATCGTCAATTATTACTTCTTTATAGTTTATGGATTTTTGAATATTGTTAATTGCTTCATCCAACAAACTTTTTTCCTCGGTTGCTATGGTAAAAGTAAAATCCGTCTTGCCTTCAATTCCAACATTCTGAACTATAACGTCAACTTTCATGTCTAATTCACTAAGCGGACCAAGTATCTTTGATGCTATACCTGGAGTATCTTCAACCGCAGTAAAAGTTACTTTTGTTTGGTCTGTTTGGAAGGCTATTCCTGAAATTTCTGCATTTTCCATAGTATCATTCTCTAAAGTTATCATAGTACCAGTACCTGATGAAAAGCTCGATAAAACTCTCACAGGAACCTTAAATTTATTTGCGAATTCTACAGCTCTTATCTGAATGACTTTAGCTCCTTGACCTGCAAGCTCAAGCATGCCTTCCATTGTAATTGCATCAAGTTTTTTTGCATTGGGAACAATTCTTGGGTCTGTAGTGTAAATACCATCAACATCCGTATAAATATCACAACGATGAGCTTTAAGAGAAGCAGCAATTGCAACAGCAGTAGTATCAGATCCACCTCTACCTAAGGTAGTAACTTCTCCAGTTTCAGTTATTCCTTGGAAACCGGTAATAATTGGAATTGAGCCATCTGCAAGAATCTCTTCCATTTTTGCTTTATCTATATCTAAAATCTTTGCCTTTGAAAAGTTAGATGTAGTTTTAAGTGAAACTTGAGCAGCTGAATAAGATTTTGCCTTCAAGCCAAGAGAATTAAGGGCCATTGCTAAGAGAGATGCACTTACTTTCTCGCCAGTTGATATCAAGGCATCGAATTCTCTTTTGTTCGTATTATCTCCAAATAATTTTGAGAGTTCTATAAGTCGATCAGTCTCTCCTGCCATTGCTGATACAACAACTACAACAGTGTTCATCTCTGCCTCATTTTTTATAATTTCAGCGACTGCAGCTATTCGCTCTCCCGAACCAACAGATGTGCCTCCAAATTTTTGAACTATAACTTGTTGCATAAGAAAAATTTATGCGAGCGATTGTACGATATTAGGGATATCAGAAACAAATTTTTCTCTATCAGAAGGCTTGCCTGCACCTTGAGCAAATTCTACTCTTCCACCACCTTTACCTTCAATAGGTGACGTTAGAGCATTAATGAGATCTTTTGCTGAAATTCTTGATTGAAGGTCTTTTGATACGGAACAAAGAATAGTTAATGTTTCGTTTTTAGAGCTTAAAAGAATAAAGATAGAGTTATTTGCATTTTTTGTTTTTTCATCAAGTAGTGGTCTTAATTCTTTGATATCCTCTGATTCTGCCTCTTCAATTACTAATTTAAAGTTATCAATATCATGTGTATTAGAGGATTTAATTGTGGCTGCTTTGGCGGTTTTGCCACCTTTCTTTAAGCTTTTATTTTCCTTTAAAAGCTTGCTCACTTTATCTTCAATTTCTTCAGCAGGAGCATTTAATAGTTTTTGGAGTTGAATAGTTTGATTTTTAAGATTTGATAAATATTCTTGAGCTCTAGGACCAGATAATGCCTCAATTCTTCTGATACCAGAGGCTACACTGCTTTGACTTGTTATTATAAAAATACCAAGATCCCCTGTTCTTGAGATATGTGTTCCACCACAAAGCTCAAGAGAAAAATCATCTTCACCAATTGATAAGACTCTTACCTGATCTTCATACTTTTCGCCAAATAAGGACTCTGCACCTGAATTCTTAGCATCTTCTAAATCCATTATTTTGGTGCTTACAGCTGAATTCTTTAGTATTTCTTGATTTACTAAATCTTCAATTTTGGATATCTCTTTGTCTGATAATGATTCATCGTGGGAGAAATCAAATCTAAGTTTATGCTCATCAACAAGGGAACCCTTTTGCTTGACATGATCTCCAAGCACCCTTTTTAGTGCAGCATGGACTAAATGGGTAGCAGAATGATGAGCTTCAGTTTTTTCTCTTTTTTCTATATTCACATTAACTTCAATTTTATCATCAATTTTTAAGCTTCCTTTGTCTAACTTTATAAGGTGCATAAAAACTTTTCCAGATTTTTTACAATCTAAAATGCTGCCCTCGGCATTTTTAGATTTAAACCAACCTCTATCACCAACCTGCCCACCTGACTCTGCATAAATTGCAGTCTGGTTAAGTGCTATAAAGTACTCTTGTGGCTCACTAGCAAGCTCAACTTTTTCATTTTTATTCCAAATTGCTATTACATTTGAGTCTGAAGACATATGTTCATAACCAATAAAATCTGTTTCCTTCAAATCTTCTGCAGTAGGAATCTTTGATACAAACGAACTTGATGCCTTTGACATTTGTTGCTGAGATTCCATATTCTTCTTAAATCCTTTTTCATCAATATCAATGCCCTTTTCTCTCGCAATATCAGCCGTTAGATCAAATGGAAAACCAAAAGTATCGTGAAGCTTAAAGGCCAAATCTCCTGAAATAATTTCTTTATTCCCTTCAGCAAGAGTAGAGTCCAAAATCTGAATACCTTTATCGAGGGTTTGTAAAAACTGAGTCTCTTCATTTTTGATGAGTTTTTTAATTCTTTCTTCGTCATTTTTTAGTTGTGGATAGGCATTACCCATTGCGTTAACGAAAGTTTTAACTAGCTTATACATAAAAGGCTTATCTGCTCCTATTTTGTAGCCATGTCTAATAGCTCTTCGCAAGATTCTTCTGAGAACATAGCCTCTTCCTTCATTAGATGGAAAAACATCATCTGAAATTAAGAAGCATGAAGATCTAAGATGGTCAGCAATTACTTTGTGGGAGACATCTCCAGCACTTCCAAGCACTTTCTGAGATTCTTCAATTAAGTTTGAAAAGATATCAGTTTCATAGTTTGACCCTACTCCCTGCATTACTGCAGCAATTCTTTCTAGTCCCATTCCAGTATCAACTGATGGTTTTGGTAAATCATGCAGCACGCCATCTGTATCTCGGTTGAATTGCATAAAGACTAAGTTCCATATCTCTACAAATCTATCGCCCTCATCTCCATCTTCACCTGGCGGTGTTCCTTCATATTTATCTCCGTGATCAAAAAAGATTTCTGAGCAAGGACCACAAGGTCCAGTATCAGCCATCGACCAAAAATTATCTTTATCTCCGAGCTTCGCAATTCTATCCGGATCAATGCCAATCTTATTTATCCAAATTTCTTTTGCCTCGTCATCATCTTTATAAACTGTAATCCATAATCTATCCTTATCTAGTTTGAGAACATCAGTTAAAAACTCCCATGCAAAAACTATAGCCTCTTCTTTAAAATAGTCGCCAAAGCTAAAGTTCCCAAGCATTTCAAAAAAAGTATGGTGGCGAAGCGTATAGCCTACATTTTCAAGATCATTATGCTTACCTCCAGCACGAATACATTTTTGGGAAGTGGTGGCTCTGGAAAATTTAAGTTTTTCTTGGCCTAAAAAGACATCTTTAAACTGAACCATGCCTGCATTAGTGAAAAGCAAAGTGTCATCATTGTTGGGTACGAGAGAACTTGAAGAAACAATATTATGATCCTTTGTTTTAAAGAATTCTAGAAATGCTTCTCTTATCTCATTGGTATTCATTTTTTTTCGTATCTGCCACCTGTAAGTGCATTACTAAAAATATTAATTAAAAATGAAAAATATGTCATAAGAAAGACTAATACCTTGTATCTTTTACTTGGGATAGAAAGACGCTTGCCAGCAAACATTGCATCAAGGCCTTCTCTAGCTACTCTCTCAGCAGTTAATTTCATAAATGCTGGAACTTTGTCCATTTGCTCCTGAGTGCCTGATGCAGAATGGAATTCAGTAACTGTATAACCTGGGCAAACTGAAGTTGAAGAAATGCCCTTACGTTTGTAATTTATATTTATAGAATCACTAAATCTATTCATAAATGTTTTAATTGGTCCATAAAGTGTCTGGATTGCCGATGGTGGAGCAAAAGATGCTACCGAAGAGACAATCATAACTTTTCCACCGCCCCTTGCTAGAAGATCGGGTACAAACTTCTTTGTTAGAGCAATTACAGATATTGCTAACACTCTGAGACTTTTTTCTTCATCTTCCATAGGAACTTCATGAAATGGTTTTGGCAACCCATAACCTGCATTATTAATAAGAATTTCTACGTCATAATTATTATTCTTACAAAATTCATGAATTTGATCTGGTGCATCAACTTCAGCTAAATCAGCTGTAATGTAATCAACATTCACTTGATACCTACTTCTAATTTCTGAGGCTAGTTCTTGTAATCTATTTTCTCTTCTAGCAGTCAATATAATATCGTGACCTCTTTCAGCAAGCTGTATTGCTATTTCTTTTCCAATTCCCGCTGAAGCGCCTGTAACTATTGCATATGACATTTAAAAATCTCCTTTTTTATATCTTTTATAATTTTCAACATAAAATTTCGAGTTTAAAGTTGGTAGTTGTTGCTCTTCCTCCGATAACTCTCTTTTTACCTTAGCTGGAATACCCATAACCATTGATCCATCAGGGATTACAGCATTCTCAGTAATTAAAGCTTTGGCTCCAATTATGCAGTTTTTACCTATTTTCGCACCATTTAGAATGACTGAATTGATACCAATAAGCGAGCCATCACCTATTTCACATCCATGAAGCATAGCCATATGCCCAACGGTAACATTATTACCAATGGTACATTTGAAGCCAGGATCTGTATGAATAATAGAACCTTCTTGAATATTTGACCCTTTCCCTATAGAAATAGGCTCATTATCTCCTCTAACTACGCAATTAAACCAAATACTTGCATCTGTATCTAAAAAAACATCACCAATGACGGTAGCGTTATTGGCAATCCAGAAATTTTCGTCCCGCATTTTAGGTTTTTTTCCATCTAATTCGTAAATCATCGCTTCCAGTCCAATTTTATTCCTGCATCAAAATAATCATTAACAAAAATTGCTGTGATCATTGCAGTAAGTCCCCAAATCTTAAATCCATTATAACTCCATGATGGTGATTTGAACTTAATTCCATCTCTTTCTAATTCTTGCCAAATAATATTTTCTTCATCAAGTAAATATGAAATAGGGACATCAAATATTTCATCTATTTCATAATTGGATTTAAAGGTTTGATTAGTTTCTAAAAATCCAACAACTGGATGAACTTCTACTTTATGTCTCGAGATAAAATAATCCATTTTTCCTAGAATCTCTAAATTTGTAGATTGGAGATTAATTTCTTCTTCACATTCCCTGAGAGCAGTCTGAAAAATATCTTGATCAATCTGTTCCATCATTCCACCAGGAAAACTGACTTCACCTGCATGAGTTTTCATTTTCGATGATCTCAACGTAAATTTAATAGAAAAATTTTTGTCACCAATTTTTGATATTAAAATCATAACGCCAGCTTTTCTGTTTCCAGTAGTCGCATCATAATTAATATTACTTAATTTATCTTTTATTGAAGAAATCATTTAAGATAGTTTAACTTTTTTTAGAAAAAATATTGGTTAAGTTGTGAAGTATTGTTCAAATTGTGGAAGCTCAAATTTAGAATTTAAAATCCCTGAAGATGATAATCGAAAGCGATATTGTTGCAATGATTGCGATACAATTTTTTATACAAATCCAAATCTAGTAGTGGGCACATTATCAACATTTGATAACAAAATATTAATTGCTAAAAGAAGTATTCATCCGCGTAAAGATAAGTGGACATTGCCGGCAGGTTTTCTTGAAAATGCAGAAACGATGCAAGCTGGTGCATTAAGAGAAACATTAGAAGAAACTCAAGCTAATGCTGAAATAATTAAGCCATATACTGTCATAAGTCTACCGCATATCAGTCAGATACACGTCTTTTATCTAGCTAAACTTCTTTCAGATTCCTTTGGACCAACCAATGAAAGTAGTGAAGTAAAGCTGGTTGAAATATCAGAAATTCCATGGGATGAATTAGCTTTCCCTACAGTTTCAATGACTCTAAAATATTTCGTTGAGGATTCTAAAAAAGACAATTTTGAATTTCGTGAAGAAGAAATTTTACTGAGCTAACTCACAAACTTTTTAGCATTAATAAAGATCTGCATCCAAGGAGAAAATTCTCCCCAAGATAATGGTTTCCATGAAAATTGATGGGAGCGAAAAACTCTTTCGGGGTGAGGCATCATGACTGTTATGTTTCCATTATCATTTGTAATTCCTGTAATTCCTGAAGGTGATTTATTTGGGTTCAATGGATATTGTTCTGTTTGATATCCTGACGAATCTACGAAAGTCATACAAATCTTTTCTGAATCAAAAAGTTTATTTATATCGTCTTCATTTTCAAAACATGCTCTACCCTCTCCATGCGAAACAATAATTGGTAGCGACCAGTCTTCCATATCATTTAACAGCACAGATTTTGATTTTAGGATTTTTACCTGACTCAGTCTTGCTTCAAATTGATCAGAATGATTCTTTTGGAAACTTGGCCAAGAATCTGTTCCGGGAATTATTTCTTTTATGGAGGAAAGCATTTGGCATCCATTACAAACACCAAGTGTAAATTTTTGCTCGTCCTCAAAAAATTTTAAAAACTTTTCTTGAATGCTTTCACTAAAATTGATTGTGCTAGACCAACCCTTTCCTGCTCCTAAAACATCTCCATATGAAAATCCACCACAAACAGCGAGACCATTAAATTCACTTAAATCTTTTTTCTGCTCTAACAAATCCTGCATGTGAATATCATGTGCTTCAAAACCTGCTTTTATGAATGCAGCTGCCATTTCATTTTGTCCATTCACACCTTGCTCTCTTAAAATTGCAACTTTTGGTTTATTTTTTAGGAAATTGAGTATTTTCAGACCTTTTTTAGGTTGCTTAAAGGAGTCATTTGCAAATAATCCAGTATTTGAGGTCTTTGAAATAAGATCAAACTCCGATTTTGCATCATCTTTATTATCACGAATAGATTTAATACGATATGAGACCTGAGACCAAGCCTGCTCAAGCTCTGCAATGTCTCGTGAGAACAATTTATCCTTATTTTTATCAAGAATATCAAAGTTACTTCCGCCGATTTTTCCTAAATACTGGAATATGAGGTTTTGAGAATGAGCTGATTGCTTTAACTCTTTTAATTTAGATTCATTTATTTGGATAACTACTCCAATCTCTTCAGAAAATAAGAATTGCTCCGGAGAAACCTGAAAATTGTTATCAAGCGATATTGAACATCCTATTTTATTTGTAAAGCAAAGTTCAGATAAGGTGGCAAGGATTCCTCCATCAGAAATATCATGAAGCGCATGAATATTTTTCTTATTTACTCCTTCCTGAATAAAATTAAATAAATTTAACAGTTCTTCGGATGAAATATCTGGTGTATCAGTAAATGATGTTTTAAAAATATCTTGATAAATTGATCCATTCAATCTAAAAAAATTATTTGGTTTTACTAAAACCAAGCATGGATCTTCTAAGTTTTTATACTCTGTAGTTATTGATGTTCTTACATCTTTGACAGGTGCCATAGCTGAAATGATTCCTGTCATTGGACTTTTAACGGTGAAGTTTGATTGGTCTTTTTCCCAAGTTGTTCTCATGGACAAAGAATCTTTACCAACAGGAATTGCTATCCCAAGATCAATACAAAAGTTTGATAATGCTTCCACTCCTTTTCTAAGATTTAAATCTTCAATATTTTCTCCACATGCCGCCATCCAGTTAGCTGATGCTCTGATAGAAGAAATAGATTCAATTGGAACTGACATCATATTGGTTACAGCTTCGGCTACTGCCATTCGCATTGAGGCAGCTGGATCATGAATAGATAAAGCCGGTCTCTCTCCAATACTTATGACTTCTCCGCAAACATCATCAAAAGATCTCAAGGACATAGCATAGTTTGATGTAGGCACTTGCCACTTTCCAACAAATTGATCTCTTGCAACCATTCCTCCTACCGATCTATCACCGATGGTAATTAAAAATGATTTTGAACCAACCGTAGGATGACTAAGAACATTTTCAGCACTTTTCTCAATATGTTTTTTAACAGACTCTTTTGCTTTTGGATCAAGCTGTGAAATATCTAAATCATTATCTGCATCTATTGCTATCTTTTGTCCAACATTAAAAACATTTTTTTCTTGTTGAACGACTTTCTTTTCTAGTGGCAGTTCACCAAATAGCATAGATAAAGGTACATCTACTGGATAATTATTAGCACTTTCATCAAAAAGTTTTACATATTTTTCAGTTGTTGTTTTTCCTACAACTGCAAAAAGACAACGCTCTCTCTCACAAATTTCTGTAAATAGTTCTTCATTGTCAGAATGAATGCTTAAAACATATCTTTCCTGCGATTCGTTTGACCAAATTTCCATCGGTGACATTGAGAGATCTGCGCATGGAATATCTTTAAGATTTATACGAACTCCCAGCTCACTATCTTTAGCTAGTTCTGGTATTGCATTTGAAAGGCCGCCTGCACCAACATCATGTATAAACTCTATGATGCTGGGATTTTTATTGTTACAAATATTAATTACTTCTTGGCATCGTCTTTCCATTTCTGCATTATCTCTTTGTACTGAAGCAAAATCTAAATCCTCATCACTTTGTCCTGATGACATTGATGATGCAGCACCGCCCCCGAGACCAATAAGCATTGATGGACCGCCTAAAACAATTACTAAATAGTCCTCACTAATTCGTTTTTTAAAATTATTCCTATCAATAATCTCTCCGATTCCACCAGCCAACATAATTGGTTTGTGATAACCATATGCTATGGAATCTTTGAAAGAAGTTTCAAAACTTCTGAAGTAACCTAAGATTGATGGACGACCAAATTCATTATTAAATGCGGCACCTCCAAGAGGTGCATCAATCATTATTTCAAGCGGCGAAGCGATCCTTTCTGGTTTATTTTCATCATCTTCCCAAGAGCGAATAAAGTCAGGGAGTCTCAAGTTAGAAACATTAAACCCAACTAAGCCAACCTTTGGCTTTGCTCCCATTCCAGTTGCACCCTCATCTCTGATTTCTCCACCTGATCCTGTGGATGCTCCTGGAAATGGTGAGATTGCGGTTGGGTGATTATGGGTTTCTACCTTTATAGTTGAATTAATCTTTTCTTGAATTAACTCATAAGTTTGATCATCATTTACTGAAAGCCTTTTAGTGTTTACTCCTTCAATGATGGCTGCATTATCTTTGTAAGCAGAAATTATATTTTTTGGCGATTCTTTACTGGTCTTTTTAATTAGCTGAAATAAAGAATCTTCTTTTTCTTCGCCGTCCACTTGCCAATTGGTGTTAAAGATTTTATGCCTGCAATGTTCTGAGTTTGCTTGTGAGAACATCATGAGTTCAGCATCAGTAGGATTTCTATTAATCGAATTATAAAAATCTAAGAGATAATCTATTTCATCATTTGAAATTGCAAAACCATATTTTGTGTTTGCATCCTCAAGAGCTTTTTTCCCACCAGAAATAATATCAATCTCACCAAGACCTCTTTTATCTAGCTCAAAGAAAAACTCTGCTAGCTCTTCAGTTGTTGAGTAAATGGATTGAGTCATGCGATCAAAGACCGAGGAAAGGTCAAGGTTTGAATTAGGTTCTAAGTTAGAAATCTTAAAGCCATAAAACCTCTCAATTCTGGATATTCCAACAATCCCAACATTTTTAAAAATATCTTCAGTTTTTGAAGACCAGGGACTAATGGTTGATCTTCTAGGTCCTACAAAAAAGTCAAATTCTTCTGCTAGCTCCTCGCAGCCAAGAATTCTTTTACATCTATCAAGCTCATTACAAGAGTCCTCTGCACTAACTATGAAAACCTCTATACATTCAATAGTCGCTTCAGAGTTATTTGAAAAATTGAATTCGTCAGTAAGCTTGGCGGCAGTTGCCGAAGAAAAGGCATTTCCCCCTGAGAAGATATTAATTTTTAAATTTGGCACTTATTAAAGATTTAAAAACCTTAAGACAATTATAGGATAAAAACTTTGCTCAAACAGTAGCAATCTAGACTTCTATTAACTTTCTTTTAAGTTCTTTAATTTTATCTCTGCAATAAGCAGCTTTTTCAAACTCAGTTTGATTTGCATACTTATACATCTGCTCTTCAAGCTTATTAATTGATTTTGAGATTTCATCAGGATTTGACTCTTTGATTCTAAATTTCAAGTCTTTTGAATAATCTTGTGGTCTGTTCTTAGAGGCTCTCTTATTGACTCTTGCGCCTTCCATAATATCTTTTACTTCTTTCTTAATCGACTGAGGTTTAATATTATTTTTTTCATTGAACTCTAGCTGGATATCTCGCCTTCTTGAAGTTTCAGCTAAGGCTCGCTCCATTGATCCAGTTTTTTTATCTGCATATAGGATTGCTTTTCCTCTTAAGTTTCTGGCTGCTCTTCCTATCGTTTGAATAAGGGTTGTTTCGGACCTTAAAAAACCTTCTTTATCTGCATCAAGAATTGCTACAAGGCTTACCTCAGGAATATCTAGCCCTTCTCTCAATAAATTAATACCCACTAAAACATCGAACTTACCAAGTCTAAGGTCTCGAATAATTTCTACCCTTTCAACAGTATCAATATCTGAATGCATGTATCTTGTTTTAATATCATTCTCATTTAGATAATCGGTAAGATCCTCTGCCATTCTTTTAGTCAAAGTTGTTATGAGCACTCTCTCCTTAAGCATTGCTCTCTCATTGCATTCACCAATCACATCATCAACCTGAGATGTAGCTGGTCTGATTTCAACTTCTGGATCAGTTAAACCAGTTGGTCTAACAAGAAGCTCTACCAAGTTATCATTTCTTTCTGACTCATACTTATTTGGTGTAGCAGAGACATAAATTCTTTGTGATGCAAGTAACTCCCACTCTTCAAATCTTAAAGGCCTATTATCTACAGCAGATGGAAGCCTGAAACCATACTCAACTAAGGTTTCTTTTCTTGATCTATCACCCTTATACATGGCGCCTATTTGCGGAACTGTAACGTGAGACTCATCAATGAAAACTAAAGCATTTTTTGGAACATAATCGAATAAGCAAGGCGGCGGTTCTCCTGACTCTCTGCCTGAAAGATATCGAGAGTAATTCTCAATTCCCTGACAATAGCCAAGCTCTCGCATCATTTCTAAATCATATTGCGTTCTCTCTTGAAGTCTTTGCGCTTCTACTAACTTATTATTTTCCTTCAAAAAGGCTAGCCTATCTTTGAGTTCCTCTTCAATTTCAGGAATGCATGCATTGATTTTTTCTCTGGGAGTTACATAGTGGGTTTTTGGAAAGATAGTAGCTCTTGGTGTTTCTGAAATAATCTCGCCTGTTAGTGAGTCGATCCATAGGAGACTTTCAATTTCATCTCCAAACATCTGAATGCGCAATGCTTCTCTCTCTGAGTCAGCTGGATATACATCTATAGTGTCCCCTCTGACTCTAAAAGTTGATCTTCTAAAATCAAGATCATTTCTGGTGTATTGCATAACAGATAGCTTCTTTAAAAGTTGCCTTTGATCAACTTCATCACCTCTGTCTAAATGCATGACCATCTCTAAATAAGACTCAGGTGCTCCCAATCCATAAATGGATGAAACTGTTGCAACAACAATTGCATCTTTTCTCTCTATCAATGCTTTTGTCGCAGATAATCGCATTTGCTCAATATGCTCATTAATTGATGCATCTTTAGCAATATAAGTATCTGAGGCTGGGACATAAGCCTCAGGCTGATAATAATCATAGTAAGAAACAAAATACTCAACAGAATTATTTGGAAAAAAATCCCTAAATTCACCATAGAGTTGAGCGGCAAGAGTTTTGTTATGTGCCATGATTATTGCTGGACGCTGAGTCTCTTCAATAACTTTTGCCATAGTGTATGTTTTACCAGAACCCGTTACACCCAAAAGAACTTGATGGAGCAAACCGTTATCTATACCTGATACCAGACTTTTAATTGCCTCAGGTTGGGTTCCTGCTGGATCAAAACTACTTACTACTTCAAGTTTTTTCGTCATTTATTTCTTACTTATTAAATAAAAATTAATTATAATGCTTTTCACGCTCCCCTGTAGCTCAGCGGTAGAGCAGTTGACTGTTAATCAATTGGTCGTGTGTTCGATCCACACCGGGGGAGCCATAGTTGATTTATACTGCTACCATGAAAAAAATTTTCTCACTTTTACTACTTATTATATCTATGAGCACTTTTTCTGATATTTCAAATAATCCTTCCAGTTGGTATATCGTTACCGATCAAGTTATGGGGGGAAAGTCAGAGTTAGAAGCCGGTTTTGATGATGGTGTATTCAATCTAAAAGGATATGTAACCACTGTTAATAATGGTGGTTTCGTAAGGTTAGCCCACAGACCAGACAGCGTAGATAAAGAGGTTAAAGGTATTCGCTTTATGGCAAAAGGAAATAACGAAACCTATGAGGTTCATGTAACGATGCAAGGATTAAGAATGCCGCCATGGGCATATCATAGCTCAACATTTGATGTGACTTCTGAGTGGCAAATGTTTGAAATCAATTTCTCAGACTTCGAAAAAAAATCTGGCATGTCCCCGAGACTAAATCCTAGCAATATTAGAGATATTAGTTTTGCTGGGTACGGAAGAGACTTTGATGTCGATTTAAAAGTCAAAGAGATCTCTTTCTATTAAAATTTTAAGAGTTTTCTACAAAAAATTTTTTTAAGAGCTTAAATATATTTTCTCTGGTTCTTCGGAATTCTTTTTCTAGCTGTTGATCTGAATAACTATCGTTATCTGGGTCTTCATTTGCCCAATGAATTTTTTTTGCTTTGTTGTTAAGAGTTGGGCAGAATTCCTCAGCACACAAGGTAATTATGAAATCAACATCATTCATAAACTTCTTATCAAGATCTTCTAAACTCTTAGATTCATGATTTGAAATATCAATTCCTATTTCTTTCATGGTACTAATTGCATTTTTATGCACTGAGCCGCTTGGTTGAGACCCTGCGCTTTGTATGTTGTATTCAGAACCCATCATCGACTTTGCGAGACCTTCAGCAATCTGGCTTCGAGCTGAGTTTCCAACACAAAGAAATAAGATATTCATAGTTAAATTTGGGCAGGATTAGCCTGCCCAATGAGAGTTATTTGAAGTTTACTTTTCTTAAAACAACAAGGTCTACGATTTCTCTCATATCACCATAGCCGCCAGCTATTTCTCTTTGATCATCTTCAGAAATCTTTTTTCTCCATGCCTCAACAAACTCCTCATATTTTTCTTTATCAGGTCCCATTGCAGCAAGATTTTCATAAGTTATTGTTAAGAAAACATTTGGATCAGTACCAGCAGTATCTGCAGTATAAACAGCACAACTAACAATATGTCCCAGCTCCTTCTGAATTTCACAAGAATCAACCCAAGTTCTTTTGATTCCCATTAGGTAATCATCAAGCATGTTTGCTTTTACCTTAACTACAGTCATTTCTGTAACTTGCTCAGCGGGCTCATAATCTACCCAGATCTCAGCAAAGCTAAAGAAAGGAACAAGTAGTGATAAAAATAGAATTTTTTTCATAATTTCCTCCTAAATTTCTAAGTAACTACGATACCACTAGATTCAAAGAAATTAAAAAAGTATTTTGTTACTATTAATGAGTAGAAATGAAAATATCAAAAGAAAAACTGCTAAATAAAACTACCTCTCATGAACCTGAATTTTTAGAAGCACTAAATCTTTTAGTAGATGATATTAATGCAAATAAAGAAATAAATATGTTTGGCATTATTGCTTTTATGCATCAATTGCATAATCGCATGAATGTTAGAGAAAAGATTTATAAGTTTGCTGCAAATAAAGATATGCCTGACCCAGCAGCACCCATTATCGTAACAGGCCTTCCTCGATCAGGAACCACTTTTCTCTTTGATATTCTGTGTAATGATGTAGATCATAGAAGTCCACTTTATTGGGAAATAACAAGACCCCTTCCATGGTTAGAAAAAGGAAGCTGGCGGGAGTCGCTGAGGATTTTTGCAACTGATGTTGAGCTCCGTTTTGCTAGGCTTGTAGTACCCATGCTCGATACAATGCACAAGTTGCGAGCTCTATCTCCTGAAGAGTGTGAGCAATTTAATACGGTGACGGCAAAGAGTGTCGTCTATATTTATATGTCTCATCTTCCAAACTATAAAAAGTTTCTAATGGAAACTGATTTTACAAATGTGTTTGAGTGGCATAAAAAGTTTTTCCAAATCTTAGAACTCTCAGGTAGGCCTAAAAACTGGCTATTTAAAGACCCATCGCATATTGAACACATTCCTGAAATTCTTAAGGTTTATCCAAAGGCAAGATTCGTTCATATATTTAGAGATCCCATAAAATCAATTACCTCAACTTGCAGTCTTACTGAAAAACTTTGGAATGGACTGTGTAACCAAATTGATAGAGAGCTTATTGGGAAACAAACGATTGAGTTTTGGGAAAATGCAATATTAAAAAATAAAGAAGGAAGGACTTTGCTTGATTCAACAACAAACCTTGATATCGAGTATGCTGATTTCATTAAAGATCCAATTGAGACAGTGGAGAATATTTATGATTTTATTGATAAGCCCTTCGAGGAAAGCATAAAAATCAAAATGGAATTTTATATAAAGAATCATAAGAAACATAAACATGGAAAGCACAATTATGAGCTTAAAGATTATGGTTTGACTGAGGAAATTATAGAAGATCGCATTGCCTCTAAATGGCAAATAAACTAGTATTAATAAACGTTTAAATCTAAAAGGTATGAGTATGACAAAAACAGTTATTGCAGTGGTTATTTCAACTTCCCTTGGTGACATTACTCTAGAGCTTGATAAAGAAAAGGCTCCGGGTACAGTTGAAAATTTTATAAATCTTGTTGAGTCTGGATACTACGATGAAACTATCTTTCATAGAGTAATTGATGGTTTTATGGTTCAAGGAGGAGGCTTAACAGCTGATATGAGAACTAAGCCTTCTGGCACCCAACCAATCCAAAATGAAGCTAATAATGGCTTACCAAATGACAGAGGAACTATTGCCATGGCAAGAACTGGTGATCCTCATTCAGCTACAAGTCAGTTTTTTATCAACCATAAAGATAATAGTTTCCTAAATCATTCATCAGAAACTATGCGTGGCTGGGGATATGCAGTATTTGGGAAGGTAACAGATGGAATGGATGTTGTTGATTCAATTGCTGTGGTTGATACCGGCAACTTTCAACAGTATGCAGATGTTCCAGTTGAGCCAATTATGATTCAATCGATATCTGTTATGGAATGAATCCAATATATTTCATTTCAGACCTACATCTAAGTTCAGTTGAGTCACCTACTACTAAATCATTCTTTGATTTTTTAGATAACAAAATATCCGTTCCTACCAGTCTTTATATACTAGGTGATTTATTTGAGGTTTGGATTGGAGATGATGATGATAGTGAGCTTGCAGCAGTTATTCAGTCTAAGCTGAGTGATTTTGCTAGCAAAGGGAATAAGCTGTTTTTTATTGCTGGTAATAGAGATTTTCTGCTGGATAAAAGCTTTGCGGCCTCGGCCGATATCGAAATCCTTGAAGACCCCTATACAATAACCTTTAACGAAATGAAAATTATCATCAGTCATGGTGATTTTTTGTGCACTCATGACTCAGAATATATGAACTTTAGAAAACAAGTCCGATCTCAGGCTTGGAAGGATGACTTTCTCAGCAAACCCCTAGAGGAAAGAAAAAAAATTGCAGATGATATGAGGGATGCCAGTAAATCTGCTAGCAAAAATAAATCCTCTGAAATAACTGACGTAAATTTAAATGATGTAGATTCATTTCTTCAAAAAGAAAGGCCAAATCTTTTTATTCATGGCCATACTCATCGGCCTGATCTTCATGACTTAGAGTATGGAGATTATTCAACTCAGCGAATTGTTTTGGGAGATTGGGATACTTTCGGATGGTGCTTAAAACTTGATGTCAATGGTCCTGATTTATTTAAATTCAAGATTGAATAAAGCATTGAAACCTCTTTAAAAGTACTGTATATTTATACAGTACTTTTAGCACTCCTATTTTATGAAAATTAATTACATCGGTACGGTGATTGCAGATAATTTATCTGAACTAATGCTGCCATATTTCCAAGATATGGTGCATGCCGGATTCCCTAGTCCTGCAAGTGATTTCATAGAATCACCTATAGACCTAAATAAATATTTAATAAAGAATAATGCTGCTACCTTTCTTGTAAGAGTAAGTGGAAAATCTATGATAGGTGCAGGTATTAATGATGGTGCAACCCTCATAATAGACAGAAGTATTAAGCCCTCTCATAACAGCATCATAGTGGCAGCAGTTGATGGTGAGTTTGTTTGTAGAAGACTTAAAACTAAGCCTAAATTATGCCTAGTTGCTGAAAATAAAGGCTATAAACCAATCTATATAAATAGCCAAATAGACTTTGAAGTAACTGGGCTAGTAACTTCAGTCATTAATCAATTTACATGAGTATAGCCCTAGTAGATTGTGATAGCTTTTATGCTTCATGTGAAAGAGTGTTTCGTCCTGATCTTAAAAATAGACCTATCGTTGTCCTCTCTAATAATGATGGCTGCGTAATTGCAAGGAGCTCAGAGGCAAAAGCTATGGGTGTAAAGATGGGAGTTCCTTGGTTTAAGATCAAAGATAGGTATATCAGAAAAGGCGGTATTGTTTTCTCATCTAATTTTGCTTTCTATGGAGATATGTCCAGGAGAGTTATGAATATTTTAAATTCCATTTCTCCAAAAACAGAAGTCTATAGCATTGATGAAGCATTTTTAGATTTCTCAGGTACCGAAAAAAATATAGGCTGTTTCGACTTTGGCTTACATCTAAAAAATACCGTAGGAAGATGGACAGGAATACCTGTACGAATAGGTATAGGGCCTACTAAGACACTAGCTAAGATTGCTAGCTACCAAATAAAGAAAAGAGATATTCAATCAAGAGTTTTAGTGCTGGATAGTCAGAGAGATATAAGTGAAGCCCTTAAAAGTACTCCAGTTGGTGAGATATGGGGAGTTGGCAGAAGATTAAATAGAAAACTATCAATGGCAGGTATTAGAAACGCTCTGCAATTATCATATGCCCCACCTCAGGATATAAGAAAAAGGTTTAGTATTGTTTTAGAACGTACAGTTAGGGAGCTTAATGGTGAGAAATGTTTAGATATTGAAGATGTTTCTCCAACTAAAAAACAAATTGTGGTCAGTAGAAGTTTTGCAAAAAAGATTACCAATTTAGAAGTCCTAAATACTGTTGTTAATGATTATGTGGTGAGAGCAGCTGAAAAATTAAGATCCGAAAAACAGAAAAGTTCAAGAATATCAGTATTTATTCGAACTAGTCCTTTTGATACTAATGAAAGTTACAGGGCTATAAAGAGCTATTCATTCACTTATCCAACAGATGATTCAAGAGACTTTTTGTATGCCGTAAGAAAGATTCTATCCAAAATCTATAGACCTAATTATAGATATTCAAAAGCTGGGATTATGCTAAGTTCATTTTCAGATATTGGTTATGTACAAAACTCTTTATTTAGTGAAAGCCATACTTACAAGATGGACTCAAAATTGATGCAAGTGATTGATGAGTTAAATCTAAATCAGAAACAGATCTATATTGCTTCACAAAATATAGGAAGGTTTAAGCCCATACAGAGAAATATGATATCTCCGAGATACACTACTAGATGGAGTGATCTACCTATGGTTAAGTAGCCCGATTAAAGAATTTATAATAATGAGCTTCTGATAGTTGAAGCATTTCTTGATTAATTAAATCCCGAAGCTCTATAAGTGAAAGATCAGAAAATGCTGGCAATATTTCAATCCCAAAATCATTTACATTTAAATCTTTATTACTGGAAGCTCGAAGTAAGTCAAAAATCCAAGTAATAGGCTCAAGAGAGCTATTGAAGTTAATAGAAAATTCATTCATCTTACTTTCGAAGAGCTCGCTATCAGAAATAGTAAATTTTTCTTCAAGAATAGTCGTCTTAAACTGCTCGAGCCTAGAATTAACAACCGCCCTCTCATCAGTCGAGAACTTACCCCAATTAGTAATTTCATGTGAAAACCTTTTGCAGCCCTTACAAACATCATCACCAAAGGTTGTAGAACATATGCCGATGCAGGGTGTTGATGAACGATTCTTACGCATGGATTTAATAATACAATAATATTTAATTTTTGTAATTTGGTTGGAAAGTTTAACCTAAGAGAAGTAAAATAGGCGCGTGTTAGAGGACTATAAAAAGCATTGCAAAGAAAGAGAGGAGATGGGTATACCCCCTCTTCCCTTAGATGCTGAACAAACTGCCGCGGTCATTAATCTATTAAAAAAAGAACATGATGAGAATGATCTTTTGCTTCACCTGCTGAAAGAGAGAGTTCCTGCAGGAGTAGATGATGCAGCATATGTTAAGGCAGGTTTTTTGTCAGATTTAACAAAAGGAAAGACAGAAAGTCCTTATATTACAAAAGAAGATGCGGTAGCAATCTTGGGAACTATGCTTGGCGGTTATAACATACAACCCTTGATTGACTGTCTTGAAATTGATGGATTAGCCGATGACGCCGCAAGTGCATTAAGTAATACACTTCTAATTTTTGATGCGTTTAATGATATCTATGAACTGTCAAAAACTAATGAACACGCAAAAACAGTTATCGATTCATGGGCAAATGCAGAGTGGTTCACAAGCAAAGAAGAAATACCGGAAAGCATCAAACTTACGGTTTTTAAGGTGCCTGGTGAGATAAATACCGATGATCTTTCTCCTGCTCCGGATGCATGGTCAAGGCCAGATATTCCTCTTCACGCGCTTGCAATGTTAAAAATGCCAAGGGATGGCATAAATGATCCTCTAGGGACTATTGAAGAATTAAAGCAAAAGGGAAACCCGGTTGTTTTTGTAGGTGACGTTGTTGGAACTGGCTCATCAAGAAAATCTGCAACTAATTCAGTTTTATGGCACATGGGAGATGAGATTCCTGCAATTCCAAATAAAAAAGAAGGTGGTTTTTGTTTTGGAGGAAAAATTGCACCTATTTTTTATAATACTCTGGAGGATTCTGGAGCTTTTCCAGTTGAATGTGATGTCTCAAAATTAGAAATGGGACAAGAAATCATATTTGAACCGTTCAAAGGTCAAATCACTGATGCCAAAACTAATGAGCTCCTTTGTGAATTTAAATTAAAGACTGAAGTACTTCTTGATGAGGTAAGAGCAAATGGAAGAATTCCTCTAATCATTGGAAGACAGTTAACAGATAAAACCAGAGAAGTTTTAGGATTAGAACCTACTGATATTTTTAGAAGACCAAATCAAAATGATACTTCTAAAAAAGGATACACTTTGGCTCAAAAAATGGTTGGTAAAGCATGTGGAGTTGAGGGAGTAAGACCTGGGGACTACTGTGAACCAAGAATGAGTACAGTTGGATCTCAAGATACAACGGGACCAATGACCAGAGATGAATTGAAAGAGCTTGCATGTCTTGGATTCTCAGCAGATTTAGTAATGCAATCTTTTTGTCATACTGCTGCATATCCAAAACCAGTTGATATCGATACTCAACACTCTCTTCCAGAATTTATTAAAACTAGAGGTGGAGTTTCTCTAAAACCTGGAGATGGAATTATTCACTCTTGGCTTAATAGAATGTTAATACCTGATACCGTAGGTACAGGTGGTGATAGTCATACAAGGTTTCCAATTGGTATAAGTTTCCCAGCAGGCTCAGGACTAGTAGCGTTTGCAGCAACACTTGGTGTTATGCCTTTAGATATGCCTGAATCAGTTTTGGTTAGGTTTAAGGGTGAGATGCAGCCCGGTATTACTCTTAGAGATTTAGTTAATGCGATTCCTTATGCTGCAATTCAGCAAGGTCATCTCACAGTTGCTAAGGAAGGCAAAAAAAATATTTTTTCAGGAAGATGCTTAGAAGTTGAAGGTCTTCCTCATTTAAAAGTAGAACAGGCCTTTGAAATCTCTGACGCTTCTGCAGAGAGATCTGCATCTGGATGCACTATTAGATTGGATAAAGAACCAATCATTGAGTACCTTAATTCAAATATAGTCATGTTGAGATGGATGATTACAAACGGATATGGTGATCCTAAAACACTTGAAAGAAGAGCCAGTGCAATGGAAGAATGGATAAAAGATCCTAAACTGCTTGAACCGGACAAGGATGCTGAATATGCAGCCATAATTGAAATTGATTTAAATGAAATTAAAGAGCCTCTTTTGGCATGTCCAAATGATCCAGATGATATTAAACCACTTTCAGAAGTCCAAAATACGAAAATTGATGAAGTCTTTCTTGGGTCATGCATGACAAATATTGGACATTTTAGGGCTGCAGGTCATCTTCTTAAAAAACATAATGGAACTAAAGCAAGATTCTGGGTTGTGCCACCTACTAAAATGGATGAACAACAGCTTATGGAGGAAGGTATTTATAATATCTTTGGAGTTTCAGGAGCAAGAACTGAGATGCCAGGTTGCTCTCTTTGCATGGGTAACCAAGCAAGAGTTCTAGCAAACTCAACTGTTGTTTCAACATCAACGAGAAACTATCCGAACAGACTTGGTGATGGTGCGGATGTTTTTCTTGCTTCTGCGGAACTCTCTTCAGTAGCTGCCGTTCTTGGAAGATTACCAACTCCCAAAGAATATCTTGAATTCATGGATGAGATTAATCCACTCTCAGAAGAGATATATAGATACTTAAACTTCGATCAACTTCCTGAGTTTCTAAATGATGCAAAAAAAGCGGAAATTTCCGCTGTAAATATAGTTTCTTAAGAATTAATTTTTTGTTTTTGACATTTTGACAATGTCGCTTCTCTCTTCTTCAAGGTTTTCAAGATATCCATCATCTATCTCTGTAGGATAATCGCCAGTGAAAATCGAAGTCTCAAACTCTTTAATTTCCGGATTCCCTTCTTGAACAGAACTAATAAGATCGTTAAGAGTTTGATAAATCAATTCATCTGCTCCAATTATCTCAGCAATTTCTGATTCTGACTTATTATGAGCAACTAATTCTTTTGTAGCAGCCATATCAATACCATATAGATTTTGAAACTTAACAGGAGGAGCTGCAGATGCGAATAAAACTTTTTTTGCTCCTGCTTCTCTAACCATTTCAATAATTTGTTTGCTTGTTGTCCCCCTAACAATTGAATCATCAACAAGTAAAACGTTTTTATCTTTAAACTCTAGATCAAGAATATTTAGTTTTCTTCTAACCGACTTTTTCCTTTCTTCTTGAAGAGGCATGATAAATGTTCTACCAATATATCTGTTTTTTACAAACCCTTGCCTGTAAGGTTTATTTAATTCTGCAGCAAGTTGTAAGGCGGCAGTTGTTGAGCTATCAGGAATAGGTATTACTACATCAATTTCATCAACTAAATTTAGACTTCTTATTCTTTCTGCCAGCTTAAGACCCATTCTCATTCTAGATTTATAAACTGATATCTCATCGATTGTTGAATCGGGTCTTGCGAGATAAACGTACTCAAATATGCATGGCCTTTTTTGCGAAGAAGTTGAGCATTGCTGAGTGAAGATTTTCCCTGCATTATCAATAAATACAGCCTCACCAGGCTCAACATCTCTTAAAAATTTAAAACCTGTTGATGAAAAAAGTGCGGTTTCAGAAGATACAACATATTCATTTCTGTCTTTTCCTTTTCTGATTCCAATTGATAAAGGCCTTATTCCAAGAGGATCTCTAAATGCTAGAATTCCATATCCTGTAATCAAGGCTACAACTGCATACGCACCATTAATTCTCAAGTGTGTCTTCTCAACAGCTGAAAAGAAATCTTTTGGTTTTGGAAATACAGCTTCCTGTTTGGAAAGCTCTAATGCAAAAATGTTAAGTAAAACTTCTGAATCAGAATCTGTATTTATATGACGTCTCTCAGCATGAAATAGTTCAGCAGCTAATTTTTTTGAGTTAGTTAAATTCCCATTATGAGCTAGACTTATACCATAAGGTGTATTCACATACATAGGTTGAGCAAATTCCTTACCTATTCCGCCTGCTGTTGGATATCGAACATGTCCTATACCAAGATTGCCTTGGAGATTATTCATATGGTTTTGCTGAAAGACATCCCTCACGTAGCCCTTTGATTTTCGACTATTAAGTTTACCGCTAGGTTCACAAACAACCATTCCGGCTGCATCTTGCCCCCTATGCTGGAGCATCAATAGAGATTCATAAATCTCTTCAGCTACATTTTTTTCTGCAGAAATCCCTATAATTCCGCACATTATTTATTCCCCGTCTTTAACTATATCCTCAATATCTGATTCCGCTAAAAGTTCTTTAATGTAAGTCTCTAAAACTGGCAAAAATTCCTCGAAAAATGGTGAAATCTTTGAAGAAGTAAAGATTTCAGATTCTTTCAAACTCGAGGGTAATAAAAAGTAAATTGCCAAAATTACAATTAAGCCCCTACCTATTCCAAATAATACACCCATAAATTTATCAAAGCCAGACATTCCTGACCATTTAACTATTCTTGAAATCAAATTGATCAAAAATCCGCCAATTATGATAGAAATTATAAATATAAGAACGGACGCAATAATTTTTGAAGCCTCTTCATTTCCAATAATCTCAGAAATTTTTGGTGTCACATATCCCTCTAAGCCTACTGCTGCAAAGAAAGCAAAAACCCACAATAATAATGATAAAAACTCTTTTGTAAAACCTCTAAATAATGAAATGATTCCTGAGGAGCCAATAACAAACAATATGACTAGATCTGTGACATTAAGACCTAGGGTTTCCATAAAACAACTTCTCCTGAATTAGTTTCTGAAATCTCATAAATAAAATCTATATTCTTATCAATATCCTCTTTTGTTCTAAAAGGGCCGACATAAACAGCAGTTAAAGCATTATTGTTTGGCAAGGCTTCAGTATAAGCTGGAAAATAATTATTAATATTCTTTTTTAATGCATTTGCATTTTCTACATTTTCAAAAACATTTACTCTGACTACATACATCTCAAAATCATCTTTAGTCAAACTTCTTGCATTTGGCGCTAACTGGTAACTAATTGAATCTTGGTATTTAGGTTGAGGTGACAATACAAATATAAAAATTATTAATCCCATTAGAATTACAAATATTAAGCCAACAAATTTTTCTAAATTCATTTTGATATTTTATCCAAAATTCCAATTATTTTACTTCTTATTTCTGATCTATGAACAATCATATCTATTGCTCCATGCTCAAGTAAAAATTCAGATTTTTGGAAGTCTTCAGGCAGTTCAACTCTTACCGTTTGCTCAATTACTCTTCTTCCTGCAAAACCAACAAAAGCCTTTGGCTCTGCTATGTTGATATCGCCTAACATTGCTAAGCTTGCTGATACTCCTCCAAATATTGGATCAACCATTACAGAAATATAAGGCAACTTATTTGATTTTAATTTCTGTATTGCAGCAGATGTTTTTGCCATTTGCATAAGAGAAACCATTGATTCCTGCATTCTTGCTCCACCACTTGTCGAAAAACAAATAAATGGCGTATTAGTCTCTATTGCCTGCTGAATACCTTGAACAAATTTCTCTCCAACCACGCTTCCCATCGAGCCACCCATGAACTTAAATTCAAATGCTGCAGCAGTTACCAAGCGTCCATCAAGTTTGCCAAATCCAACCAATAAAGCTTCACTTTCTCCAGTATTCTTTTTTGCTTCTTTAATTCTTGCAGGATATGCCTTAACGTCTTTGAAACCAAGAGGATCATTTGTTTCAACATTTGATGCAATTTCAGTGAAATTGCCATTATCAAAAAAAATATTAAACCTAGTTCTGGCACCGATCCTTAAGTGGTGATCACATTTTGGACACACATATAAGGTTTTTTGTAACTCAGGTTTATAAAGTGCTGATTCGCATGAAGGACATGATGTCCAAACACCATCAGGAATCTTACTTTTTTTTGATTTGGAAGAACTCTTTCCTATTGACGGAATTAATCTTGTAAGCCAATTCATTATCTAATTGCATCTTTCATATTACTAATATAATCACTTACTTCATGAAAGTCTTTATTTTCTGAATTTTTATAAATAAGCTCAACTATTGAAGATCCGATCACAATTCCATCAGAAAAAGATGAGAGAAGCTTAGCGTCGTTGCTGTTCTTGATACCAAAACCTGCCATCACCGGAATAGATGAGATAGATTTTATATGTTTAATATTTTTTTCAATTTCATTTCCATCAAGATTTGATGATCCTGTAACTCCTCTCAAGGTCACATAATAAATAAAGCCTGTACTATTTTTTACAATTTCCTTAACTCTATCTTTTGAAGTAGTTGGCGATACAAGTGAGATAACATCTAAATCTTGATTATCAATACCGTAGTCTTCAAGAGACAGCTCACCTGGAATATCAACCACCAAAACCCCATCAACACCCAGATCATGAGATCTATTAATCAAATCTTTATACATCAAGAAATTATTGATATACCCCATTAAAATAATTGGCGTATTAGAATCTTTTTCTCTGAATTTGCCTACAAGATCAACAATTTTTTGCAGATTGGTCTGATTTTCTAAGCTTCTATCATGAGCTTGTTGTATTGTTGGGCCTTCAGCTATTGGATCAGTAAAGGGAACGCCAATTTCTAAGATATCTACCCCCGAATCAACACTTAAATGCATCAATTCAAGAGAAGTTTCTAGATCAGGATCTCCTGCAACTATATAACCAACAAAAGCTTTTTGATTATCTTGCGAAAGCTCTTTTAACTTCTTTTCAATCCTTTTCAAAGCTTGATACCCTCTATTTCAACCACGCTATTTAAGTCTTTGTCGCCTCTTCCTGATACGTTGATAACGATATGCTGATCTTCATTCATTTTTGGCATAAGCTCATCTAAGTAAGCAAATGCATGAGCTGTTTCTAGTGCAGGCAATATTCCTTCCATTTTATTTACCATATGAAAAGCTTTCATAACCTCATCATCTGAAACTGCAACATACTTAGCTCTTTTTATATCTTTTAGCCATGAATGCTCAGGTCCTACACCTGGATAATCTAAGCCTGCTGAAATAGAAGCCGTTCCTTTTACTTGTCCACTTTCATCTTGCATCAAATAACTTTTTGCACCATGAAGCACTCCAGGAGTACCGTCATTTAATGGAGCTGCATGTTCACCTGTTTCAATACCTTTGCCTGCTGCCTCGACGCCAATGAGTTCTACATTATCCATTTTAATAAAAGGATAAAAAATACCCATTGCATTTGATCCACCTCCAACACAGGCAATTATTGAATCTGGCATTCTTCCAAATGATTCTTGTGATTGTTCAATTAACTCATATCCTACGACTGCATTGAAATCTCTTACAATCATCGGATAAGGATGAGGTCCTGTAACACTGCCTATGATGTAGTATGTATCTTCAATATTAGTAACCCAGTCTCTTAAAGCCTCATTGAGTGCATCCTTAAGAGTTGCTGAACCAGAATTTACTTCATGGACTTTAGCACCTAAAAGCTTCATTCTATATACATTAAGTGATTGTCTCCGTACATCCTCAGATCCCATGTATATATGACAATCTAATCCAAGCCTTGCCGCAACTGTAGCAGTTGCAACTCCATGTTGACCTGCGCCAGTTTCCGCAATAATTCTTTTTTTCCCCATATATTTAGCTAAAAGGATTTGTCCAACTGTATTATTTATTTTGTGAGCACCCGTATGATTTAGATCTTCTCTTTTTAACCAAATAGAAGCAGTGCTGTAATGCTCTGTAAGCCTTTTTGCAAAGTATAATGGAGATGGTCTGCCTACAAATTCTGCAAGATCTTTGTGAAACTCCGCATTAAAATCATTGTTATCTTTTAGAGTTTTATAAGTTTGCTCTAGTTCATTGAGAGCATACATAAGAGTTTCTGGAACAAACTTGCCACCATATTCACCGAAGAATCCATCTTTATCTGGTAAGTTATCTTTCATTTCTCTATTAAGCTTAGTATTTTCGTAATTTTCGAGTGGTCTTTAAAGCCAGGAGCTGATTCTACCCCAGAATTAAAATCTAGACACCATGGATTTAACTTTAAGGCATTTTCTAAATTTTCAATAGATAACCCTCCTGAAAGAATTATCTTTTTATCAAGGAATAAATCTGTATTAAGTATTTCCCAATCAAAGCTGCTTCCAGTTCCTCCATAAATACCTTCTTTAAAGGTGTCACACAAAATTGCTTGTGCATTTTTGAAGTGTTTAATGTCTTCGAGAGACTTAGAATCTTTTATCCTTAATGCTTTCCAAAATTCGCAATCAAATAATTTACAAAAATCTTCTGACTCATCGCCGTGAAATTGAATGATTGGATTTTCAAAGTAACTTAATGAAGAGTTAACAAATGATTTTTCAGGATTAACAAATACGCAAACAGGCCTAGTTTTTTGAAAATCTATATTTTTTATCTCATTTATAAATGCATGAGTAACATTTCTAGGACTATTTTCATGAAAAATAAAACCAACATAGTCAACTCCATTTTCAATAAGGAAATTAAGTGTTTCTATTTCTGTTATTCCACAAATTTTTATTTTCATATTCAAATTAAAGGACTCTTTTCCGGTTTAAGCTTTGTATTATTTTCATAACTAGGGCCAAGAAAAATTAATCCTCTAGGATTTACAGTTGTTCCAGCATTATTCCTATCCTTGCTTTCAAGTATTTCTTTTAATGGGATTTTAATTTGGTATTTACCAATTTCTAATAAAGTCCCAACAATTATTCTAACCATATTTTGTAAAAATGCATTTGCAGTTATTTTTATTTCGACGATATTTCCTAATTTATTAATTTCTATTTTTTTTATATTCCTTTCGGGATTATTAGATCCGCAACTTAGACTCCTAAATGATGTGAAATCATGTTTTCCAATTAAGCACTTGGACTCCTCGTTCATTTTCTTAATGTCTAACTCTGCTTGCTCCCAATAATAAAAATCATCAAGCAAAACATTCCTTGATGGACTATTAAAAATTAAATAAGAGTATGTTCTATCAATTGCATCAAATCTTGAATGAAATGAGTCTTTTACTTTATCTAAATCAACTACAGATATGTCTTTAGGAAGATTTGAATTTAGGCCATTGATCCATTGCATATCTGATCTATCCTGACTTACAACTACATCGAAAACCTGACCAAGCGCATGAACGCCTTTATCAGTTCTCCCTGAGTAATTCATCTGCACATTATCAACAGAAATTCTTTTGAAAGCTCTTATAAGCTCATCTTGAATAGAGTTAGCATTTTTTTGAGATTGGAAACCGGAATAATTAGTTCCTTTATATTGAATCTTGAAGGCTAGTTTCAACTTTAACCCCTATATTTTTGATCTCAGATCAACCGCCTGCTGAATAAGTTTTTGATTTTTGGCTTTATCGATAATTTCATCTAATAAAATTTTGGCTTTTTCATAATCCTTCATTTCATATAGAGTTATAGCTAAATCAAACTGCTGAATGAAAGGATCATTTTTGATACTAAGTCCCTTAGGCATCGATGATAAAGCATCATCTGGTTTAGATTCATTTTTAGCAGTAACTAAATTCCTTTTTATTAAAAAAATTGCTATTAGAAATCCTACTGCAAGGCTTACTAAACTTACTATTAATAGTTGCAAAATATTTACTCCAGAATTAATTTCTCCATTTGAAATTTCTATTTCCTCATTTCTTTCAATTTCAATTATTCTTGTTTGAGATTCAATTATAGCTTGAGGGTCTAAAGTAGTTTGTTCTTGATTTTGGATATCAAAATTTTGGGTTTTCTCTTCCTGAGTTACTTCAATTTCCTGTTCAATAATTGCTTCTGGTTCTGGAGCCACCAATGTAAGCATTTGCTGTGTTTCAAAAGTATTAGTATCTATCATCTCCCTAATACTAAACTTTGCATAAGACTTATCAATTTCTCTAATTGACTGTAATTCAGGAATAAGAATATCCATATCATTTCTAATTAAATTAATGTTATCGTCAATAAAAGCGCCTCTATTATTTTCGAAAATACTCCACATTACTTGATAAATACTTAGATCATCATAATTAAGCGATTCAGCCATAGACCAGACGGTAGTAATTTCATCAGCTAATATGACTATCTCGTTTGAAGGTTTTTCTTCCTCAATAATTTGAGGGCTAGAGACCTCAACTGTTTCATTTTGAAGAATAGAAGTATATGAGTCGTCTGAAAGAAAAATAAAAAAGTCTTTTCTGTTATCTTTAATCTCAATTGTGAATAGAGCATAAGGAGTATCAGTGTCTTTTAGTTTTTCAAAACTTAAATTGTATTCACTAATATTTACTCTACTTAGACTCAAATTAAAAAGTGAATCTTTTATTGAAGATGATGTTTGATACTCAAAAATACTGATATCGCTTTTATCGATTTCTTCTGTGGAATTAATTGATATTATTATCTGTATAGCATTTTCATCTTGAAATGTTTTTGAAGATAAATAGGTAATTTCTGATGATAAAAGTGATGAAAAAATTATAAAAAAAAGAAAAAAACTTATCTTTTTAATTTTCATCAGCTTTTTTCATTAATTCTAAGATTTGGACTGCATTAAAAGCAGCACCTTTACCAAACACATTATCAGCTACAATCCAGCAGGATATCCAATCTTCATTATTTATTTTACTTGAACGAATTCTTCCAACATAAACATCATTTGTTTTATTTGCATTTTCAAGAGCAGTTGGGAAAGCTTCTTTTGATGGATCATCAATTACTTTTATGCCCTCTTTACCTTCAAGTAATTTTATTATGCTTAATCTTGAGGCTTCATTTCTTACTTTTATAAAAACTGATTCAGAATGTCCATTTATTACCGGAACTCTTACGCAAGTGGAAGTTACATTAATTTTTTCATCTAATATTTTTTTTGTTTCCCAGTTGAGCTTCATTTCCTCTTTCGTAAAACCATTATCTAAAAATTTATCGCACTGAGGTATTACATTTCCTGCTATGGTTTTAGAGAATACATTGGAAACAGCAGAGATTGACTGAGATTGATTTTCAAGCTCTTTTATACCCTGTTCACCTACACCTGATACTGCTTGAAAGGTAGTGATCATTACACTTTCGATACTAAACTCTTTATGGATATGATCGAGGATCATCAAAAGCTGAGCTGTTGAGCAGTTAGGGTTAGCAACCAGACTGGTTTCCTTACATATGATATGCCCATTAATTTCTGGAATTATAAGTGGTACATTATCTTCATATCTAAAGTATGAAGACATATCTAAAACCTTACAGTTGGCTTCGATAAACTTATTCGCATAATCTCTTGCAACATCAGAACCAGCAGACAATATTGCATAGTCAGGCTTATTAAAATCAAATTCATCAATGTCTTCAATTCTGCAATCTTTGTCTAAAAAATTTATTGAAGAGCCGGCTGATTTTTTACCTAATAAAAAAATCTCATCGATTTTAAATTCTCTTTTTTGTAGTTGTTCTAGTAAATTTCTTCCAACCAATCCAGATGCCCCAACTATAGCTAACTTAGACATTAGATTTTTCCTTGATTATTGAAATAAGCTCGGAAGCAACTTCATCAGTCTCTAAAAATGATGAATCATCGGTTAAATCTTTTGTTCTAAAACCTCTTGAGATAAATTCTTTTACAGATTTTTCGATTATGCTTGCTGCTTCAGAATTTCCAAGAGTGTACCTAAAAGCCATTGCTAGGGAGAGGATCATTGCTAAAGGGTTTGCTAAATTTTTACCAGCAATATCAGGTGCGCTGCCATGACATGGTTCGTACATTCCCTGAGAAGAGCTGTTGAGTGATGCGGAAGGAAGCATACCAATAGAGCCAGTTAGCGTTGCAGCAATATCAGATAAAATATCACCAAATAGATTACTAGAAACAATTACATCGAACTGATTGGGATCAAGTACTAATTGCATTGCAGTATTGTCAGCAAGCTGATGTGTCAATTCAACATCAGGATACTCCTTTGATAGGTTTGTAATTATTTCTCTCCAAAACTTTGAAACCTCAAGAACATTTGCTTTTTCTACTGAACATAGTTTTTTATTCCTTTTTTGAGCTGATTCAAAAGCTACTCGACCAATTCTTTCGATCTCTTTTTCGTCATAAATCATTGTATTAAAAGCATGTGGAGGGTTTGAAGAAGTATCAATTCCTCTTGGCTCACCAAAATAAATACCGCCTGTTAACTCTCTTACTATCAAGATATCTAAATCATTGATAATTTCCTCTTTTATTGGTGAAGCTGAAGCAAGCTCATTAAAAAGGAAGGCAGGTCTTAAGTTAGCAAATAATCCTAGCTCTTTTCTTAATCCTAACAATGCTTGCTCTGGTCTTTTATCCCAATCTAAATCCTCCCATTCTGGGCCACCTACAGCTCCGAAGAGAATAGCATCAGATTTTCTAGCTATCTCTAAAGTCTTATCAGGAAGAGGATAACCAGTCTTATCATATGCTGCTCCGCCAACATCATGAGTTTCAATATCAAGATCAAGAGAGTATAGATCTTTAACAAATCTTAATATCTCCATTGCAGAACTTGTTACTTCAGGGCCGATGCCGTCACCTGGCAAAATAAGAATCTTTTTATTCATTCGAAAATCCATGGGTTATTTTCTTTTCTATGTTCTTCAAATTTCTTAATTAATTCTGAATCTTTAAGAGTAATATCGATCTCATCAAGGCCATAGATGATTCTTTCAGCTAAATTATTATCAAGTTCAAAATCAATAGAGAGCTTATCTTTAAAAAGTATAACTTTATCTTTTATATTTACTGAAATAGATACTGGACTATCTGTAGACAATGAAAATAGTTTTTCAATTTCAGTTTTTTTGAGCTTTAACGGTAAAACACCATTTTTGAAACAATTATTATAAAAAATATCGCCAAATGAGCTTGCTATAACAACTTCAATACCAAAGTCTCTGAGAGCCCAAACTGCATGCTCTCTACTTGAGCCGCATCCAAAATTATCTCTTGTAAGCAAAACTTTAGATTCATCATAGGGCGAATTGTTAAGAATAAATTCATGATTGATTTTTCTTTCACCTTTTTTCATTCCAAGACGACCCTGATCTTTATATCTCCAGCCATCAAAAAGATAATCCTCATATCCAAATTTTTTAATAGATTTTAAATATTCTGTTGGGATAATTTGATCGGTATCTATATTATCTCTATCAATTGGAGCTACAATGCCTTCAATAAAATCTTTCATCTTAAATCTCTTTTACAATCCTTCCATTTATTGCGGTTAGAGCAGCCATCTTTGGACTCATTAAATGTGTTCTTCCTAAATTACCCTGCCGGCCCTCAAAATTTCTATTTGAAGTTGAAGCACATCTTTCATAAGGACTCAATTGGTCTGGATTCATACCTAAGCACATAGAACAACCCGGTGCCCTCCACTGAAATCCAGCATCGATGAATATTTTATGGATTCCCTCCTTCTCTGCTTGTTCTTTAACCATTCCAGACCCAGGAACAACAATAGCTTCTTGGATATTTTCAGAAACCTTTTGACCTTTCAAAACTTCTGCGGCTTCTCTTAGATCTTCAATTCGAGAATTAGTGCATGATCCAATGAATACTTTATCGAAATCTAAATCGCTCAATTCCTGATTATCTGACAATCCCATATAATTTTTAGCTAGATCTAAGCTTTTTCTTTTTTCAGCAGAAAAAATTGAGCTCGATGGAATCTTTTCGTTGAAATCAATTACCATTTCTGGTGATGTGCCCCAAGAAACTTGAGGATTAATTTTTGATACATCAATATCAATTTCTTTATCGAACATTGCTTCTTTATCAGTTGTTAAATTTTTCCATTTTTTAATAGCATCATTTATTAAATTAGCTTCAAGATTTGAATGTTTTTTAACGTATTCAATAGTTTTGTCGTCAACAGACACTAATCCTACTTTAGCTCCTGCTTCAATAGACATATTACATATTGTCATTCTGGCTTCCAAAGAGATATTTCGTATATATGATCCCGCAAATTCAACTGCATATCCTGTTCCACCTGCAGTTCCTATTGTCCTAATTAAATATAAAATAATATCTTTCGAGGATACTCCTTCTTGTATCGACCCCTCAAAATTTATTCTCATATTTTTAAGCTTCCTTACTTTTAAACTTTGAGTGGCAAGAACATGCTCCACTTCAGATGTTCCAATTCCCATTGCAAGACAACCGAAAGCACCATGAGTTGAAGTATGGGAGTCGCCGCAAACAATACTCATTCCAGGTAGCGTTAAGCCTAATTCTGGTCCAATTACATGAACTATGCCTTGATTATTTGAGTTGATATTAAATTGTTTTATGCCAAAATCATTACAATTTTTATCTAACTCAACAACCTGCAACTTTGAGATATTGTCCTCAATGCTCTCAATGCTAAATTTGTTATCCCTTGTAGTTGGAACATTGTGATCTGGAGTAGCAATGTTTGCATTAATTCTCCATGGTTTGAGTGATTTTTTTTTGAGGCCCTCAAAAGCTTGAGGAGATGTTACCTCATGAAGAAAATGCCTATCAATATAGATAAGCGAGTCTCCATCATCATAGGATCTTATTAAGTGCTCATTCCAGAGCTTGTCATATAAGGTGTATCCCATTATTCCGTTACAAATGGGAGTTTTTGATCAACATCACCGCACTGTGCCTTGTTTCTTAGAAGATGGTCAATTAAAACAAGGTTCACCATTGCCTCAGCAATTGGTACTGCTCTAATTCCAACACAAGGATCATGTCTTCCTTTAATTTCAAGCTCAACCTCATTTCCATCTTTATCTATGGATGTTGTGGCTTTACTTATGCTAGATGTGGGTTTAATTAAAAAACTTATATCAATATCATCACCATTTGAAATCCCACCAAGGATTCCACCAGAATTATTTGAATCGAATCCAGTCTTGGTAATTTCATCTCTTAGCTCAGATCCTTTAGAAAATGGAATCTTGTCAGAGTTTCCAATAGAAACCGATTTTACGGCATTGATACTCATTATGGCTTTTGCCAAATCAGCATTTAATTTATCAAAAACAGGTTCTCCAAGGCCAACTGGGCAGTTTTGGACTTTAATATTTAGCTTGGCACCTATTGAGTCTCCTTCTTTGATGAGTTCTTCAAAAAACCCTTCAAGTGAGCTAATTTTTGATCTATCAGGAAAGAAGAATTTATTTTCATTTACAAATTCAAGATCAACTGTATCAGCAGAAATACTTCCAACTTGTGATACAAAGCCCTTAGTTATAATTCCATGTATATTTAAATACTTCTTAGCAACTGCTCCCGCAGCAACTCGCATTGCTGTCTCTCTTGCGCTTGATCTGCCGCCACCTCTGTAATCTCTAATACCATACTTTGCTTGATATGTGAGGTCAGCATGATTTGGCCTAAATGTATCTTTAATATTTGAATAATCTTTTGAAATCTGGTCTTCATTTCTAATTAACAATGCTATAGGAGTTCCGAGGGTTTTTCCTTCAAAAACTCCTGACATGATTTCAACTTTGTCGTCCTCTTTCCTTTGGGTAGTAACATCTGATTGGCCAGGCTTTCTTCTGTCAAGCTCCATCTGAATATCTTCATTTTTTATTTCAAAATTAGGAGGACATCCGTCAATTATGCAGCCCATAGCTTCGCCATGACTTTCACCAAAAGTCGTTACAGAAAAGATTTTTCCAAATGTGTTACCTGACATAGCGGAGTATTATATGCTATTTTTTAAAAAACGCTGAGATTATAAGTGTTTCAGAGAGATAGAAGCTTTTGAAAATCAACTACACTCATAGATGTAAGCTTATCAAAATCTAAGAACTCTTTATAAATCTGCTTTGATTTGTCATCGTCAAAAACAGTCTTTAGGTTACTTAAAAACTTTTTCTCAAGCACTGGAATGCCTTCATTTCTTCTTCTTCTATGGCCAATAGGATACTCAACCTCAATTTCTTGAGTGGAAGAACCATCTTTGAAAAGTACTCTCAATTTGTTAGCTATTGATCTCTTTTCAGGATCAAGATAATCCTCAGAATATTTTTTATTCTCGGTAACAACCATTTTTGATCTTAATGCATCAATTCTTGGATCCTTTGCGACTTCATCTTCATAGTCCTCAGCTACTAAATCACCTTTAAGAAGGCCAATAGCGACCATATATTGAAGACAGTGATCCCTATCTGCAGGATTGTTGAGTTCGCCAACTTTGGAAATGATTCTTATTGCTGACTCATGTGTTGTTATCTCAATTTTATCAATTTCATCAAGCCTATCGATAATTTCAGGATGCATGCTCACTGCTGCCTCAACTGCTGTTTGTGCGTGGAATTCAGCAGGAAAACTAATTTTAAATAAAACATTTTCCATGACATATGAACCAAAGCTTTGTGGAATTCTTAAAGACTCACCTTTAAAAAGAACATCCTCAAACCCCCATGTTTTTGCAGTTAAAACACTTGGATACCCCATCTCTCCTGATAAGGTAATCATTGCTAGTCTTACTGCGCGACTTGTCGCATCACCTGCAGCCCAGCTTTTTCGTGACCCTGCATTTGGAGCATGTCTGTATGTTCTCAAGCTTTGTCCATCCAACCAAGCATGAGTTAAAGCATTAATTACATCTTCCTTATTTCCACCTAAAATTTTTGTTGCTACCGCAGTTGATGCTACTTTGACAAGAACTACATGATCTAAACCAACTCTGTTGAAGCTATTTTCGAGAGCTAAAATACCTTGGATTTCATGAGCTTTAATCATCATTTCCAGAATATCCAATACTTTCAGTGGTTCTTTGCCGGCTTCAATGTTCTTTTGAGAGACATAATCTGCGCAAGCAAGTATTGCACCAAGATTATCTGATGGATGTCCCCACTCAGCTGCAAGCCAAGTATCATTAAAATCAAGCCATCTTATAATACATCCGATATCAAATGCTCCCTTTACGGGATCTAATAAATTAGAGGTTCCTGGAACTCTAACGCCATATGGTACTTCTGTTCCCTCAATAACTGGCCCAAGTAATTTTGTGCAAGCTGGAAAACTTAAAGCTAGCAAGCCACACCCTAGAGTATCTATTAAACAGCTTTTTGCAGTTTCATATGCTTCATCTGATTGGATCTCATAATCCATAACATAGTCAGCAATCTGGATTATTAATTCATCAGGATCTGGTCTTGAGTTAATATCAAAGAATTGTGACATTACCTAACCTCAATAATCAATTCATCTGAGATAATTGGGTCTTCATGAGGAATATGTGCGAAGTTTCCAAGAACTAACCTTAATGTGTGTACTCCTTTTGGTAACTCGATAGTATCTGAGGTTTGTCCTTTGCCGTAATGTATGTGATTTTCGTCTGAAGGAATTGGCCTAGTTAAATCGGGAAGCGGAACATTGATAAGAAGATGATGATGTCCGGAATCACAAGCCATTTGACCAGCTGGTGCAATATTAAAATTTTTAATGCCAAACTCTAAATTTATTACTCCTGTAGAGGTTACTAAATTTTGATTGGGGGTGATAAAAAATACTTCTGGCTTGCCGTCTCTGCATTCTAATGAATCAAAATCATTAGAAGTTGTTTCTAAAGAAAAAAATAGAAATGGGATAATTAAGCTAAAGATTTTTATCATTTAATCTCTATCTTGAAGATCAACCCAAGTTGCAGATTCGGGTCCAATATATTCTTCACTAGGTCTTATAATTCTATTATCTGCTCTTTGTTCCATCACATTGGCAGCCCATCCAGAGGTTCTACCAATTACAAAAAGTGGCGTAAAGATTGGTGTTGGTATGCCTAAAAAATTATATGTAGATGCCATATAAAAATCTGTATTTGCAAAGAGATTTTTTTCTTCGCTCATTACCTTTTCAATTTCTTCCGAGACCTCATAAATGACAGGGTTGGATGCATTTGAGCTAAGTTTCTTTGCCCATGCTTTTACAATCTTGTTTCTAGGATCCTCATCTGAATAAACCGCATGACCGAAACCCATAATCTTTTCTTTGTTTGCTAGCATATTCTTCACACCAACATTAGCATCTTCCCTTGAAGAAAATCTTTCTATCATTTCCATAGCTGCTTCATTAGCACCACCATGAAGTGGTCCTCTTAATGTTCCTATTGCCGCAGTAATACATGAATGCATATCAGACAGTGTTGATGCACACGTCCTAGCTGTAAATGTCGATGCATTAAAGCCATGTTCTGCATAGCAAATAAGAGAAGTATCAAGTGCTCTAATGTGTTCATCACTTGGCTTGCTTCCTGTAAGTAAACTTAAAAACTGGCCGCCCATAGTTTTATGATCTGTAAGAGTATCTATATCTTCGCCAAAATGAGATGCTCTGTACCAATATGTCATTATTGAAGGCATGGCAGCAAGAATTCTATCAGCTGCATCATTTTGATTAGTAAAATCTCCTTCTGGCTCAAGATTTCCTAACATAGAAGTACCAGTTCGAAGCACATCCATGGGATGAGTTTCTTTTGGTATTGCTGTTAAAACATTTTTTAACTCTCTTGGTAAATCTCTATATTTCCTAAGCTTAGAGGTATAAGAGTCATATTCATCTTGATTAGGTAATTTTCCATAAAGAAGCATATAGGCAACTTCTTCAAAAGTTGCTTTCTCCGCTAAATCTTCAATCGCATAACCTCTGTAAGTCAGGCCTTTACCCTCTTTACCTACGGTTGAAAGTGCAGTTTCTCCTGCGACTTGACCTCTTAATCCGGCTCCTTCAAGCTTCTTTCCCATCAATGATCCTCCATATTCTTTATGTACTCGTCAAGATTCTTTTCAAAGTTCAAGTAATCTAGTCTGTCATAAAGTTCATCACGCGTTTGCATTATATCTAAAACATTTTCCTGCGTCCCATTTTTTAGTATTGATTCATATACTTTTTCAGTGGCTTTAGAGGAAGCTCTAAAAGCAGACAAAGGAAATAGCATCATATCTACCCCAGCATCCATTAATTCATGATCTTTGAAAAGAGGAGTTTTACCAAACTCGGTGATATTTGCAAGAATTGGTTTTTGAATAGCTTCTTTTAGCTCTTTATAGTCTTGAAGAGAGGTTATAGCTTCAAGAAATATTCCATCAGCTCCTGCATTAATATATTCTTTTGATCTTTGGATACAGCCTTCAATGCCCTCTGAGGCGAAAGCATCCGTTCTTGCAATAATAAAGAAATTTGGATCAGTTCTTCCTTCAACTGCGCTTTTAATCCTTTCACACATCTCTTTTGATGAAATCAACTTTTTATTTGGTCTATGTCCACATCTTTTTGCTTCGATTTGATCCTCTAGGTGAACAGCAGCAGCCCCAGCTTCAATCATTTTTTCTATACTATTTGAAATATTAGTTCCATCACCCCATCCTGTATCAATATCTACCAATAGTGGTAATGAAGTTGCTTTAGAAATCCTTTTAACATCAATTAATACATCTTCAAGAGATGTTAAGCCTAGATCAGGAATACCATATGATGCAGAAGCTACTCCACTTCCAGATAAATAAATACATTTGTGACCCGATCTCTCTGCGAGAATTGCAGAATATGCATTTATAGCACCAACAATCTTCAAGGGATTGTTTTCTTCTAGTGCTTCTCTAAATCTTTTTCCTGCCGACATTTTTATGAGTAAAACTTTACTCCTCTAATAATTCTGTCTCTATTATTTTCTCTTCTCCATCTATTTGTATCTCTGAGACTATAGACACATCCGCAATACTCTTGCTGATAAAACTTTTCACGTTTTGAGATCTCTATCATTCTTGAGGAGCCACCATCTTTTCTCCAATTAAAATCCCAGTAACTCACATTTTTATACCTTTCTGCAGCTCGTTTTCCAGAATCATTTATTTGATTCATATCTTTCCATCTTGAGATACCCAGTGTTGTGGCGAAATAGTTGAAATTATTTTCATGAGCATAAAGTGCTGATCTTTCAAATCTCATATCAAAGCAAACTGTACATCTTTTTCCTCTTTCGGGTTCATTCTCTAGGCCTTTTACTCTTTGAAACCAGTTATCCTTATCATAGTCAGCATCAATAAAATCAAATCCAAGTTTTTCGCAGAATCTTTTATTTTCTTCTTTTCTTATTTCATATTCTTCTAACGGATGGATATTTGGATTATAGAAGTAAACCGTAGTTTTAATGTTCGCTGCTGCAACAGCCTCCATAATTTCACCTGCACATGGTGCGCAACAGCTGTGCAGAAGAAGATTATTTTCTCCTTCACTTAATTCAAGATCAGGTCTTATGTATTCTTTCAAGGACAGTTTATTCATACTGATAAATAGAATTTTCTAAAAGTTTGGCTTCTAGGTCATTATAGTCCTTTACTACCTCTATTTCAGGATGCTTAGATGTAACTTTCTCTGGAGCATTTATAAAAAAACCTTTTTCACAAACTTCAAACATCTGAATATCATTGAACGAATCACCAGCAGCAAAACACCTATATCCTAAACCCTGAAATGACTTAATGGCTTCTTGTTTAGCTTTTTCTTGCCTAAGCTTATAAGAAGAAATCATGCCATCTTTAACATTTAGGGTATGACAGAGTAATAGAGGAAAGCCTAATTTCTCCATAAGCGGAGAAGCAATTTCATGAAATGTATCAGATAGGATTACTACCTGAAAATTTTGTCTTAGGTTATCTAAAAAATCTCGCGCGCCATCAAGAAGTTTTACTTTTGAAGATGACCTTTGAATATCTTTTAAAGTTATCCCTTTTTGCTCCATAACCACAAGGCGAGCATCCATTAAATCTGAGTAGCTGGGAATATCTCTGGTAGTTTTTGCAAAATCTTCTATTCCTGTATCTTCAGCAACCTGTTGCCAAATTTCTTCGGTCAACGTGCCTTCCATATCCAAACACACAATTTCCAATTACTTCACCTCGTTTTTTACACCATAAGGAACATGAGCTGAAGTAATTTTACCCGATGCATCTTGAATATTCTTCAATTGATCATCAAAAAAGATGTCGGCTTGAAATGATTTTAAAAAATCTTCTTTTGACATGCCTCCCAGAAAAAGAGATTCGTCAATTCTTACTCCCCATTCACGAAGAGTTTTAATTACTCTTTTATGAGTTGGTGCTGATCTAGCAGTTACCAGAGCAGTCCTTATTGGACACTCATCAAGAGTAAACTCTCTTTGAAGTCTGTTTAATTCCATCAAAAAAGGTTTCATTGGTCCTGGTTCTAAGCTAATCTTCTCGCCCTTAGTTTCATTCTTTATAAATGCTGAAATCCCTTTTTCATGATAGATTTTCTCAGATTCATCTGAAAAGATCACAGCATCTCCATCAAAAGCAATTTTTAATAGATGGCTATCTTGCTTGAAGTTACTTTTACCGGAAATTATCGTTGCAGAAGCAACATTGCTTTCGATAGCCATTCTTACATCTTCACTGCTACTTGAAAGAAAGAGGTCAATGTTGAAATCTTTCACATATTTATGAGGACTTTCTCCGCCGCAAAAAACAGCTCTTGAAATATCAAGACTATGAGCTTCAATAGAATTAAAAACTCTCAAGCCTGTGTCTGCTGAGTTTCGAGATAACAAAATGACTTCTACTCTATCTTTGGATTTATATAAATTATTTATTTCAAGGATTTTTTTAACTAGCCCAAAAGCATTGCCAGGGTTTAAGATCTTTTCTTCATTGAGGATTTGATATTCTCTATATGCATCGACACCATCTCTTTCAAAAATTTTATGGCTTTCATCAAGATCAAACAATGCTCTAGAAGAGATACCAATTACTAATTTTGATTTTTTCATTTCAAGTTGATTATAAAGTAAATATTATTTATACTGTATATATATTCAGTAAAATTATGAAAGAACTTACAATTCAGCAAAAGAAAGTACTTCAATGCATTAAATTTTATATTAAAAAGACTGGTTTCCCACCAACTAGAGCGGATATTTGTAGAGAGCTAGGCTTTAAATCCCCTAATGCAGCGGAGAGCCACTTAAGGGCTCTTGAAAAAAAGGGCTATATAACAATTGAAAATGGAGCATCTAGGGGTATAAATCTGACCGAAAACATTGCTGAAAAATCTCAAACAATTCCTGTTATTGGTTTAGTCGCTGCGGGATCACCAACTCTTGCAGATGAGAATATTGAAAAACATATACCATATCAAGAGTCACTTTTCTTATCTGACTTCGATTACTTTTTAAGAGTAAAGGGCCTTAGTATGAAAGATGCTGGAATCATGGAAGATGATCTTGTTGCCATTAAGAAGACATCAGAGGTTAGAAATGGCGATATAGTTGTAGCGAGGATAGATGATGAGGTAACTCTAAAATACTTCCAGTCATCGGGTAATCAAATAAAACTTATCCCGGCAAACGACGACTTCGATGAAATATACATCAACAAAGAAACAGAAGGGTTCTTCATAGAGGGAAAAAGCGTAGGTTTAATTAGAGAAAATTAGTGAAGAGTAACTTCTTTTTTCTTTATATTATCTAACTGCGAATCAAAAAATTCATCAAAATCAGAAACATTACCACTTATTGATTCAATGCCAGCTCTAATCATCTCTTTAGCAATGTGAAGTTCTTGTCCTTGAAGTAACTGCTTTGATTCGCCAGAAAACTTAATTTTAACTAAAGGATTTTCCTTATCATCAGACCTTCTAAGGACAATCGTGCCATCTGATAATTGGGCTAATTCAAGATAGTTATTCATTTTTTTTGATTTAGTTCAGCGTAACACCAACTTCATAAAAAGCAAGCTACTATTCTTATTTAATGAGTTTTAAAAAGATTTCAAGTGGTTATTTTTCTTTTCTCTGCCAACTACCTTCCTCAAAGAAGTAGTTGTTTCCAGTTCTCTTACCATCTTTTTCTGCAGACAAATAATGAATGTCTAAATTTTTGTTATATCTAATGACCAAGGGTGACCCATCCAGGTCATTATCAGGACCATCGATAAGGTAATGGTGCTTTTCGGGCAGAAGTTCCTTTACTTCATCAATAACTTTTAATTCAGATGACTTTATTGCCCTTGTTTCCCTATTCTTTGGAAATTGACTAGCTGCCAAGAAAAGTCCCTTTAAACTATCTCTGAGGAGGAATATATCTTCGACCTTCTCACATGCAATGTTTGTATTTATTGGATCCATAACAATTGGTTTGGGTTCTCCATTCCTCATTAATTGTCTAGTTGCTCTGCAATTATCATTTTGACAAAGAAAATACTTTCCAAATCTTCCAGTTTGCAATTGCATATCGGACCCACATTTATGACATTCAAGGGTTGGTCCATCGTATCCTCTAATTTTAAACTGACCTTCTTCAAGAAGAAATCCAGAGCACTCAGGATTATTTGCACACACATGAATTTTCCTATTTTCATCTATTAGGTAATTATCCATACTAGTTCCACAAATATGACATCGTTTTTTAATGAAGAGATTTGATGCTTCTTCTTGATCATCGACACTTACTGCCTCATCACCACTTATAAGGTTCATAGTATGCTTACATTGTTCATCACCAGACTTGAAATAGCCTGCACAACCTAAGAAAACACCATTAGCTGAGTTTCTAATTAACATATTACTCTTGTTGCAAGAGGGACAAATAATGTTTGTTTCAGTTGGTTCATTTGGCTTCATTCCATCTTCAGCTGATCCTGCATTATTAAGATCATCTTGAAATGTTTGATAAAACTTATTAAGAACTGATTTCCACTCAAGATTGCCAGAAGCTATTTCATCAAGTTCATTTTCTAAATTGGCTGTAAAGTCATAATCCATGATTTCATTGAAACTTTCCATCAGTCTGTCAGAAACAATCAAGCCAATTTTATTCACAAAGAATCTTTTATTCTCAAGCTTTACATAGCCTCTAGCCTGAATTGTAGAAATAATTGCTGCATACGTAGACGGTCTTCCTATCCCTTTGCTTTCAAGCTCCTTTACAAGTGCTGCCTCGGAGAATCGTGCTGGAGGCTTAGTAAACTTTTTCTCATTTTTTACTTCGACCAATTTTAGAACTTGCCCTTCTTCTAAACTTGGAAGATTTTCTTCGTCTGCTTTCTTAACATTTTGTGAAGATATTTTTGTATAACCATCAAAGATTACTTCTCTTCCTCTTGCACTGAAAACATAATCATCAAGAATGACTTTTGCATTAATTGATAAATACTTTGCATCAGGCATTTGGCATGCAATGAATTGTCTCCAAATTAAGTCATATAATTTTACTTCTTCTTCTGAGTGACCGGTGAGCTTTTCAGGAGTTAAGCTTGCACTTGTTGGTCTTATTGCCTCATGCGCCTCTTGAGCATTTTCTTTCCCTGAATATATTCGAGGTTTTTCCGTTAGGTATTCATCAGCTAGAGTATCTTTAATAAACAGTCTTGCATCTTCAATCGAATCATTACTTAAGCTAGGAGCATCGGTTCTCATATAGGTGATTCTTCCAGCTTCATAAAGCTTTTGGGCAACTCGCATTGTTCTTGAGACCCCAAAACCCAACCTCGAGCTAGCGGCCTGCTGAAGAGTTGATGTTATAAAGGGTGCTTTTGGTTTAACTGTAGTAGGTTTTTTAGTGATTTCAGATATTTCTAAACTTGAACTACCTACGAGCTCCTCTATTTTCTTCGCTTCATCCTCTTTTAGAAGAGGGTCGCTTTTTTTTCTATTTAACTTAAATAAGATTTCTTCATGATTAAAATCTTTTAACGTTGCTGAAACTTCCCAAAATTCCTCTGGTTGAAATTGTGAAATTAATTTTTCTCTTTCGCAAAGCAATCTTAATGCAACAGATTGAACTCTTCCTGCAGATAAACCTCTTGCAATTTTTTTCCACAATAATGGAGACAGTTCAAAACCTACCACCCTATCAAGAAATCTTCTTGCTTGTTGGGCATTTACTAGATCTTGATCTATTTCCTTAGGATCTGAGAAAGATTCTAGTATTGAACTTTTTGTAATTTCATTAAATCTTACTCGGTGATATTCAAATTTATTTTTTCCTAAAGCTTCTTTCAAGTGCCAAGCTATAGCCTCTCCCTCTCTATCAAGATCAGTAGCAAGATAAACTTTTTCCACTTCCTTTGAAGCTTTCCTTAAATCTTTTATAACCTTTTCTTTATCAGGGATAATTTCATAATTGGCAGACCATCCATCATCAGGATTTACACCCATTCTCCTAATTATCCTTCTTCTTTCTTGTTCTTTTTTTAATCTAGCCTTTTCTTCAGGACTAGCATCTTTTGGGATTGAATTTTGTCTCTTAGCTTTTGATTTTCCCTTTGGTAAATCTCTGATATGACCTACACTTGATTTAACAATATATTCGTTACCAAGATATTTTGATATCGTCTTTGCCTTTGCAGGGGACTCTACAATTACAAGTGATTTTGACATAAATTTCGCTCTCCCTTTTTAGGAATAACATGTTTCTAATAATTTTGGCAAGAGATTATATAGAAAAATTCTTTAATTGTTTCTCAATTTTTTCCAATTCATCAATGCCAAGATTCTCATTCCATAAAAACGATATGTATGAATCATTAAAAATAATTTCAAGTATTGAGCCAGGTAGATTTGATATTTTATTTTCTATTTCTTCAAAATTTTCATCGAATTTTAGTTTTATTGGATCATACAAAGTAAGAGAAGATTCTTTTAAAACATAGTGTGCATTTTTTAAATTACTTATATTTTTGAGCGAGTAACAAACAAACTTAATGTTTTTGGTAACAAACTTTTGCTTTGAAGTTAAGGATGAGATTTGAAATCCCTTTTTCCTAGCTTTGAGTCTCAAATCTGAAAGCATGCGTGTTTGTTTAGTAGGAATTACTAAATTTACTGAGCCCACTAAAAATAATATCACCAAGCCTATGATGATGTAGGTATTCATCTAGATAAGATTTTTTTTACTATTGCAGGCCCTTCAAAAATGAATCCAGTATAAATCTGCACCAAACTAGCACCTAATGTTATCTTATTTTCATAATCCTCTTTTGTGAAAACTCCACCCACGCCAACTAAGAAAATGTCTTTATCAAGTTCATGTATCTTTTTTAATAGTTGATTAGATTTTTTAAATAAAGGTTTGCCAGAAATCCCACCATCATGAGAGCATCCTTTAAGAATGTCCTTGTCAATTGAAGTGTTCGAAACTATCAATCCATTAATTTTTAAAGTTTTATATATGTTAACAATTTTAAGAATTATCTCTTCGCCTTCATCTGGAGATATTTTAAGAAAAACTGGAATGTCTGTCTGATTTATAGTTTTGATTTCATTAATTCTTTTAAAAATCTTCTCAAGCTCATCTGGATTATGGAGTTTCCTTAATTCTGGAGTATTTGGCGAGGAAATGTTTACTGTGACGTAATCACAATATTTGTAAACTTTTTCAAAGCAGAAGACATAATCCTCTATCCTTTGATCATTTGTGCTTTCTTTGTTAGCTCCAATATTAACTCCAATTACTGCATCATATTTTTTATTCTTTATTTTAGAAACTAAATAATCTACGCCTTTGTTATTAAATCCTAACCTGTTGACTACAGCTTCTTGATGGATGTATCTAAAAACTCTGGGTTTCTCGTTGCCTAATTGTTGCCTCGGTGTAGTTGTTCCCAACTCAATAAAACCAAATCCAAGGGAATCCAAAACGTCAACATAGTCACCATTTTTATCAAGGCCTGCTGCAACACCTAATCTGTTCCTAAAATGTAAATTAAGATAATTTTTTTGCCCATGTGAATAATTTTTAGTTGGAAAGAGAATTTTCATGATTCCCAACTTTTTAAGTAATTTTAAGCTTTCTAAAGCTAAATAATGGGAAACCTCTGGGGGGAAGAATCTAAAGATCTTAGTTAGTGTTTTCAATTTATTTTTTTAAAATTTCTCTAAAATTTTCTAAATGAGATGCTCTATCTACTATTGCGGATACATAACCTTCCTTACTGCCGCAGTCAAAACGCCTTCCTTGAAATTCAAAAGCAAAAACTGAATCATTAGATAAAAATGATCTAATTGCATCAGTAAGCTGTATTTCTCCGTTAAGCCCTGGCTTAGTCTCCTCAAGAACATTAAAAATACTTTTAGAAAGTATGTATCTTCCAAATACAGCAAGGTTTGAGGGTGCCTCATTAATACTTGGTTTTTCGATGATGCTATTTAACTTCAGCAAATCATTTTCTTGAACAGCATCAATGACACCATAATTCTTTAATTCGCTATCTGATGCAGAAAAAACTCCTAAAACTGATGAATTTGTTTTGCCATGGATGTCCTTTAACTGTCTTAAACAACCAACATCAGAAAGAATAAGATCATCTGCTAAGACAATTCCAAAGAAATCTTCTGTAATTAAATTTTTTGCCTGCAAGATAGCATGACCCAAACCGTTTGGTTCATTTTGTCTTACAAATGAAAATTTAATATTTTTTAAATAGTCGGGATGAATTGCTTGGATTAATTCACTCTTGTTTGAATCTCTTAATCTTGTTTCAAGCTCAGAGTTTTTGCTGAAGTAATCTTCAATTGCTGTTTTAGTGTGACTTGTAACAAAGATAATTTCCTCTGCTCCTGCCTGAATTGCTTCTTCAACAGCAAATTGTATAAGTGGTTTATCTATTATTGGGAGCATCTCTTTTGGTATAGACTTTGTTACTGGAAGAAATCTTGAACCAAGTCCTGCAACCGGAAAAACTACTTGCTTTAGTTGAGCTTCACTCATAATTTTTCCGATTATTATACATCTGAAATAAATAACCACACATGATTCCTGAGATTAGTCCTCCTAGATGAGCAAAATTTGCAATCTTTCCAAAACCTAATAGATCTAAAAATCCTGTAAAACCAATAAATAGCCAAATAAACATAAATAAATAAATTGCAGGTGGAAATGAATATTTATTAATTCTTGAAAATGTTTCTTGGACAAAACAAAAACCTAACAGTCCATATACAACTCCAGAGAGACCGCCAAATATTGACGGACCAGAAAAGGCATACTGAGCATAATTACTAGAAGCTGAAGTAATTAAAATTAAGATCAAAAAAAGCCATTTACCATCAAAATTTTCTATTTCCTTACCCAAAATATAAATCCATAAGCAATTAAATATTAGGTGCGTGGGAGAAAAGTGTATAAGCATTGGTGTTATGAGTCTCCACCATTCATTACTTATTAAATAGGTTGTTTGAAAGTCATAAAATTGAATTTGATTGAAACTTATCAGGAATTTACTAAAAAATATTGGCTCTATGAGACTTAGTTTAGAGCCAAAGCTTGAAGAAAAAGATACTAAACAAGCAAAAGCTATTAACCAGATAAATATTTTATTTGAGAGTTGCAAGATTATCTTTTAGTGACATCCAATGCCCAGCCAAGCTTATCTCGACATGCTTCAAAGAAATTATAATTAGAGGGGTGGACTAATTTAAGGACATCACTTTTTTCAGATATATTTAACTTTGAACCATAACTTATAGGTATTTCGCTTTGGCCGTCTGCAGATATATATGCATTTTTATCAGGGCCACTAGTTACTTGTATCTCAACTTTTCTATCAGAAGAAATAATAAATGGTCTTGAGGAAAGATTATGTGGCAACATCGGAATAATGCTCCAAACTTTAAGATTGGGATATATAATTGACCCTCCAGCAGATAATGAATATGCAGTGGATCCTGTCGGAGTAGAAATAATTAATCCATCTGCCCTCTCTTCGAAAATGAGTTGGTCATCAACACTGACACTGAATTTCATCATTTGTGCATAAGATCCTGAGTGAAGAACTATTTCATTAAGTCCAAAAATTTCTTTGTCATCGAATTGAGCTTTTACAAATGATCTTTCTTCTATTTTAAAGTTATCATTAAAAACGTCATCGATTGATTGCTTGAAGTTATTTTCAGAGCTATCTGTTAGAAAGCCAACTTGCCCAAAATTTACACCCATTATTGGTATGTCATAACCAATAAAGTCTCTGGCAGTTGAAAGCATTGTTCCATCACCACCAAATACAATTATTAAATCAGATTGATCGCCTAGTTCATCTTTAGATAGCTTTGGAAAATCATTTGGAGCATCTTCAGCTGATTCATGGAAATACAATTCTTTAGAGTGTGAAAGAATGGTTTCAATATGAGGAGATATATCTTTATCAAAAGATAAGGATTCCTTATAAATTACTCCAATTTTTTTAAACATAATTGAATTATACATCCATTAAAAAAGAATTTATTAACCGTTTTTTGGAGATCATTTCTTGATATTCAATGCAAAATATTTAAAAATTGATTTCTCAATTAACTTACATATATAAATAATATGAACGACTTAGAAAATTTTAGAGTTGAAGTCAAAGATTGGCTTGATAAAAATTGCCCCTCAACTATGAGAGCTGGAGCACCTGCTGACACACCTATTGATGAAGTGTGGGGAGGTAGAAAAGCAGTTTATAAGAATCCTGATTCAAAATTATGGCTCGATAGAATGGGAGAAAAAGGTTGGACTATGCCCACGGTACCAAAAGAATATGGTGGTGGTGGCCTAAATAAAGAGGAAGTAAAAATACTTAACGAAGAAATGTTTGCTATTGGAGCTCGAGCTCCTCTTCTTAGTTTTGGTATATGGATGCTTGCCCCTGTTTTACTTGAGTATGGTAATGAAGCACAAAAAAGAGAACATCTTCCTAAAATAATTAAAGGTGAAATAAGATGGTGTCAGGGGTACTCAGAACCTGGTTCAGGATCAGATTTAGCTAGTCTTGCTACTAAAGCAGAAGATATGGGAGACCATTTCTTAGTAAATGGACAGAAAGTTTGGACATCATATGCAGATAAAGCTGATTGGATCTTTGCTCTTGTCAGAACTGGACCAAAAGAACCAAAACATAACGGGATAAGCTTTTTGCTGATTGATATGGAAAATCCGGGAGTTTCTACTAAACCTATTACATTGATAAGTGGCAAGTCACCATTTTGTGAAACGTTTTTTGATAACGTTGAAGTTCCAAAAGAGAATCTTGTGGGCGAGCTTAATGCAGGTTGGACAATTGCAAAAAAATTGCTACAGCATGAAAGAAAATTTATATCTAACTTTGGACTTGCTGCAGGAATGGGTAGTAAAAAAGATGTTGTTTCATTAGCAAAAAAACATTTTGGTGAAGATGAAGGAAAAATATCTAATCCAATATTTAGGTCAAAAGTTATAGATCATAAAATGAAAGAACATGCTTTTGGATTAACCCTTCAAAGAGCTGCAGATGAGGGCGGTAAAGCTTCTGCAGTAGCTTCAATGTTCAAGTACTATGGAACTGAACATAACAAAAGAAGGCATGAGCTAATGGTTGCAGCCTCTGGAGTTAATGGACTTGCATGGGACGGAAATGAGTTTGATGATAGTGAAAAAAATCTTACAAGGGCATGGTTAAGAACAAAAGGTAATTCTATAGAAGGAGGTACCTCAGAAGTGCAACTAAATGTAATTTCTAAAAGAGTACTTGAACTTCCATCTGGATAATGAAGTTAACCTTAAACGAAGAACAAAACTATCTTAAAGAAACAGCGCTTAGTTTTGTATCTGAAAAAACTCCTGTCTCTCATTTAAGGCAGCTACGAGATTCAGATGATCAACTCCGTTGGGATAAGGACATATGGAGTGAGATGGTTAAGCTTGGGTGGTCAGGAATTTTGATTCCTGAAGAGTACGGAGGTTCAAACTTCGGATTGACTGGCATGAGTGTAATTCTCCAAGAATGTGGAAAAACTCTCACACCCTCTCCATTGTTTGCCACAGGAGTTTTAGGGGCAACAGCATTAACAAAATTTGGATCAGAGGAACAAAAACAAAAGTACTTGTCAAAAATAGCATCTGGTGAACTAACTACTGCTCTGGCAATAGATGAAAATAGTCATCACAATCCAAATATTTGCGAATTAAAAGCAATTAAAGATGGCTCAAACTATCTTCTTAATGGGAAAAAAATATTTGTTGTAGATGGCGCGAGTGCAGATATTATCATTGTTGTGGCAAGAACTTCTGGTGAAGATGATGATGTTGGCGGATTGAGTATGTTTCTAGTTGAATCTGATAGTAGCAACTTAAAGACAGTAAAACTTGATATGGCTGATTCAAGAAACTATGCAAATATTACTTTTGACAATGTATCTGTTGATGAAAAAATGATTTTGGGTGAAATCGATATAGGTCTTGAGCCGATTAATGAGATTTTGGATGTTGGAAGGATTGCTCTTTCTGCTGAAATGTTAGGCTCATGCGAAAAAGCATTTGAAATAACAATTGAATACCTTAAAGAGAGAAAACAATTTGGTGTTCCAATAGGATCATTTCAGGCGCTCCAACACAGAGCAGCTGAAATGTTCTGCGAAATTGAATTAACAAAATCAGCTGTTATGGCTGCAATGCAAGGAGCAGAGGAAAATTCAAATGATCTCCAAAGGCTTTCAAGTCTTGCAAAATCAATTGTTGGTGAAACTTCTCATCTTGTAAGCAATGAAGCGGTTCAAATGCACGGCGGTATAGGTGTTACTGATGAGTACGACATAGGTTTTTATCTTAAAAGAGCAAGGGTTGCCGAGACAATTTTGGGAAATTCGACTTTCCATCAGGAAAGATATGCTAATCTAACAGGGTTTTAAAAGAAAACGGAGGTATCCGTGAGAACAATAAAATCTTTTTTAATTGGAATAATTACATTTATTAATATAGCTATAATCTTATTTATTGGCTTTGGAACATTAACAGTAATTAACTCTCCAAGAATAATTATAAAATACCGCCCTTTCAAAAGATCTCTTCATAAGTTTTCAAATTTAATTGGGGATCTTACCGTTAAATCTTTAGCAATCTCTATTCAATTCCTTCATCAAAAAAAATGGGAGTTCATAATTGAAAATGAAGTATCAATGGATGAATGGTATTTAGCTACTTCAAATCACGCATCATGGGGTGATGTCTTCTGTGTTTTAGCAGCAACAAATTTTAAAGCCCCTTTGTTTAAAATATTTATGAAGAAAGATCTTTGGTGGCTACCGCCAGTATTTCTTGCAAATGTTACTCTTAATATGCCCTTCGTGAATAGACATTCGAAGCAACAATTAAAAAAAAATCCAAATTTAAGAAAACTTGATTACCAGAATACTATTGCATCATGCAAAAGATTTGAAAGACAGCCAACAACCATATTTAGCTTTGCTGAGGGCACCAGAAATAATCCAAAAAAACATGCTGAGCAAAATTCTCCATATAAAAATTTACTTGCGCCAAAGATAGGTGGTATTGCATTAGGTCTATCTGCTGTTCCTAAAATCGATTATCTCTTGGACTTCACAATTGTATATAAATCAAAGAAAAGATCATTTTGGGATTTTTGTATTGGTGATCTATCAGATGTAAAGGTTTTTGTGAAAAAGTTAAGGATTCCGGAAAGTTTAAAAAGAAGAGATTATCTTAATGATCCTTCTTATAGAACTGAGTTTCGGGATTGGCTTGACAATGTTTGGGTTGAAAAAGACAAACTTATAGATTCAGTTAATTTCTAGGGGTTCCTTCGAAACTAACCATCCATTCTTATCTGCATATAGCCAAGAATCTTCACTTAAAATAACGCCACCAAAAATAATATCTTCTCCAAGAAAGCCTTTATTATTTTTGTTTGTCTTAGTTGTCGTTGATCCAAGGGCTAAGATGCCTAAATCCATCTGCCTAAGGAGCTCAACATCTCTCACGTACCCAGCAACAAAAATTCCATTCCATTCATTATCAATAGCTTTTTGAGCAATTTCATCTCCAATCATTGCCGCATGAGTTATCAAATTTGAGTTAATGACTAGCACTTTTCCCTTGCCATTAGTGCCGAGTATTTCCTTCACTTTAGAATTATCATCGTGACATGTAACAGTTTTAATTTGTCCAAAAAAGGAGTCTCTATTTCCAAAAGATTTCATTGATTCAAATCCTTGAAAAACTCTTTTTTGATATTTATCTTTGAGATCTGGAGTTGAAAACATTTTTAAATTATTACTGTTTTATATTTTCCATGCAAATAAAAAACTGGGTTAAAATAAATTCTAAAAATAGGAAAAAAAATGAAATCACAAATTTGCGAATTATTAAATATAGAGTTTCCAATGGTTGCTTTTAGTCATTGTAGAGATGTTGTTGCTGCTGTTTCAAAAGCTGGAGGTATGGGAGTTTTAGGAGCTGTCGGACTTTCTCCAGAAAAGCTTGAGATTGAACTTAATTGGATAGATGAGCATGTTGATGGCAAACCATACGGTGTGGATGTCCTTGTACCTAATTCTTACGTTGGTAAAGGTGAAAACTTAACTACAGATGATCTTAGAGCCATGATTCCTCAAGAACATAGGGAATTTAGAGCTGATGTTCTAGAAAAACATGATATTGAAGCAAATGATTTGAGGTCTGATGCAGGCTCTCAAAGAACCGAGCAAAATTCTAACCAAGTCCTCGGAGCTGGTCTAGATGGAGCCAAAGAAGTGCTTGAAGTTGCTTTTTCACACCCTATAGGCCTTGTTGCAAATGCCCTTGGAGTCCCTCCAAAATGGATGCTTGATATGGGCAAAGAACACAATGTTCCTGTTGCTGCGCTAATTGGTGCAAAACAACATGCAGTTAAGCAAGTTGAGGCCGGTGTCGACATTATCGTGGTATCAGGCACAGAGGGAGGTGGTCATTGTGGAAGCGTTTCAACAATGGTCCTTGTTCCTGAAGTAAGAAGAGCACTAAAACCTTATGGAGATGTTCCAATTCTTGCCGCTGGAGGAATCTGCACTGGAGAACAAATGGCAGGAGTTATGGCAATGGGTGCTGATGGAGTTTGGTGCGCATCTGTATTTCTTCCAACAACAGAAGCTGAAACATCTGATAATGTTAAAGAAAAAATGATTGCTGCATCATCAAGTCACACAGTAAGATCAAAAAGCAGAACTGGGAAGCATTCTAGACAGTTAAAATCTCCATGGGTTGATGCGTGGGAATCAAAAGATGCACCAGAGCCTCTTCCTATGCCTCTTCAAACCATGGTAAGTGAGCCCGCCCTCAAAAAAGTTGCTGATCAAGCAGCAATTGGTCATGAAGGCGCAAAACAACTTGAAACCTACTGGGTTGGTCAAGGAATTGGACTGGTAAATGAAACCTTAAGTGCTGGGCAAACTGTTCAAAAGTTTAAAGAGGAATTTGTTAAGTCTTATGAAAGAGTTAATGGTTTCTTTTCAGACTAAATAAATAATTGGATCAGTTAATTGATAGGCATTAAGAGTATATTTAAATATATATTTTATTTACTGCTTTCACTACTAATAATTCTTTTAGTTCTTCTTTCTTTCAAACTTTTAAAGCCTGTTGAGAAAATAAAAATAAATAGGGCCTTATCAGGAGAAGTTAATACCTTAACTATAGACGGGCAAGAATTTAGAGATCTAAATAAGAATGGGCAATTAGATATTTATGAAGATCATGGAAATTTACCAGTTGATCGTGCCAATGATCTTTTAAGAAAAATGACTCTTGAGGAGAAAGTTGGTCAAATGTTTCACCCTCCTTTTATTCTCAAACCAGATTTATTGATGTTCCTTTATGAAATTGCAATAAGAGGAAATTCATCAACGGAATCACAAATAATTTTTGATCATATTACTCATTTCAATCTTTATGGAAATCCTAGTCCAGTTGAGTTAGCAAAGAAGGTAAATTCTCTTCAAAAAACTGCATCAAAATCAAGATTAGGTATCCCAATAACAATAAGCTCAGATCCTATTCATGAAGTTCCAAAAGGTGGAGGTGTAGCATCTTTTTCTGTTGATGGTTTCTCAAAGTGGCCATCTCAATTAGGATTTGCTGCAACATCAAACCCAAAAATAATTAGAGAATTCGCAGAAATTGTTAGGGATGAGTACTTAGCTGTAGGCATAAGAACAGCTTTACATCCAATGTCAGATCTAGCCACTGAACCAAGATGGGCTAGAAACTTTGGCACCTTTGGATCAAATGCTGAGATGTCTTCAAAAATGACCATCGAATACATGAATGGCTTTCAACAAAACGACATAAGCAATAAAAGCGTTTTGACAATGGTGAAACATTTTCCTGGGGGCGGACCACAAGAAAATGGACTTGATCCGCATCTTTTTAGCGGAAGAAACCAAATCTACCCAGGTGGTAATTTTGAATATCACTTATTGCCCTTCAAAGAGGCAATAAAGAATAATCTTAAAGTTATTATGCCTTATTATGGCATTCCAGTTGGTCAAACAGATGAGGATGTTGCTATGGCTTTCAACAGTTACATTCTCAAAGATCTTCTGAGAAAAGAGCTTAACTATGATGGAGTAATTTGTTCTGATTGGGGGATTATTACTGGAAGACATTGGGGAGTTGATGAGCTTTCAATTGAACAAAGATATGAAAAGTCTATTAAAGCTGGAATCGATCAATACGGAGGAGAAAAGGATACAGACTATTTAATAGATCTCGTAAAAGATGGTCAAATTACAGAAGACAGAATTGATGAATCTGTAAGAAGAATTCTTTTAAATAAATTTGAATTAGGTCTTTTTGATAACCCTTATGTAAATGAAGAGCTCGTCCAGTATAAAGTCAATACACAAGATAATATCGAAGCTGGCTTAGAGGCCCAGAGAAAATCGATAGTTCTGCTAGAAAATAATGGGATATTACCCCTAAAAAAAGGATCAAAAATATTTATCGATGGTTTAAGCGAAGAAGAAGCAAGAGAATTTGGTGAATTAGTAAAGGATCCGGATGATGCCGATGCAGTTATTATGTATATTCACACTGTATTCAATGGGAATCAAGAATCTGGATTAAATAGAGCTTTTGATAACTTTCTAAGTACATTGTTTCCGAATGGAGACTTAAATTTTAATAAAGAAATAAATAAAAAAATTGAAGCCTATTCAAATGAAAAGAAGCTAATTGTAGTTGTAGATCTTAATAGGCCAGCTATTCTTAAAAGTATCAAGGAAAGCTCATCTGGTTTAATTGGTACTTTTGGTGTTCAAGATCGGATAATTTTTGAGGGACTGTTTGGAGAATTTAATCCATCTGGTAAATTACCTTTTGAAATACCATCCTCAATGGAATCAGTACTTAATCAAAAGGAAGACTTACCAGATGACTCTGCAAACCCAACTTATGAATTTGGGTATGGGATTTCTTATTAAATAGAACCTTTTCTAGGAACAAATTCTAAAACGGTTGCATTTATACAATATCTTGGCAATCCATTTGGGCCATCATCAAAAACATGACCTAGATGAATGTCGGAAGATACAGATCGAATTTCAGTTCTACGCATGCCGTAACTATTATCAGGTTTTTCATAAACTGAGCCCTCTACTGGTCTTGTAAATGAAAGCCATCCTGATCTTGATACGAATCTATCTCTAGTATCAAATAGAGGCTCTCCGCTTAGCTTATCTATAAATATGCCATCAGGAGTATTTTTAAAGATTTCATATTCCTTACAAAATCTTGCATCAGTCCCATTATTAAATGCAACATCATATGCTTCTGTGTCTCCTAATTTGAATTTTCCAAGCATCAAATAGAAATCTTTTTGATCAATATAGCCTTGATGTGAAAAAACCTCTTTACCATCTTCTAAGAAGATTACAGATGGAGTTGCCCAAGTGGGAGCATTAATTTCTAAGTCATGCAATTGATCGGATGTTCTATAAGACATCGGAATGCTTCCTTTGTATTCATTAGTTACATCAAGTTTTAATTTCTCACAATAGGGGCAATAATTTTGCGAGTCTAGGATCAATATTTGCTTACCGATAAGCAGATCTTGATTATCTAAAATATCTTTTTCTTTTTCATTGAATACAACACCAGTTGATAAGTCTGGACAATAGCCGTTAGGATTTTTCTTTAAATAATCCTGATGATAGTTTTCAGCTAAATAAAAGTTGTCTAATGGCTCTATAAAGGTAACTACTCTCCCATAACCCGCTTCAAAAAGAAGAGATTGATACTCATTCAAAATATCTTGAGCAAGTTTTCTTTGAGTTTCATTCGAGAATAGGATCACTGATCTATACTGAGTTCCAATATCATTTCCTTGTCTATTAAGTTGTGTTGGATCATGGGTTTCAAAGAAATGTTTTAGAATTTCATCAAGTGAAATTGCATTGCTGTTAAAGGTTACTTTTACCACCTCTGCAAAATTATTTTCATTATATTTGTTCTTAAGCTGGATGATAGATCTATAATTTGGATTTACTCCATACCCATTCGCATAACCTGAAACTGCATCAATAACTCCATCAAGGGACTCATATCCCTTTTCAGCGCCCCAAAAACATCCTGAACCAAGATAAATGGTTTGAATATGATTAGTTTTATTTGCATATACAAAAGAATTTATAAATAGGATAATTGAGAAAAAAGTAACTAATCTAAGTTTCAGGTTCATATTTAAAGCCTTTGCTTTTTATAAAAGCAGGTCTAGAAAAAAGATTATCTGTCCATCGCTTTATATTTGGCTTAAATGCTTGCTCTATTCCTAGAGCTTCAGCAAGGTTTATTGCATAACTGACACATATATCAGCCAAGGTAAAACGGTTTGAACACAAATACTCCCTGTTATCTAGGGTTTTTTCTAAAAGTTTCAACCTTGAAACAAACCATCTGCTATACCCCTCTACTGCAGCGTCAGCAACGCCTGGCTCTTGGAGTTTATATCTTAGAACAACAGTTTGTGGAAATGTCAGAGTAGCGTCAGAATGAAATAACCAATTTAAGTAATTTGGATAATCATCCTCGTCTGGCGTAACTTGAAGATCGCTTGGACCATATTTTTCTACTAAGTATTGAGAAATTGCAACAGATTCGGTCATTTTTACAGATCCATCAACCATGAATGGAACAGTACCAAGGATGTTGGTTTCTAGATATTCTTTCATAAAAACTCTTGGTGGAAATGGCATCATTATCAACTCATAATCTAATCCCATTTCTTCTGCTGTCCAAATTGGTCTAACTCCTCTTGAATTCTCACAACTATAAATTTTTATTGCCATCTTAATTTCCTTATTTTTACTATTGTTAATATAATATCATCTCTCAAATTGCATTATGAAAAATAAGAATTTAGCCCCCATTTTGAAATCAAACATTGATCAAAACTCCTCACAATTTCAAGAAAATAAAGAGGTAATGCTTAACAAATTGGAATTTCTAGATGGCCTTTTAGATCAAGTAGAGCTTGGTGGAGGTAAACATCATCACGAAAGATTGGCAAAAAGAGGTAAAATGCCTGTCAGGGAAAGAGTAATGAAAGTCCTAGATCCTGATACTCCATTTCTTGAGATTAGTCCTTTTGCAGCATATGGCACTGACTATACAGTTGGTGGTGGTTGCGTTAGCGGAGTTGGAGTTATTGCAGGTGTTGAGTGTGTAGTATTTGCTAATGATCCATCTGTTAAAGCTGGAGCAATGACAGTTTATGTTGGTGAAAAATGGGCGAGAGCAATTGAGATAGCAAGAGTTAATCAAATTCCATTCATAAGTTTTGTTGAGTCTGCTGGTGGAGATCTGAGTATGGGAACCGGAAGTAAAAGTGGGCAGGCTCCTATAGCGCCTACACTTCATACGACTCATTTTGCTGCCACGGGAAGATTCTTTTATGAGATGACCGAGCTGTCAAAATTTCGTATTCCGGTCATTTCTGTTGTTTTTGGGTCATCTACTGCAGGCGGTGCATATCAACCAGGAATGTCAGACTACAATATTTTTATAAAAGACCAATCAAAAGTATTCCTTGCTGGACCTCCCCTAGTAAAAATGGCTACTGGAGAAGAGTCTGATGATGAAACTCTTGGAGGTGCAAAAATGCATTCAGAAACCTCCGGCTTATCAGACTATCTTGCTGAGGATGAGATGGATGCACTTAGGATTTGTAGAGAGGTTGTTTCACACCTTAATTGGGAGAAGAAAGGTATTGGTCCAATAAAAGAATCTAAAAGTCCTAAATATGATCAAGATGATCTTCTAGGATTGATAAGCGAGGATTTGAAGTCTCCCGTTGATATAAGAGAGATTATTTCTAGAGTAACCGACGGTTCACAATTTGAGGAATTCAAGCCTCTTTATGGTCAAACTATGATTTGTGGATGGGCTTGTATTCACGGCTATCAAGTTGGTGTGCTAGGTAATAATGGCCCAATTTATCCAGAATGTGCTGAAAAGGCAGCTAGCTTCATTCAGTTATGCAATAAAAGAGATATCCCGTTGATCTTTTTACAAAATGTAACAGGTTTCTTGGTAGGTAAGGATTTTGAAAGGCAGGCAATCATCAAAAAAGGTTCGCAAATGATAAATGCTGTATCAAATTCAACAGTTCCTCATATAACCATAATTGTTGGTGCCTCCTATGGTGCAGGAACTTATGCGATGTCTGGAAGAGCATATAACAATCGTTTTACTTTTTTGTGGCCGACTGCAAAAATTGCTGTGATGGGTCCAGAGCAAATCGCAGGAGTAATGTCTATAGTCAGGAAAGCAAAAGCAATGAGGACTGGCGAGAAGTTTGATGAAAAAGCAGATGCAGAAATTGTAAAGATGGTTGAAGACGCTGCAGAGAGAATGTCACATGCTTTAGTAGCAAGCAGTATGCTAACGGATGATGGAATAATTGATCCAAGAGATACAAGAAAGATAATTGCTTTTTGTTTATCAATTTGTAACAACACTCCAATAGAGGGCGCCAAAGAGTATGGGGTGTTTAGGTTGTAATGTTTGATTCAATTTTAGTTGCAAATAGAGGAGAAATTGCATTAAGGATAATGAGGACTGCTCAAGCAATGGGCATCCAAACTATAGCAATTTATGTTGAAGCAGATAAGGATGCGCCTCATGTTAGGTTTGCTGATAAAGCAGTGCTTCTTCCAGATGGAGGATATCTTGATATAGATGCAGTTTTAGATGCAGCACAAAAAAGTAATGCTGGCGCTATTCATCCAGGTTATGGTTTCTTATCAGAAAATTCTGAATTCGCCAAAAGAGTCATTAAAGAAAAGATTGTTTGGGTTGGTCCATCCCCTAAAGTCATTTCTGTAATGGGTGATAAGTTAAAAGCTAAAGAGCTTGCTATAAAAGCTAGCGTTCCCACTCTTCCAATGACCTCAAATGAGAAAGAAGTCAAAAAAATTGGATATCCACTTCTAATAAAAGCAGCTGCAGGTGGAGGCGGAAAAGGAATGAGGGTTGTGACTGATAAAAAAGATCTACAAGAGTCGCTTGAAGGTGCGAAAAGAGAGGCTTTATCAGGTTTTGGAGATGAGAGAGTTTTCATTGAAAGATATGTAGAAAAATCTCGACATATAGAAATCCAAATTCTCGGGGACTCTCACGGCAATATTATTCATCTTGGTGAGAGAGAATGCTCAATCCAAAGAAGACATCAAAAAATAATTGAAGAGTCTCCATCTCCGAGGATAACTGAAGAGATAAGATTCGCAATGGGTAATGCAGCAGTTGACCTTGCAAAAAAAATAAAATACGAGTCTGCAGGAACTGTTGAATTTCTTTTTGATGATAAGAGTGGTGAATTTTGGTTCCTAGAGGTCAATACAAGACTTCAAGTTGAGCACCCAGTTACGGAAGAAGTTACTGGAATAGATTTAGTAGCTGAACAAATAAAAATTGCCAGAGGTGAAAAGCTACAGTACTCGCAAGAGGACATTGAGTGGACAGGGTCCTCAATTGAGGCTCGTCTGTATGCTGAAAATCCAAATAATGATTTTTTACCTGAAACAGGAAACATGTTTGCTTATGAACAAGCTGAAAATGATTTTATAACTAGGTGGGATTCTGGTGTTCATAAAGATTCAGTTATTGGTACTAACTTTGATCCAATGCTTGCAAAAGTTATTTCCTACGGTGAAACAAGGGAGGATGCTGCAAGAGTTTTAGCTAAATCTTTAGAAGATTCTCATATTGGCGGCGTTATTACTAATAAAGATTTTTTAATTGCAACACTAAGGTCTGATGAGTTTTTAAAAGGAAATACAACAACAGACTTTATAGAGAGAGTTAAACCACCGAGAGTAAAAAACCTTACTAATGATGAGCTTAATCTTGCACTAACAGCTGCAGCCATGTGGAAACAAATGAGAAATAGAATCTCTTCAGATATTGCACCTTACATCCCATCCGGTTGGACAAATGGAAGACTTCCAAATCCTAACATTACATTTCTCCTCGATGGTGAAGAAATATTCGTTGAATATAAGTTGATAAATAAAAATAAATTCCTTGTTTTCAATTCGGAAGTTGAAGTAGTTGATATTGATGATAAGTATATAGATCTTGTTTTTGATGGTGTAAGAATCAAATCTAGAATTTCTGAGGATGCTGAATTTATATTAGTTCATATCCCAAGCGGTGATGTATCTTTTGAAGTTAAGCCTAGATTTTCAATGCCGGGTCTTGAGGTGCAAGCTGGTGGATTGATAGCTCCAATGCCGGGCAAAGTAGTCGATTTGAAAGTAAAAAAAGGATCAAAGGTAAAATCAGGAGAGACTCTAGTAATTCTAGAGGCTATGAAAATGGAACACTCTATAAAGGCAAGTGAAGATGGAGTTATTTCTGATATTTTTATCAAGGAAAATGATCAGGTCGAGAATGGTGCCGTTTTGATGGTGGTTGATTCTTAAAAGTGGGTTCTGAAGTAATAAAAATAGCAAATTGCAGTGGTTACTATGGCGACAGATTATCTGCTGCAAAAGAAATGGTTGAAGGAGGTCCGATTGACGTCCTAACTGGTGATTACTTGGCAGAACTTACTATGACCATTCTTTTTAACCAAAAGCTGAAAAGAGGAAACGATAAAGGATATGTTGGTACATTCCTTAAACAGCTAAAAGATGTTGCAAAAACTTGTAAGGAAAAAGAAATAAAGATTGTTACTAATGCTGGAGGCTTAAATCCAAAGTCTATGGCAAATGAAATTGAAATTATTTTAAGTGAATTAGGTTTAGAGATGCAGGTTGCCTATATCGATGGTGATGATTTAATGCCAAGAATGAGCGATCTTCAAAACGTTGGTGAAGAGTTTATAAATATCGATAAAGAAATCTCTCTTAAAGATTCTGGCTACACTACATTGACTGCTAATGCTTATCTTGGTGCATGGGGGATAAAAGAGGCTTTAGATAGAGGTGCTGAAATTGTAGTTTGCCCTCGTGTCACAGATGCAGCAGTCGTAATTGGTCCAGCTGCGTGGAAGTTTAATTGGAAAAGAGATGATTATGATCAACTTGCAGGTGCTCTTGCTGCTGGCCACATTATTGAATGTGGCTGTCAGGCAACAGGAGGCAATTACGCTTTCTTTGAAGAAGTTCCAAGTTTCGAAAATGTTGGTTTCCCAATTGCTGAAATTCAATCTGATGGTAGTTTCTTTATAACAAAACATCCAGGTACTGGTGGCTTGGTGTCTACGGGAACTGTGACTGCTCAGCTTTTATATGAGATTAGTTCACCTGCTTATATTAATCCTGATGTGGTAGCTCATTTTGATACGTTAAAAATAGAGGATGTTGATAAAGATAGGGTATTTGTTTCAGGCTGCAGAGGTAGCTCCCCTCCTAATAAGCATAAAGCATGTATTAATCTTGCTGGAGGTTATAGAAATGGTATGGATTTAATCTTAACTGGTCTTGATATTGAAAAAAAAGCTCAAGCATTTACAGATACTCTCTTTAATCTTGTTGGTGGTAGAGAGCAGTTTGATGAAGTACGAACAGATCTTCACAGAACGGATAAAGAAAATCCAAACTCAAATGAAGAGGCAATGGCAACACTTTCTCTTTCAGTAAAATCAAAGGATCCTGATTTGGTAGGCAGACTTTTTAGCGCAAAGATTGTTGAACTTTCTCTTGCTAACTATCCAGGCTTTTTTGCTCAAGGCGGTGTAAAGGCTAGCGGTCCTGTAATTGTTTATTGGCCTGCATTAGTAGAAAGCAAGTATATTAAAGAAGTGGTTCACTTTAATGATGAGGTGTTCGAAATTACTCCAACAAGCGAGTTAGGGCTTGATGATATTTACTATCAAAAAGAACCTGTAGATATTCTCCCCTGCCCTGAGGATGAATTTGAAAAAATAGCTTTTGGAAGAATTTTTGGGACTAGGTCTGGAGACAAAGGCGGATGTGCCAATTTAGGAGTGTGGGCAAAGACTGATATGGCTTTTTCTTTTCTAAATTCTTATTTATCCGTTGAAAAGTTAAAAGAGCTTCTTCCAGATTTATCTGAATTCAAAATTGAAAGATATGATCTCCCAAATATAAAGTCATTAAATTTTTATATTCATGGCATTCTGGAAGATGGAATTTCTTCTAATAATAGAAAAGATGGACAAGCAAAATCACTTGGTGAATACTTAAGGGCTAAACATATTGAAGTTCCTAAGATACTAAAAAAAGAAAATAAAAATGGATAATAAGAATTTATCTTTAGAAGGACTAATATTTGAGGCAATTGAATTGTCGGTTGAAAATAATATCATGAGTATTACTCTGAATAGGCCTGAAAAAAAGAATGCCATTAATCCAGTAATGGCTAATGAAATTATTTACTCATTGGCATTTGCTGCCCAGGAAAGAGACATAAGAGTTGTAGTAATAAAAGCAAATGGTGATGTTTTTTGTGCAGGTGGTGATCTTGGAACTATGTCGGGCAAATCATCTGAGAGCACTTCGAATGTGCCATCACTCGGAGGTGGAACTGAAGAAATAAGCCTTAAAATAAGGAGTTTGAATAAGCCAGTGATTTGTGAAATACAGGGCCCTGTTCTTGCTGGCGCTCTTCTTATGGTTACAAATTCAACTCATGCAATTGCTGTTGAAGAAGCTACTTTTTCTGCGCCTGAGATTAAAAGAGGAATTTGGCCTTTCATGGTCATGGCTGGTCTATTTAGAGTTATGCCTAAAAGACAAGGTCTAGATTTCATTATGAGAGGAAATAAAATTAGTTCTCATGATGCAGAAAGATTTGGTCTTGTTAATAAGGTTGTTCATAAAGAGAAGCTAAGTGAAGAAGTGAATAAGATTGCAGCCGAGCTTTCAAAACTAGCTCCAGGAACAATGAAATTGGGACTTGAAGCATATAACCATCAAGATAAAATGGATTTTGATGAAGCTGTTCCTTTCCTTAAAGAGCAGCTAGAAAAATGTCTAAAGAGTGATGATGCAAAAGAAGGTATTACAGCATTTTTAGAAAAAAGAGATCCGGACTGGAAATAAAAAATGAAAGTATTTAATAAATTATCTCCAAATGATGAACAACTTAATGGTTTTGTGGAAGGAGACGTAGAGACTCCAATTGCTATGGTAAATCTCCTTAAATTTAAAGAAAAGGCAGAGTATGAGGATGGTAGAGAAACTGATTTATCTGGTGCTGAGGCATATGCTATTTATGGAGAAAAAGTTAAAGAATGTCTCAAGAAGGTTGGTGCTGAAATTGTTTTCTCTGGTGTTGTTAGCAGACTAATGTTGGGAGAAGTTGAGGATATCTGGGACTCTATTGCAATAGCAAGATACCCAAGTAGAAAAGCAATGCTTGAAATGATTATGGATCCCTATTACCAAGAGATTGAAAAACACCGATCAGCAGGTCTTGAGGGTCAACTTAATATTGAAACAAAGGACTTATAATGGATTTAAATTATGGCCCACAATATGAAGATTTTAAAAAAGAGGTCCAATCTTTTTGTAATGAATATAAGGATCTAAAATTTGTCGATAGCTCCCAATCACCTCTTGCATCAGATGGAAAAGGGAAACATGGTCCAGAGCTTACAAGAGCTGACTGGCAAAAGTTGCTTATTAAAAGAGGATATTTTGCAAGGTCAGTGCCAAAAGAATATGGTGGATATGGTGGCGATCCGGACATTATAAAATCAAGAATAATAGCAACAGAGTTCTCTAAAGCTAAAATTCCCTCAGGAATGGGTGGACAAGGAATTGATATGCTTGTCCCTACTCTCCTAGAGCTAGGAACAGAAGAGCAAAAACAAAAATATATAATGCCAACCCTTCATGGAGAGATGATTTGGTGCCAAGGCTACTCTGAGCCCAATGCAGGAAGTGATCTTGCAAGTCTTCAGACAAAAGGAGAGCTCATTGATAATGAGTGGGTCATAAATGGTCAGAAAATCTGGACTAGTACTGCCCAATATGCCCAAATGATGTTTTGTCTTGTGAGAACCGAACCTGATGCTCCTAAACATGGCGGTATTAGTTATTTGCTTATTCCAATGGATACACCAGGAATAGAAATAAGACCTTTAGTTGATATGACTTTAAAAGCTGGATTTAATGAGGTTTTTTTTACAGATGTAAAAGTTCCAGCAACGAATATTGTTGGAAATAGAGGTGAAGGTTGGGCTGTTGCAAATGCAACCTTAAGCCATGAGAGAGGTTCTCTTGCTGACCCAAATGCCACAATGAATAGAATCAATATGCTTATTGATCTAATGAAAGAAGAGTCAATTGATGGGAAGAAACTTATTGATATTCCAGTCTACAGAGATAAACTAATGGCGCTTCAAGGAAAAGTAGTTGCTTTTCAATCTCACAGTCTTAGAACTCTATCTTCAAAAATTAATCCTGGGCAAGATGTGAAACTGGGAAAGATGATCCAAAAATTAGTTGGGACAGAATTAAGGCATGAACTAGAGGGATTTGCTATCGATATCATGGGAGAAATAGGAACATTATATGAACAAAGTCCCCTTTTAAGGGATGGCGGGAGTTGGCAATTCATATACATGTATTTCTTAGGTCTAATAATTGGCGGCGGAACAAGTCAAATTCAAAAAAATATTATCTCTGAAAGGGGTCTTGGAATGCCCCGTGAACCGAAGGTTAAGGATAATTAAAATGTATTTTGGACTCTCAGAAGATCAAGAATTTTTTCAAGAAAACATAAAGAAATTCTTAGATGACAACGCATCAGTAGATGTTATAAGGAAGATTACAACGGATCATCCTGAGCATCAGAAAGATATTCAAGAAGGTCTTGTTTCCCTTGGTATCAATAGCTTGTTAGTACCTGAAGAATACGGTGGGTTAGGTCTTAATATTCTTTTTGCAACAGCTGTAAGTCAGGCATTAGGGTCAGGAATTGCACCTTCCGCATTTATAGGATCATATGTTAT